>CAVZZD010000014.1:0-517005 GCA_963779655.1 uncultured Actinomycetota bacterium | reverse complement strand
GGGTGGGCTGGGAGGGTCACCGCATGTCCCGCAAGACGACCACGGCCGTCGCGATCACCGGTGCGGTCGCCGCGATCTCCGGCCTGCGCGCTCGGCACCCAGGTCCGCGACGGGTCGCGCTAGCGCCGACGCCGCGAGCACGACCACGGCGGGCGCCGGCAGCGCCATCGCCGCGCAGCCCACGGCCGCCCGGCCCGGCCCCGGCCAGGACCTCGCCCGGCGCCTCGGCGTCAGCCAGGACGCGCTGCGCAAGGCGCTCGACGCGCTGCGGGCGCAGGGCCCCGCCGCGGCGCCGGCGGCCCCGGGCGCGACCACGCCGCGGACGACCAGGCGCTCGCCGACGCGCTCGGCGTGACGCCCGCGCGGCTGCGCGCCGCGCTGCAGAAGCTCCACGACGCGCACGAGCGGGCGGGCTCTCGGCCCTGGCCAAGGCGCTCGGGGTCGACGTCGCGAAGCTGCAGAGCGCGTTCGACGGGCTGCGGCCCCAGGGCGCGCCGCGTGGCGCCCCGCCCGCCGGCGGCCCTCCGGCGGGCGGCCCGCGCCGCGGCCCTCGCGGACCGGACGGCCTCGCGACCGCGCTGGCCAAGAAGCTCGGCCTCGACGCGGCCAAGGTCCGCAAGGCGCTGCAGTCGGTCCACCCGGCCCGCGGCCCCCACGACCGGACCGCCAAGGCAGACGACCTGGCGGCCGGCCTGGCCCAGGGGCTCGGCCTCGACCAGGCCAAGGTCAAGGCGGCGCTCGCCAAGCTGCGCGGCACCGAGCAGCAGCGCTGGCAGGCCCGCCGCGACGCGTTCGCCGACGCGCTGGCCGAGCAGCTCGGGATCGACGCCAAGAAGGTGCGCGACGCCCTCGCCGCCGGTCCGGGCCCGCGCTTCGGCCCCGGCGGCCGTCCGGGCTTCGGCCACGACCACGGCGGTCGCGGGCCCGGCGGCCCGGCCTTCGGCCCCTCGCCGGCGGACGCGGGGCCCGGCGTCGGGCGCGAGACGGACCGCGTCGCCGGGGGCCGGCGGCCTCACGGCCGGGCGAGCCGCACGGCGGGAGCCCCGCCCATATAGTGCGGACCGGTGCGCCTCGCCCGCCATCCGCGACCCGTGCGGCCGCCCGAGCCCGCCGCCCGCCGGGCGCTCGCGCTCCTGCGCGGGGGCCCGTCGCCCGTCGCCTCACCGCGGCCGACGTGCGGGCCTACCGCCTGCTGCGCGGGGCGGCCGGGCCGCCCGCACTCGGGCCGGTCCGCGTCTTCTCCGGCCTGGGCGAGCATGCGGGCGTGTGGCTCGTGAGCGGCTGCGCGGCCGGGCTGGCCGACTCCGAGCGGCGCACCGACTGGTTCAAGGCCACGGCCGGGTCGCCGCGGCTACCCGCTCAACAGCGCGATCAAGGCGTCGTGCGCCGCCGCCGCGCCCCGGCCTCACGACCTGCCGGCCGCTCATCGCCACGCCGACCGCGCTGAGCTTCCCCCGGCCCACGCCACCTCGTCCTTCGCGGCCGCCCGGGCCTTGGCCGCCCTGGCGCCCGGGCCCCGCGCCCTGTGCGCCGCGGCCGGCCGCGATGGCGCCTCGCGGCGTCTATCTCGGCGTCCACTACCCGACCGACATCCTCGCCGGTGCCCTGCTCGGCACGCCCATCGGGGAGCTCGGGCGCGATGAAGGTCGGCATCGTCGGGCATGCCCAACGCGGGCAAGTCCTCGCTGTTCAACGCGCTGACCAAGGCGGGCGCCGAGGCGGCGAACTACCCGTTCACGACGATCGAGCCGAACGTCGCGGTCGTGCCGGTCCCGCGACGAGCGCCTCGACGCGGTCGCCGGACGGTCGGCGCCTCGGAGATCGTCTGGGACACGATCGACTTCCACGACATCGCCGGCCTCGTCGCGGGCGCGCACAAGGGCGAGGGCCTCGGCAACCAGTTCCTCGCGAACATCCGCGAGACCGACGCGATCGTCCACGTCGTGCGCGCCCACGACGACGCCGAACGTCGTCCACCCCGAGGGCTGCGTCGACCCGCTGCGCGACATCGAGACGATCGAGACCGAGCTGGTCTACGCCGACCTCGAGCAGGCCGAGCGGCGCGCTCGACCGCGTCGCGCAGCAGGCGCGCGGCGGCGACAAGGCGGCGATCGCCGAGGAGGCGTGGCTGCGCGAGGTGATCGCCGCGCTGCAGGCCGGCCGCCCGGCGCGCACCGTCCCGGTCGCCCGACGGCGCGCCCGACGCGCTGCGCAACCTCTGCGCCGCTGACCGGCCAAGCCGGTGCTGTTCGTCGCCAACGTCGACGAGGGCGACGACGAGGTCCCGGCCGGGTCGCCGAGCACGCCGCCGCGCAGGGCGCGGGCGCGGTCGCGGTCTCGCTCGCGCATCGAGGCCGAGCTGGCCGAGCTCGACGACGAGGACGCCGCCGCGATGCGCGCCGACCTCGGCGTCGGCGAGTCCGGCCTCGACCGCGTCGTCCGCGGCGCCTTCGCGCTGCTGCGACCTGAACTCGTTCTTCACCGCGGGCGAGGGCAAGGCGGCCCAGTCCTGGCACCTGCGCGACGGGCCTGACCGCGCTGGCACGCCGCCGGGCGAGATCCACTCCGACATCCAGAAGGGCTTCGTCCGCGCCGAGGTGATCACCTGGGACGACGCTGGTCGACGCCGGCGGCTACGCCGGCGCGCGCGACCGCGGCACGCTGCGCATCGAGGGCCGCGACTACGTGATGCACGACGGCGACGTGATCACCGTCCGGTTCACGCCGTAGGGCCGCCGGGCAAGGTCCCGTCCATGGACATCCTCGACCAGTACGTGCCCGACCGCCGACCGCTACGACGGCGCATGCCCTACCGCCGCTGCGGCCGCAGCGGGCTGCAGCTGCCCGGCGATCTCGCTCGGCCTGTGGCACAACTTCGGCGACGACCGCGCCGCTCGAGACGCAGCGCGCGATCCTGCGCCGCGCCTTCGACCTCGGCGTCACCCACTTCGACCTGGCCAACAACTACGGCCCGCCCTACGGCTCGGCCGAGGACGAACTTCGGCCGCATCCTCGCGCCAGGACCTCGCGCCCGTACCGCGACGAGCTGGTCATCTCGACCAAGGCCGGCTACGACATGTGGCCCGGGCCCGTACGGCGACCGGCGGCTCGCGCAAGTACCTGCTCGCGAGCCTCGACCAGTGCCTGCGCGCGGATGGGCGCTCGACTACGTCGACATCTTCTACTCCCACCGCTTCGACCCGGACACGCCGCTCGAGGAGACGATGGGCGCGCTCGACACGGCGGTGCGCCAGGGCAAGGCGCTGCTACGCCGGCATCTCGTCCTACTCGCCGCAGCGCACCGCGCGAGGCCGCCGCGATCCTGCGCGAGCTGGGCACGCCGCTGCTGATCCACCAGCCGTCCTACTCGATGCTCAACCGCTGGATCGAGGACGGCCTGCTCGACGTGCTCGGCGACGAGGGCGTCGGCTGCATCGCCTTCTCGCCGCTGGCGCAGGGGCATGCTGACCGACCAGCTACCTCGACGGCATCCCGGAGGGCTCGCGCGCCGCGCGCGAGGGCAGTCGCTCGCGCCGGACCTGCTCACCGAGGAGAACCTCGACGCACGTCCGCGCGCTGAACGAGATCGCGCCGCGGCGCGGGCCAGACGCTGGCGCAGCTGGCGCTCGCCTGGGCGCTGCGCGACCCGCGGGTGACCTCGGCGCTGATCGGCGCGAGCAGCGTCGCGCAGCTCGAGGACAACGTCGGCGCCGCTCGACAGCCTCGACTTCACCGCCGACGAGCTGGCCGAGATCGACCGGCACGCGGTCGACGGCGGCATCAACCTCTGGGCGGCGTCGAGCGCGGGATGACGTGAGCGTCCCGGTCGTCCTCGGGCTGGACGTCGGGACGACGAGCGCCAAGGCGGTCGCCTTCGACCAGGACGCGCAGCACGGCGCCGGCGACCGTCCGCTCGTGCTGCGCGAGCCCGGCCCGGGCCGGGTCGAGCTCGACCCGTACGAGGTCGTCGACGGCGCGGTCGCGGCGCTGCGCGACGCCGCCGACGCCGCGCGGAGCGCGGGCGCCGAGGTCGTGGGCGTCGGGGTCGGCACCGCGATGCACGGGCTGTGCGGGCTCGGCGCCGACGGCCGGCCGCTCACCGGCCTGCTCACCTGGGCCGACGTCCGCGCCGCCGGCGAGGCCGAGGAGCTGCGCCGCGACCATCCGGAGCTGCACGGCCGGACCGGGACGCCGCCGCACCCCATGGCGCCGCTGGCCAAGCTCCGCTGGTTCGCGGCCCACGCCCCGGACGTCGCCGCGCGGGCCCATCGCTGGGGCGGGGTCAAGGATCTCGTCCTGCAGCGGCTCACCGGGCGCTTCGCGGTCGACCTGTCGGTGGCCTCCGGGACGGGACTGCTCGACCTGCGCCGGGGCGACTGGGACGCCGAGGCGCTCGGGCTGGCCGGCGTGGCCCCGGGGCAGCTCGGCGAGCTCGTGGCCACGACCGAGCGTCTGGAGCTCACCGCCGCGGCGGCAGGCGCCGCGGGGCTTCCGGCGGGGCTGCCCGTCGTCGCCGGGGCGGGCGACGGCCCGCTGGCGAACCTCGGCGTGGGCGCGGTCCGGCCGGGCGTGGCGGCCTGCTCGATCGGGACGAGCGGCGCCCTGCGGCTCTGCGTCGAGCGCCCCGTCACCGATCCGCGGGGCCGGATCTTCTGCTTCGGCCTCGTCCCCGGGGTCTGGGTGGTGGGCGGGGCCGTCAACAACGGCGGCTCGGTGCTGCGGTGGCTGGCCGACGCGCTCGCGCCCGAGCTCGGGGACGACGCCGTCCGACGGCTCCTCGACGAGGCCGCCGCGGTCGCGCCGGGCAGCGACGCGCTGCTCATGCTCCCCTCGCTGCTGAGCGAGCGCGCCCCGGACTGGAGCGTCCTGCCGCGCGGCGCCTACGTCGGGCTGACCCACACCCACCGGCGCGGGCACCTCGTCCGCGCGGCGCTCGAGGGCGTGGGCCTCCAGCTCGCGCTCGTCCTGGCCTCGATGCGCGAGGCGGGCCACGAGGTCCGGGAGGTCCGGGCCACGGGCGGCTTCGCGCGCAGCCCGCTGTGGCGGCAGCTCCTGGCCGACGCGCTCGGGCTGCCGATCGGGTTCCCGGCCGGGTACGAGGGGTCGTCCTTCGGCGCGGCGCTGCTCGGGATGTCGGCGCTCGGCCTCGTGGACGGCCTGGAGCGCGCGGCGGAGCTCGTCCGGATCGACGCGGTCGTCGAGCCCGACCCGGCGGCGGCCGCGGTCTACGCGGAGCTGCGCCCGGCCTTCGCCGGCCTCGCCGACGCGCTCGGGCCGACGTTCGCCGCGCTGCGGCGCCTGCGCGACGCCCCTCCGCCGCGCTGAGCGGCGGCGCGCGCCCCGGTCAGCGCGCCAGCCCCTCCAGCCGCTGCGACAGCCGCCCGAGCCCGTGCTCGCGAGCGGCCGCGGCCGCGGCCGCGAAGTCCGTCGGCGCGTCGGGCGGGCGCTCGACGTCGACGTCGCGCAGGGTCGCGATGTCGCGGAAGGTCCGCAGCTCCTCGGCCTGGTCGCGCAGCGTCTGGGCGACCTTCGGGCGCAGGCCCGCGGTCGCCGTGGCGGCGGCCGCGAGCAGCGCCCTCGAGGTCGCCGTGCTCGCGCAGCAGCTCGCGCGCGGTCTTCTCGCCGATGCCCTTCGCGCCGGGCAGCCCGTCGGACGGGTCGCCGCGCAGCGCGATGAAGTCCGGCACCTGCGCGGGGTCGACGCCGTAGCGCGCGCGCACCTCGTCGGGGCCGATGTCCTCGGGGCCGTCCTTGCCGCCGCGCGGGAACAGCACGCGGACCCGTCCTCGACGCACTGGAACATGTCGCGGTCGCCCGTGAAGAGCAGCGCCCGTCCACCCGCGGCGGCCTCCCGCTGCGCCAGCGCGCCGAGCAGGTCGTCGGCCTCGAGGTCGCCGCGCGTTCAGCGTCGGCCAGCCGAAGGCGCCGAAGAAGCCCGGCGCGGCCTCCCACTGCGCGCGCAGCTCGTCGGGCATCGGCGGGCGGTCGGCGTGGTAGGCCGCGTAGCAGCCGTGCGGTAGGCGGCCGCCTCGGCGCCGGTGGAGAGGACCACCGCGCGCGGAGCGTGGCGCTCGACGACCCACAGCAGGAGGTTCGCCGTTCCCAGCAGCGCGTTGACCGGGCGGTCGTCCGCGCCGGGATCGACCCGGGCAGGGCGAAGAACGCGCGGTAGAGGAGCGACGGGGCGTCGACGGCGAGCAGCGGGGCGGTCATCGCGACGCCCACCGTACGGCCTGCGCGCGCCGCGCGGCCGCGTGGCGCCCCGCGCGCTGCGGCGCACGGTACGGTCGTCGGCGTCACCGCCCCGAGGAGCGACCGTGGACGAGCACGAGCTGGTGCAGCGGGTCGGCGAGGTCCTGGCGGAGCAGGGCGTCACCGAGGAGGTGCTGGCGGCCGGGATCTTCTTCCCCCGCGGGCACACGGGCGCCATGTTCGCCGGCGGCGCCGTCGGCGAGGGGGTCGGCGGGTCGCTGAGCGGGCTCGCCGGCAGCGTCGGCGTGGTCGCCGGCGCCGCCGCGGGCGGGCACGTCAACGACGCCGCCTCGGGACTGCCGGAACGGATGGTCGTCGCCGTCACGCCGTCGGCGGTGCTCGGCTTCGACTCGGTGCGCGACCACGGCCGCCGGCCTACCGGCCTCCTCTTCCGGATCCCGCGCGAGCGGCTGACGAGCAGGGTCCACCAGCGCGTGAACGTCCGCGTCCTGGAGCTCGTCGACGACGCGACCGGCGCGTCGGTCCAGCTCGAGGGCTCGCGCGTCCCGACCCTGCACACCGGCGACGTCCTCAGGGCGCTGCGGACCTGACCCGGCGCGCCGGTGGGCCGCGGGGCGGCCCCCGCCGTACCCTCTGGACCGTGCCGCGCATCCCCACCTCCCGCCTCGGTCGCACCGCGAAGCTCGGCGGCCTCGTCGCCGGGCAGGGCGCGCGCTGGGCTCGGCAACCGCGCGGCGAACAGCGTGCGCTCCGACGAGCAGGCCGACGAGGCCCGCGGCGAGTGGGCGCTGCGCGCCGCCGACGAGCTCGTCGAGCAGCTCGGGCAGATGAAGGGCGCGGCGATGAAGCTCGGCCAGGTGCTCTCGACCGTCGACTTCGACCTCGATCCCCGAGGGCGAGCGCGAGGAGTTCAAGGAGCGCCTCGCCGGCCCTGCGCGACGACGCGCCGCAGGTCGCCTTCAAGGACATGCGCAAGGTCGCTCGAGCAGGACCTCGGCGGGAAGCTCGACGACCACTTCGCCGAGTTCGACGAGGAGCCGATCGCCGCCGCGTCGATCGGGCAGGTCTACCGCGCCACGACGCACGACGGCGCGCGACGTCGCGGTCAAGGTCCAGTACCCGGGCGTCGCCGAGGCGGTCGAGACCGACCTGCGCAACATGGACATGCTGTTCCCGCTCTCAAGCGCCTGGCGCCGGGCCTGGACGCCAAGGCGATCGCTGGCCGAGCTGCGCGAGCGCATCGGCGAGGAGCTCGACTACGAGATCGAGGCCGCAGAACCAGCGCCACGTCGGCCGCGCCTTCCGCGGCCACCCGTTCATCCGCATCCCCGCGGTCGACACGACGCTGTCGACGCGCCGCGTGCTGGTCACCGAGTTCGTCGACGGCGCGCGGTTCGACGAGGTCAAGCAGCTGCCCGAGGCCGAGCGCGACCGCTTCGCCGAGATCGCCTTCCGCTTCTTCTACGGCCTGCTCGAGCGCGAGCGCATCGCCGCGGGCGACCCGCACCCGGGCAACTACCTGCTGCGCCGACGACGACGCGTCTGCTTCCTGGACTTCGGCCTCATGCGCCACGTCGACGCGCGACTACCTCGAGGGCGAGCGGGCGCTGGCGCGGGCGGTCATCGACGGGCGACGCCGACGGGTCCACCGCTGGCTGGCGAGCTCGGCTACCTGCCCGGACCCGGACGACTTCGAGCCGCGAGCGCGTGCTCGACCAGCTGCAGACCGCCGGCGAGTGGTACTTCACGACCGGCTTCCGCCGGCTCGACCCCGGAGTACGTGCGCGAGCCGATCGAGGTCGGCTCGCTCGCCGCGGTCGCAGTACTTCGACTAGATGCGCAGCCAGACGCTGCCGCCGCAGGCGCTGCTGATCCGCCGCATGGAGGGCCTGCTGTTCAGCGTCCTGGGCGAGCTGCGCGCCGGCGCCGACTGGGGCACGCTCGCGCTCGAGTACATCGCCGGCGAGCCGCCGTCGACGCCGCTCGGCGAGCGCCGAGCGCCGAGCTAGCTCGGCCGCGCGCGCGCTGATAGCGCCGCGCATAGGCGCGCCATGCTCACCATCAACGGCATCGACGAGCTCAAGGCCAAGCGTCGGCGAGGAGCTCGGCGTCAGCGACTGGCACGAGGTCACGCAGGAGGCGATCGACGCCTTCGCCGACGTCACCGGCGACCACCAGTGGATCCACGTCGATCCGGAGCGGGCGAAGGACACGCCGTTCGGCGGGACGATCGCCCACGGCCTGTACACGCTCTCGCTCGGCCCGAAGTTCTCCTACGAGATGTTCGCGATCGAGGGCTTCGCCTTCGGCGCTGAACTACGGCTACGGCAAGGTCCGCTTCCCGGCGCCGCTGCCGGTCGGCTCGCAGGTGCGCATGCGCGCGACGCTGGCGCGGTCGACGACGTCCCGGGCGGCGTCCAGTTCACGGTCACCCAGACGTTCGAGCGCGAGGGCGGCGACAAGCCGGTCTGCGTCGCCGAGTCGCTGGCCCGCTTCTACACCGGCGGCTGAACCGCTCCGCGCCCGCCCCCGGTCAGTGCCGGGCGGCCTGCGCCTCGTGCCCGGCGGTCGCCGTGATGGCCGGGAAGCGCTCGTCGAGCGCGGCCAGGATCGCGTCGGTGTCACCGGCCAGCACCTCCCCGTCGTCGAGCCGGACGACGGGGATCGTGTCGGTGCCGACGCGTGCCCGCAGGCCCTCGCGCGGCGGCTCGGGCTCGACCTGGCGGGCGACGAAGTCCACGCCGCGCTCGGTCAGCAGCCCGCGCACCTGCGCGGAGGAGGGACACCACTCGGCCTGCCAGACCTCGATCATGGCCCGGGGCTGCCCGGGTCGGCGCCGCCCACGCAGCTAGCCTGCGGCCCGTGCTGCGAGCGGTCCGCGCCACGCGCTACGTCACGCCCGCTGCGCGAGGGCGGCTCGCTGCCCGGCGCTCGTCGAGGCCGACGACGACGGGCTCTACGTCCTGAAGTTCCGCGGCGCCGGGCAGGGGCCGAAGGCGCTGGTCGCCGAGCTCGTCGGCGGCGAGCTCGGCCGCGCGCTCGGGCTGCCGGTGCCCGAGATCGTGCTCGTCGACGCTCGACCCCGCGCTCGCGGCGCGCCGAGCCCGACCCGGAGATCCAGGACCTGCTGCGGGCCAGCGCGGGCCTCAACCTCGGCCTCGACTTCCTGCCCGGCTCGCTCGCCTTCGACCCCGCCGCGGGCCCGGCGCTGGATCCGCCGAGCTGGCGGCCGCGTCGTCTGGCTCGACGCGCTGCTGACCAACGTCGACCGCACCCCGCGCAACCCCAACCTGCTGGTCTGGCACGGGCGCGCTGTGGCTGATCGACCACGGCGCCGCGCTCTACCGGCACCACGCGACTGGCGGCGCGCGCGCACGCCCGGCCGCCCTTCCCGGTCGATCGCCGACCACGTGCTGCTGCCCTTCGCCGGGCTCGATCGCCGAGGCCGACGAGACGCCTGGCGCCGCCGCCTGGACCGCGCGACGCGCGACGCCGTCGTGGACGCTCGTGCCCGACGACTGGCTCGGGCGCGACGCGCGCCGCCGAGCGCCGCGCGGCGTACGCTCGACTACCTCTGGCGGCGCGCCTCGAGGCGCCGCGGGCGTTCGCGCCGAGGCCGAGGAGGCCCGCGCGCCGCGCAGACGAGCCGTTCCAGTACGCGATCTGCGCGTGGTGCCCCGCTCGATCGCGGGCGAGTGCATGAACGCCGGCGTGGTGCTCTTCTGCCCCGCCGGCTCGTTCCTGGCCGCGCGGGTCGCGCTCGACGCGGCGCCGGCTCGCGGCCCTGTCGCCCGACGTCGACGTCGAGGCGCTGCGCCGCCACCTCGACGGCATCGCGGCGGTCGCGGCCGGCGACGCCGCCGGGCCGGCCCGATGGCCCGGCTGCCCCAGTCCGAGCGCTTCCGCTGGCTGTCGCGCCCGCGAGCACGTCGGTGCAGCCGTCGGCGGTGCACACCGGGCTCTGCCGCGGCGACCCGCAGGACGAGCTCGACCGGCTCGTCGCGCGCCTCGTGCGACGCTAGCCGCGCGCGGTCAGCCGACGCGGACGGACGGCCCGGTGGCCCGGCCCGCCAGGAGCCGGTACGTGCCGGGCTGCAGCGCGGTGACCGCGTAGCTCCCGCCACGGCCGAGGCGCACGTCGGCGGCGGTCACCCAGCGCGTGCCCTGGAGGCGCTGGAGTCGCACCCAGGCGCCCCGGCGGCCGGGCTCGACCGCCCCCTCGAGCACGGCGGCGCCGCGCAGGCGGACGGCGGCGGCGCGCGCCCCGTCGGGCGCCGTGCCGCCCGTGGCGGGCGAGCCGGGGTCGACGATCACGCCGCCGCTGCCCCCGCCGGCCGGCGCGCTGCTCGTCGGCTTGGGCGCCTTCTTGGGCTTGCGCACGCCCGTGCGGACCGTCGTGAAGTAGGCCCAGGTGTCGTCGAGGCCGAAGATCCGGCCAGGGTCGGCCCGTCACGACCGTCTGCCGTCGACTCCCGTACGACGCGGCCCGCACGACGCGCGGCGAGACGCCGCGCTGCAGTCACCTCGACCGCTTGAGCTTGCCCGGCGAGCCAGACCAGGGCAGCCGCGACTGCGCCGGCGTTGGTGAAGCGGACGGTCCCAGCGGTGCTGGGGCGAGATCGAGTCGTAGGGGTCCTCGACGCTCTTCAGCCACGGCTTGGCGCCGCTCCCGGCCAGCTGTTCTCGACGTTCTCGGTGCGCCCGCCGGAGGTCGAGAAGTAGTAGGTCGTCGCGGGCCTGCCCGCTGTAGGTGACGATCTGGCCGCGCGGTGCGCCGCGACAGCGGCGTTGGTCGCGCCGTCTCGGCGGTGGCGCCGCCGTACATCTGCGAGCGGGTGTCGGGGTACTGGTCGAAGATGCGGCCCTCGGTCTTGCCGTCGTCAGCGCGTAGGTGCGCGCGGTGACGGCCTGGACGCTTGCAGCGCCCGGCCGGCCACGACGACGGGCCCTCGCGCGGAGACGACGCCCTGGACGTAATCGTCGATCGCCGACCGCGTTGACGGCCGTGACGCCGCCACGGCTTCCGGGGTGCGCTCCAGGCTGCCGCGGTAGCGGCCGCTGGTCACGCCCTGGATCGCCGGACCGAGCAGGCGGACCGGCTTGCCGTCGCCGCTGCGGTCAGCGGGGCGCGGTGGTGCCCACGCGCTTGCCGCCGGCGCCGTGGAGCGCCAGGCCGCCCGCCGGAGCGGCGGACGACGTAGGTCGTGCCGGGCGAGAGCGCATGCCGCCGGGCCGGTGGTCGCGCCGCTGAACGGACGTAGGGGTCGCTGGCCTGGCGCAGGACCACGCGGACCGGACGGCCGGCGCCTGCCGGGCTTGGTGCCCTTGTAGTAGTGGCGCAGGATCTTCGCGTAGCCCCGCCGTGCTGGGCGTATCCCATAGCGCCGTACTGGCTCATCCCGATGCCGTGGCCGAAGCCGGCGCCCCGGATGGTGAGCGTGGTGGCCGCGCCGGCGGAGGACGGGACCAGGGCGACGGCGCCGAGCGCGGCGCCGGCGGCGATGCTGCGGAGTGGGCGCATCCACCCCGCGGAACGCCGCGGGGACCGCGGAGTTGCGGTGCTAGGTTCGGGAACGGCGTGGTCATGGGGCGAGAGCTCCGCTCAGACTAGGGGATGGACTTGGCGGCACGACGGGCATCGGACGTCTTCGTGGAGTGCCTGGAGGCGGAGGGCGTCAAGTACGTCTTCGGCATCCCGGGCGAGGAGACGCTGGACCTCAACCAGTCGCTGGCGAACTCCTCCGTGTCCTTCGTGACCGTCCGCCACGAGCAGGGCGGGGCCTACATGGCGGACATGTACGGGCGCCTGACGGGCCGGGCGGGCGTGTGCCTGGGCACGCTGGGGCCCGGGGCCATGAACCTCGTCACGGCGATCGGCGACGCCTACCTCGACCGGGCGCCGCTCGTCGCGCTGACCGGGCAGAGCAATACGTAATGAAGCCAGGCAGGACATACACCACCAATTGCCTGGATGTGTTGCGAATCCCGATCCAGTGCAACACGCTTTCCATCACCGAGGTGTTGCCCAGTGCGGTCAGCGCGATGGTGACGATGATCGCGAGGAACGCCGACATCAGTGCCACCAGGTCGGACAGTTTGGTCTTGAGGAATCCCTGCGGCTTGCCGCGGTACGTGCCCCACATCGGGCTGAGCGCCTCGCGCAGGTTCGCCATCCACCCCAGCCCGGCCCAGGCGGCGATGACCAGACCGATGATGCCGACCGAGGTGCGCGACGAGATCGCCGAATCCATCAACTCGATGATCTGCTGGCCGAGGTCGCCGCTGATCGCCTCCCTGATCCGGTTCTCGATCTCGTGGAGAAGATCCGGGCGGCCGGCCAGGACGAAGCCACCGGCGGCGAAGCCGACCATCAGCAACGGGAACATCGCGAAGATGGTGAAGTAGGTGATCCCGGCGGCGTAGTAGTCGCCCTTGCTGTCGTTGTAGCGCTGCTGGGCCCGCACCACGTGGTCCAACCACGGCATCCGCGCCCGCAGGCGGTCCAGAAATCCCGGCTCACCGGAGTCGCTCGAGGAGCCGGCCGGCTGTGTCATCCAGCCTCCCGATGCGCTTAATTTGGTTGCGGTAAGAACCCTAACCTGTCGTATACCCGCTTCACCGTCTTCGCAGACACGTCGCGGGCCCGCCGGGCTCCGGCGGCCAGCATGCCCTCGAGTTCGGCGGGGTCGGCGAGCAATTCGTCGACCCGCGTCTTGATCGGCGTGACGAATTCCGTGACGGCCTCGGCGGTCTCCTTCTTCAGATCGCCGTAGCCCCGCCCGGCGTAACCCTCGACCAGTTTGTCGATGTCGGTGCCCGGACGGCCGACTGAATGGTGAGCAGGTTGGATACGCCCGGCTTGGCTTCGGGGTCGAACCGGATCTCGCGGTCACTGTCGGTGACCGCCGAGCGGATCTTCTTGGCCGTCTTGGCCGGGTCGTCGAGCAGACTGATCAGGCCGGCATCGGTGGCCGCCGACTTGCTCATCTTCGCGGTCGGATCCTGCAGGTCGTAGATCTTGGCGGTCGCCTTCGGGATCATCGGCTCGGGGATGACGAACGTGTCCGGGAACCGGGCGTTGAACCGCTGCGCGACGTCGCGGGCAAGCTCGAGGTGCTGACGCTGATCCTCGCCGACGGGTACCAGGTCGGTGTCGTAGAGCAGGATGTCGGCGGCCATCAGCACCGGATAGGTGAACAGCCCGACAGTAGTCGCGTCGGCGCCCTGCTTGGCCGACTTGTCCTTGAACTGCGTCATCCGGACGCCTGCCCGAAACCGGTGATACAGCCCAGCACCCAGGCCAATTGGGCGTGGGCGGGCACATGGCTCTGCACGAAGATCGTGCTGCGCGCGGGGTCGATGCCCAGCGCCAGGTACTGCGCGGCGGCCACCATCGTGCGGCGCCGCAGCACGGCCGGGTCGAGGTCGGCCGGAATGGTGATGGCATGGAGGTCGACGACACAGAAGAAGGCGTCGAGTCGTCCTGCATCCCGGCCCATTGCTTGATCGCGCCCAGCGCGTTGCCGAGGTGCAGGGAGTCCGAGGTGGGCTGCGCGCCGGAGAACACGACCCGCTTCTGTGCGTTGCTCATGATGCGGTTCATCTTTTCATGCGGGTTCACGCGTATTCGACGGTCACCGGCGCGTGATCGGACCAGCGCAGCGCGTAGGCGGCGGGGCGCTCGGTGACGGCGGACGTCGCCCGGGCGGCCAGGCCCGGGCTGGCCAACTGGTAGTCGATGCGCCAGCCGGCGTCGTTGTCGAAGGCCTTGCCACGCCACGACCACCACGCATACGGCCCGGCCACCTCGGGATGCAGCTGCCGGACGACGTCGACCCAGCCGGTGCCGAGCAGGTCGGTGAGCCACTGGCGCTCCTGCGGCAGGAACCCGGCCTTCTTGATGTTGCCGCTTCCAGTTCTTGATGTCGTTCTCGGTGTGGGCGATGTTCCAGTCCCCGCAGAGCACCGACCCGTCCCGGCCGGCCGTGACCAGCAGCTGGGCCATCCGCGCGGCGACGGCGGCCATGAAGCGTTCCTTCTCCAGCTGGCGGTCGGTCTCGGCCTCACCGGTCGGGAAGTACAGGCTGGCCACCGTCACGCCGCGGTGTCCACCTCCAGGTAACGGCCGTGCGACGCGAATTCGTCTGCGCCGCAACCGATCCGGACCCCATCGAACGGCGTGCGCGACAACACCGCAACTCCGTTGCGGCCCTTCACGTGCGGCGCGGCCGAAGCCAGATGCCAGCCGTCGGCGATCGCCGGCGTCAGGGCGTCGGCGATCTGTGCGTCATCGGCCCGGGTTTCCTGCAGGCACACCACATCGGCCCGGGTTTCCTTCAGCCAGGCCAGCAGGCCCAGGTTGTCGGTCGAGCGTTCTTTGACCGCGGCGCGGATGCCGTTGACGTTGATGGTGGTCACGATCACGAGGGACGACCCTATCGTCCGCGCGCGCCGCGGTTCTCAACCCGGTACCGGCGGTACCGGGTACTGTACAGTCGGTGCTATGACCTTTCGCCGCGAGCCCATCCACCTCGGATCCGGTGAGCCGATCTTGCTGCTGCACCCCTTCCTGTGCTCGCAGGAGGTGTGGTCGACGGTCGCACCGCAGCTCGCCGACACCGGCCGCTACGAGGTGTTCGCCCCGACGATGGTCGGTCACTACGGGGGCCCGTCCGCCGGGACGTTCCTGCTGGACACGCACGTATTCGCCGACACGATCGAGCGCCAACTCGACGAACTGGGCTGGCAGACCGCACACATCGTGGGCAACTCGCTCGGCGGCTGGGTGTCCTTCGAGCTGGAGCGTCGCGGCCGGGCCCGGTCGGTCACCGCGATCGCGCCGGCGGGCGGCTGGACCCGGTACTCGCCGGTGAAGTTCGAGGTGGTGGGCAAGTTCATCGCGGGCGGCCCGGTGCTGATCGCGGCACGCCTGATCGGGACGCGGATCCTGCGGCTGCCGTTCGCCCGGCGCATCGCGACGTGGCCCGTCAGCGGCCCCGCCAACGGGCCCGACGACGCCGACCTGCGCACGCTGATCACCGACGCCACCCACTGCCCGGCCTACCTTCAACTGCTCATCAAGTCGCTCACCGCACCGGGCCTCGAGGAACTCGAGCACTCGAAAGCACCGGTACACCTGGTCACCTGCGAACGTGACCGTGTCGTTCCGCATCCGCGGTTCAGCCGGCACTTCACGCAGAACCTGCCACCGACCTCACGGGTCAGCCGGCTCGAGGGCGTCGGGCACATCCCGATGCTGGAGGCGCCCGGCCGGATCACCGAACTGATCGCCGAGTTCGTCGACGAGCACACTGCGCCGCAAACCGAAGAGCGCCGGGCCTGAGCGACCGCCTTCTTCAGGTTGTCGCCGAGGGAGCTTCTGCGGCGATGATCCCCAGCGTCCGTCCCCGGCGCACCGCCTCTCTGCGGTTGGGAACGTTCAGCTTCGCCAGGATCGCCGACACGTGGTGGTCGACCGTCTTGGCCGACAGGTAGAGCCGCGCGGCCAGTTCGGCGTTGGTCAGTCCGTCGTCCATCAAGTGCAGCACCTCGATCTGGCGCGACGTCAGTCCGACCGGATTCGACAGACTTGAGGTCCGTCGGCGTGCGGGTACCGCGGTCACTCCCGCGGCCCGCAGATCGAGGCGCGCCTTGTCGGCCACGGCCGCAGCGCCGAGCCGATCCAGCATGTCCAGGCCGCGCCGAACGGGGCCCGTCGCCGTGGTCTCGATCAGCGCCAGGGCCGCCTCGTACTGCACGCCGAGGCGCTCGAACTCCTCCGCTGCCGCCGCCGCGTCGCCGTCGAGGTAGCGCCGGTACGGCTCGGCAACGTCACCGACTTCGGTGGCGACGCCACACCGGTGCAACCACATCGCCAGCTCACCGCGCGCCCACTGAAGCCCCGGCAGTTCCGGACCGCCGAGCAGCCGCCTGCAGTCGTCGAGCCGGTCGTCGGGTGTGCCGGTCAGCCATGCCCGCTCGGCAATGGCCGCGGCCGCCGGAAACGTCCGCAGCGATTCGCCGTAACGCCGCGCCAACCGCCAGGCCTCACCGATGTCGTCGGCCCCACCCGCGGTCCGCCGCAACGCCACCAGTCCCCGCACCAGCAGCGGCCAGGGCCGCGCCAGCTGCGCACCCCGCTCGTCGAGCACCTGTCCCGCATCGGCGACCGCGTCATCCCAGTTGCCCGTCAACATGTGCAGTCGCGCGCGTGATCCGAGCTGCCATACCCGGCAGACCGGCAGATCCCGCTCCACGGTCAGCCGGAGGCTCAGGTCGAGCAGGTCGGCCGCCTGCGCCAGCCGCCGTTGCTCGACATCCAGATACGTCAGGTTGCTGTACCCGCTCGAGTAGATCTCGTCGAGATGCTCGGGCGCCGACCGCATGATCGCCAAAATCGCTTCCCGCCCCGTGCTTTCACCGGACATCACCGAGCAGGTCCCGCTGATGATGCCGACGCGCACCGTCAGTGCGGGTTCCGCGGCGGCGGCCGCGATCTCCACGGCCCGGCGCACCAACGACCTCGCCCGGGTCAGGTCACTGGCCTGTAATGCCAGGAACGCCTGCATCGCGAACCCGTGGCCGAGAGCGGCCAGTTCCGACGCGCCCTCGACCTGGGCAGCACTGCCGAACACCGATACCGCCTGTGCCACATGATGATCCGCGGCGTCCCGATTGGCGTTGTACCACTCGTAGACCGCCATGGCACGGTGGTTCGCGCTGAGGTCGGCGACCACACCCGCTTGCTGGCGCAGGAGCAGCGCACGCCGGCAGGCGTCGATCGCGTCGTCCAGTTGGTCGATCAGATAACACTGTTCAGCCACCAACTCGAGCAGGCTCGCTTCGTCGGCCGCCGACAGGACGGCGCCGGACTCCATCGCGATGCGATAGAAGTCGGCGGCCTGCCGGTGTGCGCCGGCGCGGGCGGCTGCGGTCCCGGCATCGATGGCGGCCAACCGGATTCGGTCCGGATCCCGGGCACCGATGGCGTGATGAGTGATCACCGCCGGGTCCGTTCGGCCCACCGCGTCATAGGCGCCGATCATGCGGCGGTGCAACTGCGGCCCGGCACCGGGCGGGATGACGGCCTCGATCGCGATGCGGCACAGATCGTGCCGGAAGGCCACACCGCGCGAACTGCGGGTGATCAGGTTGGCCTCATGCAGCTTCCGCAACGGCGGCACGGTGATGCCCAGATCGGCGAGCAGGAAATCCGGAATCGCCTCGGGGGCGCAGGCGAGCAGATTGAGGAGGTCCCACGCGTCCTCGTCGAGGCCGGCAGTGCGCGCGAGGACCGCGTTGCGCACCGTGGTGGGCAACGCGTCGCCCGGGTGATCGAGCATCTCGGCGACGAAGAAGGCGTTACCGCCGGTGAGGCGATGCAGCCAGCCCGGGTCGATGGCCCGTTCGCCCACCAGAGTGGTCACCGCCCACAGAGTCAGCGGCGGCAGTGTGATCGACGTGGCCACCGGACTGCGGGCAATGTCACCGAGCAGCTGCCGGACGGGACCGTCGACGCCGATCTCGTCGTGGCGGGCGGTCAGGATCACCAGCGACGGACTGCGCCGCACCCGTCGCAGCACGAAGCGCAACAGGTCTACCGTGCCCTGGTCAGCCCAGTGCAGGTCGTCGACCACCAGGGTCGAGGGAGCCGACTGCAGGTCGGCGAACACCGCGTCGAACATCTCGTAGGGGTGTTCGGCGTCGTCGAGCACCGCCCGGGTGTGCTCGCCGAGTCCCCGCGACAGGTCGTAGATCGGTCCGAGTGGCCGTGGTGTGGTCAGCGGATCGCAGGTGCCCCACAACACCCGGACCTCACCGGGCCGATCCGCCAGGAAGGCCTCGACGAACGACGTCTTGCCCGCACCAGCCTCCCCGAGCACCAGAACAAGGCCGCCCTGCCCGGCGACGGCCTGCGCGGCCCGGGTGGACAGCGCCGCGAATTCGGCTTCGCGCTCCAACAGCGCCATGGGCAGAGCGTAGCCGCCAGCCAAGCGTCTGAACAGCGCAAACAGTCGAGCCTGGGTGTCGTGTCCAGCACAAGATAGGGAGGTTTCGCCGATGCCCGGGACGCCGTTGCCCGCGAAAGTGAGAGATGCCCGGACTCCAGAGATCCCCGGGCGCACCATCCGACAAGACAGGAGCATTGCAATGACCAGATTTCTCATCGAACGGGTGATCCCCGGCGCGAGCGAACTCACCGAGGCGCAGCTGGCGGAGATCTCGGGCAAGTCCAATTCGACCGTTGCGTCGCTGGGCGTGCCGTACCGCTGGATCACCAGCTACGTGGCGGGCGACAAGGTCTACTGCATCCACGAGGCCGACGACGAGGAGACCATCCGGGAACACGCCCGGCGCGGCGGCTTCCCCGCCGATGTGGTGTCTGCCGTGGCGGCCGAGTTCGGCCCGCACACCGCCGGCTGACGCTGCCGGCGCCGTCGACACTGCATCCTCGGCGGGGTTCCGCCCCTATTCCCGCCCAGGAAGCAGTGTCGATCCCAGAATCGCACCGTAAGCCGCTGGCACACACCGAGCCCCGTGCGATATTCTGGGCGTCGGTCATGAGCGCCAGCGACAAGCCCCGGCTTGCTGGCCGGCAACCCTCCAACCGCGGTGGGGTGCCCCGGGTGATGACCAGGTTGAGTAGCCGAACCGGCTACACGGCAAGCGCGGGTCCGAACGAAACCGGGCCCCAAGAGTAGACAGGGAAACCTGATGCGGCCCGTTATGTGTCATCGCTGCTGAACCCACGCACCCCCGACTCTCGTCGTGTCCACGACGGGCGCGGGGCGATGCCAGCACCCCACACCGTCTTATTCCGAGGAGAGAAATCAGATGAGCACCCAACCCGACGACCCGACCGCGTCATGGTCGTTCGAGACCAAGCAGATCCATTCCGGCCAGTCCCCTGACACGGCGACCAACGCCCGCGCACTGCCGATCTACCAGACCACGTCATACACCTTCAACAGCACCGACCACGCCGCGGCCCTGTTCAGCCTGGCCGAGCCCGGCAACATCTACACCCGGATCATGAACCCGACCACCGACGTCGTCGAGCAGCGCATCGCCGCCCTCGAGGGCGGGGTGGCGGCACTGTTCCTGTCTTCGGGGCAGGCCGCCGAGACGTTCGCCATCCTCAACCTGGCCGCGGCCGGCGATCACATCGTGTCCAGCCCCCGGCTGTACGGCGGGACCTACAACCTGCTGCACTACACCCTGCCGAAGCTGGGCATCGAGACCACCTTCGTCGAGGATCCCGACGATCTGGATTCGTGGCGCAAGGCGGTGCAGCCGAACACCAAGGCGTTCTTCGCCGAGACGATCTCCAACCCGCAGATCGACATCCTCGACACCCCCGGTGTGTCAGCGGTCGCCCACGAAAACGGTGTGCCGCTGATCGTCGACAACACCATCGCCACCCCGTACCTGATCCAGCCGATCGCCCAGGGCGCCGACATCGTGGTGCATTCGGCGACGAAGTACCTCGGCGGCCACGGCTCGGCGATCGCCGGCGTGATCGTCGACGGCGGGAAATTCGACTGGACTCAGGGCCGCCATCCCGGGTTCACCACCCCGGATCCGAGCTATCACGGCGTGGTGTTCGCCGATCTCGGTGCACCGGCATACGCGCTCAAGGCCCGGGTGCAGCTGCTGCGCGACTTCGGCTCGGCCGCGTCGCCCTTCAACGCGTTCCTGGTGGCCCAGGGCCTGGAGACGCTGAGCCTGCGTATCGAGCGCCATGTGGAGAACGCGCAGAAAGTGGCCGAATTCCTGGCGGCACGCGACGAGGTGACCAGTGTGAACTACGCCGGCCTGCCCAGCTCGCCGTGGCACGCGCTCGCAAAGAAGTTGGCGCCCAAGGGAACTGGTGCTGTGCTGGCGTTCGAACTGGCCGGCGGAGTTCCGGCGGGCAAGGCGTTCGTCGACGCCCTGACCCTGCACAGTCACGTCGCCAACATCGGTGACGTGCGCTCACTGGTGATCCACCCCGCGTCCACGACCCATCAGCAGCTGTCCGCCGAGGAGCAGTTGGCCACCGGTGTCACACCGGGTCTGGTCCGGCTGGCGGTCGGCATCGAGGGCATCGACGACATCCTCGCCGACCTCGAGCGCGGGTTCGCCGCCGCGAACAAGGTGGGCGCGCGGTCAGATGCACAGGCCGTGGCGGCGTTTTGAGTGAGCCTGACATGACTCTCTCTGATGAGCGCGTAGATGAGCGCCTACCCAAGAATGCCGTGACTTTGCCCGCCGAGGGTGAGACCACCATCGTCGACATCGGCCCGCTGACCCTGGAGAGCGGCGCCGTGCTCGAGGACGTGAGCATCGCCGTCCAGCGCTGGGGCGAGTTGTCACCCAACCGCGACAACGTCGTCATGGTGCTGCATGCACTGACCGGCGACTCCCACGTCACCGGACCGGAAGGCCCCGGTCATCCGACCCCGGGCTGGTGGGACGGCGTTGCCGGGCCGGGCGCTGCGATCGACACCACCAAATGGTGTGCGATCGCCACCAACGTGCTGGGCGGCTGTCGGGGTTCGACGGGCCCGAGTTCGCTGGCCCGCGACGGCCGACCGTACGGTTCGAGATTCCCGCTGGTCTCGGTCCGGGATCAAGTGCGCGCCGACATCGCCGCGCTGGCGGCACTCGGAATCACCGAGGTGGCCGCCGTGATCGGCGGTTCGATGGGCGGCGCCCGGGCGCTCGAGTGGCTCGTCGGCCACCCCGACTCCGTGCGGACCGCCCTGGTGCTGGCCGTCGGGGCGCGGGCGACCGCCGACCAGATCGGCACCCAGAGCACGCAGATCGAGGCCATCAAAGCCGACCCGGACTGGCAGGGCGGCGACTACTACGACACCGGGCGGGCACCCCATGCCGGCCTGCAGATCGCGCGCCGGTTCGCGCACCTGACCTACCGCGGCGAGCTCGATCTCGACACCCGGTTCGGCAACGGCGCCCAGGGCGACGAGGTGCCGCTCGACGGTGGCCGCTACGCGGTGCAGAGCTATCTGCAGCACCAGGGCTCCAAGCTGCTGGCCCGGTTCGATGCCGGCAGCTACGTCGTTCTCACCGAGGCGTTGTCCAGCCACGACGTCGGCCGCGGCCGCGGTGGTGCGGCGGCCGCGCTGCGGTCCTGCACCCTGCCGGTCGTGGTCGGTGGCATCACGTCCGACCGGCTCTATCCGCTGCGCCTGCAGGAGGAGCTGGCCGAACTGCTACCGGGCTGCGACAGGCTCAACGTCGTCGAATCCCTTTGCGGCCATGACGGATTCCTCGTCGAGACCGAGGCCGTGGGCGAGCTGATCCGGCAGACGCTGGAATTGGCAGCACGGTGACGGCAGACCGTTCGCTGTCGTTCGGCGCACAAGCTGCCGCCTACGAACGCGGCCGGCCGTCGTACCCGCCCGAGGCCATCGACTGGATGCTGCCCACCGGCGCCCGCGACGTTCTGGATCTCGGTGCGGGCACCGGCAAGCTGACCACCCGGCTGGTCGAACGCGGCCTGAACGTGGTGGCCGTCGATCCGATCGCCGAGATGCTCGAATTGCTCAGCACGTCGCTGCCGGACACCCCGGCCCTGCTGGGCACCGCGGAGGACATCCCGCTGCCCGACAACAGCGTCGACGCCGTGCTCGTCGCGCAGGCCTGGCACTGGGTCGACCCCGAACGCGCGGTGCCCGAAGTCGCGCGTGTGCTGCGCCCCGGCGGACGGCTCGGGCTGGTGTGGAACACCCGCGACGAACGGCTGGGCTGGGTCAAGGAGCTCGGCGACATCATCGGTCACGAAGACGACCCCTTCAGCCAGACGGTGACCCTGCCGGCACCGTTCGCCGATCTGCAGCGTCATCAGATCGAGTGGACGAATTACCTCACGCCGCAAGCCGTGGTCGACCTGGTGGCATCGCGCAGCTACTGCATCACGTCACCGGCCGAGGTCCGCACCCGGACCCTGCATGAGGTGCGTCACCTGTTGGCCACCCACCCGGCGCTGGCCACCGGGTCCGGCGTGGCCCTGCCGTACGTCACGGTGTGCAACCGGGCGACATTGAGCTAGTGGGACGGGCCCCGGGCCGGGGCGTCTCGATCCCGCGGCGCCCCCTCGACGCGGGCGTAACGTGTGTTGCCAGAGTGGCGATAGTGATAATTGGGTACACACTGTCGACGTTCGTACTCACACCTCGGGTCGAGGAGGGACCTTGCCTGCCAGTGGCACCACCCAGGCGAAGGCCCCGGCATGCCCGCAGTCCCGTGGCGGCGCCCGGGCAACGGGGGCGATGACCGCGATCCTGATGGCTGTCGCCGGCGTGATGACGGGCGTCGCAATGCCGACGGCTTCAGCCGCCGGATGCCCGGACATCGAAATCGTCTTCGCCCGTGGCACCGACGAGCCGCCGGGCATCGGGGTCGTCGGCCAGGCGCTGGTTGACTCGCTTCGCCCACTGGTCAAAGGCAAGAAGATCGGCACCTATGCGGTCAAGTACCCGGCCTCATGGAACTTCCTGGCAGCTGCCAAAGGTGCGAACGATGCCAGCGCCCGCGTGCAGGCCACCGCGGCGAACTGCCCCGACACCAAGATCGTGCTCGGGGGGTACTCCCAGGGCGCGGCCGTCATCGACGTCGTCACGACGTCCCCGGTCCCCGGACTCGGCTTCAACCAAGTGCTGCCCCCTGCGCTCGCCAAGAATGTCGCCGCCGTCGCGGTGTTCGGCAATCCCTCGGCGCGACTCGGCCAGCCGTTGACGATGATGAGCCAGCTCTATGGAGCCAAGACCGCTGATCTCTGCAACGTGCCGGACCCGATCTGTTCGCTCGGGAACAATTTCAACGCGCATACCCAGTACCCGCAATCAGGCTTGGTCAAGCTGGGCGCAAAGTGGGTCGCCGCTCATCTCTGACGACTAGAGCCGCACGCAATATTGCCTACTGGGCAGATTATGGGTGCATCTGGTAGGCGCCGTCGTAGGCCTTCACGCGTTCCCAGAGCCGATCGAACCGCTCGGCATCGGTCACCGGCTTGCGGACCGCACCGAGCGCCCAGTCCTGCTGGGCCTGCGTGGACGTCGGCTTACCGTGCAGCGCAACGGCATACGTGCTGAAGTCGCGGATCTGGAAGTCGAAGATCCCGTCGATGATGTCGTCGTCGAGCCCCGTCAGCGCGGCCTGCTCGAGGATCAGCTGGCCGTACACGATGAGTGAGAACAGGTGCCCGACGTTCAGCAGGAAGCCCAGGTCCTGCTGCTGCCCGGCGTCCGGAGCGGCGGAGGTGAGCAGCTCCTTGAATGCCAGCGCCTGTTCGTAGAACCGCGCGACGTTCGGGATTGCGGAGTGCTCCTCGTACACCGGCGTCCAGTCGGCGAAGCGGATCCGACCCGCGCCGCGGGTCGGTCCCTGGTTCCAGAAGAAGACGTCGTCCTGAGCATCATCGCGGACCGGAATCACCGGATAGTCAAGGGGATTCAGCATGTAGTTCGGCATGAACTTCAGGACCAGACCCACATTGACGTGCACGGTGCCCTCCAGTCGCGGCAGGCAGCCGATGAGCTGGGCGACCTCCCGGAACATGGTGTTCTTCTCATAACCCTTGGCTGCGATCACGTCATGCAGCGACCGCACGACGGTCTCGCCCTCCATCGTGACCTTGGCCTTGGTCATGGGGTTGAACAGCAGATAGCGGCGGTCTTCCAGGCTCGCGCTGCGGAAGTAGTCGACCGCACGCCTGCTGAACAGTTTCATCGCGACCAGTCGGGCATACGAGTCGACGAAGTTGGCCCGCACGTGGGAGAAGTCGGTGACCGGGCTGCCGTAGAGGATCCGGTTATGCGCGTGGGTGATCGCCTCGTAGAAGGCGTGCTCGGCCATGCCGATCGACGCCGAGCACAGGTTGAACTTGCCGACGTTCACCGTATTCAGTGCCGCTGCAAAGGCTTGCACGCCGGTGTGCAGGATGTCCTCGGCGCGCACCGGATAGTTCTCAAGCCGGAACGTGCTCACGTAGATCTGCATGTGCACGACGTTGTCGATCAGGTGGTAGTTCTCATGCCGGCTGTCGGCGGCGAAGAATATGTAGGCGTCCTCACCGTCGGTTTCCTCGCGCCTACCGAACACCGACACCAGGCTCGCGACGTTGCCGTTGCCGATGTAGTACTTCTCCCCCGATGCCCGGTAGAGGATGCCGTTGGCGCGGTCCTCGTCGCTTGCGGGTGTGAGGACCAGATCGGTTTGGTAGACATCGGCGCCGTGGTCGCGCTCAGAGAGCCCGAACGCCATCACGTGCCCCGCCTCGAGGTCATCGGCGGCCTTGAGTTTGGCGTCCTTGTTCTCGCTCTGCCAGACCGGCCCGAGACCCAGGATGGTCACTTGCTCGGTGTACCAGTAGGTCAGTCCGTAGAAGCCGAGGATCTCGGCGAGGGCGGCGTTGCGTGCCGCGTCCCAGCGTTTGTCCGGGTTGCCGTCCGCGAACTCCGAGGGCGTGAGGAACGTGGCGAACAGCTTCTCCCTCTTGACGAACTGGACGAAGTCGGCGGGCCACTGCGCCCTCAGGTCGTCGTCGAGGATGCGTTTCTTGCCCTGACCTTCGAAGAAGTCGATGGTCGCCCGCAGAAGTCTGCGGGTTTCGGCATCGAAGTGCTTCGGGTCGTAGGTGTGCGGATCGAACAGCAACCCGTCGGTCTGCGTCATGCCCGTGGCTACCCGCTCACCTGGCGGTGGCAAACGCTCGAAGTCAGCAGGAGAGCTCATTGGGGCTTCTAGACGTCCGGCCGTGCCGGGAAGATGCCGACCATGGCGATGCAGAAGTTCAGGGCGAGGTAGGGCTGGATGTTGGCGTGTGGCTCACCGCTTCCGGCCTCACCGAGCATGTTCGCGTGCATGACCGTGCTGGAGTCGGGTTTGGCTGCGTACGTGTGGCTTTGAGACCGGGCCAGCGCGCGGCCGTCGGGCTTGTTCGAGCCGGCCGCACTGCTGCTGGCCTGCACCGAATGGGCGTGCGCCGGCATCTGTGCCGCGGCCAACGTCACGGTCTCGGCGCCGCCCGCCTGGCCTGCGACGTAGGAGGACAGTCCCGCGCCCTGGCCTTGGCTGACCGGCACCCGCGACTGCAGGTTGGGTAACGCAAAGGTGGTTGTTCCGTTGCCCCCATACATGTTGCCGAGAAGGGCGAAGAGCGCTTGGTTCTGGTTGATCGGCAAGAGTTGGCCATTGCAGAACGCCCAGCCTTGCGGCGCGAAGTTGAAGCCGAACATTCGGATCTCGCCGAGAAATGGCTCCGTCATAGTCGCCCCCGCGGCCGGCACTTGTCTGGTGAGCCGGACTTTACGCCACTAGCTGGTGCCCAGCGGGTCGATTGTCCAGGCGGTGAACAACACCGATGCCGCCACCGAGGCCGTCATCGCGAAATCGATGGTCTTGGTGCGCACCGCCAACAGCCCGGCCTTGTCGTCCGACAGCGCCAGCCGCAGCACCGCCGCCGCCCCGACACCGAGCCCGATCAGCACCGCACCGCGCCGCCAGTAGTTGGCCGCCACCAGAAGAAACGCGAGGAGGAAGACCAGCCCCACCGCCACGATCGGCCACTGGGCGCGTACGGCCGCGCGGACGTTCACAGGCCGGACCCGGCTTCGGCCTTCTCGACCACGTTGGTCAGCAGGAAGGCCCGCGTCAACGGCCCGACCCCGCCGGGGTTGGGTGAGACGTGCCCGGCCACCTCCCAGACGCCGGGGTGCACGTCCCCGGTGAGCTTGCCGTCCACCCGGCTGACGCCGACGTCGACGACCGCCGCACCCGGACGGACCATGTCGGCGGTCACCAGGTGCGGCACCCCGACCGCCGCAACGATGATGTCGGCCTGCCGGGTCAGGGCGGGCAGATCACGGGTTCCGGTGTGGCACAACGTGACTGTGGCATTCTCCGAGCGGCGGGTGAGCAGCAGGCCCAGCGGCCGGCCGACGGTGACGCCGCGCCCGATCACCACGACGTGCGCCCCGGCGATGGGCACATCGAACCGGCGCAACAGGGCGACGATGCCGCGGGGCGTGCAGGGCAGTGGCGCTTGGGTGCCGAGTACCAGCCGGCCGAGGTTGGTGGGGTGCAGGCCGTCGGCGTCCTTGTCGGGGTCGACGCGTTCCAGCGCGGCGTTCTCGTCCAGGTGCTTGGGCAACGGCAGCTGGACGATGTAGCCGGTGCATTCCGGGTTGGCGTTGAGCTCGTCGATGGTCGCGTCCAGCTCGGCCTGGCTGATGTCGGCGGGCAGGTCGCGGCGGATCGAGTTGATCCCGACCTTCGCGCAGTCGGCGTGCTTACCGCGGACATACGTCTGGGACCCGGGGTCGTCGCCGACCAGGATCGTGCCCAGACCCGGGGTACGCCCGGCCTCGCTCAGCTTCGCCACCCGTTCGATGAGGTCGACGAATATCTCGTCGCGTGTGGCCTTGCCGTCCAGAACTGTTGCACCCACGCCCGACATTGTTCCATCGCAGTGAACCGCGCCGCCCTTTGACACTGCTGTCAGGGCCGTGTTGAGTGCACCTGTGAACACCAGCCCAGATGTGTTCAGTCCGGCAAAGCTCGGGCCGCTCACGCTGCGTAACCGCATCATCAAAGCCGCGACGTTCGAGGCCGCCACCCCGCACGCGCTGGTGACCGACGACCTGGTCAACTACCACCGGCGGCCCGCCGCCGGCGGTGTCGGGATGACGACCGTCGCCTACTGCGCGGTCTCTCCGGGCGGTCGCACCGAGGGCCGCCAGATCTGGATGCGTCCCCCAGCCGTCGCGGGCCTGCGCCGGCTGACCGACGCGATACACGCCGAGGGTGCGGCCATCAGCGCGCAGATCGGGCACGCCGGCCCCGTCGCGGACTCCCGGTCCAACAAGGCCACGGCGCTGGCTCCGGTCCGGTTCTTCAACCCGATCGCGATGAAGTTCGCCAAACGCGCGACGCGCGCCGATATCGACGACGTGATCGCCGCGCACGCCAACGCCGCCCGGCTGGCCATCGACGCCGGCTTCGACGCCGTCGAGATCCACCTCGGCCACAACTACTTCTGCAGTTCCTTCCTCAGCCCGCTGATCAACCGGCGCGACGACGAGTTCGGCGGCTCGCTGGAGAACCGGGCCAAGGTGGCGCGCGGCGTCGTCCAGGCGGTGCGGCGGGCGGTCGAAAAGGACGGGGCCGGCCAGATCGCCGTGACCGCCAAGCTCAACATGTCCGACGGTGTGCGCGCCGGCATCTCGACCGAGGAGTCGCTGCAGACAGCCAGGTGGCTGCAGGACGACGGCGGCCTCGATGCCCTCGAGCTGACCGCCGGCAGCTCGCTGGTCAACCCGATGTACCTGTTCCGCGGCGACGCCCCGGTCAAGGAGTTCGCCAAGGCGTTCAAACCGCCGATGCGCTGGGGCGTGCGGATGCTGGGCAAGAACTTCCTTCGTGAGTACCCGTACCGCGAGGCCTATCTGCTGCGCGACGCCCAGCTCTTCCGCGCGGAGCTGACCATGCCGCTGATCCTGCTCGGCGGCATCACCAATCGCGAGACGATGGACACCGCGATGGCCGAGGGCTTCGATTTCGTCGCGATGGGACGCGCGCTGCTGGCCGAGCCGGACCTGCTCAACCGCATCCAGGCCGACGGCGACGCACACACCGTGAAGTCGGTGTGCACACACTGCAATCAGTGCATGACGACGATCTACAGCCACACGCATTGCGTGGTCACCGGAGCGCCGGACCGCTAGCCCGTTACAGTTGACGGCGATGAGTCGACCAGTCGCACCCGCGCTGACCGTTCGGTACGACGGGTCGCAGCGCACCTTCGCCGCAGGCCATGATGTTGTTGTCGGTCGCGATCTCCGGGCCGACGTGCGGATCGCACATCCACTGATATCGCGGGCCCACGTGCTGCTGCGGTTCGATCACGACCGTTGGGTCGCCATCGACAACGGTTCGCTGAACGGCCTTTTCGTCAACGGCAGACGGCTTCCCGCCGTCGACGTCAATGACGGCCTGGCGGTCAACATCGGCAACCCGGACGGCCCGCTGCTGCGCTTCGAGGTCGGGCACGCCACCGGTTCGGTGGGCCGGCCACCGCAGACGACGTCCCACCCCGCCACCGACCGCACCACGGTGTACCCCCCGCCCGCCACGGACCGGCCCGACACCGGGAAGCTGGTCGCCTCCACCGCACATCCCGCGACCGCAGCCGGCCTACCCCAGCGCGTCGCAGCCGTCGCAGCCGTCGCAGCCGTCGTACCCGACGTCCGGCACCGGCGTGCGCCCGCCGCGCAGCGCATCGGTGCCGCTGCCGACGGCAGCCGGCAACGTGCCCACTCAGATGGGGCCGACCGCGATCCCGCCACGGTCCGGCGGGTCCGGTGACGGCTCCAACCTGGCGACCAGCATGCTCAAGATCCTGCGGCCGGGGAAGTCCGCTGATGTGCCGGAAGGCTCGATCAAGATCGGTCGCGCCACCGACAACGACATCGTCATCCCCGACGTCCTGGCGTCCCGGCACCACGCCACGCTGGTGCCGTCGGCCACGGGCCCGGGGACCGCGGAGATCCTCGACAACCGCAGCATCAACGGCACGTTCGTCAACGGCCAGCGCGTCGACGCGACCACCTTGCACAACGGCGACGTCGTCACGATCGGCAACGTCGACCTCGTCTTCGCCGACGGCGCGCTGAGCCGGCGGTCCGAGACCGAGGCGGCCACCCGCACCGGCGGTCTCGAGGTACGCGGCCTGACGTGGACCATCGAGGGCAACAAGACACTTCTCGACAACATCTCGATCGACGCGCGACCGGGCACCCTGACCGCGATCATCGGGCCGTCGGGCGCCGGCAAATCGACGTTCGCCCGCCAGGTCGCCGGTTACACCCATCCGACAAGCGGAACGGTGGCGTTCGAGGGCCACGACATCCACGCCGATTTCGCCTCGCTGCGCTCCCGGATCGGCATGGTGCCCCAGGACGACGTTGTGCACGGTCAGCTGACCGTCAACCAGGCGCTGATGTACGCGGCCGAGTTGCGGCTGCCACCGGACACCACCAAAGAGGACCGCGCGCAGGTCGTGGCCCAGGTTCTCGAAGAGCTGGAGATGACCCAGCACGCCGGCACCCGCGTGGACAAGCTGTCGGGCGGCCAGCGCAAACGCGCGTCGGTGGCCCTGGAACTGTTGACCGGCCCGTCGCTGCTGATCCTGGACGAGCCCACGTCCGGTCTGGACCCCGCGCTGGACCGGCAGGTAATGACCATGCTGCGCCAGCTGGCCGACGCCGGCCGCGTGGTCCTGGTGGTCACCCACTCCCTGACCTACCTCGATGTCTGCGACCAGGTGCTGCTGCTGGCGCCCGGCGGAAAGACGGCGTTCTGCGGGCCGCCCGGCGACATCGGGCCCGCGATGGGCACGACGAACTGGGCCGACATCTTCAGCTCCGTGGCGGGCGAACCCAACGAGTCACACCGACGGTTCCTGGAGCGCAGCGGGCCGCCGCCGCCGGCACCGGAGGCCACGCAGCCAAGCGATCTGGGTGAGCCTGCGAAGACCAGCCTGGTGCGCCAGTTCTCCACGATCGCGCGGCGCCAGATCCGGCTGATCGTCTCCGACCGCGGCTACTTCATCTTCCTGGCGCTGCTGCCGTTCATCATGGGTGTGCTGTCACTTTCGGTGCCCGGCACCGTCGGGTTCGGTGTGCCCGACGCGATGGGTGAGGCGCCCAACGAGCCGGGCCAGATCCTGGTGCTGCTCAACGTCGGCGCGATCTTCATGGGCACCGCGCTGACCATCCGCGACCTGATCGGCGAGCGGGCCATCTTCCGCCGCGAGCAGGCCGTCGGTCTGTCCACCACCGCCTATCTACTGGCCAAGGTGTGCGTCTACGCGACATTCGCGATCGTGCAGTCGGCCATCGTCACCGCCATCACGATCTGGGGCAAGGGCGTGCCGACGCAAGGTTCGGTGGGTCTCGGCAATCCGACCCTGGACCTGTTCGTGGTGATGGCCGCGACCACCGTCGCATCGGCCATGGTGGGCCTGGCCCTGTCGGCGCTGGCCCGCACCAGCGATCAGATCATGCCCCTTCTGGTGGTCGCTGTCATGAGCCAGTTGGTGTTCTCCGGCGGCATGATCCCGGTGACCGGCCGGCTCGTGCTCGACCAGTTGTCCTGGTTCACACCGGCCCGCTGGGGCTTCGCGGCCTCGGCGTCCACGGTGGATCTGATCAAGCTCGTGCCCGGCCCACTGACGCCGAAGGACGCGCACTGGGAGCACACCGGGTCGGCGTGGTGGTTCGACATGGCGATGCTCGCGGCGATCAGCATCGGCTATCTGACGTTCGTGCGCTGGAAGATCCGGCTCAAAGCCGCGTGATTCCCGCCGCGAGAGTCGCCTTGTTGTACGCGTATCGCGATTAACCCCGCGAACAAGGCGCGCTACTCGCCGTGGACGTCGAGACCGTGTGCGGCCGCATACGCCAGCGCCTGGTGGATGTCGACCTTGGCGCCCGGCAGCCGCGCGGTGGTCCAGAATGTCGGATCCACCCTGGCACCACGCAGATCGGCGTCGTCGAGGCGCGTGCCGATCGTCCTGGCACCGGTCAGGTCCGCATTGCGCAGCACCGCCTTGCGCAGATCGGCCTCCACCAACGATGTTTCGCGCAACCGGCACCCGGACAGGTCGGCGCCGCGCAGGTCGGCACCGCCCAGCACCGCCAGGGTGAAGTCGACCTCGTCGAAGGTCACCGGCCGGAGCCGGCACTGCGAAAACATCGAGCCGAGCAGGCTGCATTGACGAAAAATGCTGTGCCACAGCGTAGCCCGATCAAAGCGGCAGTTCCGGAATGCGGTCCCGGTGTGCTCGGACTCGCTGAGGGTGGCGCCGCTGAAATTGCAGTCGTCGAACACCACCCGCTGCGTGTGCAGCCCGCTGAGATCTTCGTCGCCGAAATCGTGTCCGACGAACTCGCGATCGGTCCAGATCACCCGGCTGCGGACAGGCTTTCGAGCGCGTACTCGCTGACCGCGATCAGCGCGTCCTTGGCCGATCGGCGGTCACGGGCATCGACGGTGATCACCGGGATGTGCTCCGGCAGGGCCAGGGCGCGGCGCACCTCGTCGATCGCGAAGCGCTGCGCCCCGTCGAACTCGTTGACCGCGATGATGAACGGAATGCCGCGGTTCTCGAAGAAATCGACGGCGGCGAAGCTGTCCTGGAGGCGCCCGGTGTCCACCAGGACGATCGCCCCGATGGCGCCGTGCACCAGGTCGTCCCACATGAACCAGAACCGTCGCTGACCCGGTGTGCCGAACAGGTACAGCACCAGATCCTCGTCGAGGGTGATGCGGCCGAAATCCATCGCGACCGTGGTGGTCGACTTGGCCGGAGTGGCCTCCAGTGCGTCCACGCCGGCGGACATGTCGGTGACCATCGCCTCGGTCCGCAACGGCATGATCTCCGAAACCGTGCCTACGAATGTGGTTTTGCCGACACCGAATCCGCCCGCGATGACGATCTTGGTCGACGCGGCGTCACGCCTCTCAGAGTGCGCGTAGCCCACGGAGCGTCCTTCCTATCAATTCGCGGCGCTCGTCTCGCGTTGAGCGGTCGGTCAACGACGTCTGCACTCGAAGGTAACCCGCTGTCACCAAATCACCGACCAGGACACGGGCCACGCCCAGGGGAACATCGAGACGGGCCGAGATTTCGGCCACCGAAGGGTTCTTCGCACACAGCGCCACGATCCGGCCCCGAAGGTCTGCGGGCGGCCAGCGCTGCTGGAAGGCGGCCCGCAACGCCTGCACCGGCGCCTCCAGCGGGAGATACACCGTGGTGTCGGTCCGGCCTGCCGTCAACGTGTACGGGCGAACCAGATTCGGCTCGCGCGGGCCGGGCTCGGGGTTGTCCATCGCGGCTCACGAAGGCGCTGCGGCACGCCGGCGCGTCGCCTGGACGACGGAGCCGACGCGCTCGACGAGCACGGCCATCTCGTAACCGACCTGCCCGATGTCACATGACTTGGAGGCCAGTGTCGCCAACTGCGAGCCGTCGCCCACCTGCATGATCAACACGTAGCCGTGGTCCATTTCGACCACGGACTGCAGCACCCGCCCTCCTTCGAAGAGCTGTGCGGCGCCGGCGGACAGACTCGCCAGACCGGACGTCACCGCCGCCAGTTGGTCAGCCCGCTCGTCGGGTAGGTGCTCGCTGGCGGCGACCAACAGGCCGTCGACGGACACCAGGACCGCGTGCGCAACACCGGGGACGTCGCGTGCGAACTTCGATACCAGCCAGTCCAGCGGGTTTTCCTGCGGTGACCGCGGCGCGTAGCTCATTCGTCGAATCCTTGAGTTGTGTCCTGGGCGTGCGTCCGTGCCGCACGCACACCGCCGAAGTGGTTGCTGATCGAGGCACGGATCGCGTCGGGGTCACGCTCGCGAGCCTCATTTTCACCCGCGTCGTCGACATGGCGAAAACCGCCGCTTGATGTTAACGCGTTCTCTTCGTCCGCACTGCCCATGTCGGTTCCGTTGCGGGAATCGGTCGCGGCACCGGGCACCAGCCGGGCACCGGGTTCACGCACCGGCAGACCGTGGTCGGTATGGGCGCGGACAGGCTTGTTCTCGGCCTCGGCGGCCGCCGCCCACCCGTTGTCCCACACCGACTTCCAGTCCTCGGGTACAGCGAGCTCGTGCGGGTCGACCAGCCACTCGGAGATCATGTTCTGGTAGATCAGGTCGACGCCGGAGCGGGCCACCTGCGGGGAGATCTCCGCGGCGAGCCTGTTCATCTCGGTGAGATCGATGGACCCGGTGTCCGGCGGCGCGGCGTCCTCGGCGGTCACCGCGACCTCGTCCGAAAGATATTGCACCGCAGCATCTTCGGGGTCGCTCTCGTAGTGGATCACCATGCTGGAGTCCACCGGTTCCTGAGCCTGCGCCGACACCGGCGGCGCCGGTTCCTGTTGGGAGTCCTCGTCACGCAGTCGCCCCCGGGAGGAGAAGAACCCGGACGTGTCGGCGGGCAGGACCGGTTCGGGCTCGTCGTGTACGGGTTCGTCCTGCGACCACCACGGTTCGGCGGCGGCCGGCGCCCCGGGCTCGTCGAAGGCGCTCTCCGGCGACACCCCGCCGATACCGCTCGACCCGGGATCGCGCCGCGGCAGCAACGTCACCGAGGCAACGTCGGAATCGGCCTCCGCAGTGACGGATTCGGCCGCCTCGGGAATGCCCGGCTCTACGACGGGAGGTTCCTCCCACTGCGGACGGTCCGAGAGCTCTGGCGTAAGGGGCGCTGAAACTGCCGGTGGCGCTTGGGTGTACGCCCGGCCGGCAACGGCGTCCAGGAGTTCCGGCGGCAGGTACAGCTGAGCGGTGGTGCCCACGCCGTTGGCGCTGCCGAGCAGGCGGACCGTCATATCGTGCTGGCGGGCCAACCGGCCGGCCACGAACAACCCCATGTGCCGGGCACTGTCGGGACTGACCTCACCGCCCGCGGTCAGCCGCATGTTCGCGATGCGCAGATCACTGTCGGTCATGCCGAGGCCCGAGTCGTCGACCTCGACCAGCACACCGCCGCTGGTGGTGTACACCGCCCGGACGTGAACCAGTTCGGCGGGCGGCGAATAACGCAGCGCGTTCTCCAACAGTTCGGCCAGCAGGTGAACCGCATCGGTGGCTGCCGACCCGACTATCGAGCAGTCCGACACCGCGCCGACCTCGACGCGCTGGTACTCCTCGACTTCGGATGCCGCGGCGTTGATCAGCGATGCGAGCGGAACCGTTTCGTTGTGCTCGCGGGCCGACTGGGCACCGGCGAGGACAAGCAGGTTGGCACCGTTGCGGCGCATCCGGGTCGCAAGGTGATCGAGCCGGAACAGGCTGTCGAGGCGGTCCGGGTCCTCCTCGTTGCGCTCGAGACCGTCGATCAGCGAAAGCTGCTGGTCGACCAGGGATTTGTTGCGCCGCGACATGGTCTCGAACATGTCGTTGACCATGACGCGCAGCCGCGCCTCGTCGCCGGCGAGCAGCAGGGCCTGGCTGTGCAGTTCGTCGACCGCGTGCGCCACCTGGCCGACTTCCTCGGTGGTGTGGATGGGCAGCGGCGCGGGCTCGCGTTCGTCGCCGGCCTTGACCCGGTCGATCCCCCGCGCAAGATCCTCGTGAGCGATCTTGAGGGCGCCATCACGCAGCGAGCGGAGCGGCCGCACCAGCGACCGGGCCACCCACAGCACGATCGCCAGCGCGATCAGGAAGGCGGCCAGCACTGTGATCGCGTCCCGGATCGCGTTGTTGCGCTGGTGGGTCGCCTCGCCGTCGACCGTGGTGGTGATCGACGTGGTGGTGTCCGAGATCAGCTTCTGCGCAATCTGATCGGTGGTCTGGATCGACGCCAGCAGGTCCGGATTGTCCACCAGTGGCTGGCTGGGGTCGGACATCAGCGACAACCGCTGCACCATCTGCGAGCGCAGCGTGGACGCCTCTTCGGATGCCCCGCCGAGCAGCTGGGACATGCCCATCACGGTGCTCGGCTCGGTGCCCGCCAGGGCGATCATCGACGACCGCAATTCCGGTTCGGGCAGATCGCCGCCGCGCTCGATGAGCATCCGCTGCATCGACATCTGGCCGCGCGCACCCACCGCCCGCGACAACCCTTCGGCCTGCGCGCGCACGTCCTCGTCGCCGACACGAACCGAGCCGGTGATCGCCGTCTCCGCCGTCAGCAACAAGGGGGCGTAGGTCGTGACCTGTTGCCGAAGATCGACCTCGTTGGCGGTGGCCTTGCCGAGCAGCGCCTTGCCGTTGTCGAGAAGTGTCGTCACCGCCAGTCGGACGTCGGGGACGGGACGGGCGCCGTCGAGACGCTGCTCGAGCGCGGTGTGCTTCGCATCGAAGGCGGACGACGCCTGGGCGGTATCGCCGCCGGCGGCGTTGGTCACCAAGGCGTTCTCCAGAGCGGCCATGTAGTCGTCGACGACGGGCAGCAGCTCGGCACGGTCTGCGGCCGCCCTCAGGTCCCGGGCCTCGACGGCGCTCGCATAGACACGCAGACCGCCGAACACCATGGCCAGCAGCAAAGGCACCAGTGCGATCGCGAGCACTTTCCAGCGCACCGGCCAGTTGGACAGCGAGAAGCGATTCGGGCGCTTGACGGGCGGGCGGCCGGCTTCCGCCGGAAGTGCCCGGGGGTCGAGTTCCGCGGGCTGGTCAAATCCCACGGGCCGGTCGAACATCGTCACCGCGACTTTTCCCACACCAAGGCCCAGCGACCGCACGCGCGAGCACTACTCACAAATACCGCCTTGTCCGTAACGTCCTGCTGATTCGGCTCGGCTCCCGAGTTCGGGTGCGCACAAGCCGCCTGGCAATTGGGGAAGTATGACAGCCTGCGCCAAGGGGTTCCACAATTCTTACTGAACAGACAGAGATCACGGATGTGCTGGCGGGCGGGTTGACGGAGGTTGAGCAAATTTCGCTTACCGAACTGAGATCATCGTGAAGTGTTTCGGCTGATGTTCTTCTCCCCGCGCATCGCACCCAACACCGGCAATGCAATCCGGCTGGCCGCTGCCACGGGTGTCGAGTTGCATTTGGTCGAGCCATTGGGATTCGACCTGACCGAGCCCAAACTCCGTCGCGCCGGCCTCGATTACCACGATCTGGCATCGGTCACGGTACATAGGTCACTGGGCGCGGCGTGGGAAGCGCTGCGGCCCGAGCGGGTGTTCGCGTTCACCGCGCACTCGGACACCTCGTTCGCCGATATCGCCTATCGGCGGGATGACGTGTTGATGTTCGGGCCCGAACCGTCGGGGCTGGACGCCCAAACCCTGGCCGACCCCCACATCACCGCACGCGTGCGGATCCCGATGCTGGCCGGTCGGCGGTCGCTGAACCTGTCGAACGCCGCGGCCATCGCGGTCTACGAGGCGTGGCGCCAGCACGGGTTCGGCGGCGCCGTCTAAGAGACCAGGGCGGCGAGGATCCGCCGGAAGTCACGACGGTCGTCGACGCCCAGGGTGGCCAGGATGCGATCCTCGGCCGCGCGGACACCGGAGTCGGTGCGCTGCAAGACCCCTACGCCTGCTTCGGTCAGCTCCGTGGGCCGGGACCGGCCGGCGGCCGCGCTGGCCGGGCGCACCACCAGTCCGCGGTCCTGCAGACCGCGAAGCACCATGTTCATCGCCTGTCGCGACACGTTGGCGTCCCGGGCCAGCTGCGCGTTGGACATCCCCGGTGCGTGCGACAGCATGCGCAGGCAGATGTACTCCGGGAACGTCAGCTCCAGCGGATCGAGCACCGTCGCCATCACCTCACTGCGCAGCGCCGCGTGGACGAGGTGCAGCAGATAGCCCAGCGGCTGTTGCTCAACGCTCACGGGACAACTATGCATGTCAATTACATTGACACATCCGGCCCGGGTTGGTAGACAGGAAATATGACTGAGCAACCCACAGACGTGATGTTCGAAGAGGCCTACCGTGGTTCCAGCCCCGAGATGGGCGAGGGCAACCGCCCGCCGTGGAGCATCGGCGAAGCGCAGCCCGAGATCGCCGCGCTGATCGACGCGGGCAAGTTCCACGGCGACGTGCTCGACGCCGGTTGCGGTGAGGCCGCGACGTCGATGACCCTGGCCGAACGTGGTGTCACCGTCGTCGGCCTGGACCAGGCCGCCACCGCCATCGACCTCGCCCGCGCCGAGGCTGCGCGTCGCGGGCTGGCCAACGCCACTTTCGAGGTCGCCGACATCAGCGACTTCGGCGGCTACGACGGACGTTTCGGCACCATCGTGGACAGCACGCTGTTCCACTCGATGCCGGTGGAACTGCGTGAGGGTTACCAGCGGTCGATCGTGCGCGCCGCCGCGCCCGGGGCGTCCTACTTCGTGCTTGTCTTCGACAAGGCCGGAATGCCCGCCGACGGCCCGGTCAACGCCGTCAGCGAAGACGAACTCCGCGACGTGGTCGGCAAGTACTGGACCATCGACGAGATCCGCCCGGCCCGCATCCACGCCAATGTCCCGGAGAACTTCCTGGAGCACTTCGAGGGGTTCGCCGGCGCCGACGTCCGCGACGAGGCCAACGGCCGCAAGTCCGTCGCCGCCTGGCTGCTCTCCGCGCATCTGGGCTGAGGGCAGTTACCAGGTGTTCCAGTGCGTCAACTGCTCGGCGGGCAGCCGCTTGGCGGGCTTGAACTCGGTGCCCTTGGTATAGGCGATCGGGAACAGGCCGCCCTGGGAGTACTCGTCGAACGGAATGCCGAGAATCTCGGCGGCCTGCTTCTCGCCCTCACCGATGAGGTGCAACGTGGTCCACGCCGACCCGAGTCCGCGCGACCGCAACGCCAGCATGAAACTCCACACCGCGGGCAGCAGAGAACCCCAGTACGACGCGCTCATACCGGCCGGCGCACCATCCGGGCGCCCTTCCAGGCACGGGATCATCAGCACGGGCGCCTCTTCGAAATGCTCGTTGAGGTACTTCGCCGAATTCATCACGGAGTCCATCTGCTGATCACGGATATCGCCACGCTCGGGCTTGGGCTGATCCAGGTAGGGGGTCGCATTGGCCCGGTAGATGTCGGCGAGCGCCTTCTTCTTCGCGGGGTCGTCGACGAACACCCACTGCCAGCCCTGCGCATTGGATCCCGTCGGCGCCTGCAGTGCCAATTCCAGGCATTCCATCACCACGTCTCGGCTCACCGGCTTTTCGAAATCGAGTCGCTTGCGCACGGATCGGGTGGTGGTCAGCAGTTCATCGACGGACAGGTCAAGGGTCATATTCGGAGACTACATTCGGCGCTATGACTGCCGAACTGACACAAGAGATTTCCAGCAGGCTCACCGCTGACGAATACGGGTGGCTCACCACCGTGGCAAAGTCGGGCCAGCCGGTGCCCAGGTTGATCTGGTTCTTGTACGACGGATCCGACCTCATCGTGTACTCCATGCCCGGGGCCGCCAAGGTCGGCCACATCAGGCGGCATCCGCAGGTGAGCGTCAACCTTGACTCCGACAGCAACGGCGGCGGCATCGTGGTGGTCGGCGGAGTCGCGCAGATCGACGCGGAAGGAGTCGACTGCCGCGAAGACGCACCCTACTGGGCCAAGTACGCCGCGACCGCCGACCAGTTCGGCCTGACCGATGCGATGGCCAACTACAGCACCCGGATCAGGATCAGCATCGACAAGGTGTGGGGTACGCCGACCGAGGGCTGAGTCATCGGAAGTCCCTCGACCTCGACGACACCCGCATGTCGATCCGGCTCATCCGGTCGGCGACGACGGTGACCGCGCCACTGGCGTTCTGCACGATGCCCCGGATCGCCAACGCCGAAGCCGTCTGCGCCAGTTTGCGATACCGCGACCACACCCCCGGTGAACACAGGACGTTGACCATGCCCGTCTCGTCCTCGAGATTCATGAACGTCACGCCCTGCGCGGTCGCCGGCCGCTGCCGGTGGGTCACCGCCCCGGCCACCAGGATCCGGGTGCCGTCGGGCACCGACAGCAACCGGTCGGCAGGCACCACCCCGAGCGCGTCGAGGTCGGCCCGCAGGAACTGCGTGGGATAGCTGTCCGGTGAGACGCCGGTGGCCCAGACATCGGCGGCGGCCAGTTCCACCTCGCTCATCCCGGGCAGTGCCGGCACATGCGACGACGTCCCCACGCCGGGTAGCCGATCGGGCCGCTCACCGGCCGCCGCACCCGCCGCCCACAGCGCCTCGCGGCGGGTGATCCCGAAGCAGCCCAGCGCGCCGGCCGTCGCAAGCGCCTCGGTCTGCGGAACCGTGAGTTGCAGCCGACCGGTGAGATCCAACAGGGATACGAACGGCCCGTTGGCCTTTCGCTCGTCGACCAGGCGCTGCGCCAGATCGTCGCCGATGTGGCGGACCGCACCGAGCCCGAGTCGGACCGCGTCTCCGGAGTCCTGCAGGTCGGCGTGCGCCAGGCTGATGTTGACGTCCGGCCCATGTACGGCGACGCCGTGCCGGCGCGCGTCGGCGACCAGTGACTGCGGCGAGTAGAAGCCCATCGGCTGGGCCCGCAGCAGCGCCGCGCAGAAGGCGGCGGGGTGATGCAGCTTGAGCCACGACGAGTAGAACACCAGCGACGCGAAGCTCAGTGCGTGGCTCTCCGGAAAGCCGAAATTGGCGAAGGCTTCCAGCTTCTCGTAGATCCGGTCGGCGAGGTCGCCGGTGATGCCGTGCAGTTGCCGCAGGCCGTCGTAGAACCGCCCCCGCAGTCGCCGCATCTTCTCCGTCGAGCGTTTGGAGCCCATGGCCCGGCGCAGCTGGTCGGCCTCGGCCGCCGAGAAGCCCGCGCAGTCGACCGCAAGTTGCATCAACTGCTCCTGGAACAGCGGCACACCCAGGGTCTTTCGCAGCGCCGGCTCCATCGACGGGTGGTCGTAGGTGACCGGATCCAGCCCGTTGCGCCTGCGGATGTAGGGGTGCACGGAGCCGCCCTGGATGGGACCCGGCCGGATCAGCGCCACCTCGACCACCAGGTCGTAGAACACCCGCGGTTTGAGCCGGGGCAGGGTGGCCATCTGCGCGCGTGACTCCACCTGGAACACCCCGACCGAATCGGCGCGCTGCAGCATCTCGTACACACCCGCTTCGGACAGGTCCAGCCGGGCGAAGTCCACCTCGATGCCCTTGTGCTCGGCGAGCAGGTCGACGGCGTAGTGCAGGGCCGACAACATGCCCAGCCCCAGCAGGTCGAATTTCACCAAACCGATTGCCGCGCAGTCGTCTTTGTCCCACTGCAGCACGCTGCGGTTCTCCATGCGGGCCCATTCCACCGGGCACACGTCGGCGATCGGGCGGTCGCAGATCACCATGCCGCCGGAGTGGATGCCCATGTGCCGCGGCAGGTTCTTGATCTGCAGCGCCAGGTCGATCACCGGTTCGGGAATACCGTCCACGTCGGGCGAATCGGCCAGCCCGTTCCACCGGCTGATCTGCTTGCTCCAGGCGTCCTGCTGGCCCTGCGAAAACCCCAGTGCGCGCGCCATATCCCGCACCGCACTGCGGCCCCGGTAGGTGATGACGTTGGCCACCTGAGCGGCGTAGTCACGGCCGTAACGCCCGTAGACGTACTGGATGACCTGCTCGCGCAGGTCCGATTCGATGTCGATGTCGATGTCCGGCGGCCCGTCGCGGGCCGGCGACAGGAACCGCTCGAACAGCAACTCGTTGGCGACCGGATCGACCGCGGTCACGCCGAGTGCGTAGCAGACCGCGGAGTTGGCCGCCGATCCGCGGCCCTGGCACAGGATCTTGTTCTCCCGGCAGAACCGGGTGATGTCGTGCACCACCAGGAAATAGCCCGGGAACTTCAGCGCCGCAATGACATCCAGCTCACGCTCGATCTGGGCGTAGGCCCGCGGGGCGTCGGCGCGCGGGCCGTAACGGCCGGCCGCACCGACCATCACCAGCTCACGCAGCCAGCTGTCCTCGGTTTGACCGGCGGGCACGTCGAACGGTGGCAGCTGCGGTGCGATGAGCTGCAGGCCGAACGCACACTCCTCCCCCAGTTCGGCTGCGGCGGTGACGACTTCGGGGTTTTGCGCAAACACCTGGGCCATCTCGTCACCCGAGCGCAGGTGCGCCCCACCCAGCGGCGCCAGCCGGCCGGCCGCCTCGTCGAGGGACTGCCGGGCGCGGATGGCACCCATCGCCATCGCCAGCCGCCCCCGCGACGGCCCGGCGAAGTGCGCGCCGGTGGTGGCGACGAGCCCGACCCCGAAGCGCGGCGCCAACGCGGCCAGCGCGGCGTTGCGTTCGTCGTCGAGCGGGTGACCGTGATGGGTGAGCTCGACACTGACCCGGTCGGCGCCGAACCGGTCCACCAGGTCCGCCAGCGCCGCCGCCGCAGCCTCCGGACCATCCTGCGAAAGTGCTTCACGCACATGCCCTTTTCGGCACCCGGTCAGAATCTGCCAGTGCCCACCCGCGGCCTCGGTGAGAGCGTCGAAGTCGTAGCGGGGTTCCCCCTTCTCGCCGCCGGCCAGGTGCGCGGCCGCCAGTTGACGGGACAGCCGGCGGTAGCCCTCCGGCCCGCGGGCCAGCACCAGCAGGTGCGGACCGGGCGGATCCGGAACGTCCGTACGGGCGCCGTCGCCGAGCGACAGTTCCGCGCCGAACACCGTGCGCATGTCGAGTTCGCGGGCCGCTTCGGCAAAGCGCACCACGCCGTAGAGGCCGTCGTGGTCGGTCAGTGCGATCGCCTTCAGATCCAGCCGCGCGGCCTCCTCGACGAGTTCCTCCGGTGTGCCGGCGCCGTCGAGGAAGCTGTACGCCGAATGGGCGTGCAGTTCGGCGTACGGGACGGCCGAGCGGAGCCTGGACTGGTCGGGCCGCTGGTAGTCCTCGCGTTTGCGCGACCAGGCCGGGCTGTCCCCGCCGTCACCGTCCGGCTCGCGCCGGCCGCTCCGGGCGGCTTGCTGTTGAGCACCCGCTGCATCTCGCCCCAGCTCGGCGGCCCGTTGTGCCAACCCACCTCGCCAGTGTATCGAACATTTGTTCGATGAGAAGACCCGCGCGTGATCGCGCCCAACGTGGCCTTACTGTCGAAAAGCTGCCGCTATCCGTCCACAGGCCCCGCGTTCGACGTGTCCCTCTGCATTGGCTTTGATCGTTCGCAGGGTGGCCCGCATGATGTGCGCGACGAACGGCCTCACCACCCACCAGTAGCGACGGAACCGCCGTCGGGCCACCGAATCCGTGGTCGCGGTGCGGCATTCATAGGTCAGCAGCGTGCGCCGACCGTACGGAGTCACCGTGAAGTTCGCCGCGATCTTGCCCCAGCCGGGCTCGTCGAACCCGGCGAAGTCGGCCCGGGTCACGTCGCGCCACGTGATGATCGGGCGCCAGAACCTGCCGACCGCCCCGAAGACGATCTCGTGCCCGGACTCCCCCAGCACCAACCATCCCGGCAGCCCACCGTTGGCGATCACCAGCCGCGGCGGCACGGGCACAGACCTGCCCACCAGACGTGCCGGCAGTCCACGAATCCACATGGCCGCATCGAGAAGCGTCGAGTGCACCGTCAAAAGATCCAGCTCGCGGGCGGACCGCCACGTCGTAGCCGGACCCGCCGACACCACCAGGTGCTCGGCGAGCGCCACGTCGTAGTCCGGCATCAGAGAGTCGAGGATCAACCCCTCGCCGGTGTTCGTCGTCATACCCCCATGGTTGGCCGGTGCGGCGATCCGGGTTAGGGCCACTGGTCCCCGAGTCGGTGACCATTGCGCCCCATTTGCACTGCGATGAGTATCGGGCTGCGATCGTGTCAATCCATTAGGGACATCCGCACCGACAGAGGAGCACCATATGACCCAGCTCTCCACACCGACGTCCACCGCGACCGGCAAGCCGCCCGTGGTCGACGCGCAGACCTGGCGCGCCGAACTCGACGAGCTGCGTAAACGCGAGAAGGCCGCCACCCGCGAACTCGACGCGATCGCCGCGCAGCGTCGCCGGCTGCCGATGGTCGAACTGCCCGACTACACCCTGATCGGCGCGGACGGACCGGTCCGCCTGGCCGATGTCTTCAAGGGTCGCTCGCAGCTCATCACCTACCACCACATGTGGTCCGACGGCGCCGAGTGGCAGTGCGGCGGCTGCACCGGGTTCACCTCCCAGTTCACCCGGCTGGAATTCCTGAACAGCTACGACGCCCGCTTCGTGATCGTCACCAACGGCCCGATCGAGGAGGCGCTGGCCTACCGCGACAAGGTCGGCAACAAGATGGACTGGTACTCGTCGGCGGACAGCACATTCGGCGCGGACGTCGATGCGCCGCCCAACGCGGGCTTCGGCGTCAACGTCTTTCTGCGTGACCCTGCGACGGACACCGTGTACCGCACCTGGCACACCAACGGTCGCGGCACCGAGCAACTCAGCCACTCGTTCGCACTCATCGACCTGCTGCCGTGGGGCCGCCAGGAGGAGTGGCAGGACTCGCCCGAAGGCTGGCCGAAATCGCCGACGTACTCCAACTGGCTGGACTCCCCCGACATCGCCCGGGTCTACGGCTCAGGAGCACAAGCATGACCGAGGACCGTCTCGTCGCCACCCGCACCATCGCCGCAACGCCGGCCGAACTCTTCGCCGTGCTGGCCGACCCGACGCGCCACAAAGACACCGAACCCGGCGACTGGGTCCGCGACGCGGTGGACACCGAGCCCATCACCGGCGTCGGACAGGTCTTCGCCGTGAACATGTTCCTCGAATTCGCCGGGGGCCACTACGTGATGCACAACCTGGTCACCGAATTCGAGAAGGACCGGTCGATCGCCTGGCTCCCCGGACAACTCGACGACGCCGGCAACCAGGCTCCGGGCGGCTGGTCGTGGCGCTACGACCTGGCTCCCAACGGTGACGAAACCGATGTCACGCTGACCTACGACTGGACCGGCACACCTGCGGCCTTCCGCGAGCAGATCGGCGGGATGCCACCCTTCCCGGAACAATTCCTCGCCGACTCGCTGGCCTCGCTCGACCGCGCGGTCACACAGGACCTCAGCCGCAGGTGATGCCACTGGTCCCTCGGGTTGGGGACCTTGCGTTCTTCTGTGGACGTCTCCGCAGGCCGACAGTTGGCACATGGATCAGCTGTCAACGCTCGACGCGGGTTTCCTGCAGGCCGAGGACGCCGACCCGAACATCAGCCTGGCCATCGGCGGGGTGTCGGTGCTCGAAGGGCCGATGCCGGACTTCGACGCGCTCGCGGCCACGCTCACCGAACGCCTGACGACGATCCCCCGGCTGCGGCAGGTGCTGCACACCCACCGTCTCGACATGGGCGCGCCCGAGTGGGAGGACCGGCCCGATCTCGACCTGTCTCATCACATCCGGCGCGCGGCCCTGCCGCCGCCCGGCGACGACGCGGCGCTGTTCCGGCTGACCGCCGACATCATCGAACGCCGCCTCGACCGCGACCACCCGTTGTGGGAGTGCTGGGCGATCGAAGGGCTCGCCGACAATCGGTGGGCCATCCTGATGAAGGTGCACCACTGCATCGCCGACGGGGTCTCCGCCGTCCGGATGCTCACCCGTCTGGGCGACGACGGTTCGGCCGCAACGTCATTCGCCACCGAGACCGGCGCCGCGCACGAGCGCCGGCGTTCCGTCCTGCCGCCCGGCATCAGCCTCAATCCCCTGGACTGGGGACGCGCGGCCTGGGATCTGTCGACCGCGGCGACGGGACTGACGGCACAGGCCGTCAAGGGCACCGTCGAGATTCTCACCGGCCTGCTGACCCCGGCCGCCCAGACGTCGCTGCTCGGCCCGATCAGCTCGATGCGCCGCTACCACGCCGCCCGGGTCTCCCTCGCGGACATCCATGCCATCTGCCGGACATTCGATGTCACCCTCAACGACGTGGCGCTGGCCGCGATAACGTCCGCATTCCGCGCGTTGTTGCTGAACCGCGGCGAAGAGCCCACTCACAGTTCCCTGCGCACCCTGGTTCCGGTGTCCGTGCGCGACAGCGCTGACCCCGAAGCGCTCGAGAGCCTCGACAACCGCGTGTCGGTCATGCTGCCGCTGCTGCCCGTCGACAGGGCCAACCCGCTGGACCAGCTGCGCATCGTTCATCGCAGAATGACCAAGGCCAAGTCCAGCGGGCAGAAGCAGGCCGGCAGTTCGGCCATGGGCGCCGCGGGCGCCGTGCCGTTTCCGGTCGCGGCCTGGACAGTGCGGACGCTCACCCGACTGCCGCAACGCGGTGTGGTGACGCTGGCCACCAATGTCCCCGGACCGCCGCACCGCCTACAGGTGCTCGGCCGCAACGTGATTCGGATGTACCCGATACCCCCGATCGCGTTGCACCTGCGGATCGGCATTGCGATGCTGAGCTACGGGGACGACTTCACCTTCGGCGTCGTCGCCGACTACGACAGCGCACCCGACATCGCCGTGCTCACCGGGGAGATCGAGCACGCCGTCACCCGCCTCGCCGAGCTCGCGAAACGACGCGGCCGCAAGGCCGGCCCCTTGCCACGATGACCAACGGCATCGAAAGACCCTCCGAAGTAGGGACTTACGCACCTTGGAACCAGGCCGGTGCCGGTGCTCGGATGGGAGTGTCAGTCAACACATCCACGCCCACCGCAAGGAGGCAATCATGAGCACGCTTCCCGTGCACCGACCGAACCGCCCACTGCTGCCGGATCTCACCGACCTGCTCGCCACGTTCCCGTCGTTCGCCCAGTTGCGCCCGGTCTTCGACAACCGCCTGCTTCGACTCGAGGACGAGATGAACGACGGCCGCTACGAGGTCCGGGCCGAGATTCCCGGCCTCGACCCGGCCGAAGACGTCGAAGTCACGGTCCGGGACGGTCTGCTGACCATCAAGGCCGAGCGCACCGACAAGAAAGAGGGCAGCGGGCGCTCGGAGTTCAGCTACGGCTCGTTCGAACGCACCATCACACTGCCGGCGGGTGCCGACGAGGACGACATCAAGGCCACCTACGACAGGGGCATTCTGACCGTGTCGGTTGGCGTCAATCGCGCTGAGCCGCAACCCAAGCGAATCACCGTCCAGAGCACGAACTGACCTGTTCCCGCGGTCCCGGGGCGCTACGGCCCCGGGACCGCACCAATCACCGCAACAGGATCGAACATCATGGCCCGCAGCACCGCTACTTCCACACGGCCACAACCCCGTCGACTGTTCCGCGACCGGCGGGAGGCCGGTCGGGTCCTCGCGAGTCTGTTGACGGCCTATCGCGGCAGAGCGGACGTCGTCGTGCTCGGACTCGCCCGGGGCGGCGTCCCGGTGGCGTTCGAAGTCGCCTCGGCACTCGGCGCGCCGCTGGACGCGTTCATCGTGCGCAAGCTCGGCGCACCCGGGCCACGAGGAGTTCGCCGTCGGCGCCCTGGCCACCGGCGGCCGCATCGTCCTCAATGACGACGTGGTCCGCGGTCTGGCGCATCACCCCGGAACAACTGCGTGAGATCGCCGACCGGGAAGGCCTCGAACTCCTGCGGCGCGAGGCCGCCTACCGGGGTGGCCGCCCACCACTGGACATCGCGGGCAAGACCGTGATCCTGGTCGACGACGGTCTTGCCACCGGGGCGAGCATGCTCGCCGCCGTCACGGCGCTGCGCGATTCCGAACCCGCACAGATCGTGGTCGCGGTGCCCGCCGCCCCCGAGTCGACCTGCCGCGAGTTCGCCGGTCTGGTCGAAGACATGGTGTGTGCCTCCATGCCCACTCCATTCCTGGCGGTGGGCGAATCGTTCTGGGACTTTCGCCAGGTCGGCGACGACGAGGTGCGCACGCTGTTGTCCACACCGACGGTCGGTGCGACGACACGCGCCGCCGAATCACCCGCGATGGCCATCAGTGCGGCGGCGATCGACGCGCCGGGCGGTGTTCCGCCCGGCGACGTGCTCGACGACCTGGTCGGAGATGCGCGCATCGTGCTGATCGGCGAAAGCTCGCACGGCACCCACGAGTTCTATGCGGCCCGGGCCGAGATCACCAAGTGGCTGATCGAGCACAAAGGCTTCACCGCCGTGGCCGCCGAGGCCGACTGGCCCGACGCCTACCGGGTCAATCGCTACGTGCACAGCCTGGGCACCGATACCTCGGCGGAGGAGGCGCTGTCGGGATTCGAACGATTCCCGTCCTGGATGTGGCGCAATGAGGTGGTTCGCGACTTCGTGACATGGCTGCGCTGGCACAACGAGCGCCGGTCGGCCGACGGCGGTCAGGACGGCCGCCCCGTCGGCTACCCCGTCGGCTTCTATGGCCTCGACCTGTACAGCCTGCACCGCTCCATGCAGGAGGTCATCTCCTATCTCGACGTCGTCGATCCCGCGGCGGCCGCCCGGGCCCGGGCCCGCTATGCGTGCTTCGATCACGCCACCCCCGACTCTCCCGATGATGGACAGGCCTACGGCTACGCCGCGGCGTTCGGAGCCGGTCCGTCGTGCGAACACGAGGCGGTGGGCCAGCTGGTGGACGTCCATCGCAACGCGCTGACGTACCTGAGCCGTGACGGAGTGGTCGCCGAGGATGAACTGTTCTGCGCCCAACAGAATGCCCAAACCGTGCGCAACGCCGAGGAGTACTACCGCCGGATGTTCCGGGGCCGGGTGACCTCGTGGAACCTGCGCGATCGGCACATGGCCCAGACGCTCGACGTGCTGCTGGCACACCTGGACCGCCACCGCGGTGCACACGGCAACGGCCCGCTCGAATCGTGGTGTGGGCACACAACTCTCATGTCGGGGATGCCCGCGCCACCGAAGTGGGCGCCGACGGCCAGCTCACTCTCGGACAGCTGGTCCGCCAGCGCTACGGCGCGGACTGCCGCCTCATCGGGTTCTCCACCTACAGCGGCACGGTCACCGCCGCCGGCGAGTGGGGCGGTCCCGCACACCTCAAGACGGTGCGTCCCGCGCTGCCCGGCAGCGTCGAGGAGATGTTCCACGAAACCGGCAGGGCCGCATTCCTGGTGACGATGCACGACGGCGGCCCGGCCACCGAGGCGCTGGAGACCGTGCGGCTCGCGCGCGCGATCGGGGTGATCTACCTGCCGGCCACCGAACGCCAGAGTCACTACTATCACGTCCGGCCCGCCGACCAGTATGACGCCATGATCCACATCGAGCACACGCGCGCCGTGCAGCCGCTCGAGCCGACCGGTGTCTGGATCGAAGACGAGACCCCCGAAACCTATCCGAGCGGGTTGTAGCCGACGATGATCGTCACGCTGACGATGAACCCCGCGCTGGACATCACCACGGAGATCGACGCCGTCGTTCCCACCCACAAGATGCGTTGCGGCCCACCGCGGTACGACCCGGGCGGCGGGGGGATCAACGTGGCCCGGGTGGCCCGCGTGCTGGGGGCCCGAGTCTCGGCGATCTTCCCGGCAGGCGGCGTCACGGGTGAGTCGCTGTGCCGTCGGCTCGCCGAATCCGGGGTACCCACCGACCGGATCCCGATCCGCGAACCCACCCGGGAGAGCTTCACCGTCAACGAGATCGGCAGCGGGCGGCAGTACCGGTTCATCCTGCCCGGCCCGCACCTCAGCGATGCCGAGCAGACCGAATGCCTGGACCGGTTGCGCCACGTCGCACCCGCCGCACAGTTCGTGGTGGCCAGCGGCAGCCTGCCGCCCGGCGTGCCGGCGGACTTCTATCAGCGGGTGGCCGACGTCTGCAGCGGGCTTGCGGTGCCGCTGATCCTGGACAGCTCGGGCATCGGGCTGCAACACCTGCGCGGCGAAGTCTTCCTGCTCAAGCCGAGTGTGCGAGAACTGCGGGATTGCCTCGGGCGCGAAATGGCGACGGAGGCCGAGCAGATCGCAGCGGCGCGCACGCTGATCGACACCGGCCGGAGCCGCAACGTCGTGGTGTCCCGGGGCGGCGACGGCGCCCTGCTGGTGACATCACATGGTGCGCAGAGATTCTCGCCGATAACGGTGCCGCCCAGGAAGCGGTGTGGGCGCGGGCGATGCGATGGTCGCGGGGATCGCGGTCGGCCTGACCCGCGGCTGGGCGCTCGACCGGGCCGTACTGCTGGGCACCGCGGCGGGTGCGGCCATGCTGTTGACGCCGGGTACCGCCGCATGCGCTCAGGCGGACGTGGAAAGACTTGCTCGGGCAGGCGACCGAACCGGTTGTGGTGGGCTGACTTTCAGGCCCTGCGGGCCACGATCACCGGCATGCGAACCGCCTGCGCCACTGCGGAACTGACCGAACCGAGCAGCAGTCCTGAAATGGCGCCGCGCCCGTGACTGCCGACGACCAGCAGTTGGGCCTTTTCCGACTGTTCGACCAACGCATTCGCCGGCAGTGCCCACGTCACCACCCGGTTCACCTTGACGTCCGGATAGCGCTCCTGCCAGCCCGGCCAGCCGCTCACCGAGGATTTCGTGCGCCTCCTCCTCCAGCGACTTGTAGTCGACTCCGGGCACCTCCATGAAGTCGGCATCGCAGACCGCGTGTACCGCGACGAGTTCGACACCCCGTCGCGACGCCGCATCGAACGCGATGTCGACGGCCAACTCCGACGCCGGCGACCCGTCGATGCCGACCACCACGGGCGCCTCGGCCGGTTTGTCCATCAGCGGGTCCTCGTCGTGGATGACGGCGACCGGACAGTGCGCATGGCGCACCAAACCCGAACTGACCGAACCGAGCAGACCACGGGCCAGTGCGCCGCGTCCGCGGCAGCCCACCACCACCAGTTCGGCGTCCCGGGTCAGATCCACGAGAGTGGCCAAGGTCGGCCCCGTCGGCATCTCGGTGAGGATCTGCAACCCACCGGAATCCCCGGCGGCCTGCTCGGCGACATTGCTTGCGGCGTCGAGGATCTTCCTGCCCTGGTCCTCCTGCCACCCGGCATACTCCGGCGGCATCGGAACCTCGGGCCACATCATCAAGACCGGCGGGCCCGACACGTGCACCAGGGTCAGCGGCAGGTTGCGCGACGCCGCCTCCCTGGCCGCCCAGTCGACCGCCACCTTGGCCGACGGCGATCCGTCCACCCCGACGAGAATGCCCCGCTTCGCTACCTCAGTGGCCATTTCGCACCCCTTTCGCCCGGCCGGTCCGGTCGGCTCAAGCCCGACGCTAAGCCTCGGGACCGCCTCCGGAATAAGGGAAGGAAGTCACCAATGCGGGGCCCTCCGACCCGTTCAACCGCGGGGCGGGAACCCGTTACGTTGGCAGCACTATGCCGGTGTCCATTGACGCGCGCCGATACGACGCTGTGCTGTTCGATCTCGATGGTGTGGTGACCGACACGGCGGCCGTCCACGCCAAGACCTGGCGCGCACTGTTCGACGACATGCTGTCGCGCCGCCCGCAGCGCACCGACGAGGACCACTCCCCGTTCACCGACGCCGACTACCTGCACTACGTCGACGGCAAGCCGCGCACCGACGGAATCCGCGACTTTCTGGCCGCGCGTGGGATCACCCTGCCCGAGGGCCGGACCGACGACGACGGCGACGCGACGGTGTGCGGCCTCGCCACCCGCAAGCAGCGCTTGTTCGACGATGCCCTGGCCGACGGGATCCACCCGTTCGATTCGACGATCGCGCTGGTGCGACGACTCCACGCGGCGGGTGTCGGAACCGCCGTGTACTCGGCGAGCCGAAACTGCCGGAATGTCTTGCGCGCCGCCGGAGTCGCGGATCTCTTCGCCGTCCGGGTGGACGGAATCGATGCCCGCACTCTCGGCTTGGCGGGCAAACCCGATCCCGCAATGCTCCTGGAGGCCGCCCACCGGCTGGCCGTGACACCGCAACGCTGCGTAGTGGTCGAGGACGCCGAGTCCGGCGTGACCGCCGGCGCGGCGGGGCGGGTTCGGCATGGTGATCGGCGTCGACCGCACCGGATCGGCGGCCGTGCTTCGCGAACTCGGCGCCGATGAGGTGGTATCCGACCTGTCCGAGGTCACGGGTGCTGACCCCGTCACGTGGCATGTGACGCATGCCGGGTGAACTTCGCCGCCCGGCGTTCGATCCGGTGCGCCCGCCCGCGCACGCGTTTCGGTTGGCCGGCCACGTGTATCGGGTCGGCGTAGAACACCTTCTTGGTCAGTTCGACCAGCACCAGGTACGCGACCGTCAGCAGCACCAGCGCGACGAAGAACTGCGGCGGCAGCGGTGTGAAGCCGAGTCGGGATGCCAAGGGAGACAAGGTCAACGCGACACCGACCGCCACGACCGCGACCGTCGCGGCGACCAGCCAGCCGCTGGGCCGGCTCTTGAGGAACGGGATGCGGCGGGTTCGGATCGCGAAGATGATGAGGGTCTGGGTGGCCAGGGACTCGACGAACCAGCCGGTGCGGAATTCCGTCGGCCCGGCATGCAGAACACCCAGCATCAGCCCGAACGTCATGAAGTCGAACAATGAACTGACCGGACCGAACGTCAGCATGAACCGGCGGATGAATGCGATGTTCCAGTGCGACGGCGCGTGCAGCAGCTCTGGGATCGGCATTGTCGGTGGGAATGGCCAGTTGCGACGTGTCGTAGAGCAGGTTGTTCAGCAGGATCTGACCGGGCAGCATCGGAAGGAACGGCAACACCGCCGAGGCCGCGGCCGCACTGAACATGTTGCCGAAATTGCTTGAGGTTCCCATCAATACGTACTTGATGGTGTTGGCGAAGATGCGCCTGCCCTCCGACACGCCGTCGGCCAGCACGCCGAGATCCTTCTCCAGCAGCACGACGTCGGCGGCGTCCTTGGCGACGTCGGTGGCCGAATCGACCGAGATACCGACGTCGGCAGCGTGCAGCGCGAGCGCGTCGTTGACCCCGTCACCGAGGAAGCCCACGGAACGGCCCTGCTTGCGCGCGGAGGTGATCAGCTTCGCCTTCTGTTCCGGCGTGACACGGGCGAAGATCGTGTTGTCTGCGACCATCTGGTCGAACTCGGCACCGTCGAGCTGGTCCATCTGCGCGCCGGTGACGGCGCCCTTGGACACCAATCCGATTTCGGCGCAGACCTTTTCGGCCACCTGGGGGTTGTCGCCGGTGGCCACCTTCACCTCGATCTCAAGTGCGGCAAGCCTCGCCAGCGAGTCCCGGGCCGCGGCTTTGGGGTTGTCGGCGAACGTCAGGAATCCAACGAGCGACAGGCCTGCCTCGTCGGCGGGGGTGAGGGCGGTCAGATCCTCAGCCGGCTTGGCGGCCACCGCGACCACCCGGCGCCCGTCGGCGAACAGGGCGTCCAGGGTGCGGTGCGCGGCTTCGGGAACATCGATGCACGCGGCGAGCACGTGTTCGGGTGCACCCTTGACGACCAGAACTCGGCCGCCGCCCGGCGACCGGGCGTCGTCGACGAGCGCCGAGGTCGCGCGCCGCGTGTGGTCGAACGGGAGCGTGGAGACCCGCGTGACGCCCGCGGTCACGGTAGCCGGCATCGGACTGCGATTCCCACAGGGCCGCGTCCATGTCGTTGCCGCTGGCGCCACCGACGGCGGGGTCGACGTCGGTGGCCAGCAGCCCGGAGCGCAGCACCGAATCGGAATGCGCGCCCGCCGGATCCGACGGCGTCCAGGAAACTGATGTGTCCATCGGTCAGGGTGCCGGTCTTGTCGGTGATCAGGATGTCGATGTCACCGAGGTCCTCGATGCTGACCAACCGCTTGACCAGCACCTTGCACCGGGCCAGTTGCCGCGATCCCGACGCCAGGCTGCTGCTGACGACGGCGGGCAACAGCTGCGGCGTGATGCCGACGGCGATCGCCAGCGCGAAGAGCAGCGAGTCGATGATGGGGCGTCGCAGCAGCAGGTTGGTGATCAGGATGATCACGGTCAAGCTCAGTGCCACGTACAGCAGCAGGTAGGAGAACCTGCGCAAGCCCGCCTGGAAGTCCGTCTCGGGTGGACGCTCGCCGAGACCGACCGCGATCCGGCCGAATTGCGCATCGGCTCCCGTGCTGTACACCATCCGCGGTTGCCGTGCCGGCGCTGACGATCGTCCCCATGAACGCCAGATCGGTGGAATCGGCGAGGGAGGTATCCGGCGCCACCGGTTCGGTCGACTTCTCCGCGGTCATCGACTCTCCGGTCAGGATGCCCTCGTTGCACTCGAGACCGTTCACCTCGATCAGCCGCACATCCGCCGGCACCGCTTCGCCGAGCGTCAGCCGGATGACGTCGCCCGGCACCAGTTCGGTGACGTTCGACCTTGACGAAGTCGCCGTCGCGGCGCACCACCGCAGTGTGTCGTACCCGTGAGTGCAGGGCCTCGGTCGCCCGCTCGGCTCGGTATTCGTTGACGAAGCCCAGGCCGATGCTGACCACCAGGATGATCCCGATGATGATCGACTGGGTGTCGTCGCCCAGGAAGGCGGACAGCACCGCGGTACCCGCCAGCAGAAGGAGCACGGCGTTGTTCAGCTGACGTCTGAGCACCGCGAGCGCGCTGACGTGGTGCGTGCGGATGGCGTTGGGGCCGTATGCGGTCAGGCGTGACGTCGCCTCGACCGAGGACAGGCCGTCCGCCGAGGATCCGCAGCCGTGCCATCAACTCCGGAAGTTGCGCCGACGCCGCCTGCGCCGAACTCATCCGCTCGATGATGACCTCCTGCTCACGACCTATCGTGTCGCGCCGGGGACCCGGCGGCCAGCGGTCATTTGGCCCGGGTAACCGGGACCAACGACTCTGTTCCGGCACCTCGACCGCGCGAATGATGAAATCGCAACGACAACCTGCGGAGGTGACCAGCGTGCCGACGACCATCATGGATTCCGAGTTGCATCAGGAACGCTGTGGCGCTGGCGTCGCGCGCGCCGTCACTGCACAACAGTCAGCCCTGGCAATGGGTGGCCAAAGGACCCGGACTCCAGCTCCACCTCGACCGCAGCAGGATCGTGCGCAACACCGACCGTGGTGGCCGCGAGGCGGTGATCGGCTGCGGCGCGATGCTCGACCACATGCGCACCGCGATGGCCGCGGCCGGCTGGGCGTCCCACGTCGAGCGGTTCCCGAATCCGAACGATCTCGCGCACCTTGCCACGGTGGAGTTCAGCCGCGCCGAATACGTCACCGTGGCGCAGCGCCGCCGCGCCGACGCGATCCTGCAGCGCCGGACCGACCGACTCCCATTCCTGCCTCCGCGCGACTGGGAAGCGTTCGAACCCGTTCTCCGGGCGGCGCTGGACACCGACGCCGCGCACCTCGACGTGCTCGCCGACGGGCTGCGGCCCGAACTCGTCCAGGCGTCGGCGCTCACCGAGGCCTTGCAGAGCTTCAACACCGGCTACCAGGCCGAGTTAGATTGGTGGACAGCTCCTTTCGATAGTAAAGAAGGCATCCCGCGCAGCGCGCTGACGTCGGCGGACGAGTCCGACCGGGTGGAGATCAATCGGTCCTTCCCCGTCGAGGGGCGCGGCGCGCGTCGCGCCGACATCGGTGACGACCAGGCGAAAATCCTCATCCTGTCCACTCCCGACGATTCCCGTCGAGACGCCCTCGCCTGTGGTGAGGCGCTGTCTGTGGTGCTGCTCGAATGCACGCTCGCCGGCCTGGCGACCTGCCCGGTTACCCACGTCACAGAGATTCCGTCCGCGCGCGCGGTGGTCGCCGAACTGATGTCGGCACCGGGCGTACCGCAGGTGCTCGTCCGGGTCGGACGGGCGCCCGGCATCGGCGACATACCGCCGATGACCCCGCGCCGCGACCCGCACGACATCCTGCGATTCGCGAACTGACACCGGTGATCTCATGAACGACAGTCAGCATTCCGACCGCAGTGGTCATCGGTGTCGACGGATCGGACGCGGCACTGCGGGCTGCGCTGTGGGCCGTCGACGAGGCCGTGTCCCGTGATGTTCCGATCCGGCTGGTGTATGCCATCGATCCGGCCGCCGGAGACACGGAGGACCGGGCGCACACGTTGGCGACGGCCGAGATCGCGGTGCGGCGCGTCTACTCCATGGTGGAGGCCACCGAAAAGCCCGTAAAGGTCGAAATCGAGATCGTTCAGGACGCTCCGACGGCCGCACTGATCCGGGCCTCGGCGTCCGCGCCGATGATCTGCGTGGGCGCCGTCGGTCTGCGGCACTTCTCCGATGGCCACCTCGGATCGACCGCCGAGGCACTGGCCGGCCGGGCACGCTGCCCGGTCGCGATCGTCCGGCAGCCGCCCCTTGGACCTGCCGGCGAAGGCGGTTGCGTCGTCGCGATCGTCGAGGACATCGCCGGCAGTTCGGTGGTTCTCGACCTCGCCGTCGGGGAGGCGCTGCTACGACACGCCCCTCTGCGGGTGGTGACGGTCCGTCCCGGCCGCGACGTGCACGCTGCGGGTCGGCTGGATCGTTGTCTGGCCCAGTGGAGACACCGCCACCCCGGCCTCGACATCGACGCCGAGGTGGTGCGCGGCCGCATCCTGGACTACCTCACCCGGCTCGCGCCACACACCCGCGTCGTCGTGGTCGGGCCGCAGGACAGGGACGCCCACTCGGAACTGTTCAGCGCGAACGGTTATGCGGTTCTGGGGGATTCGCGGTGCACGTTACTCATCGCCCACGGTAATCGCGCACTGTGACGGCTCCGGTATCGGTCAGCCCGCGACGTCCTCGAGCGCCGGGGTGTCGCGCCTCAGGGTGCGACCCAGGAAGAAGTCCGGGCTGACGGCCCGCATGACCAGCATCAGCACCACGCCCAGTGCCAGGATGCCGAAGCCCATGAAAAACACCAGGCCGATGCCGCCGATGGACGCGCCACTGCCGTTCTCCGGATCCATGCTCGCCCCTATCGACTGTTCCAGCACCCAGAGGAGCATCACGCCGCCCGCGAGCGGAAACAGGAACTTGAACACGAAATTGTGCACATTGGCGAATAGTTCGCGCCGGAAGTACCAGACGCAGGCGAATGCGGTGATGCCGTAATAGAAGCAGATCATGATGCCAAGCGCGGCAATGGTATCCAGCAAGGTGGACTCCGACAGCAAGCTGACCACCGTGTAGAAGACGCCGGTGACGACGCCCGCGACGAGGGTGCTGAACGCGGGCACCAGGAATCTCGGATGAACCTCGGCGAACTTCTTCGGGAACGCACCGTAGGCGCCCATCGCCAGCATCGCCCTCGCGGCGGGCAGGAAGGTGGTCTGCAGGCTCGCCACCGAGGACGCCAGCACAGCCAGGTACAACAGCAGGCCCCCCCACTTGCCCAGCACCGGGTCGGCAAGCGCGCCGAACACGTTGTCCGAGTTCTCCTCGTTGCCCAGTCCCAGGCCGCTGTCACCGACCCCGGCGTACATCATCACCGCCACCGACACCAGCAGGTAGGTGAGCAGAATCGTGATGACGCAAAGCAATCCGGCCCGGCCGGGAACCTTCGTCGGATCCTTGCACTCCTCGCCGAGCGTGAGGCAGGTGTCCCAGCCCCAGAACGCGAAGATCGACCCGACGACACCGACGGCGAAGGCGGTCCAGGTCAGTCCGCTGAACGGGTTGAACCAGTCCAGGTCGAAGCTCAGCCCGGCGGGCGCATCCCCGGCGCCGACGTGCATGATGGCCACGACGGCGAAGCCCAACAGCACCACCATCTGGAAGCCGACCAGCACGTACTGCACGTACTCACTGGTGGTGATACCGCGGCTGGCGATCATGGTCGCCAACGCCAGGAACGCGAGCGTGGTGACGATGTTGATCAGCTTGTTGCCTGCCAGATCGGCGATCTCGGGATGGTCGAACAACCTGGCGATGAACAGATAGAAGAACTCCACGGCGATCGCCGCCAGATTCGACAGCACGATGATGGTCGCGATGACCATGCCCCAGCCGCACATCCAGCCCACGTAGGGGCCGAACGCCTTGGTGGACCAGGTGAATGAGGCACCACAGTCCGGGGCCCGCGAGTTCAGTTCCCGGTAGGCGTAGGCCGTCAGGAACATCGGGATGAACCCGGCGATGAAGATGGCGGGCATCTTGAGACCGACCGCGGCGACGATCAGGCCGATGCTGGCGGTGAGCGTGTATCCGGGTGCCACCGAAGAGATTCCGAGAATGGCACCGGAAAGCGTGCCGACCTTGCCTTCGGCCAGGCCCTTGGCCGTCAGCCCAGAGCTCTCTTCGGCGGCCTGCAACTGGGTGTGCGGGTCGGCACTCAAGGCAGATCCCCCTCGGTCAGTTGATCGCGCGGAACGACCACCACGGGCACTTCGAGAACCCGCAACATCTTGGCCGCGGTTGAGCCGAGGAACAGCCGGCGCGGCGCGGACAGCCGGCTCGAGCCGACCATGATGAGATCGCCGTCGTGCCAGTCGAGCTTGTTCACCGCCTCCTCCACCGTGTTCCCGTCGACGATTGTCGCCGTGACGGGGAATCCCTCCGGCAGTTCACTTTTGGCGGCGTCCAAGGTGTCGCGAGCATGCGCCAGCGCGTGCTGGCGGACCGCATCGGTGTCGCTGCGGAGCGACCCGACGATCGGATCGAGCGCCACCAGTGACACCAACCGCAACGGTGTCCCTGCGGCCCCGCTGGCCCGCACCGCCGTGTCCAGCAGCAGATCTGCGCCCTGTCGTTCGCCGAGTGCGCAGGTCACCTCGCGCACCCGGTCCACCTTCGTGTAGCGCGCTCCGCGCGGCGCCACCGCCACCGGTACCGGCGACGAATACAGCAGTTCATTGACCACCGAGCCCAGAGAGTGCCGGCCGGCCAGCCCACCGCCCGAACCGCCCACCACGGCGAGTTCCGCCTCCAAGCGGACGACCTCCGCGATCAACCCCTCGGCGAACGACTCGTCGAAGCTGGCGTGCGCGTGTGCGACGACGTCGTCCGGAACCGTCGCGAGCGCCTCGGCGAGCCAATTCTTGGCCTGGTCGCTGACGAACTCGTCGTAGTTGCTCGTCGAACCGCCGAGCGCGGCCAGCCCGCCGGGCGGCAGGACCATACATATTTCGAGTTCAGCGCCCAAGGTCCGGGCGATCCGCACCCCGAGGGCCAGCGCGTCCGCGCCCCCCGGTGTGGCCAGATATCCAACTACCAACTTCACGGGTCCATCACCACCGATCTCACCTAACGCTGGGTTGCGCTATGAATCGTGACAACCAAGCTGCCTCACCGTGGCACTTCGCGAAAATTGTGCGATGCTGGCCGCCACGAGCGCATCACGACAGGAGCGCACGATGACCGTGCTGCGGCGGGCTTTGAGCTATCGGATCAGCGTCGAGGCGCTGATCGAGCTTGCGCTGTGGCTCGCAATCCCCTACATCACCATCGGCGTGATCTGGGCATTCCTGCATCCCGGGCAGGTTCAGCAGTTCGAATCCCCGCTGCAGACCCGGGTGCCCGCGGGTGCCGACCTGATCGCGTTCGGGCAGACCGTCGCGCTGTGGCCGATCATGGTCATTGCGCCGCTGCTGTGCGGGACGTGACGACGCAACTTTCGGCGCGCACTACCGCGTACTACTCGGCGAACTCGACGGTGCCGTCCTCGAGGACCACGCGGGACCCGGCGCCGTCCGCGGCGGCCGCCTCGGTTCTGAACACCGCGTGCCCCGGCTCGGTGCGCCATACCGACGTCGTCAGCGTTTCACCGGGAAACACCGGTGACGTGAACCGCGCGCCGATCGCAGTGATCCTGCCGGCGTCCCCGCCGCCGAGCTCGGCGACCAGGACGCGGCCCGCGACACCATAGGTGCACAGCCCGTGCAGGATCGGCTTCGGGAAACCAGCCAGGGTCTGGGCGAACCACGGGTCGCTGTGCAGCGGGTTGCGGTCGCCGGACAGCCGGTAGATCAACGGCTGGTCCTCGGTGGTCGGCAAAGCCACGGTGGCGTCCGGCTCGCGGTCTGGGATCTGCGGGGCGACGGGGCGCTCGCCGGGCCGGCCGCCGAAGCCGCCCTCGCCGCGGATCACGGCGGTGGATACCGACTCGGCGATCACGTTGCCGTCGTCGTCGGTGCCGGTCCCCTTGAGCACCAGGATGGCGTTCTTGCCTTCGCCCTTGTCCTGGATGTCGATCACCTCGGAGGACACGTTCATCCCGCCCGCCGGTGGCAGCGGCGCGTGCAGCCGGATCTGCTGGCTGCCGTGCAGCAGCCTCGCCCAGTTGAAGGAGCCGACCTTGGCGGCGGCACCCCACGCTGGGCACGCGATGACGGCGTACGTCGGCAGCACCTGCTGGGGGATGTCGTGGCTGTTCTCGGTGGTGTACGCCAGATCGGCGGTGCCGCATCCGACACCGAGCGCATAGAGCAGGGTTTCGCGGTCCGTCCACTCGAACCGCTTCGACTCGGTCCTGGCTCCGATGGCGTTCGGATCGATCGGCATGACTGCTCCCCTTCGGTGTGGGTGGCGTTGGCCTTTCGGACTTTATGCTGATTGTCTCGCTCCTCACCACCTCGTCCCGCGGCGGGCCCGCTGGCTCGTCGACTCGACCTCCATGCTCCCTTCGCGGCTCGTCGACTCGACTGGCGACCCGGGTTCGGGCTCACGCAACCGACATGGCTCTATAGACGTTGTGCGCCAGAAGCTCGCCGACATCCTGAAGCTGTTCGCCCTGCAGGACGCCGGTGACGGCGCCTACCTCGGACCCCAGCCCGACGACGACATCGACCGGGTGCGGGTGTACGGCGGACAGGTGGCCGCCCAGGCGATCGCCGCGGCCGCGCGCAGCGTGTCCGGCCGCCGTCTGCACAGCCTGCATGTGGCCTTCCTGCGGCCCGGCAACCCGAAGGCGCCGCTGCACTACGGCGTCGCCGTCCTGCGCGAGGGCCGGACCTTCTCGACCCGGCGGGTGTCGGTCAGCCAGGACGGGGTCACCGTGATGGAGGCCCTGGTGTCGTTTCTCGAACCGATCGACGGCGACGACTTCCAGCGGCCGATGCCCGCGGTGGCCGAACCCGACACCCTGCCCGGTCTCGAGGACGAATTGTCGTCCTATCTGGGACATCTCGGCTCCGAGGCCGACGAGTACCTGGGCCTGGTGCGGTTGCGTCTGGTGGAGATGCGCTACGTCGACCCGCCACCACGGATCTCCGTGGACGGCGCGGCTCCCGACGATGCGGTGTGCCGGTTGTGGCTGCGACTCGTCGACCGCGACCCAGAGAAAGACGAGGCGGTCCGGATGCTGCTGGCCGATCCGGTGCTCGCAGCGTGCATGCTCGCCTATGTCAGCGACTGGACCATCCTGGACCCCGTCCAGGTGGCGATCGGCAAGACCTGGCAGCACCTGGCCAACATGGCGTCGCTGGATCACGCGATGTGGTTTCACCGTCCGGTCGACTTCTCCGACTGGCTGCTCTACGAACAACGCTCACCCAGCGTGGCCGGCGGGGTGGGGCTGGGGACCGGCGCGATCTACAACCGGGATGGCACGCTCGTCTGTACCGTGACCCAGGAGGGCTTCGTGGGAAGACGACTGTAGATGCCGCGGTTGACGCTGGACGCGGGAAAGGCGATTGCCGCACTGATGGCGGCAGCGGTTGTCGCCGCCTGCTCGGGCCCACCACCGGTACCGTCGATCACCCTGACATTCGTCCGGCACGCGCAGTCGCAGGGCAACGCATCCGGGCTCAACGACACTTCGGTGCCGGGCCCCGGCCTCACGCCGCTGGGCGAGAAGCAGGCCCAGAAAGCAGCGGATGCCTTGCGCGGCAACGATTTCGACGGCATCTTCGCTTCCACCATGGTGCGTACGCAGCAGACGGCAGCGCCGCTGGCCCGTGATCTCGGCGAGCAGGTCGAGGTACTGCCCGGGTTACGCGAGGTCGAAGCCGGAGTGTTCGAGGGCCACCCAGAGGCCGACGCCGCGTCGACGTTTTTCCTTGCCCCCGCAATGTGGCTGGACGGCAACCGGAACGCACGGATCCCGGGGTCGATCGACGGCAACGAGTTCAACGACCGGTTCACCGCGGCGGTGCAGAAGATCTACGACAGCGGTGACAAGAATCCGGTGGCGTTTGCGCACGGCGGGTCGATCATGCTGTGGACCATGCTCAACGTGCGCAACCCGAACGACGGCCTGCTGCAAGCGCACCCGCTGCCCAACACCGGCCGGGTGGTGATCAAGGGCAATCCCATCAACGGTTGGACGCTGGTCGACTGGGACGGCTTGTCCCAAACGGAATGACCGCGCCCGCCAACACCGTGCACACGTTCTGCCGGTACTGCCTTGCCTCGTGCGGGGTCGAGGTGACGGTGCGCGACAACCGGGTCACCAAGATCTCCGCCGACCGGGAAAACCCGCACAGCTGGCACGACTTCTGCGCCAAGGGCCGCACCGCCGCTGAAGTCGTCGACCATCCGCGCCGCGTCGTGGCACCGATGCGGCGGGTCGGCGATTCCTACGTCGAGACGAGCTGGGCGGAGGCGATCGCCGACATCGCCGAGCGGTGCAACGCCATCATCGATGAGGACGGGCCCGATGCCGTCGGCGCCTACTACGGAAATCCGGCCGGCTATTCGTCCTCCAATCTGGTCTTCTTCAACGCCTGGCTGGATGCGGTCGGCACCTACAACCGCTACGCCGTCGGGTCGGTGGACCAGAACGCGGTGCACGTGGTGGCCGAGGCGATGTACGGGTCGCCGCTGATGGTGCCGGTGTCCGACATCGATCATTGCGACTACTTCCTGCTCGTCGGCGCGAATCCCGCGGTCAGCGCGTGGAACTGGCTCGAGACCGTGCCGGGCGGGTGGCGCCGCGCGCTGGAGCGCCGGCGGCGGGGCGCGACGATCGTCGTCGTCGACCCGGTGCGGACCGAAACCGCCGAGAAGGCCGACCTGCATCTGGCGGTGCGGCCCGGCCAGGACTGGGCGCTGCTGCTGGCGATGGTGAAGGTCATCCTCGACGAGGGCCGCGAACACCCTGCCGATTGCGCCGATCTCGCGACCGGCGTCGATGACCTGCGCCGGCTGGTCGCCGATGCCGACCTCGACGACCTGGCCGCCCGATGCGATATCCCCCGCGCCCGGATCGAGGACGTGGCACGCGACCTCGCCGGCGCACCCGCGGCGATGGTGGTCACCCGCACCGGCGTCTCGCTGCATGCCGCCGGGACCGTCGCGGAGTGGCTGGGTCACGTGCTCAACGTCATCACCGGCCGGATGGACCGGCCCGGCGGCCGCCGATTCGAGCCCGGGTACGTCGACACGCTGCGGCTCGCCGATCTGGCCAAGACGCCGCCGCACACCAGCCGGCTGACGGGCCGGGGCATGGTCGCGGGCGCGCACGCGCTGGCCGACCTCCCCGACGAGATCGTCACACCGGGTCGTGGCCGGATCCGGGCGCTGGTGATCAACAGCGGCAACCCCGTGGTGTCCGGCCCCGACGGCGACCGGCTCGACGCGGCCCTGGCACAGCTCGACCTGCTGGTCGCCATCGACTTCGTGCAGCGGGAAAGCCACCGCCACGCCCACTGGATTCTGCCGGCCGCGCACTGGCTGGAGCGCAACGATCTACTGGCGTTCACCAGCGGCATGCACGACGAGCCCTTTGTCCAGTACGGCGTGCGCGCCGTGGAGCCCCCGCCCGACGTGCGCGAGGAGTGGCGGATCTTCACCGATCTCGCCATCGCGATGCGCAGGCCGCTGTTCGGGGCGCGTGGGCTCAACACCTTCATCACCGCCACCCGGGCACTGGCGCGGATGACGGGCAGGCCCGGGCTGGAGTTCACCCCGCACTGGATCGACCGGCTGCTCGTGGCGACCTCACGAAAAGTCAACGGGCGCAGGCTGAAATGGCGCGAAGTGCTGGCACATCCGCACGGCTTGGTGCTGGGACCGCGCGAGTACGGTCAGTTCCGCCGCGCGCTGCGCACCGCGGACGGAAAGGTGCACGCGGCACCGCCCGAGTTCGTCGGCCGCGCCTACGAATTGCTGGCCGGCCCGCATCCGGCGGCACCGGAGCGCTATCCCTTCCAGCTGGGTAACCGGCGGCGCCGGCATTCGATGAACTCCTGGCTCAACGAACTGCCGGGCCTGCATCCGGCGGGTCGGTCCACCGAGGTGCTCATTCATCCCGACGACGCCGCGGCGGCGGGCATCGACGACGGCGGTCGCGTGCGGGTGTTCTCCGCCGTCGCCGAGGTCGAACTGATCGCGACGGTCAGCGACCGGCCCCGGCGGGGGTTGCTCATCATCGACCACGGGTGGGGGTCCCGCGTGTTCGATCCCCGCGGCGGCGGTGCGCCCGAGTCCTACGGCGTCAACCGCAATCTGCTGGTCGGCGGTGAGTTGGACCCCCTGTCGCAGACCTCGGCGCTGAGTTCGGGCTACGTGGGCATCGCCCGGATCGACTGACACCCTTGCCTGGCGAAGGTGCACAGAAGTACGGGTGTCGCGGCGTGTCACCGCACTGACGCGCACGCTCGGCGTAAGTCGGGGATGTCAAGGTTGGTTGACAGTTGCGGCTGCCGCGGTCCACGATGGCTCGCATGAGCTATGTCGTTACCGGCGGTACCGGCTTCATCGGGCGGCGCGTCGTCACCCGACTGCTGCGGTCCGACCCTGACGCCCGGGTCTGGGTGCTGGTGCGGCGCGACTCACTGGCACGCTTCGAACGGCTGGCAGCCGAATGGGGCGACCGCGTCAGCCCGCTGGTCGGCGACCTGACGGCGCCCGATCTCGGACTCAGCGATCAGACCATCGCCGAACTCGTCGGTGTCGATCATGTGGTGCATGCCGCGGCGATCTACGACATCACCGCGGGCGAGGCGCAACAGCGGGCCGCCAACGTCGAGGGCACCCGCTCGGTCATCGGGCTGGCCAAACGGCTCGACGCGACCCTGCACCACGTCTCGTCGATCGCGGTGGCCGGCACCTTCCCGGGTGAATACACCGAGGCCGATTTCGATGTGGCACAGGAGCTTCCGACGCCATACCACCGGACCAAGTTCGAGGCGGAACAGTTGGTGCGCGACACGCCGGGACTGCGCTACCGGGTGTACCGGCCGGCGGTGGTCGTCGGCGATTCGCGTACCGGCGAGATGGACAAAGTCGACGGGCCCTACTACTTCTTCGGCATGCTGGCCGCCATGGCCAGGCTGCCGCGGTTCACCCCGATCGCGCTGCCCGACACCGGCCGGACCAACATCGTGCCGGTCGACTATGTGGCCGACGCCCTGGTCGCATTGGTGCGGATGGCAGGTCGCGACGGCCAGACCTTCCACCTCACCGCGCCGCGGAGTATCGGCCTGCGCGAGATCTACCGCGGGGTGGCGCCCGCGGCCGGGCTGCCGCCGGTGCGGGGCGCCCTGCCCCGGGCGGTGGCGGCACCCTTCCTGGAGGCCCGGGGCCGTGCCAAGGTGTGGCGCAACATGCTGGTCACCCAACTCGGTATTCCCGCCGAGATCCTCGACGTCGTCGACCTGGCGCCGACGTTCACCGCAGAGAACACCCGGGAAGCGTTGCGCGGCAGCGGAATCGCCGTTCCGGAGTTCGCCTCCTATGCGCCCGCACTGTGGCGGTACTGGGCGGGGCACCTCGATCCGGACCGGGCCCGGCGCGCCGACGCCGACGACCCCCTTTCGGGTCGCCACGTCATCATCACCGGCGCCTCCAGCGGTATCGGCCGGGCGTCCGCGATCGCGGTGGCGGCCCGCGGTGCGACGGTGTTCGCGCTGGCCCGCAACGGCGCCGCGCTCGACGAACTGATCGCCGAGATCCGCACGGCCGGGGGCCAGGCGCATGCATTCACCTGTGACGTCACCGATACGGACTCGGTGGACGCCTGCGTCAAGGACATCCTCGGCCGATTCGGCCATGTCGACTACCTGGTGAACAACGCCGGCCGCTCGATCCGGCGCTCGGTCGACGCCTCGACGGACCGACTGCACGACTACGAACGTGTCATGGCCGTCAATTACTTCGGCGCGGTGCGCATGGTGCTGGCGCTGTTGCCACATTGGCGGGAACGCCGGTTCGGTCACGTCGTCAACGTGTCCAGTGCGGGCGTGCAGGCGAATTCGCCGCGTTACTCGGCCTATCTGCCGAGCAAGGCCGCGCTCGACGCGTTCGCCGACGTGGTCTCGACCGAGACGCTGTCGGACCACATCACCTTCACGACGATCCACATGCCGCTGGTGGCCACCCCGATGATCACGCCGTCGAAGAGCCTCAACCCGATGCCCGCGATCAGTGCCGAGCACGCCGCGGCCATGGTGGTGCGCGGGTTGGTCGAAAAGCCGGTGCGCATCGACACTCCGCTGGGCACGCTGTCGGACATCGGGCACTACTTCACGCCGAAACTGTCCCGCCGTGTGCTGCACCAGCTGTACCTGGGCTACCCGGATTCGGCTGCGGCACGCGGCCACGTGCCGCCGGAAACTGTTCCTGCACAGCCGGATACGGCTTCGCCGCCGCGGCGCCCAAGTCCGCCCGCCCGGGCCGCCCGCGCCTTGCGGGTGCCGCGGCCAGTCAAACAGGTCGTCCGTCGGGTTCCCGGGGTGCACTGGTAACCAGCGCGTTGTACCGTTTTCTTGTCCCGGCGGAGCCGTCGGGTGTTGACTGAATGTTCGCGTTCCGTCCTGACCGGGGTAGAGTCTGCGGAATGACCACTGCGGCAGGCACATCCGACGCCGCTTTGCCCGTCTTCGCCGACGTCGACACCGGTGTGGACGATGCGATGGCCTTGGTATACCTGCTCGCCAGTCCCGACGCGCGACTGGTGGGGATCGCGTCGACCGGCGGCAACGTCGCGGTGGATCAGGTGTGCGTCAACAACCTCGGCCTGCTCGAGTTGTGCGGCGCCGCAGACGTTCCCGTCTCAAAGGGTGCCGACGCGCCCGTGGCGGGCCCGCTACGCACGGCCGAGGACACCCACGGTCCCGCCGGCCTGGGCTATGCGGAGTTGCCGCCCACCGACCGCGTGCTGACCGCCCATGACTCCGCGCAGGCGTGGATCCACGCGGCACACGAGCATCCACGCGAATTGGTCGGCCTGGCGACCGGACCGCTGACCAACCTGGCACTGGCCCTTCGGGCCGAGCCGGACCTCCCCCGGCTGTTGCGGCGACTGGTCATCATGGGCGGCGCATTCGACTACCGAGGAAACACCACGCCGGTGGCCGAGTGGAACATCAGTGTGGACCCCGAGGCCGCGGCCGAGGTGTTCGCCGCGTGGGGCGCTGCGTGGGGCGGCGAGGCACCCGAACACCTGCCGATGGTGTTGGGGCTCAACCTGACCGAGCACATCGCGATGACACCGAAGATCCTGGGGCGGCTTGCGGAAGCCGCGGGGTCGGCGACCACCTCCATGAGCGTGCTCGACGCCAGGGGCACCCGATCGACTGCCGCCAACCCGTTGATCCGGGCACTCGAGGACGCCATGCGGTTCTACTTCGAGTTCCACTTCGACCAGGGCGAAGGCTATCTGGCACATCTTCACGATCCGCTGGCCGCCGCGGTGGCGCTGGATCCCGGCCTGATCGGCGCCCGACCGACCACCGTGGACGTCGAACTGGCCGGTACCCTTACGCGCGGGATGACGGTGGCCGACTGGTCGGGACACTGGGGCCGTCAACCCAACGCCCTGATCGGCGTCGAGGTCGACCCGGCCGCGTTCTTCGACCGGTTCATCGACCGGGTGGGTCCGTTCGCCCGCCGGATCGGCTGAACTGTCACGCGCTATTCATAGACCCCCTCCACATACCATCGTCGCTGCCGATAGCACAGCAACAGTGCGATACCGGATTCATCTGTCGCAGAGGCGCTTTCCAGAAGAACCTGAGCGCGCGCGGTGCGGCCGGCCGACGCCGCCTGCGGATCCCACCACCGCTCGTCGACAGGCCATGGTCCCGCCCACCAGCACAGCGTTCCCTGATAGCGCCGTCGCCGCGGGCCCTGCGGGCCGGGAGTGTCCGCCAACCGTGCCGGGTCGGACGAGAACAGGCCACGCCCGGTCACCCGGACCGGATCGCCGCTGGCGTCAAGCAGTTCCACCGGTTCGTCGAGGAGCACCGTGGGCGCGGGTTCGGGCAGTCGGCCTGGCCACGGCTGCCCGGGGTCGGCCCGCGGCACCGGTTCGTCACCCAGTGGGGTGAAGGTGATGCGCTCGGCGGGCCCACGTCCCCCACTGAGCACCGGCACCAGCACGGCCTCCGGCCCGAGCAACCCCTGCACCCGGACCAACGCCCGTCGCGCCCGCAGCCGGTCCTCGTCGCCGACCCCACCCCACAGCGGAAGCTGCAGTGCGCCTGCGGAAATCACCTCGACGGGCTGCAACCGCAGCACGACGATGGGTCCGGTGGGCCGGTCTCCGGGGTTTCTCCGGTTCAACCAGCCATCCAACTGCCAGCGGATCCGGTCGGCGGTGGCATCCTCGGTCAACGGTTCAGCGCACCGCCACACCCTGCTGAGTTCCTCACCGCCGACGGTGACGGCATGGATGGCCAGCCTGGTGCATCCGACGCCGGCTGACTCCAGGCTCCGGTGCAATTCGGCGGCCAGCGATCTTCCGGCGAACGCAGCCGCGTCGATCCGGTCGACCGGCGGGTCGCAGTTGCGGACCGCGTCCAGTTCGGACGGCAGCTCACGCCCCGACGGGTCCCGCATCGGATCGGCGCGGACGATCCGGTGGGCCAGCATCGCGTCGGCGCCGAACCGGGAAACCACATCGGCACGGGACAGCGCTGCAAACGCACCGAAAGTACGAATCCCCATCCGCCACAACAGATCCACCACATCATCGCGGCCGGATGCGGACAGGCTGGGCTCCGCTGCCAGCTGCCGGATCGACAGCGGGGACAGGAACACCGCGTCACCGCCCGGCTCGATGATCCGGCCTGCCCGTGCTGCGAAGACGGCGGTGGGCAGCTCGTCGGCGATCCCGATCTGACATTCCGCACCCGCCGCGGCCACCGCGTCGACCAGCTTCTCGGCGGCCGCCGACTCGGAACCGAAATAGCGCGCCGGCCCCCGCGCCGAGAGCACCGACAGCCCCGGCCGCAGCACCTCGGCGCGGGGCGCCAGGTCGTCCACCGCCGCCGTCACACCTTCGAAGAACCGCGCATCCCTGGCCGGATCCGCGGTGACGACGTGCAACTGCGGACAACGGGCCTGCGACTCCCGCCGGCGCAGCCCACGACGAACTCCCGCCGCGCGGGCCGCGGCCGAGCAGGCGATCACCCGGTTGGCCAGCGTCACCGCCACCGGCGCCGTGGCCGGCAACCCGGCGGCCGCCGCCGCGGCCACCGCAGGCCAATCCATGCACCAGATGGCCAGTACCCGTCCGGGCATCTCAGCCCACCCGGGTGAGCGCCTTGCCCCGGGCGCGCATCGACAGCCGGACCCGGCCGACCCTCCCGAACCCTGGCACCCGGCCGACCGTCATCTCGTATCCACACACCCGGGCGTCCAGTCGCACCGACGCACCCTGCCAGTCGCCGTCGGTAACCAGCAGGGTGCATCCCCGGTGCTGGGCGCGCGCCGTCACCGCCCGGGCCCGGGTCGGTGGCACGGCACGCCCGCCAAGCCCGAGCACCACCAGATCCATACCGTCCAGCAGCACCGCCGCCACCTCGACCGGGTCGGCACCCGGATCGGGGATCACGGCGAGGCGGTCCAGGTCGGCACCCATCTCCGCGGCCGCCAGCAGGCCGATGTCCGGCTGGCCGACGATCGCGACGTGACCGCCCGCCTCCGTCACCGCCGCGGCCATGCACAGGGATAACGACCGCGCTCCGGTCAGCACCCCCACCACCCCCCTGGGCAACCCATAGGGCAGCAGTTCGACCAGCGAATCGGGTATGGGTAGCAAACTTTGCGAGGTGGGTAACACGTCGTCGTGGCGGGCCTGGCCGCGCCGCCCGGCACCCACTTTGGCCGACACGGCCGCCATCCGGCTCCGCAGCTGTTGTAGCTGCTCAGCGCGGTCGAACCGGCATTCTTCGGTGGCCAATGCCGCCGTCATCGCACCACCTCCGGCTGGTAGATAATCCACTGTGTTCGAATGTATGTTCGATACAGTGAGTAAACACCCACCCACCGACACCGTCAAGCGGTCGGAGACGCCGGTGACACCCGGGACGGATGGGACTCCAGGGGTCTACGTCAAGCGGAAATCCGGCACCGCGAGCGAGTAGCGGCTACTCCCACTCGATGGTGCCCGGCGGCTTGCTCGTGATGTCGAGCACCACCCGGTTGACCTCGGGCACCTCGTTGGTGATCCGGGTCGAGATGCGTTCCAGAACTTCGTAAGGCACCCGTGTCCAGTCGGCGGTCATGGCGTCCTCGCTGGACACCGGGCGCAGCACGATCGGATGGCCGTAGGTGCGCCCGTCGCCCTGCACGCCCACCGAACGGACATCGGCCAGCAGTACCACCGGGCACTGCCAGATCAACCCGTCCAGCCCCGCGGAGGTTAATTCGTCGCGGGCGATGACGTCGGCGCGGCGCAGCGTGTCCAGGCGTTGACCGTTGACCTCGCCGATGATCCGGATAGCCAGTCCCGGACCCGGAAACGGTTGGCGCGCAACGATTTCCTCCGGCAGCCCCAGTTCCCGGCCGACCGCGCGCACCTCGTCTTTGAACAGCAGGCGCAGCGGCTCGACGAGTTTGAACTTCAAGTCGTCGGGCAGACCGCCGACGTTGTGGTGACTCTTGATATTCGCCGCACCGGCACCACCGCCGGATTCCACGACGTCGGGGTAGAGAGTGCCCTGCACCAGGAACTCGATCTCGGTTTCGTCAGCGCCCCCGGCTCCCAACGTGTCCCGCACCGCACCCTCGAAGGCGCGGATGAACTCCCGGCCGATGATCTTGCGCTTACCTTCGGGGTTGGTCACCCCGGACAGCGCCTCCAGGAATCGTGCCTCGACGTCGACAGTGACGAGTTTGGCGCCGGTGGCCGCGACGAAGTCACGCTCCACCTGGGCCCGCTCGCCGGCCCGCAGCAGTCCGTGGTCGACGAACACACATGTCAGCTTGTCGCCGATGGCCCGCTGCACCAGCGCCGCGGCCACAGCCGAGTCCACCCCGCCGGACAGCCCGCAGATCGCCCGGCCGTCGCCGATCTGCCGGCGTACCTGTTCGACGAGCGCATCGGCGATGTTGGCCGGCGTCCATTTGGCACCGATGCCGGCGAACTCGTGCAGGAACCGGCTGAGCACCTGCTGTCCGTGCGGGGTGTGCATGACCTCGGGGTGATACTGCACGCCGGCCAGTCGGCGCGCGCGGTCCTCGAACGCCGCGACCGGGGCGCCGACGCTGCTGGCAACCACGTCGAACCCGTCGGGCGCCGCGGTGACGGCGTCGCCGTGGCTCATCCACACCGACTGCGTATCGGGCAACCCCGAATGCAGTTCACCGCCAGTCACTTTCAGCTCCGTGCGGCCGTACTCACTGGTCCCGGTGTGGGCCACCGTGCCGCCCAGGGCCTGTGCCATCGCCTGAAAGCCGTAGCAGATGCCGAACACCGGCACTCCGAGGTCGAACAACGCCGGGTCGAGCCGCGGGGCGCCGTCGGCGTACACGCTGGCCGGGCCACCGGACAGCACGATGGCCTGCGGGTCCTTGGCCTTGATGTCCTCGACGGTTGCGGTGTGCGGGATGACCTCCGAGAACACCCGCGCCTCGCGGACCCGCCGGGCGATCAGCTGCGCATACTGCGCGCCGAAGTCGACCACGAGGACAGGACGGGGCGAGGACGACGACTGCGATTCCACGGTGCTGAGTCTAGTGGCGCTGAACGGGCCTGCCGTCGCGGCCGCAGGCGATACCCTGTGCGGCGATGAAGAGACTGCTTACTGCCGCAGCGCTGGGCGCAGCCGCCCTGGCGACCCGGCGCTACCTTTCGGTGCGCGACGACCTGGCCCGGGTGCCCGCCGAATTCCGCAGCCCGCTGCTGCCCCTGCTGGCCACGGACACCACAGGGCGGTCGCTGTGGTTCGCCCGCCTGACCTACCGCGTCAAGACCCGTTCGGGACCCGGCGTGACGGTGACAGAGCGGCGGATCGGCACGCCGCCGTTCCTCGTCACCGTCACCACTCCGATCGGCAATGGTGGACGGCGTCCCGCTGTGCTCTACATCCACGGCGGCGGCATGGTGCTGGGCTCGCCGCACACCGAGGCCGTCGGCAGCGGGAGGATGGCGCGCGAACTCGACGCCGTCGTCGTCTCCCCCGACTACCGGCTTGCCCCCGAGCATCCGTTTCCCGCCCCCTTGGACGACTGCATGACTGCGCTGCGGTGGATGCGGGACAACGCCGACGAACTCGGCATCGACCCCGACCGGATCGCGGTCACCGGGTCCAGTGCCGGTGGTGGGCTGTCCGCGGCCGTCGCGCAGCGCGCGCACGACGAAGGCATCGCACTGCGCGCACAGGCGCTGGTGTACCCGATGATCGACGACCGCACCGCCCTGCGTGACGATCACGGCGGACGCGGCCGGTTCCTCTGGACGCATGCGTCCAACCGGTTCGGCTGGACCGCATACCTGGGCCGGGAACCTCGGATGTCGGACGCACCGGAGTACGCCGCACCCGCCCGACGTGTCGACCTGTCCGGCCTTGCTCCGGCGTGGGTCGGGGTGGGTGACCTCGACCTGTTCCACGACGAGTCGGTCGCCTACGCCGCGCGCCTGACCGAATGCGGAGTGCCGTGCGAACTCGTCACCGTCGCAGGGATGTATCACGGCGCCGACGGACTGGCCGGAAAGACCCCCGCCATGCAGGAGTTCCGGCGCAGCGTGATGGACCACCTGCGCACGCATCTGTGACCCGCTACATGGCCTCGGACCAGGCGACATGCCCTTCGAAACCCAGGGATTTCGCCATCTCGCGGTAGCGCACGACCAGATCCCGGTACTCATCGTCTGACCCACGCGCCCGGGCCAGTAACGCGCGCAGCCGTAACACCATGATGGTGAGCACCACGAAGTCGTCGTCGGTCGGCATGTTCTCCAGTCGGTGCACCGCAGCGTCGGCCTCAGCCTGGTCGCCGGCTGCCCCGCGCTCCAACAGTGTCTCGACCAGAAACCCGGTCGCGATGACGACATTCACCAGCTGTCCATTGCGCACCAGATCGTCGATCCTCCGCCGCAAGATCGGGAGAGCCGTGTCCGGGTCGCCGCGTCGGGCGGTCTCCCGCGCGATGCACACCTCGACAGCCGCCAGTTCCGACGCGAAAAACCTTCCCCGCAAACACATCTCATGAAATTGCTCGAGCAGTTCCAGTCCCCGGCCGCGAACCCCCGCGTCGCGGTGATGAATGAACGCGCTGCCCGCACCGAACCGCAAACTGCCCAGCGCGGTGTCGTCACTCAATCCCTCGGCCACCCGCAGGGCGTCCTCGAGTTCAGCTACCGAGTCGTCGTCGGTCTTGAGCACACCTTGCGCGTTCGCGGCATGCTTGAACCCGATGACCATGGCGTGCGTGGCCGGGTCGGCGGCGCGGGCCATCGTCACGGCCTCGCGCAAATCCTCAGGCCAGCCTGCCAATCCCAGCGACCACCGCGCCGTCGCGCGCCACACCACTGCGATCGCAAGCGGGGAACCGGCAATCACATTGCCCTTCGTCGGATCACCGTCTGCCCAGTCGATCACCCTCTGCGCCAACCGAAGTACGTCATGGGCCTCACCGGTTTCGGCCTTGACACCGATGGCCAGAAACGCCACCCCGATGATCGAGTCCGGGTAGTCGCTCGAGTCGAGTATCGCCATCAGTTCCGACGCGACCCGCGAAGCTTCCGGCACCCTTCCGTAGAACATGTGCTCAGCGGCCAAGCCGTACAGACCGATCGCCAATGACGCTGTGTCTCCTGAGGATTCGCACAGCTCACGCAATTCCTCGAAATGGACTGACACCGTATCAGGCACACCCCGCCAGATGCTGGCACACAACATCGCCCGGGGAGCGATGCGCATCGCGGTGCGGTCCGGTTCGTCGTCTTGCAGTCGATCCGCGATGCCACGGGCGCGCTCCCAGCTCACCCTGGCCGCTGTGACGTCCCGGCTGACCGACCAACCGCCCGCGCGCATGTGCCAGTCGTACGCCTCACGCAGGTCACCGGCAGCTTCCAGATGCTCGGCGATCAGGGCGGACTTCTCGTCCAGCGCAGCCGGCGACTGCACCTGGATGGCGGCGGCCAACCGCCGATGTGTTTCGGCGCGATCGGATTTCAGCTGCGCCTCGTAGGCCACCGTTCGGATCAGCGGATGGCGAAACGCATACTCGGCCAACGGTGCGAAATGCACCTGATCGATCAGTTCGGCACGTACCAGCTCGTCGACGGCCGGTTCGACGCCCAGTCCGAGAAGCAGATCGGTGTTGAAGCGGGAGCCGATCACTGCCGCGGCACTCAACGCGCGCTTGGCTTCTCGTCCCAGCCGGTCGATGCGGGCGCCGATGGTCGCCTGCAGCGTCGCAGGCACGGCGACATCGGTGACGTCGGACCGGCAGGCATACCCGCCGCGCTCGCCGCTCAACACGCCGCGCTCGGCGAGATCGCGCACCATTTCCTCGGCGAAGAACGGATTGCCGCGCACCCGCGAAATGATCGTCGCGGACAACCCGGCCAGCGACGGGTCACGTCCCGCCAACTCGGCAACCAGCATTGCGGTCTCCGAGTCATCCAGTGGCGCAAGCGCTATCGTGGCCATCCCGGATGCGCGGGTGAGCGCACCGGCATACTCCGGGCGGTAGGTGAGCAATACCATCGTCGGGGTCTGCGGGATCACGGCGAAGAAGTCGGCCAGCATCGACTCGCTGGTTTCATCCATCCAGTGCGCATCCTCGATGACATAGAGCGCAGGCCGTTCGCTGGCAACCGTCGCCGCATTGATCATCGCCGTCAACCGCCGGCGGCGAGCGTCAGCGGCAACGTTGGGCGGGGGCACCGCGGGATCACGGATACCGAGCAGATCCTCCAGCAACAGATGATCCTGATCATCGGAATCGGCGAACTGCGCCCGGATCTGTTGCCGCGCAGAGGAAGCGTCGAGGTCGCCGATCCGGGTGGCTGCACGCAGCAGCCGGGTCACCACATTGAACGAAATATCGCTGGTGTGCGATTCGCAATGTGTCCAGACCACGTCCATACCGCGATCGGCCGCGGCGACGGCCGCCTCGCGGGCCAGCCTGCTCTTGCCGATGCCGGGCGGCCCGACCACGCCCAGAACACCACCGCGGCCACCGACGCAGCGATCCAGCAGCCCCTCCACCGCACCCATTTCCCAACGCCGGCCAATCAGGTTCGGGTCGCTGCCTGCGACACCGTGACGCGCCTCGATCGCCAGCAACCGGTGCGCGGGAGTCGGGGTGTCCGAGCCCTTGATGCGTACCAGTTCGCGCTCCCCCAGGACCGCCGATCGCGTCAACAACTGAGCCGTGGCCTCACTCACCATGACGGCGCCGGGCTCGGCGACCGATTCCATCCGCTGTGCCAGGCCGACCTGCTCGCCGATGGTCGTGTAACTCGCTGCACCCGAGCCGATTTCACCCGCGATCACCTGACCGGAGTTCAGCCCGACGCGCAGCCGCAGCGTGATACCGTCACGCCGCTGCACATCGCGCGCCAGTTCCGCGGCTTCGGTCTGGATGCCCAGTGCGGCCAGACCCGCCCGAATTGCGTGATCTTCCAACGCTATCGGCGCACCGAAGACGGCCATCAGCCCGTCACCGGTGAACTTGTCCATCGTGCCGCCGTAGCGTTGCACCACCGCCGTACCGCGGCGGACAAGTTCGGCCATGATCTCGCGTAACCGTTCCGCACCGACGGCCGCGGCGATGTCCATCGAGCCCACCACGTCGGCGAACAGCACCGTTACCTGTTTGAACTCGGCGTGACCGTCCGACCTGTTCAGCGCTGCACCGCAGGCGTCGCAGAAACGGGCACCGTCGCGCGAGGGTTCGACGCCGCACGCCGCACACGCCGCCATCCGAACCTCCCCGCCGGTCCCGGGCGGAATTATCCCCCCGAGCTGACCGGTTCGATCGGCAGATGGCGCAACGCGCCGGGTGCATCGACGGGGACCACGGGCCGGTTGGGCGCGACGGGATCCAGCCGACGGTATGGCTCGCCCTGGGCCGGACGCTGGTCGGCCTCGCCCTTGTTGGGCCACAGCGATGCCGCCCGCTCCGCCTGCGCGGTGATCGACAGTGACGGGTTGACTCCGAGGTTGGCCGAGATCGCCGCACCGTCCATCACCGACATCGTCGGATAGCCGTACACCCGCTGATATGGGTCGATCACGCCGTGCTCGGGCCCGTCGCCGATCGCCGCGCCGCCGAGGAAGTGCGCGGTCAGCGGGATGTTGAACAACTCACCCCAGGTGCCGCCCGCCACCCCGTCGATCTTCTCGGCGATGCGCCGGGTGACCTCGTTGCCCGCCGGAATCCAGGTCGGATTCGGCTCGCCGTGGCCCTGCTTGCTGGTCATCCGGCGCACGCCCAGCTTGTCGCGCTTGGTGTAGGTGGTGATCGAGTTGTCCAGGTGCTGCATGACCAGGGCGATCATGGTGCGTTCGCTCCACTGCTTCGGGTTGAGCATCCGCAGCATCTTCTTCGGATCCTCACCGGACTGGTCGAGCAGCTGACGCCAACGCGGCACGTCCGGCTTTTTGGACCCTCTGGGCCTGGGCCGTCGGTCATCAGCGTCTGCAACAGGCCCATCGCGTTGGAACCCTTGCCGTAGCGCACCGATTCGACGTGGGTGTCGGCCGTCGGATGGATCGAGGAGGTGATGGCCACGCCGTGGGTGAGGTCGAGGTCAGGCCGGGCTTCCAGTCGCCCGGCGCCCACGATCGATTCGGAGTTGGTGCGGGTGAGTACCCCGAGCCTGGCCGACAACCGGGGCAGCATGCCGCCGTCGCGCATCTTGAAGAGCAGCTTCTGGGTGCCGAACGTTCCGGCCGCCAACACCAGATGCGTGGCGGTGAACGTCTTTCGCTTGCGCCGCAACGTCCGTCCGGTGCGGGCGGTGCCGACCTCCCACAGCCCGTCGGAACGCTGTTTGAACCCCGTCACCGTCATCATCGGATGCACTTGCGCCCCAGCGGATTCCGCCAGGCCGAGGTAGTTCTTCAGCAAGGTGTTCTTGGCGCCGTAGCGGCATCCCGTCATGCACGCGCCGCACTCGATGCAGCCGGTGCGCTCCGGGCCCGCACCGCCGAAGTACGGGTCGGGCACCCGCCTGCCCGGCGCCTTGGTGCCGTCGGGGCCGAAGAACACCCCGACCGGGGTGGGCACGAAGGTGTCGCCGACGCCCATATCGTCGGCGACCTCTTTCATGATCCGGTCGGCGTCGGTGAACGTCGGGTTGGTGACGACCCCGAGCATGCGCTGCGCCTGCTCGTAATGGGGCATCAACTCTGCGCGCCAGTCGGTGATGTGGGCCCACTGCCGGTCGTCGAAGAACGGGTCCGGCGGCACATAGAGCGTGTTGGCGTAGTTCAGTGAACCGCCGCCCACCCCGGCGCCGGCCAGGATCATCACGTTGCGCAGCAGGTGGATCCGCTGGATGCCGTAGCAGCCCAGTCGCGGTGCCCACAGGAATTTGCGGAGGTTCCAGGAGGTTTCGGCGAACTCCTCGTCGGCGAAGCGCCGGCCCGCCTCGAGCACACCGACGCGGTAGCCCTTCTCGGTGAGCCGCAGTGCGGTGACGCTGCCCCCGAATCCCGACCCGATGACCAGCACGTCGTAGTGCGAATCTGAGTAATCCGGCTCCATCGACCAAGTATGACCTTACCGGCCGGTAACCTCCAGGAAGGCGGGCCTAACCGCGCGGTGTGGACGTCAGCAGCGTCAGCGCCAGTCTCGGACAGCGATCGACAGCCGACCGTGCCGCTGCGGCCGCGTCGGCGACGATCGACGGTTCGCGGGTGCCGTCGAGCGCCTGGGGATAGCCCCACTCATCGCGCGTCAGAACCCCCGGCAACAGTTCCGCGCACAGGCCGCGGCCGTCACACCGGGTCCAGTCGATGTGCAGACGTGCCGGATCGCGATGCCCGGTCATCGGGATGTGGCTTCGCAGCGGCCGGCGTGATGCAGTGCGATGTCACCCGCGAACACGTCGAGGGCGCTCCGCACCAGCCGCGCGGTTCCGTCGGGGTGCCGACAAGAACCGCGACCGTCGACCAGACCCACCGTCTGGCGGATCCGCTCGACCAGACCTGCACGTCCGCGGCCGTAGGCGAGGTCATCGAGTAATCCCGCCAGCCGCGGCAGGCCGTTGACGCACGGGCCGCACTGGCCGGCGCTCTGCGTCGCCAGGTAGGCCACGATATCGGCGGTCCTCGCCAAGCCGCATTCGTCGGTGCCGACGGCATGGACCACCCCGGCCCCGGGGGTTGCTCCGCGTCGCCCGAGCGAGGCCCGTGACAGGTCGCCCTGGGCCAGGGTCCGCCGGCCGACCCAGCAGCCGTGGTAACCACCGATCAACAGTGCCCGCACGCGTTGCGGATCGACCTGCCCGTAGCGGCCGATCAGTTCGGTCAGCGCTATTCCCGTGCCCACCTCGAACACGCCGGGCCGGCGCACCGCCCCCGACAAGCTGACGAGCCTGGTGCCCGGGTCGTCGGCGCTGCCGGCAGAACGGAACCACCGCGCACCGTAACGGGCGATCACCGCGACATGAGCCAGCGTCTCGACATTGTTCACCACGGTCGGTCTACCCCGCACGCCCGATGCCGCGGCGATCAGCACTCGGTCGCGGGGCCGCGCGGGCCCGCCCTCCAGGCGGCTGATGACCGCCGATTCCTCACCGGCGACAAATGCGTCGGGCGCCGCGACCACATGCACGTCGGCGCCCGGCCATCCCGCCGATCGGCGTTCATCGAGGGCGTGCTGCACGCCCGCCACCGACCACGCAGGGGCATACAGGTACAACCGTTCGGCGGCGACCGCACCGGCTACCGCCCACAATCCGTCGAGCACCAGATGTGGTGCGAGCTCGAGCAACTCGGCGTCCTTGTGACTGAGCGGCTCCCCCTCGGCTCCATTGGCGACGACGACCGACCGAGCCCCGGTCACTGCCTCGAGCTTGCGCGCGGTCGGGAAGCCGGCACCACCTCGGCCGGTCAGACCCGCGTCGCGCAACGTCGCGATCAGTTCCGGTCCGATGTCCTCGCGCAGCCCGCCGAACCAGTCCTGATGCTCGACCAGGCTTGCGCCGGGCGCCGAGAGCAAGCGGCTGACAGAAGGTGCGACCTGCCCTAGCGGCGATGAAATCGTCATCGGCGCAACGCAATCCGGTTCGACGAGTATTCCGTGTAGCCGGAGTGCAGTCGCCATAGCAGGCTTGCGGCAACGGCCGACACGCAGGCGGCCGCCCAGACCAGGAACCAGCCATGCGCGGCGTCGGTACCGTTGCCCAATGCGTGGGCCAGGGTGACGGGCCACAACAGGTAAGCGGCCCAGTGCACGACACGAAACACCCGTAACCCCAGCCGGTGCCGGAGCAGACTCGTCACCACCAGCGCGACGGCGATATCGGCGGCCAACGTACCCAGGCCCAACCAGACCGGCCGATACGTTCCCAGAAACGGTACGAAGACATCCACAATCCGTAGCTGCGCGAACGGGTCGGCCAACAAGAGAACCACGTGCATCGCGACGAGCACGACCGCGAACAACGCGGCGAAACGATGCACGTCGACGACACCGAAGCGCGGCAGTAGGCCGATGGGCCGCCCCGACCGAACGGCGATCCCCAGGACGATCGACAAGGTGAAGAACGAAAGCGCCACGATTCCGGTGCCACGGGCCAGCGCCCACACGGCCTGCTCCATCACCGCGTCACCGCCGCTGCGCTGACCGGCCAACCGCCGAGGACGTGCTCCCGCCGCTGCCGGTCGACCAGCCGGGCAGGCAGGCCGATGCCGCGCAGGCGCGCCGTGGCATCCGCGCCCCACACCATGGCCGCGGTTGTGAGCGTGTTGGCCTCGAAACAACTCGGCGCGAGGACCGAAGCCGTGCGCCACAGCGGTTCCGCCGGCGATCCCGTGCGCGGGTCGATGATGTGGTGGACGGGATCCCCGCGGTGTCGCCAACGCCGGCGTACCGTGCTCGACGTCGCGAGGCCGCAACCGGTTCCGATCATCACGGCGCTCCGGGGATCGTCGTCGGTGTCGTGCACGAGTACGTGCCAGCCACCCTCCGGGGCCGGTCCCGCTGTGGCGAGGTCGCCGCCGAGGTTCACCAGAACGCCACTGCCGGTCGCCTCGAAAACCTTTGCCGCACAGCGATCTGCGGTGATCGCCTTGGCGGTCGAACCCAGGTCCAGGGTTACGCCGGCGGGCACCGTGACACGATCACCGTCGAAGCCGACCATCGTCCAGCGGGCAGGCAGTGCCGCCGAGACGGCCAACGTCCCGGGCCCGTCGACACCGTCGGGCAGTCCGGCGTCGTAGCCGATCGCGATGAGTGCCCCACCGACCGTCGGATCCACCGCACCGCCGGTCCGGTGTGCCGCGTCCAGCGCCGCGCCGATCAGGTCCGCCAGCAGCGGGCTGACCGGCGTAGGCACGCCCGCCGACCGGGACAGCGCACTGATCTCGGAGTCGGGACGAAACCGCGATGCCGCGAGGTCGACCGCGTCGATCTCGGCGTCGACCTCACGTCGCGCCACGTGCAGAGCTTCCGGATCAGTGACCACGACGTGAACGAAGGTGCTCCAGCGCGACCAGGATGCCTCGCTCATGAGCCCCGGGACTGGGTGTGGAACCGGGGCGCATAGCTGGGCGCCATCGAGGTCGTGGTCGTCGGCGCAGAAAGCGGCGGAACCGCGGGAAGTTGGACCCATCCGGGCAGTGCGGAGTCCGTCTGCTTCTCGACGGTGTCAGCCCATGCCAACAGCGATGCGCCGACAACACCGGCGACTCCGACGCCGGCGAGGGTCCACGAGACGGCCGCGGCGCGGCGGAAGCCGGGGTGACGTGTGTTCATGAGCAGATCGTTGCGGGCGAATCTTTGAGGGCTATAAGAACCGGCATGGCACTCTTTTTGAATGCACCGACTGCTGATCGTCGAGGACGACCGGCACCTGGCAGGGCTGCTTGCCGACTTGTTCACAGCCGAGGGATATGACGTCGACATCGCCCACGACGGGCAACAGGGTCTGCACCGGGGCCTCACGATCGACTACGACGCTGCGATCGTCGATCGCGGCCTGCCCGTGATGGACGGCGCCGAGTTGGTGTCGGTGTGGCGGACCCGCGGAGTCGGGACGCCCGCCCTGCTGCTCACCGCGCGCGGTGCCGTGCAGGACCGGGTCGAGGGGCTCGACGCCGGTGCGCAGGACTACCTGGTCAAGCCCTTCGAGGTGGCCGAGTTGCTGGCGCGGGTACGCGCGCTGACGAGGCGCACGGACACCTCGGCGACGTTGCAGGCCGGTGGGCTGTCGCTGGATCGGCTGTCGCTCACCGTGACGGGCGTCGGTACCGGACATCCCGTCGAACTGTCGCGTCGGGAGGCCGAACTGCTCGCGGTGCTGATGAGCTCACCGCGTCGCGTGTTCACCCGGCCGCAGCTGATGGCAGCGGTGTTCGGCGACGCCGACACGTCCGGGGTCGTCGACACCTATGTGCACTACCTGCGCCGCAAACTCGGTAAGCGCGTCATCGACACCGTTCACGGCACCGGCTATCGGCTCGGGCCGCAGTGAGCCCCGGAGCACCATCCGCCGACCTCAGGCGTGTCCACCGGGCCGGGCGCACCGCGGCGATGCAGGCCGCCGCGGCCCTTGCTCTGGTGCTGCTCATCGTCGGTGGCGTCGGACTCGCCGTCGATGTCCGGGTGCAGAACCGCCAGATCGACGGCCAGCTGGTGTCTGTGGCGACGACGGCCGACGACGTGACCGACCCGCCGCCGGGAATGATCCTGGCCATCCGGAACGCCAACGGCGGCATGTCGGCCAGTGCACATGCCGACGAGGCGACGCAACTGCTTTCCGGACCGGACGGATTCGCCGATGTGGAGATCGACGGACGGGACCAACGCGCATATGTTGTCGACACGGCCCGCGGTCGCATCGCCGCCGTTCTGGATCTGCAGCCCTACCGGGCGAGCAGAAGCCGCCTGCTGGTATCGCTCGGAATCGCCGAACTGGTCGGCATTCTCGCGTCCGTCGCGGTGGTCACCATGCTCACTCGCCGCTCGATCCGGCCGCTGTCGCAGGCGCTTGCACTGCAGCGGCGGTTCGTCGCCGACGCCTCCCACGAGTTACGGGCACCGCTGACCGTGCTGCACACCCGGGCCCAACTTCTGGCGCGCCGGCCCGATGTGTGTGCCAGCCCCGAACTCGCTGCCCAGATTGCCGCCCTCGTGTCCGATACGCGCGCACTCGGCGAAGTGGTCGAGGATCTGCTCGCGTCGGCGGCGATGAGCGAAGGGGCGGTACCGCGCGAGCAGGTGGATCTGGCTGAGGTCGCCGCACGTGTGACGAACGATTTCGCCGCACTCGCCGAGGGCTCAGGGGTGACCCTGCACACCGACATCGCCACGGAAACAGCACCCATCGAGATACTCGGCTCCGCCCCCGCCCTGCGACGCGCGCTCGGCGCACTCGTCGACAACGCCCTGAGTCATCAGCGTCCGGGCGGCACCGTGACGGTGCGGCCCTACCGCAACGACACCAGCGTCGGTATCGATGTCCGCGACGACGGTGTGGGCGTCGACCCCGCCACGATCGACCGACTGTTCGAGCGATTCGCGCACGGTGACCACGCCGGCGGCGGGCAACGGTACGGCATCGGCTTGGCATTGGTGCGCGAGATCGCCCAGGCGCACGGCGGCGATGTCAGCGTGACGCCGACGCCGGGCGGTGGTGCGACCTTCACGCTGACCTTCCCCCGGGCGCACTTCGGCTAGCCTAGGTTTGCTGGCGGGCGGACACTTCTACGCCTAGTCTTTCCGGGTGTCGAGTCAGCCTCACCCCAGCGAACCCCACACGGGATCGGTTGCGTCGAAATTGAATTGGCTTCGCGCCGGCGTGCTGGGCGCGAACGACGGAATCGTCTCGACAGCGGGCATCGTGGTCGGTGTGGCAGCCGCCACCGTCGAACGCGGTCCAATCCTGACGGCGGGCATCGCGGGCCTGGCGGCGGGAGCGGTTTCGATGGCGTTGGGCGAGTACGTGTCGGTCAGCACGCAACGCGATACCGAACGGGCGTTGCTGCGCAAGGAACGCCGCGAGCTCAAGGAGGATCCGGAAGCGGAGCTCGACGAACTGACCGCACTGTACGAGGCGAAGGGACTGTCTTCGGCCACGGCCCGATCGGCGGCCGAAGAACTCACCGAGCATGACGCGTTCGCCGCGCATGCCGAAGTGGAGCTGGGTATCGATCCCGAGGACTTGACCAACCCATGGACGGCGGCGGTGTCCTCGGCGGTGTCCTTCACAGTTGGCGCGCTACTGCCCTTGCTGGCAATTCTGTTGCCGCCGATCGGTTTACGGATTCCGGTGACGGTGGTGGCGGTACTGGCTTCGCTGACGATCACCGGTGCGGTCTCGGCGCGACTGGGTGGTGCCGCGGTGCAGCGCGCCATCATGCGCAATGTCATCGGCGGCGGACTGGCACTTGCGATCACCTACGCGATCGGTCACGTGGTCGGCGGCGTCATCGGGTAAGGCCGCCAAGACATTTCGACGGTCTAGTTGCTCACCGTCAGCCCGACCTTCTGGAACTCCTTGAGGTCGCAGTAGCCGGCCTTGGCCATCGACCGACGCAGGCCGCCAACAAGGTTCAGCGAGCCGAAAGGGTCGTCGGACGGGCCGTTGAGCACCTGGTCCAACGACGGCCGCTCTCCTGCGGCGATCTCCAGCAGCGCACCGCGCGGCAGCGACGGGTGGGCGGCGGCGGCCGGCCAGAACCAACCGTCGCCGAGTGCCTCGGCCGCCAGCGACAACGGCGGGCCCAGCACCGCGGCGTCGGCGCCGCAGGCGATGGCCTTGGCCAGGTCGCCGGATGTGTGGATGTCCCCGTCCGCCAGCACGTGGACATAGCGCCCACCCGTCTCGTCGAGGTACTCGCGACGGGCGGCGGCCGCGTCGGCGATGGCGGTGGCCATCGGCACGCTGATGCCCAGCACCTCATCGCTGGTGGTCACACCCGAAGTGGACCCGTAGCCGACGATGACGCCGGCGGCGCCCGTGCGCATCAGGTGCAGCGCGGTGCGGTGGTCGAGAACGCCACCGGCGACCACCGGAATGTCGAGTTCGGAGATGAACGTCTTGAGGTTCAGCGGTTCGCCGTCGGACGCGACCCGCTCGGCCGAAATGATGGTGCCCTGGATGACCAGCAGGTCGATCCCGGCGGCCACGAGTGTCGGTGTCAGCGCCTGCACGTTCTGCGGGCTGACTCGCACCGCGGTCGTCACGCCGGCGTCCCGGATCCGCGACACGGCCCCGCCCAGAAGATCGAGATCCAGTGGCGCGGCGTGCAACTGCTGCAACAGCCGGATCGCCGCCGATGGGTCGGAGTCCCTGGCCGCGACCTCGACCACCCGGGCCACCTGGTCCCCGACGTCGGCGTGCCGACCGATCAGGCCCTCGCCGTTGAGCACACCGAGCCCGCCGAGACGGCCCATCTCGATGGCGAACTCGACAGACGCCAACGCATCGGTCGGGTGGCTGATCACCGGGATCTCGAACCGGTACGCGTCGAGTTGCCACGCCGTCGACACATCCTTGGACGACCGGGTCCGCCGGGACGGGACGATTGCGATGTCGTCGAGTTCAAAGGTGCGGCGGGCGGTTCGGCCCATGCCGATCTCAACCATGTCACGCATGTGCTGTGCCCCTACCGCACGTAGTAGTTCGGAGCTTCGGCGGTCATGGTGATGTCGTGCGGGTGGCTTTCCTTCAGACCCGCCGCCGTGATCCGGACGAACTGCGCCTGCTGCAGGTGCTCGATGGTCGACGACCCCGTGTACCCCATGGCCGCCCGCAGGCCGCCGGTGAGCTGGTGGATCACCGTCGACAGCGGACCTCGGAACGGAACCCGCCCCTCGATGCCTTCGGGCACCAGCTTGTCCTCGGAGAGCACGTCGTCCTGGAAATAACGGTCCTTTGAATAAGACCCGCGGACGGCATTTCCCTCACCGCGCCCCTGCATGGCGCCCAGCGAACCCATGCCGCGATAGCTCTTGAACTGCTTGCCGTTGACGAAGATCAGGTCACCCGGGGCTTCGGCGGTGCCGGCCAACAGGGATCCGAGCATTGCCGTCGACGCTCCGGCGGCCAGTGCCTTGGCGATATCGCCCGAGTACTGCAGGCCACCGTCGGCGATCACGGGCACGCCCGCGACCCGGCATGCCGCGACGGCCTCCAGGATCGCGGTGATCTGCGGGGCGCCCACGCCGGCGACGACGCGGGTGGTGCAGATGGAGCCGGGCCCGACGCCCACCTTCACCGCATCGGCGCCGGCCTCGACGAGCGCGGCCGCGGCGGTCCGGGTGGCGACGTTGCCGCCGACGACGTCGACGCGGTGGCCCACCTCGGCCTTGAGCTTGCCGACCATGTCGAGCACCCGGCGGTTGTGCGCGTGGGCGGTGTCCACAATCAGCACGTCGACCCCGGCGTCGGCGAGCGCCATGGCGCGCACCCACGCGTCGTCGCCGACGCCGACAGCCGCACCGACGAGCAGCCTGCCGTCACTGTCCTTGGTGGCCAGTGGGTGCTGTTCGGTCTTGACGAAGTCCTTGACGGTGATCAGGCCGGTCAGCTTGCCGTTGCCGTCGACGATCGGCAGCTTCTCGATCTTGTGGCGTCGCAACAACCCCAGCGCCGCATCGGCGGAGACACCCTCGCGCGCGGTGATCAGCGGGGCCTTGGTCATCACCTCGGAGACCGGCTTGTTCTGATCGACCTCGAAACGCATGTCCCGGTTGGTGATGATCCCAACCAGGGCACCGCGGGCGTCGACCACGGGCAGGCCGGAGATGCGGAACCGGGCACACATCGCGTCGACTTCGGCCAGCGTGTTCTCCGGCGAGCAGGTCACCGGATCGGTGACCATCCCGGCCTCGGATCGCTTGACCGTCTCCACCTGGCCGGCCTGCTCGGCGACCGGCAGGTTGCGGTGCAGCACACCCATGCCGCCGGCACGAGCCATGGCGATGGCCATCCTGGCCTCGGTCACGGTGTCCATCGCGGAGCTCACCAGCGGCACTTTGAGCCGGATCCGGCGGGTCAGCTGGCTGGAGGTGTCGGCGGTCGCGGGGATCACGTCGGAGGCGGCCGGCAGCAGCAGCACATCGTCAAACGTCAGACCCAGCATCGCGATCTTGTGCGGATCGTCCCCACCCGTCGGTACGGCGTCGTCGGCAAAGCCGTACATACGCGGGCTGCCCAGGTTCGTGGCTTCAGGCATCGGTGGGGCCTCCATTGAGTGACCTCCGTTGAGTGGGAATGCCCAATCCTATCGGCTCGCCCGCTGATTCTGGGCCCGCCGGGGGGCCGGTGGGTCGTCCCTGCGGGGAGCAAGTCCGCTGGCGCGATACCAACCCTGCTGCGTAGTCTAGAGACGTGCGCGACCACCTCCCTCCGGGTTTGCCACCGGATCCGTTCGCCGACGACCCGAGTGACCCGTCGGCGGCTCTGGACGCGATCGAACCGGGCCAACCGCTGGATCCGCAGGAGCGCTCCGCGGTCGAAGCCGATCTCGCCGATCTCGCCGTCTACGAAGCACTGTTGGCGCACAAGGGAATTCGCGGCCTGGTGGTCTGCTGTGACGAATGCCAGCAGGACCACTACCACGACTGGGACATGCTGCGCTCCAACCTGCTGCAGCTGCTCGTCGACGGCACCGTGCGCCCGCACGAGCCGGCCTACGATCCCGAACCCGACGCCTATGTGACGTGGGATTATTGCCGCGGTTACGCCGACGCCTCGCTCAACGAGGCAACCTCAGACAGTGATGGATATCGCTGACGGCTTAGACCGTTCAGCCCGTTCAGAAGCCCGTCACCCGGCCGGCGCAGGCACCGTGGTGGTCACCAGTTCTTCCTGATGCTGCTGTGTGGGCGGCGCCTGCTGTGCAGGCGCCGGAGCGGGCGACACCTCGGCGGTCGTCGTGGTCTGCTGCTGGGTGCGCGGAGCCGGGGCCGGCGTAGTCGTCGTGGCGACCACCACCGGCGACTCCTCAGTAGCGGGCGCCTGAGGCGCAGCCGATGTCGCGGCTGTCGTTGTCGCCGCCCGGCTGGCAGCCGGCGTCGTGGTGGTCGTGGGCGCCGAGGTCGGCGCTGACGTGGACGTCGTGGTCGGTGGCGGACGTCGTGGTCGGAGCGGACGTCGTGGCCGGGGCGGACGTTGTGGTCGAGGCGGCGGGGGCGGCCGGAGCGGACGTCGTCGTGGCCGGAGCGGACGTCGCCGTCGTGGCCGGAGCGGACGGCGTGCTGGTGGCCGGCACCGACGTGGTCTCCCCGGAGGTGGTCGTGCCCGGTGCCGACGTGGTCTCCCCGGTCGTGGTCTCCCCGAGTCGTGGTCTCGCCCGACGTCGTGGTCTCCCCCGACGTCGTGGTGTCCCCGCGACGTCGTGGTGGTGGCGCCCTCGGTGGAGGTCGTGACCGTAGCGGTGGAGGTGGTCACGGCGGGCAACTCCAACAGCGTCACGCCGGCCGGCGGAGGCACCGCGGGCTCCCCCACCGAACTCGGCGGCAGCGTCGCATTCGCGTCGCGGGTACCGACCTTGACGCTGAGCTCATTCCACTGCTGAATCAGATCCGTCTTGGTGGTCACGTCGTCGACGCTCTGCACCTGGGTGCTGACGGCCTGCAACTTCTGCTGCGCCTGATCCCAGTCGCCCTTGTCGATCATCTGCTGAACCTGGGCCATCTCGGTCTGGGCGGCCAGCGCCACCTTGTCGTCGCGGACCACGTTCTTCTCACCGAACAGCACGGTCCTCAACCCGTACAGCGAGTCACCCGGTCCCGATCCGGCGACCACCGCTCCGAACCCGCCGATGCAGAGCACGGCGGCGGCCATCGAGGCAACCATGGTCAGCCCGCGCCGGCTGCGCGGCTGCGGTTCCGGGCGGCGTTCACCCGCCACGCCCGCGCGCAGCGCCGCGGCGGCCTCCTGTTCGGTGACCACGGCGTCGGTCGGATGCCGGCGCACTCCATCGCGCCACCCTTCGAGCATCGTCATCAGCGCCTGCTCGTCGGGGTCGCCGGCGGTGAAGCGGCGTTCACCGGCGATGGCGTCCAGCAGCGCGTCGGTCTGAGCGATGGCGTCGAGTGATTCGAAATCAGGCACGGTCGTACCCCGTCGCCGTGATCTCGGATTTCAGCCTGGACAGCGCACGGTGCTGCGCGACCCGGACCGCACCAGCGGTGCTGCCGACGGCTTCCGCGGTCTCCTCCGCCGACAGCCCGACGACGACCCGCAGAATCAGGATCTCGCGCTGCTTGTCCGGCAACACCTGAAGCAGCGCATCCATCCGGGCGGCCGAGTCGGCGTTGATCGCCATCTGTTCGGGACCGGCTGCGACATCGAGTCGCTCGGGGACGACGTCCGTGGGTTCGGCGCGGTTTCGACCAGCTGCACGGTGCGCGTCAGCTACCTTGTGCGCTGCGATGCCGTACACGAAGGCCAGGAACGGTCGTCCCTGATCCCGGTACCGCGGCAACGCCATCATGGCGGCCAAGCAAACCTCCTGAGCAACGTCATCAGCTGATAGACCACTGCGCTCCGCGGTCCCGACTCGGGCCCGGCAGTACCGGACCACGATCGGGCGGATGGTCTCCAACACTTCCCGGAGGGCGTCATGATCGCCGGCCACTGCATCAGCAACGACCGTGTCGAGACGTTCTCCTGGAATTGTCATCGACGGCGGTATCTCCAACGTTACGTACCGGACATATCCCGGCGGCGGGCTCAGCTAAACAATAACGACAGCGGGGCACGACGATCGTCAACCGCGGTACCAGTGTCCGCCCCGCCGTTCGACGATTCCGGCGGTGACGTCGCGAATGGCCTCCACCTCTCGCGGCGGACAGCAAATCACTGCCGATCCCCCCGAGCAGGCTGGCCAGCGCCCAGCGCAACGGGATCAATCCGTACCGCGCCGTCGCGTTCAGGCCCTCGTCGGCCAACGCCCGCGATTCGTCCACCCGGCCTGCGCTGCACAGCGCCGCCGCAAGCACGACATTGCTCTTGACACGGTGCCGCGCCGAGACGCCCGCAGCCGCGAGCTCGACGGCCCCCTGCGCTTGCCGCACGGCGGCGCTGCCGTCACCCGTCGCCATGGCCAGCTCCGCACCGACCCACGACACCCGCACCGCAAGCCGGCCGGGCGGATCGGTCCCGGCGCTCAGCGCGCCGCCCGCCGCTTCGAGCAGCCGCGCCGAAACCGCGAACCTGCCCACGCCCAGCGCGTCGGCCGCCAGTCCGACCAGCGCATCGACGCGGGCCTGGCAGTCATCGCCGGCCAGCGCAAGCGCACGACCGTCCCACCGGCGTGCGAGCCGGTGCCAGCCGAGTTGCCGGAGCAGCGAGCCCTGGGTGCTGCACGCCAGGGAGGCCAACGGGCCGGCGGCCGACCTGCGCAGCTCGGCCAATTCGGTGTAGGCGCTGCCGTAGTACCCCTGCGCGCCGGCGGCAACCGCGCGTAGCCACCTGTCCTGCGCTGTCGCCGCGGCCGGCAACGGCCAACAAGCCGTGTCTTCGCCGAACGCGGCCGCGGTCAGGGTGGGCACGTTAACAGTTTGTCGTCGGCACGTTACGGACATGTCAACTACCTACTGGGCGCTAGGAAATCGCAGCGGCGCGCCCGCTGAGCCGAACTGCGCGTATTCAAGATCGCACAATTCGGCCATAACCCGACGTAGCACCGATGTCGCAGCGAAACGCTCGAAATGATGAACGTGATGTAAATTCTCACGCTGCGGATAGGACATTCGGCACATGTGTCCGGTATTGACGGGGTTTCCCGGCCCGCCCTACGTTGTGGGCACGAGTAGTCATCGGCGACAGCACTCGGACCGGTTCCCAACTCTCTCTCCCACGCGAAATGCGCGAGTACAGAGAGCAATCCAGGAAGGAACGTCCAATGCCACAGCCGCAACAGCTCCCCGGACCGAACGCCGACATCTGGGACTGGCAGATGCAGGGCCTTTGCCGAGGTGTCGAGTCCGCAATGTTCTTCCACCCCGATGGTGAGCGTGGCCGCGCCCGCGCGCAACGCGAGATGCGGGCCAAGGAGATGTGCCGGCGCTGCCCGGTGATCGCCGAATGCCGCTCGCACGCGCTGGCCGTCGGTGAGCCGTACGGCATCTGGGGCGGACTGAGCGAATCCGAACGCGAACTGTTGCTCAAGCGCGGCATCCGCCGTACCGCCTGAGTCACGTCAGTAGTGGCCCCGGCTTCGGTCCGAAGCCGGGGCGCCTGGGCGCGTTGGCTCACTCGTTGAGGTCAGTAGTGGGGGTCGTCAATGCCGCATAGAGCTGGGGACGGCGATCGGTCAGATAGGTGGTAGCTTTCCGTGACGCGGTCAGTCGCCCGTGATCGAGCTCGCCGATGAGCAGCTCCTCGTCAGCCCCCGCGCGTGCCGCGGTGGAACCGTCCGGTGCGGCGATGCAACTCAGTCCGCAATAATCGATCTCGCCCTCGCTACCGCAGTAGTTGGCGTATGCCACATAGACCTGGTTCTCGTACGCGCGAGCCGGCACGATCGTGGTGTTCACCATTTCGAACGGCACCATGTTCGCCGTGGGGGCGACGATGAGATCGGCACCGCGAAGCGCGAGATTACGCGCGTTCTCGGGAAATTCGACGTCGTAGCAGATGAGCATCCCAACCCGCCATCCGCCCAGTTCGACAACGGCGGAATTGGCATCCGACGCACTGAACATCGAGTTGTCGAGGTCGCCGAAAAGATGGGTCTTGCGATAATTGGCGAGCGGGCTTCCGTTTGCACCGAACAGCTGCACCGAATTGAAGATGTCGCCCTCGGTGCCACGCTCCGGGTATCCGTAGACGATCGCGATGCCGTTCTCGCGGGCCATTTCGGCCACCGCTTGGGCTGACGGTCCATCGCTGGGCTCGGCAAGCCGGCGCGCCGCGTCGGTCCCGATGTTGTAGCCGGTCAAGTACATTTCCGGGCAGATCAGCAGGGCGACGCCCGCCGCCGAGGCGTGTTGCGCGGCGCCTGCAAGCCGCTCGAGATTTCGCTCGACCTCCGTTGGCCTGGGCTCACATTGATAAATTGCGATTCGCATGCGGCTGCAACCCCCTGGACGTCAGTCCGGCAATTCGATCGGGCCGATTTCGGCATAGACATCGCCGGGACCGGGATTGTCCGGATGGGTGCTACCACCGAAATGCCGCGCAATACCCCAGACCGCGTTCAACGCGGTTTGCACAGCGCCCTCTACCCAGGCCGGTGTCCATGAGACGTCGTCACCCGCGAGGAAAATGCCACGCTCATCGGCTGGCAGGTCGTCCTGCATGAAATGGGAGTACATCCGGCGGTTGTATCGATAGTGTCCAGGAAGTGCACCCTTGAACGCGCCGAGGGAATGCTCATCGGCCTCCCAGGAGACAGTGATCGGGTCGCCGATGATATGGCTTGCGATATCGACGTCGGGGTAGATCTTCTTGAGCGCCGACAGGGCGAGCCGAACGCGATGCTCGACGGTGTGCGGCAGCATTTTCATGGCGTCGCTCATCCAGGAGTACGTCAGGCAGATCACGCCCGGCTTGTCGTCGCCGTTGTCGAACAGGTACGTGCCGCGAGTGAGACGGTCGGTCAGCGTCATGCTCAACACGTCGCGACCGGTCTTCGGGTCCTTGTCCTTCCAGAACGGTCGGTCGACCATCACGAAAGTCTTCGACGACTGCATGTACCGCGTCCGGTCCAGCGCCGTCCACAGCTTGTGCGAAAAGAGGGTCTCGTCGCACTCGATCTGGGTGGTCAGGAGCCAGCTCTGGCACGTGGTGAGAACCGCCCCGAAATGCCGGACCACCCCCCAAACGTCGGTGATCGCAAACCCGTTGTCGGCGTGCGCTATTCGAGCCACACCCGGCCTGGTGGCACCGGAGTGCAGCGATGCCAGCGTGGTACCCGCCGGCCAGTGTGTGAGGTTGGACGGTGCGTGATCCCACAGGCCGCGCGGCACCTGTTCGGCGCCGCCGACTACGAGGCGCTGATCTTCGTCGCAGTTGGTCATCACCACGCGGAAGATCTCGAGCATCGAGTTCGGGAAATCGGAGTCCCAGCCCCCGGTCCCGAATCCAACCTGACCGAAGACTTCGCGGTGGTAGAAGGACAACTTCGAGAACGCGTCCGAACTCGCCACGAAGTCGTAGAACGTGCGGTCGTCCCATATCGGCACCAGCGTGTCCCACAACGACTTCAGGGTGGAGACGTCACGCGCCCGGATCGCATCCTGAATCCTGGTGAACTCCACGCTTTCCAACGCAGCGGCCCAGGCGCGGGCCACCTCCTTGAATATCGCCGGCAGCTTGTCGGGATGCTCGGCGTAATGCGTCACGCCCTCGATATCGATCACGGTGCTGTTGGAGGCCGGGGTCAGCGGGTTCGGAAACGGCTTGGTCTCCAGCCCCAGTAGATCGAGATAGTGGTAGAACGTGGTCGACGAGACCGGGAATCGCATTCCGCCCAACTCCGCGACCACGCCGGTCGGTGCCCCCTCGAATTGTTGTGACCGTAACCGGCCACCCATCTGAGAAGCCTCGTAGACGACGGGCTTGAGGCCGAGTTTCATGAGCTCGTACGCCGCGATCACCCCGGAGATACCAGCCCCGACGATGGCGACTTCGTCGCCGTGGTGCTCCGTCGGGATCGAACCGAGTCCGGCGGGGTGTGCGATCCAGTCGTCGAAGGGAAAGGGAAAGTCGGGACCGAATATCGTGACCGGTTGCCGCGTGCTGTTCGCCATGCTTACGGTCCTCCATCGCCTGGGGCAATCACATGCTAGGCAACACAACTCACCCGGTCGCTCCTGCGCACATTACGCCAGCTTCCTCCGGCGTTTGCGGTTGTTGCCCACAGCGATACGCCCGGCGTCTCAGCTCCGGTGGACGGGTACCGGGACCAGCATCGGCACATCCCGGCGGTACTGGCGGTATTCGTCACCGAACGCAGCGGTCAGGTCACGCTCCTCGATGCGCACCGCAATCAGGATGTAACCCGTTGTGCCGAGCGCAAACAGAAGGTGCCCTGCCGTCATCGTCGGGGCCGCCCAGAATGCGATGAGGAAGCCCAGCATGAGTGGGTGGCGCACCACGCGGTACAGCATCGTCGCCCGGAAGCCTGTTTGGCCGTCAGGCCGCCCCCGCCATGCGACGAAAACCTGACGTAGTCCGAACAACTCGAAGTGGCTGATCATGAAGGTGGAAGCCAGCACCGTCAGCCAACCCACCGCCGCCAACACCCAGATTGCCGCGCGCAGCGGCTCCCACCCCACATGCCACACGGTTCCCTCGATGGTCCGCCACTGCCAGCAGAGCAGGCCCAGCAGCAGGCTCGCCAGCAGTACGTAGGTACTGCGTTCGACGGCTGCCGGGATGATGCGGGTCCACCACCGTTTGAACGCGGGCCGCGCCATCACACTGTGCTGGACGGCGAACGCCGTCAGCAGGGCGAGGTTGACGGCGAGTGCCTGTGCCAGCGGAGCGGCGATGCCGTGATCGACGGTGCGGGGCACACCGATGCCGGTGACGAATGCGATCGCGTAGACGAACGAGGCGAGGAATGCCAGGTAACACAGCACTCCGTAAAGGATCTTGGTCATGCTCCGATGCTGCGCTCGACCACCGGAACCCACATGGGGCGTTTGCCCCTATTTTTCCGATGGTGTCGGCGCTGCGGCCAATCCGTGCTCGAGCGCGTACATGCTCGCGCCGATGCGGTTCGAGACGCCGATCTTGGCGTAGGTCCGTTCGACGTGGTTGCGCGCCGTCTTCTCACTGATCACCAGTGCCGCGGCGATCTCCTTGTTGGACGCACCCGTGGCGACCAGTCGCAGCACCTCGATCTCCCGCGGGGTGAGGCGGGCGGGCCGCGGGTAGGCGTGACGATCACCATGGCCCGCCGCGTGCAGAACGGCATCGACTGCGGCAGAATCGAATTCGCCGGCGCGGACCCGCGCCTGCAGCCGGCGCGACGCATCCTGCGCCGACAGTGCGGCCCGGTACGGCCTGGGCTCCAGCGCGGACTGGTAGCAGACAGCGGCGGCCAGAATCCGGTCGGGCAAGCCAAGGGCGGTCGCGGTCAGGCCGCGCGGGTAGCCCGCGCCGTTGAGGCACTCGTGATGGTTTCCGGCCAGCGCGGACACCTGTTCAAGGCCGCTGACCCGACTGAGGATGCGGACCGTCAGATAGGGATGCAGCCGCACGCGTTCGTACTCCGACGCTGTCAGCGCCGCGGGTTTCGACCAGATCTGGTTGGACACCCCGATGCGCCCCAGGTCGTGGACGTGACCCGCCCGCCGGGTCAGCGTCACCGTGGCGTTGTCGAGTCCGGCCGTCGCGACGGCGTCGGCGGCGAGCGTCCCCACCGCGCGTGAATGTCCAAGGGTGAACGGGCATTTCAGGTCGACGAAGTCGCCCAGCGCCTCGAGCAGCGCGTCGAGTTCGGCACCGTCGATGCGCTGCCCGCGGTCCGGTGCCTCGTGCAGCGCGGCGGCCCAGCTGTCACCGACCGTGGGGCCCGCCAACATCCGCGCGGCATCGCCGATGAAGGCATCGGCGATCACGGGGTCGAACTGGCCGCCGCGACGGGCCCGCACCATCGCGACCGCTCCTTCGACGCCGCCGGTCCGGTGATGCACCTCGACCATGTCGGCGACCTGGGCGACACGCATGGCCACCGGGATGGCGTCGCCGTGGACACCGCCGGGCAGACCGCCACCGTCGTAGCGCTCGAATGTGTAACGCAGCGCTTCCTGGACATCGGCGTCCAGCCCCATCCGCTCGGCGAGCAGCGCCGCCGAGGTGCAGTGCGAGTGGATCATCTGGGACAGCTGTCCGCGTGCGTTGACGAACAGCGCTGCCATCACGGTCAGCCGCCGGGTCAGGGCTTCGCCGCGCGCGACGTTGGTGAGCAGGAAGCGGTAGTACGGCCATCCGGCCCAGTCGATCAGGTAGGAATCGTGACGGACGGCGATGTCGTCGCCGAACCATCGCGCGTACTCATGCGAATCGGCGTGGCAGCCGATCCACATGATCAGGGTCGAGTAGTACACGCAGTCGCGCTGCGCACGGCTCAAACCGAGCCGGTCCGCGATGCGGGTGGCGATCAGGGACGAGCGCAGCATGTGCTCGGCCGGCTGACCCAGACCGAGGTCGACGGCCACCGACAGCGCCGCCAACAACTCGGCCCGGGTCGGGCCTGCCGCCGAATCCATCGGCCTGATTGTGCTCCTTCAGGGCCGTTCACGGCGCGCCAACTCGGTCGCAGTGCGATGCCTGGTCGGGTCGAAGGCCTCGAAGCGGCCCTGCCCGACGACCGCCAGCCCGCGCTGGGGCGGACGGAAGTCGCCCAGCCGCGCCTGGTCCGGCAGCGGCGCGACGGGCCCAAGGTCGCGGCCGAACAGTTCGGCCCGCGATGCGCTGACGGCCCACATCCGTTTGGGTGCGATGCGGAATTGCTGCCCGTTGGGCATCGTCCCCGCCAGCCGCACCTGCCCGGCGCCCAAGCATGGCTCCGGCGGTCCGGCCGATGGCGCCGAGCGCGCCCGGGCTGGTCCACACGCCGTCGGGAAGCCACTGCCCGACACGGCTGAGCAGCCGGGTGACCGGCGTGTGGCGCAGGTCGACCGTCCAGTGCAGGACATCCGGGACATCGACGACCAGGCTGAAATCCCCCGTCCACGTCACGTTGACCGGGCAGACGACGGCCGCGTTGGTGGTGGCCGAGCTGAAGTAGCGCGCGCAGCTCTGCTCTGCGGGGGTGGTGGCGTAAAACGTCCACGCCCCGTCAGGGTCGCGGTGCCACACCGACCGGTAGCCCGCCGATCCGGGCAGGAATGACGCCGCGGGGAAATCGCGCAGCGCCAGGTAGTGGCCGCTGGCGAAAGGCAGTCCCATCACCCCGAAGCCGGTGACGGTCTCGTCGGCGCCGGTGGGCAGTATCGGGGTACGGGCCACCTCTGTGGCGGCGGTGCGGGGGTTCTGAACAGTTGTCATGCACCCAGGCTGACGCGGCGACGGCACCCGCACATGGGGCGGCTGCCTCAATTCGAGCAGCGGGTTCGCCACCGTGTCGGGTTGTTCGTCGAGCAAGAACATTGTCTACAACGACAGGACACCCGGCTGACGCTGACGCAAAATGAACGACATGGTCAAATCCCTCGACAGCACCCTCGTCGACTCCACGGCCACTGCGGCCAGCACCGCGGTGGCCGGGTCGGTGTCCACGGTGGCCAGTACCGCAGTCGCCGGGTCGGTGTCGACCGTCGCCAGCACCGCAGTCGCCGGGTCGGCAGCGACCGTGGCCAGTGCCGGTGTGATCAGCTCGGCCGCGACCGTCGCCAGTACCGCCGTGGCGGGATCCATCGCCACGGCCGGCAGCGCTGCCGTCGCCGGAAGCATCGTCACCGCAATGTCGCTTGCGGTCGCCGGGAGCATCGCATGTGTGGCATGTGCACTGTGCAAGCGGTGTATCGCGTGCCTGGGTTGCGTCGGGTGCACGAACTGCGTCGGGTGTGTGGGGTGCTACAACTGCTCGGGCTTGCGCTTTGCCGTCGGGCGCCGCGACGTGCACGCCTGATCCCAGAGCTTTTGGCTAGTGCGCAGAACTCAACGGCACGTGCCCGGGGAATCGTGTGCCGCGGCTGCTGCGGCGAGCCGCCAGGCGGCGCCGCCGAACCTTCCACGAGCTCCATTCGCCCAGCGTGACGCCGGCCGCGAGCGCGCTACCGATCGCCATTGCACCCAACACCGAGGCGAACCCGATGGCCTGCTGGTCGTTGAGAATCGCGTAGATGCCGTGGAGCAGAGCCAAGCCCGGCAGCAGCGGCACGATGCCCGCGATCGACACCACCATTGGCGGCGCGAGTTTGCGGCGTTCCATCAGCCGGCCGACCAAACCGATCGGCACCGCCGCGGCGAACGACGCCACCACGACACCCAGACCCGCGCCCTGCGCCAGCAGAAACGCGATGGTGCCTGCCGCGCCACCGAAAGCCGCAGCCACTGCTGCGGTCCGTTCGGCATAGCAGGCCAGGGCGTAGGCCGCAGCACTCGCCGCGCCGAATGCGACACGCGCGGGTAGCTCTGCCAGGGCCGGGGGCGCCGACGCACTGATGGCGACGAACGGCGCGCCGAAGCGGTTGGCCAAGTGCAGTACCAACGCCACACCGGCGATCGTCGCGGCGGTCATCATGACCAACTCGAAGAAGCGGCCCGCAGCCGTCACCGGGGCACCTGAGATGACATCGCCGACCGAGCCCACCAGCGAGAGTCCGGCCAGGAGCACGACGAGGCCGGCGGCGATCGCCACCGTCGGTTCGAACTGCAGCCCCAGCTTGGGGCTGAGCCAGTAGAGCACCAGTGCGGGCGCAGTCGCGATCGCGCCGCCAACCGCATACTGAAAGAAGAACGGCAGTCCGTGTTTGTTGAGTCGGCGATTGACCCGGTCGATCGTCATGGCGCTCAGAGCGCTGACCAGGCAGACCAACAGGCCGGCGCCGAGGGTTCCCGCCGTCGCGAAAGCCAGCGCACCCCAGGCAAGGGTGGCGACCCAGCGTTTGTATGGGTGCGGCGCGGTGACGATAGCGTCGAGCTCGTCGCGAGCCTTGCGAGGCAGACACCTCGCCCGCGCCGATGCGGCCGACCAGACGGTCGACGGCCGCCAGTCGACTGAAGTCCAACGACCGGGATTGCACGTTGTGCAGCGTGGTCGCCGCCGGGAGCGTGGGCCCACGGTAGGCAGCGACGTGGATGGTCGTGTTGATGACATCGACCTCGCAGCGTTCGATGCCGTACGCCGCGGTGATCGCTGCCACCTGGTCCATCGTGGCGGTCGCCGGCATGCCGGACGCCATCAGGAGTGGCACCGATGGTCCCGGCCAGATCGAGCACCTCGCCCACCCGCTCGTAGGAGGGGTCGTCGAACTCTGTGCGCGCCGGCTTCGATATCCGTTGCAGGCTGTCCGTCGGTGGCTCGGTTTCCCGAACAATCCGGTTCACGATCTCGCGATGACGTGCCCTCCACGGCTGGCCCGCTCGTCACGGGTCAACTCCACAACACTGCCCTCCTGTTACACATCGAACTCAAACATCGAAACGAGGCGTCGACACTCGTGTGCTCGTTTCTTCAACGGCGGTCATGAAGTAACGAGCAAAGTCCATTTTACTCATGGCAACCTCAACCACCAGCGGTCTCGCCAGTGAGAATCAGCACACCTCGCCCAGCGGTATGTCGAGCGGGTTGGCCTTGATGCGTCCGGCAGCATTATTGGCGACCGATGCGGCGGCGGCGCTCTCCGGCTTGCGTTTTGCCTGGTCCTCGAAGCACGCCAGGAATTCGCGACCGAACGCTCCCCTGGGATAGAGCGCGAGGATGTCCGCCCTCGCCTTCGCAGGGAACTCCTCCGGTCGCTGTCCCGATACATCCCAGCTGGTTGCGACCTGCAAAAGATGGGACTCGGGGTCAACTGCCGAAGGGACATCGTCGCGCATGTGCAGCACGATGATCTCCATGGCCCTGGCCGCCCGATCGGTCGGCCAACCGGCCGCTACCCCGAACACCCATGCCAGGTCCCCGCCCGCCTCCTCAAAGGGCACTCGGTGACTGTCGAATGCGTCGGTGAGACCGATGTCGTGAAGGAGCGCCGAGACGTAATAAAGTTCGTCGTCGAAGGCGATGCCGTGGGCTGAGGCGTACGTAGCTCCCCACAGGTACGAACGAACGCAGTGGTTCAGTAACGCTGGTGAGTAGAAACGAGCGGCCACGGACAGTGCAGCTGTCGCCGCCGGCGTCTGCGGAAACATAGCGCCAGCTTTGCAGCGCGGGTGGCGACGTGCAGCGTTATCCGCAACGAAGTGTGGGGTCTAGGCCGTAGACCTTTGCGGGGGCTGACTTTCCCTTTATGGCGTGCGCTCCCCGGTCAACGAGTCCGGGCGGTCGAGAGACCAGGGCGTCAACGGTTTGGTCAGTGAGAAGGATGGCGTCGCCGGTGGTCTTGGTGAGCTGCTCGACGCGGGCAGCCACGTTCGTCGTGTCGCCGATCAGGCTGAACTCAAGATGAGCTCCGCCGCCAATGGTGCCGGCGATCACCACACCGGTGTTGATCCCGATGCCGATCCGAAGCTCACCGCCAAATCGCTGGGCGACGAGGCGGTGAATCAGCACAGCGGCGGTCACCGCGGCGTCGGCATGATCCGCGAGATCGTTCGGAGCCCCGAAGACGGCCAGCGCGCCGTCGCCGAGGAACTTGTTGACGTGCCCTCCGGCGTCGACGACGGCCGGCACCACGATCTCGAATAGCGCGTTGAGCCGGGCGACGGTGTCCTCGGCCGTGTGCGCCTCGGCGAACGGGGTGAAGTCGCGGATGTCGACGAACATCACCGTTACCTCGCGGCGCTCACCGGTGAACACGTCGTCACCCTGTGCAAGTAGCCGCGCCGCAAGGGCTGGGTCGACGTAGGTGCCAAACGCCGCGTGAAGTCGTTGCCGCTCAGCCAATCCCGCCTGCATGCGGTTGAACGACGCCGCCAGCGCGCCCAGGTCGTCGTCCTGAACCACCGGCAGGCGTTGGCTGTAGTCACCGACGGCAACACGTTCTGTTCCTTTGGCGAGGTCGCGGATCGGTTGCAAGAACGGTGAGGTCATTACGACGGTCAGCTGCCCGGAGACAAGCATTAACGCACACCCGATCACGACGGAGATGACGGGATCCTCGCGGGCGCTGGTCGATCAGCGACGCCAGGATCGCGCCCGCGGTGGCGAATACGAACGCCACCGCGAGCGTGGACATCTTGGACCACGCGGCAAAAGTCGGGCGAGAGCGCGGTAGGGAGTCGCCAATTCCTGTGTCACCGGCGATGGCTGCCCTCGCCGGCCGCAGCGCTCCTTCCACGAAACTGTGCATATTGATCACCCCGACGGCCGCGCCGTACGCGGCACCGAGAATCCCGTACTGGACCAGCCGCCATCCGGTTGCCCCGGCGATCCCACCGACAACGACCCCGAGCAGAGCGGCCCAAACCACATCGGTCGCGACCACTCGGGCAATCAACCTCCGCGTGTAGGTGAAGGTGGCGCCCAGCGCCGTCATCGGATCGATCTCGTTGCCCGCTGCCCACTCTTCAATCAGGCGCAACTCCTTCGAGCCGGGAAGAACCAGCAGGTAAACCCGCACCAGCATGGCGACAGCGGTGACGACGGCCGCGTCGATGTAGCGGCCAGATCCTTCGAAAGCGACAATGACCAACGAGTAGCTGAGATAGACCAACAGCCCCGGTGGGTATACGAGTGCGCACATCGCCCACGAATACCTCGGTCCGTGCCGATCCCACGCCCACTGAAAGATCCGGTCCATGCCGCGAGACTAAACGTCCGCTGCAATTGAGCTGCGGCTGTTGGGGGAGCTCCCGCCATTCCACGTTTGCCGTCCGGAACGAAGCACCCCCGGCCGTAGGACCGGGGGTGCTTCGTTCACCATCTAGTGGGCGTGACCTAGTGGGCGTGACCGTGATGGCCGTGGCCGTCGTCGGCCGCCTCGGCCGGCTTGTCCACGATCGCCGTCTCGGTGGTCAGCACCATGCGGGCCACCGACGCGGCGTTGAGCACCGCTGACCGGGTGACCTTGACCGGGTCGATGACGCCGTCGGCCACCAGGTCGCCGTACACCAGCGTCGCGGCGTTCAGACCGTGGTTGGCCGGGAGCTCGTTGACCTTGTTGACCACGACGGATCCGTCGAGGCCGGCGTTGGTGGCGATCCAGTACAGCGGAGCCGTCAGCGCCGAGGCGAAGACGTCGACACCGACGGCCTCGTCGCCGGACAGCGACGCCCTGAGGTCGGCCAGCGACTTGCGCGCCTGTATCAGCGCCGCTCCACCGCCGGCGACGATGCCTTCCTCGACCGCGGCCTTGGCTGCGTGCACCGCATCCTCGACCGCGGCCTTACGCGCCTTGAGCGCCGTCTCGGTGGCCGCGCCGACCTTGATGACCGCCACCCCGCCGGCCAGCTTGGCCAGCCGCTCCTCGAGCTTCTCGCGATCCCAGTCGGAGTCGGTGTTCTCGATCTCGCCCCGCAGCTGCGCGGCACGGGCGGCGACGTCGTCCTTGCTGCCGCCGCCGTCGACGATCACGGTGTCGTCCTTGCTGACCACCACGCGCCGCGCCGAACCCAGCACGTCGATGCCAACCTCACGCAGCAGCAGGCCGACATCGGGGTTGACCACCTGACCGCCGGTGACGACCGCCAGGTCGTCGAGGAACGCCTTGCGACGGTCGCCGAAGAACGGCGCCTTGACCGCAACAGCCTTGAGCGTCTTGCGGATGGCGTTGACGACGAGGGTCGACAGTGCCTCCCCTTCGACATCCTCGGCGATGATCAGCAGCGGCTTGCCCGACTCGGCGACCTTCTCCAGCAGCGGCAACACGTCGGGCAGCGAGCTGATCTTGTCGCGGTGCAGCAGGATCAGCGCGTCCTCGAGGACGGCCTCCTGCGAATCGAAGTCGGTGACGAAGTAGGCCGACAGGAAGCCCTTGTCGAAACCGACACCGTCGGTGATCTCCAGTTCGGTGTTCATGGTCGAGGACTCCTCGACGGAGACGACACCGTCGGCGCCGACCTTGGTCATCGCCTCGCCGACCATCTCGCCGACCTCTTCGTCGCGCGACGACACGGTCGCGACCTGAGCGATCGCGTTCTTACCGTCGACCGGGATGGCCGCGGCCAGCAGCGCCTCGGACACCGCGTCGGCAGCCTTGCCGATACCGATACCCAGGGAGATGGGGTTGGCGCCCGCCGCCACGTTGCGCAGCCCGGCCTTGATGATGGCCTGGGCCAGCACCGTGGCGGTGGTGGTGCCGTCGCCGGCGACGTCGTTGGTCTTGGTTGCCACCGACTTCACCAGCTGGGCACCCAGGTTCTCGAACGGATCCTCCAGGTCGATCTCGCGGGCGATGGTGACACCGTCGTTGGTGACCGTCGGGCCACCGAACGACTTGGCCAGTACGACGTAGCGGCCGCGCGGGCCCAGGGTGACCTTGACAGCGTCGGCGAGTTTGTCGACGCCGGCCTCCATGGCACGACGCGCGGTTTCGTTGAATTCAATCTGCTTGCTCATATACGTCTTTCCCTATGACGTGCACCGCCCCGGACATCACCCGCACAGGTGCGGGGATCTCCGGGGCGGAACACGCTCGCTTTACTTGGAGACGACAGCCAGCACGTCGCGGGCCGAAAGGATCAAGTACTCCTCGTTGTTGTACTTGATCTCGGTGCCGCCGTACTTGCTGTAGATAACGACGTCGCCCTCAGACACGTCCAGGGGAATCCGCTTCTCGCCATCCTCATCCCAGCGGCCGGGGCCAACTGCGACGACGGTGCCTTCTTGCGGCTTTTCCTTGGCGGTGTCGGGGATGACCAGACCGGAAGCGGTCGTGGTCTCGGCCTCGTTGGCCTGAACGAGGATCTTGTCCTCGAGTGGCTTGATGTTCACGCTCGCCACAATGGAGCCCCTTCACTGATGTAGGTGTTTGTGTTCGGCATTCGTGCACGCCTCGCGCCGTCGTCGCGGGTGTCGACGCCAGGGTGACCGTCTGCCACCTAGCACTCTATACACGAGAGTGCTAGCGCTCAAGGATGGCCCCCAACTGTCGGGCGAACTCGCCGTGAGCGAACGCAGCCTCGGGCTGTATCCACAGTTCCGCTTTTGTCCACAGGGGGTGGTGGGAGCGGTGTTTGTTGTCGCCGGCGCCGATAGAATCGCACATATGTTCGATAGGTCGATGCCCGGTCCCGACGCGCTGCGCGGGCTGTCCGACGCCGCGCTGATCACCGGAATCCAGGATTGGGCCCGGGCCACCGCCGCCGCCGACGCCCGCCGACTCGCCGGGATCGCCGAACTGGTGGCCCGCCGCTGCACCGACGAACACCCCGACTGGGCCTGCGACGACTGGGACGCCTGCGCCGCCGAACTCTCCTGCGCCCTGACCGTCGGCCACGGCCGCGCCAGCGGACAGATGGACCTCGCCGTCACCCTGCGCGACCGCCTCCCCCACATCGGCGCCCTGTTCCTGGCCGGCGACCTGCCCACCCGCACCGTGGACACCATCACCCGGCGCACCGCCCTGGTCACCGACCACGACGCGCTGGCCGCCCTGGACACCCACCTCGCCGAACAAGCCGTCCACTGGGGACCCCTGTCGCAATACAAGCTCGAACAGGCCGTCGACGCCGCCGTGCAACGCCACGACCCCGCCGCGGTGCGCCGCACCCGCTACACCACCCGCGGCCGCGACTTCACCATCGGCGACCCCAACGACACCACCGGCACCACCAGCGTCTGGGGCCGACTGTCCACCCACGACGCCGCCCTCCTCCAGGCCGCGGTCAACGCCCTGGTCCACTCCGTCTGCGACGACGACCCCCGCACCCAGGCGCAACGCCGCGCCGACGCCTTCGGCGCACTGGCCGTCCACGCCACCGCCCTGGCCTGCCAATGCGGCAACCCCGCCTGCCCCGCCGACACCGGCCCCGACCGGGTCGCCACCCGCTTCCTCATCCACATCCTCGCCGACGCCGACGCCCTGGCCGCCCAACCCGACCCACTCCTACACGGCAACGGTGACGACGGCGACGACGATGACGGTGATGGTGACGGCGGCGACGGTGACGGCGACGGCGGCGACGGTGATGGTGACGGCGGCGACGGCGACGGACGGACCCAATGCACCCGAGGGACCCCACGGACCCCCTCCGGACGTTCCCGGCAGCGGCAGCCCCAAGCCCGGCCCCACCGGCCCAACCGATCCCGGGTCCGACAACCCGCACCCGCACCCGACACCGCCACCGCCACGGGCCGCACCAGCACACCCGCAACCCCGGCGCCCTGCGGCAGCCGGGCTGATCCCCGGCATGCCCGGCGGCCTGGTACCCGCCCCACTGCTGGCCGAACTGATCGCCCGCGGCGCCACCGTCACCTTCATCGGTGCCCCCGACACCGACCCCGAAACCCGCTACCGCCCCTCACCGAAACTCGACACCTTCGTCCGCAACCGGGACCTCACCTGCCGCCACCCCGGCTGCGACCGCCCCGCGGTCCACGCCGACATCGACCACACCACCGCCTGGCCCGCCGGACCGACCCACCCGTCGAACACCAAGTGCTACTGCCGCAAACACCACCTCGTCAAAACCTTCTGGCCCGGCTGGACCGACCAACAACTCCCCGACGGCACCCTCCTCGTCACCACCCCCACCGGACACACCTACACCACCAAACCCGCAGCAGCCCTACTCTTCCCGGGCTGGAACACCACCACCGCACCACTACCCCCACCACCGCCACACACCCCACCCACCACCGGGCGCACCCTGATGATGCCCAAACGCAAACAAACCCGCGCCAAAGCACGCGCCCACCGCATCAACGCCGAACGCGCCCTCAACAACACCGAAGTCGCCGAACACAACATCCCGCCACCGTTCTGAAGTCGGCGGAGTTACGCGACCTGGCCCTGCACCACCGGCAGGCCGGGGTCACTGGCCACGCCCAGTGGCGACGGTGCGGCGCCCGCGGCGATCAGGTGGGCGGCAAACGAGGCGATCATCGCGCCGTTGTCGGTACACAGCCGTGGCCTCGGCACCCGAAGTGTCAAACCAGCTGCAGCACAACGCTCTTCGGCCAGTTCACGCAGCCGCGAGTTTGCCGCCACACCGCCGGCGATCAGCAGCGTCGACACGCCCAGGTCGGTGGCAGCGCGCACGGCTTTGCGGGTGAGCACATCGGCAACGGCCTCCTGGAAGCCGGCTGCGACGTCTGCGACGGGCGCGTCGGGATTGGCCTCGACATAGCGGGCCACCGCGGTCTTCAGACCAGAGAAGCTGAATACATACGGGTCGTCCCGAGGACCGGTCATCCCGCGGGGAAACACGATGGCATCGCGATCGCCGGTGCGGGCCAGGTCGTCGAGCACCTTGCCCCCGGGGTAGCCCAGCCCCAGCAGGCGGGCCACCTTGTCGTAGGCCTCGCCCGCGGCATCGTCGACGGTGGTGCCGAGTTGCACGATCGGTTCGCCCAGCGACCGGACATGCAGCAGATGGGTGTGGCCGCCGGAGACCAACAGGCCGATGCACTCCGGCAGCGGCCCGTGGTCGTAGACGTCGGCCGCCAGATGCCCACCGAGATGGTTGACGGCATAGAACGGGACACCCCACGCCGCCGCATACGCCTTGGCGGCGGCAACCCCGACCAACAGGGCACCCGCCAGCCCCGGGCCGATGGTGGCCGCCACGACATCGGGCCGCTCGACACCCGCGGCGGCCAGCGCACGGCGCATCGTCGGGCCCAGCGCTTCCAGGTGTGCCCGGGACGCAATCTCGGGCACCACCCCGCCGAAGCGGGCGTGCTCGTCGACACTGGAGGCCACTTCGTCGGCCAGCAGATCGACCGTGCCCGCTTCGGCGTTCAGCCGGGCGATGCCGACTCCGGTTTCGTCGCAGGAACTTTCGATGGCGAGGATCACGGTCATCCGGGGCCTCCTCCCGCTTCACGACGCATCGTGTAGGCGTCGGCGCCGCTGATCCGGTAGTAACGCTTACGCACCCCCATGCGCACGAATCCGACGCTCTCGTACAGCGAGATCGCGGCGGCGTTGTCGGTCCGCACCTCCAGGTACACGACGCTGCCGTCGGCGAACGCCAGCAGATCGTCGAGCAGTCGGCGCCCTATCCCGCTTCCCTGATAGGCCGGTTCGACACCGATGGTGTGCACTTCGTATTCGAACGGTGGCCGCCGCCCCAAGCGCGAGATCCCGGCGTAACCGACCAGCGCACCGTCGGCGCGCGCGGCAACGTAGTGGTTGTGGGCCACCTTGATCTCGGCCACGAACGCCGCGGCCGGCCAGGGATCGTCACCGTCGAAAAGCATGTTCTCCAGTTCGGCGCATCGATCAGCATCGGCGGGTCGCAGCGGCGTCAACACCGCCCGGTCGGTCTCGGTCATCGCGAGCCCCCTCGTTCAGCCAGTGTCTTGGCGTCGGGCCGACGCAGGTAGAGCGGCACGAGCGGCTGTGGGTCGTCCCAGTCCTGCACCGCCGCAACGAGTCCGGCGCCCGACGGATACACCGGACCCACGACGGGCAGACCGAACAGGGCGGCATGCTCCGGGGATCCGGCGACCGCGGTGACACCCTCGATCGCCACGTCGGTGGCCGCGTTGACCGCGGGCCCGGCAACCCGCACACCATCGAGGTAGCGCGCCCAGTACACCTCCCGGCGCCGCGCATCGGTCACCACCAGGGACGCGCCCGTGGTCGCACCACCAATGGCGTCGAGGCTGCAGACGCCGTACACCGGGATGTCCAGAGCGTGCCCGTAGGCCGCCGCGGTGGCCATCCCCACGCGTAGGCCGGTGAACGGGCCTGGACCGCAGCCGACCACCACCGCGTCCAGCTGCTCCATCGCGACCGATGAATCATGCAGAGCGGCAAGAACATTGGGTGTCAGACATTCGGCGTGGGCCCGAGGATCATCAGTGACCCGCTCGGCCAGCACGTCGATACGGTCGCCCAGCGCGCACCACGCCTGCGGTGACCGCGGCCGTTGCGGTGTCGATCGCCAGGACCAGACGCGTCATCCCGTGCTCCATCGCCACGTCGCGGTGCGCATCTCGGAGTCGGCGGCGCGCTCGCAGCTGGACATCGAGGTGGTGATCGGAGAGCCGCTCGGCCAGACCCTCACCCCACTCCACGACGACGACGGCGTCGTCGAGATCGGTGTCGAGGTCCAGCGAATCCAGTTCGGCGAGCAGGTCGGCCGCGGCGTGGTCGAGCAGCCGGTACACGTCGACGTGCACCATCGCGGGCTCACCGCTTCGACGCGCCGGATGCACGCGGGCCAACACGAAGGTCGGCGACGTCACCGGTCCGTCGACATCGAGCGCGCTCGCAATGCCCTTGGCCAGCACGGTCTTTCCCGCACCGAGCGGCCCGGACAGCACCACGACATCCCCGGCCCGCAACCCGGCTCCCAGCCGCTCCCCCAGCGCGATCATGTCCTCGGCGTTCGCCAGCACCGCCTGTCCGTCGTCAACCATGGTCGGTCGTCTCGCTCCTGAGGGGCCGCACCCGGGCACGCAACCGCCGCGAGATCGCCTGCAGCTTGTTGGGGGTGGCCCGCTCGACGAGCCGGACCAGCGCCTCGTCGATCGGATCGGGTTGTTCCAGTTGGACGAGGTGACCGGCGCCGCCGACCACGAGCAGTTCGGCACTCGGCAGCACCGCGGCCATCTCCTCGGAGTGTTCCGGCAGCGTCAGCGTGTCCGCCGACCCGCAGGCGATCAGCGTGGGCACCCGCGCGAGCACCGGCAGGCCGTCGGTCTCGTCGTGTACGCCGAGCGCGTGCAGGAAGCCGACCATTGTGGTCACGGGAGTGTCGTGGATCATCTGCTTCCGAATACCGGGCCACGGTCGGGCTCACCGCGCGGTCCCCGAAGGATGCGGCCTGCAGGATGGGCGACAGCACCGAACGCACCGCACCGCGCCCGCGGTGCACCAGGTTGGGCGCATAGCGGGTGGCGAACCGGGCCGCCTCCAGCGCCGGATTCTGCAGGATCTCACCCAACGGCGAACGGGAAAGCCCTTCGGCCGCTGAGGAAATGATCGCCGCACCGACGATGCCGGTGCCGTACCGGCGCGGGAACTGACGGGCGTGCGACAGCACCGTCATACCCCCCATCGAATGCCCGACCAGGATCACCGAGCCGCGCGGCGCCAGCACGGCGAGCACGGTGTCGAGGTCGCAGCCGAGTTGCGCAACGGTATAGGTGCGAGGTGCCGCGGTGCCGGACTTGCCGTGCCCGCGCTGGTCGTAGAACACCATCCGGACCTGATCGCCCCACACTCGCGCGAGTTCGCGACGCTGAAAGTGGAAGGCGCCCATGTTCATACAGAAGCCGTGCGCGAACACCACGGTGACGGGCGCATCGGTGGGCCCGACTTCCCTGACCGCCAGGTCGACGCCGTCGGGCGTGGTCACCACACACCCTCGGTCGGCGTCCAGCAGGCCGAAATCCTCACCCGCGTAAAGGTCTTCGACCGTGACGCGCCGGGTCACGGTGCGTGCGGCGGACGCACCCGCCACCGTCCCCACCGCCGACAACCCCGCCATGCCCGCCATCCAGCGCCGTCTGCGCTGTGCCCGGCTGTTCTCCGCGGGGTCAGCCACGATCGCGTCCCCCGTGGTAGGTACGCACAACACGGCCTCTGGGGCTGGTCACCACTTCGTAGTGGATGGTCCCGAGTAGGTCGGCCCAGTCCTGCGCGGTCGCCTCCCCGGCCGAACCCGGCCCGAACAGGATCGCCTCGTCGCCGGCGGCGACGTCCACCGGCCCGGGACCCAGATCAACGACGAACTGGTCCATACAGATTCGGCCGACGTTGCGCCGCAACCGGCCGTTGACAAGGACGTCGATCCGTCCGGACAGGGCGCGGAACACCCCGTCGGCATAGCCGAGCGGGACCAGCGCCACCGTGGTGTCCCGATCGGCGATCCAGGTGTGGCCGTAGGACACTCCGTCGCCGGCGCGCACCGACTTCACCAGAGCGACTGGGGCTTTGAGCGTCATCGCGGGCACCAGGCCTGCATCGTCGCGGCCCGTCAGCGGGTTCAGCCCGTAGACGGCGACCCCGGGGCGGACCATGTCGAACGCCAGGTCGGGGCGGGACAGGGTGGCCGGCGAGTTGGACAGATGTGCAAGTTCGAACGGCACGCCCCGCCGGTGTGCCGCTGCGAGCATCTCCCGCAGGCGCTGTGCCTGCAGATCGTTGTTGGGATGGGCGGGCTCGTCGCCGTGCGACAGGTGCGACATGAGACCGCGGACCCGGATCGAATCCTCGGCGACGGCGCGCCCCAAGGCGGTCAATAGGTCGGGGTAGTCCGCGGCGGCCACCCCGTTGCGGTTCAGACCCGTGTCCACCTTCACGGTGACGGTGGCGGTGACGCCGGTGCGCCGTACGGCGTCCAGGACCTCGTCGACCTGTCTCGTCGACGACACCCCGATCTGCACATCCGCGGCGACCGCGGGACCGAAATCGGTCCCCGGCGGATGCAGCCACGCCAGCACCGGCGCCGTGATGCCGTCGCGGCGCAGCGCCATCGCTTCCCCGACCGTCGCCACACCGAGTTCGGCGGCACCGGCGGCCAGCGCGGCGCGGCCCACCTGCGTGGCGCCGTGCCCGTAGCCGTCGGCCTTCACCACGGCCATCACCTGTGCCGAACCGGCACGCTCGCGCAGCACCCGCACGTTGTGGGCGATCGCGTCCAGATCAACGGCCGCCACCGGAGTGGTTGCCTGCTGATCGGCTGTCTGAGTTTCGGTCATGTGAGAGTCACCGCGCTCGATTGTCCCAGAACGGGCGCGCGCGGCGGTCCGGCAGGTCAGTGCGCGAAGTGCGCCTCGTGGGCGAAACCGCCGGCGTTCAGCTTCGCCAGCTTGTCCAGCGCCTCCACGAGGTCGTCGCGCAACGCCCGGGCCAGGTTCGCCGAGAAGCCCTCCCGGACCACGACGCGCAGCACCGCGACGTCGGTGGCGTCCGTCGGGCATGGTGTACGCCGGCACCTGCCAGCCGTAGCTGCGCAGCAGCGCCGAGACGTCGAACACCGTGTACCCGGGATCACCTGTCAGCCGGAACGACACCACCGGGATGGCCGAGCCGTCGGAGATGACCTGGAACGTCGACGTGCCTCGGTTCGAGTCATCGACGCCAGTTCGCGCGCCAGCCACTGCGCGGTGTCGGACAGACACCGCATCACCTGGGTGTATCCGCCGCGACCCAGGCGCAGGAAGTTGTAGTACTGCCCCACCACCTGGTTGCCGGGCCGCGAGAAGTTCAGCGTGAACGTCGGCATGTCGCCGCCCAGATAGTTGACCCGGAACACCAGTTCCTCGGGCAGGTGATCGGCGTTGCGCCACACCACGAAGCCGATACCCGGATAGGTCAGGCCGTACTTGTGGCCGCTGACGTTGATCGACACCACCCGCGGCAGCCGGAAGTCCCAGGCGACGTCGGGATGCAGGAACGGCACCACGAACCCGCCGCTGGCGGCGTCCACGTGCACGGGCACGTCGGGTTTGCCCTGCTGGGACGCGAGTTCGTCGAGCGCCGCGCAGATCTCGGCGATCGGTTCGAGTTCACCGGTGAATGTGGTGCCCAGGATGGCGACCACCCCGATGGTGTCCTCGTCGACGTGCTCGAGCACCTGCTCGGGCGTGATGACGTAGCGGCCCTCCGCCATCGGCAGGTAGCGGGCCTCGACGTCGAAGTACCGGCAGAACTTCTCCCACACCACCTGGACGTTGGAGCCCATCACCAGGTTGGGGGTGCGGGACTTCCACCCGGTCTTCGGATCGTCGTCCTTCCCCGGCCCTGCCTTTTGCCGCCAGCGCCACTTCATCGCCAGCCCGGCCAGCATGACCGCCTCGCTGGATCCGATGGTGGACACCCCGATACCGGTGGACGGGTCGTCGTCGAGCAGTCCTTCGGCGTGGAACAGGTCGGCCACCATGCACACGCACCGTTGCTCGATGGCAGCGGTGACGGGGTACTCGTCCTTGTCGATCATGTTCTTGTCGAACGTCTCCGACATCAGGTCATTGGCCTCGGGATCCATCCAGGTGGTCACGAACGTGGCCAGGTTGAGCCGCGAGCTGCCGTCGAGCATCAACTCGTCATGGATGAAGCGGTAAGCCGACTGCGGCTCCATCGGCTCGTCGGGCAGTCGCAGGGCCGGCACGGGCGAGGTGGCCAGCCGCCCGGTGTAGGCCGGAGCGATGTTCGACGAGTGACGCGAAACATTGGGCATGAGACCAGTTCTAGAGGATCGTCGCGACGGCCGCACGGATATGGGCCAGGATGCCCGCGGCAGACGTCGGGGCAGGCGCCGGCCCCGGATCGCGCGCAGCCAGGTCAGCTGCCCGGGCGTGTACGAACGCCGCCGCGGCGGCGGCCTCACCGGCCGGCAGGCCCGCGGCCAACAGGGCACCGATCACACCCGAGAGGACATCACCCGAACCGGCGGTGGCCGCCCAGGACTGTCCGGCCGGGTTGAGATACACCGGCCCGCCCGGTTCGGCGATGACGGTGACGTTGCCCTTCAACAGCACCGTCGCGCCGAGGTGGTCGGCCAGGCCGCGGGCAGCGGCCACCCGGTCATCCCCCGGGGGGTGCCCGGCGAGGCGTTCGAACTCACCGGCATGTGGTGTCAGCACGGTCGGCGCCTGCCGGGACCGCACCAGGTCCAGATGATTGGCCAGGATGGTCAGTGCGTCGGCGTCGACGATCACCGGCAGGTCGGTGGCCAGCACGGCACGCAGCGTGGCCGACTCCGCGTGGCCGGTGCCGAAGCCCGGCCCCACCACCCAGGCCTGCGCCCGGCCCGCGTCGGCGAAGTCGGCCACGGCGATCACCTCGGGCCAGTGCGAAACCACCTCGGCCGCAGCGCTTCCCACGTAGCGCACCATGCCGGAATGGGCGGCGACGGCGGCGCCGGTGCACAGGATGGCCGCCCCCGGATAGGTGGCCGAACCGGCGACCACACCGGTCACCCCCTGGGTGTACTTGTCGTCCCGGGCACCGGGCACCGGCCACCGGGCGGCGACGTCGGCCGCCTCGAAGCCGAGCAGGTCGGTGGGCGGCAGGTCCAACCCGATGTCGACGAGTTCGACGCGACCGCAGTCGGCCAGTCCGTGCACGGGTTTGAGTCCGCCGAACGTCACCGTCACAGCGGCCCGCACGGCCGGTCCCGTGACGGCTCCGGTTGCCACGTCCACACCGCTGGGGATGTCGACGGCGACGACGGGGGCGACATTGTCCGCGAACACCGCCGCGGCGGTGGGGCGCAGCGGCCCGGCACCGGAGATGCCGACCACTCCGTCGATCACCAGATCTGTTGTCGCAGAAATACTTTGGACTTCACGGCCACCCGCGGCGCGGAATGCCGCGCGCGCTTCGGCGTGGGTGCGTTCGGGGTTGAGCAGGATCGCGTCGGCGGCCGCGCCACGGCGGCGCAGGAAGGTCGCCGCCCACAGTGCGTCGCCGCCGTTGTCACCCGAACCGACCACCGCACAAACCCGTCGCCCGGCCACCCCACCCGTGCGCCTGCGCAGTTCGGCGGCGATCGCCACCGACAGCGGCCACGCGGCACGCCGCATCAGCGCTCCGTCGGGTAGGGCCGCCAGCAGTGGCGCTTCGGCATCGCGAATCTGCTGGGCCGAGTAGTAGTGCCGCATCGGCAGTCAAGGCTACGGGGTGGCTGATCGGCGTTTAGCATTCGGGCCCATGACCTACGGCTATCCGCTGCCCGCCCCGCCGAAGCCCCCGATGTCCGGCGCGGACGTGGCGATCTCCGTCACCGCCCTGGTGTTCACGGTCGTCGGGGGCGCCGGGGCCGGCTTCCTGGGGTTGATGATGTTGGCATTCACCGATCACTGTCCGCCGGAGACCTGCAGCATCGACGCCGCGGTGACCGCGATCGTGACCGGTTTCAGCGTGGCCGCACTGATCGCGGTGGTCGGGATCGTGCTGACGATCGTCCGGTTGGCGCGCCGGGCCCGCGCCTGGCCGTACGCGGTGGGGACCCTGGTGCTCTGTGGCCTTGCATGCCTGCTGGGGATGTTCGGCTACTTCGCCGCGGTCGGCGCGTAGTCCGGATTGTCCGGCTCCTCAACGGGCTCGTACCTCGCCCGCATCGTCGACCGGACTAGTCAGGCCCCCTACTCGACGGTGACGGACTTGGCCAGGTTGCGCGGCTTGTCGACGTCGTAGCCACGGGCCCGGGCCACCGCCGCGGCGAAAACCTGCAGCGGGACGGTCGACAGCAGCGGCTGGAAAAGCGTTGACACCGCCGGGATCTCGATCAGGTGATCCGCATAGGGGCGTACCGTCTCGTCGCCCTCTTCGGCGATGACGATCGTGACGGCGCCGCGCGCCTGGATCTCACGGATGTTGGACAGTAGCTTGGAGTGCAGCAGCGCCGAACCCTTCGGCGACGGCATCACCACGATCACCGGGAGCCCTTCCTCGATGAGCGCGATCGGGCCGTGCTTGAGCTCGCCGGCAGCGAAGCCCTCGGCGTGCATGTACGCCAGCTCCTTGAGCTTGAGCGCGCCCTCGAGTGCCACCGGGTAGCCGACGTGGCGGCCCAGGAACAGCACCGCCTGCGACTGCGCGAACCGCTCCGCAAGGGCCTCGACGGGGGCCATACAGCCCAGCACCCGCGACACCAGGTCCGGCATCGCCTCAAGTTCGGCGTACTCGCGCGCGACCTCGTCGGGGTACTTGGTGCCGCGGGCCTGGGCCAGGGCGAGGCCGACGAGGTAGTTGGCCGCGATCTGCGCCATGAAGGTCTTGGTGGCCGCCACGCCGATCTCGGGCCCCGCCCTGGTGTAGAGCACGGCGTCGCACTCGCGCGGGATCTGGCTGCCGTTGGTGTTGCAGATCGCCAGCACCTTGGCCTTCTGCGCCTTGGCGTGCCGGACGGCTTCCAGGGTGTCGGCGGTCTCGCCGGACTGACTGATCGCCACCACCAGCGTGCTGCGATCCAGTACCGGGTCCCGGTACCGGAACTCACTGGCGAGTTCCACTTCCACCGGCAGCCGGGTCCAGTGCTCGATGGCGTACTTGGCCAGCAGGCCGGAGTGGTATGCGGTGCCGCACGCCACCACGAAGACCTTGTCGATCTCACGCAGCTCCTGGTTGGACAGCCGCTGCTCGTCGAGCACGATCTGGCCGTCGACGAAGTGCCCCAGCAACGTGTCGGCGATCGCGGCGGGCTGCTCGGCGATCTCCTTGAGCATGAAGTAGTCGTAGCCGCCCTTCTGCGCGGCGGACAGGTCCCAGTCGATATGAAAAACACGAGCATGTGCGGACGCATCATTGCCGTCGAAATCGAGGATCCGGTAGCCGTCGGCGGTGATCACCACGGCCTGGTCCTGGCCGAGTTCGACGGCCTCGCGGGTGTATTCGATGAACGCGGCGACATCGGAGCCGATGAACATCTCGCCGTCGCCGATCCCGACCACCAGTGGCGTGGACCGGCGGGCCGCCACGATGGTGCCCGGATCGTCGGCGTTGGCGAAGACCAGGGTGAAATGTCCGTCGAGGCACCGCAGGACCGAGAGCACCGAGCCGACGAAATCTCCTGCGGTGTCCCCGCTGCGATAGGCGCGGGCGACCAGGTGCACCGCGACCTCACTGTCGGTGTCGCTGGCGAACTCGACGCCGTCCGCCTCCAGTTCGGCGCGCAGGGTGGCGAAGTTCTCGATGATTCCGTTGTGCACGACCGCGAACCTGCCCGCGGCGTCGCGGTGCGGGTGGGCGTTGCGATCGGTGGGCCGGCCGTGGGTGGCCCACCGGGTGTGGCCGACACCGGTGCCGCCGACGAGCGCCGCCGGATCGGTCTCCGCGAGCGCCTCCTCGAGGTTCGCCAGCCGGCCCGCGCGCCTGCGCACTGTCATTCCACCGTGGCCGTCCAGAACCGCGAGACCAGACGAGTCGTAACCGCGGTATTCCATCCGGCGGAGCGCGTCGACCACGACGTCACGGGCAGGGCGGTGCCCGACGTAGCCGACGATTCCACACATGGTTAACCAGACTAGTGCAGCGTCGATGCTGCGGCCCGTGAGCTACCGTCATCGGGTGGCCAGCACCAAGAAGCTCGTCGCCGCCCTGTCCAAGCGCGGCCCGCACCGGGTTCTACGGGGTGACCTGGCCTTTGCCGGGCTGCCCGGAGTGGTCTTCACGCCGGAATCGGGGCTGAGCCTGCCGGGTGTGGCGTTCGGCCACGACTGGGTCACATCTGCGGACAGCTATGCCCGAACCCTGGAGCATCTGGCCTCCTGGGGCATCGTGGCGGCCGCGCCGGACACCGAGAAGGGGCTGGCGCCGTCGGTGCTGAACCTCTCCCACGACCTGGGCACCACGCTGGACATCATCTGCGGGGTGCGCCTCGGACCCGGCAGCATCAGCGTGCACCCCGGCAAGCTCGCCGTCGCCGGCCATGGGTTGGGCGGCTCGGCGGCGGTGTTCACCGCGGCGGGCCTGGGCGGACGGCTCAGGGGTGCGGCGGCGATCTTCCCGGCCAACACCAAGCCGTCGGCGGAAGCGCCCGCCGCCACCCTGACGATTCCCGGCATCGTGTTCAGCGCGCCAGACGACCCGTCCAACGTCCGGTTCAACGCCCTGGAACTGGCCCGGGCCTGGCCCGGATCGGTACTGCGCACCGTCAGCAAGTCCGAGGCCACCGGACTGGCCGAGAACCGCCGGTTCTCGAAGTTCATCGGCCTGGGCGGCTCGGACAGGGGCACCCAGAAGGCGGTCCGGCCGCTGCTGACCGGATTTCTGCTCTACACGCTCACCGGGGACAAGAAGTACCAGGAGTTCGCAGACCCCGAGACCCAACTGCCGAACACCGACATCGTCGATCCGGAGCTGGCACCGATGACCACCGAGGAGAAGCTCGTCGCGCTGCTGCGCCGGTAGGACTCATTCCGGGCCGGCATCCAGCACCAGGATCTCGAACAGCGTCGGTCATCGCGTCCATCTCGTCCGGGCCGGTCAACGCCGCGGCGTTCGCGAAGCCGTCGACGATCGCGCTGATGAGCGATCGCCACCCGAAGGGGACCCAGTTCGGCCGGGATCCGGCCACCCCGCTGGCCCCGTACCACCGCGGCGGTCAGCGAGCCGACCATGAGCTGGGCCTGCCGTCCGTACGCCTCGGCCAACTCGGGGTGCCGCCGGGCGTCGATCGGCGCCGCCGCCACGAAGCCGGCCAGTTCGGGCGACTCGTGGTTGACCCGCATGGACACCGTCAACACCGCACGGAGCAGCTCCCGGACCGACAGCGCGCCCGATATCGCCTCTTGCGAGCGTCCGACGATCTTTCCGTAGACGTCGTCGCAGACCGCCCCGAACAGATTGCGCTTGGTGCCGAAGTGGTAGTACACGGATCCCGCTGTGACACCGGCCATTTCGGCGATCACGTTGTTGGTCGTCGGACCGTACCCGCACTGTGCGAAGCATCGACAGGCCGCATCGATCACCCGCCGTCGGGTCTCGAGACTGTCGACTCCGGCCGGACGTCCCGGCCCCGGCCGGTGCGCCCTGCTCTCACTCACTCCGTCATCATCCTCAATCTGGCGGCTGTCCGGCAGTGGTTTCGGTGGTCGGGATCTGGCACGGTGGCTCCCAACCAACCGGTCGGGATATAACTGCTGCATGTCTTCGACACCATCGATGCGCACGGGCATCTTCCTGAGCTATGCGGGCGGCTTCCGGGAGGCGGCCGATCAGGTCGTCGAACTGGAGAAGGTGGGCGTCGACATCGCCCTCGTGCCCGAGGCGTACTCGTACGACGCGATCAGCCAGCTCGGCTACCTCGCCGCCAAGACCTCCACCATCGAACTGGGCACCGGAGTGGTACCGATCTACGTCCGCACGCCCACGCTGCTGGCGATGACGGCCGCGGGACTGGACTACGTCTCCGACGGGCGGTTCCGGCTGGGTATCGGAACCTCAGGACCCCAGGTGATGGAGGGCTTCCACGGTGTCGCGTTCGACGCACCCCTGGGCCGCACCCGCGAGGTCGTCGACATCTGCCGGCAGGTATGGCGCCGCGAACGGGTGTCCTATAACGGCAGGTACTACCAGATTCCGCTGCCAGCCGACCGGGGCACCGGGCTGGGCAAGCCGCTGCACCTGATCAATCACCCTGTCCGCGAACGCATTCCGATCACGATCGCCGCGCTCGGGACCGAAGAATGTCGAGCTCACCGCCGAGATCGCCGAAGGCTGGCAGCCGGTGTTCTTTCACCCCGAGAAGGCCGACGAGGTGTGGGGCGACGCGCTGCGGGCCGGCTTCGCCAAGCGGGATCCGGCGCTGGGCCCGCTCGACATCATGGTGTCGGCGAGCCTGGCGATCGGCGACGACGTCGAGGACCGGCTCGCCTGGGCGAAACCCCAACTGGCGCTGTACCTCGGAGGCATGGGCGCGCGCGGCAAGAACTTCTACCACAGCCTGGCCACCCGCTACGGCTTCGGCGACGCGGCCGATCACATCCAGGATCTGTACCTCGCGGGCCGCAAACAGGAAGCCGTCGACGCCGTTCCCGACGAGTTGGTGCGCAGCGTTTCCCTGGTCGGACCGCGCGGGTTCGTCGAGGAGCGGCTGGCCGCCTACGCCGAGGCGGGCGTGACGACCATCCTGGTGCATCCCCTCGGCACCGACGAGCGTGAGTCCATCGGCTTCGTCGAGGAACTGCAGACCCTCACCCGATAGCTCACTGGCCCGCCTGCGGCAATTCGTCCGCGGCGATCTCGCACGGCATGCCCGCGGCATCGGCGGGCGCCGGTGGTGGCGGGTCGGCGACGGGAGCCGATTCGGGCACCGGTGTCGGTGCGGGTTCCTCCGGCAGAGGTCCGGGGCAATCCGGCTCAGGCGGTGCGGCGGGGGGATCCCCTTCGCCGTCCTCCTCGTTGCCGGCTTCTGCGTCGTCGGCTTCTGCGTCGTCGGGGTCGGGCTCGTCGGGGTCGGGCACGTCGGGGTCGGGCTGGTCGGGGTCGGGCTCGTCGAGGTCGGGCTCGTCGAGGTCGGGCTGGTCGAGGTCGTTCGGTAGTTCCAGTTCGTCGGGTGTGTCCACTTCCGGAAGCGCGGGCCGATCAGCCAGTCCGCTCAGTACATCGGCCAGCCGGCCCGGCATCGAGTGGGTGCCGCCGAGATCGGGCATACCGGCTGCACCGAACCCCGGCAGCCCGCCCGCCGGGGACACCGCCGGCACAGATGCCAACGCGTCAAACGGATTCGGCAGCGGCGGTGCGGCGACGGGCGGTGTCGCGACGGGCGGTGCGGCGACGGACGGTGCGGCGACGGGCGGTGCGGCAGGGACGACCACGTCCGCCGCCCCCTCCTCGGGCAGCACCTGCGTGCGGGCCGGCATCGCATCAGGCACCGTCGGCGCCGCGGCGGGCAGGGCATCCCGTGGCACTGAGTAGCGTGGACCCAGGTCCCCGGGCACCTCGAACCGCAACCGGGCCGCGGCACCCGCCACGTCGATCACCACCCGGTAGGCGGCCGCCACCTCGCCGTCGGCCAATCGCATCGCGGAAACCCATTCGACGCCAACAGCGTTGTCCACGAACGGCTTTACCTGGCCATCCACGGTCTGCACCGCATCGTCATGTGCCGGCCCTCCGGCCGACACCGTGCGCGCCGCCGCCAGCCACACGGGCCGCTGCGCCCGGACGCGATCGACGATCTCCTGCGTCTGCGCCACCCGGCGATCCACCACCCGCCACAATTCGTCGCGCAACACCGTGCACGCGTCGGCGGTGGCCTGCAGCGCATTCACCAGCATTTCGGCGGTATCACAGTGCCGCCGAACGAATTCCGCTGCCAACTCGCCACCCTGGCCCGTCCAGGAATCCGCCAGCACCACGGCTTGCGACCGTGCCGACCGCAGTGCCTCCCCGGCATCGCCCGCGACGCCGCGCAGGGTCGCACAGTCGGCATCGAGCACCCGCAGATCCAGCCCTTCCTCCGCGGTGTACCAGTCGCGAATCTGGTTCCCCCGCATGGTCAGGTCGGCGTGCTGGTAGCCGCGCAGCCGGCAGGCCTCGACATAGACCTGCAACTCGTCAACGGCCTCGAACCCCTCCGTCAACCGGGCGGCGATGTCGAACCGGGCGGCCACGGCTATCCGACCCGTTCGGCGGCGGCACGTTCAGCCTCGACGTAACGATCTGCCCCACAACGCAATCCAGTGCCGATCTCGTCGGCGGCGCGGGCCCACCCGGTCAGGTCGACGCTGAGCAGGTCGAGCGTCCGCCGCAAGGTTTCACCGTCGGCCGCATGGGCGCGCCCCGCCATCGCACCGCCGAATCTGAGCTGCGCACCCGCCACGCGGGCGACCGACTGCGCTACGGAATCGAAATGGTCGGCGACGGCACGCAGCGCCGCAACATCGACATTGACGCGGAGGCCCGATGCGTGTCCCATACCCGGTTAGACGCAGCGGGTAGGTGCGCGGTTCCCTCGCCGGTCAACCTATCGGGCGCTGCCCACTGACGGACTCGGCGACCCGGATCGCCAGTTGACGGGCGGTGTCCTCGTCGGCGGCCTCGACCATGACCCGCACCATCTGCTCGGTTCCCGACGGCCGCAGCAGGATTCGCCCGGTGTCACCGAGTTCGGCCTCAGCCGCCCGGACCGCGGACTGGACCGCCGGCGCGTCGGCGACGGTGGCCTTGTCAGCCACCTCGACGTTGATCAGGACCTGCGGCAGGGTCCGCATGACGGCGGCGAGTTCACTCAGCGGCTTACCCGTCTGCGCCATCCGCGACATCAGCCGCAGCCCGGACACGATGCCGTCGCCGGTGGTTCCGAACGCGGGCAGCACGATATGACCGGACTGCTCGCCGCCCAGGGTGTACTCACCGGCGCGCATCTCCTCGAGGACGTAGCGGTCGCCCACGCTGGTGGTGCGCACGTCGATGCCCGCCGCGCGCATGGCCAGGTGCAGACCCAGATTGCTCATCACGGTGGCGACGAGCGTGTTCGATGCCAGCTCGCCCGCCTCCTGCATCGCCGTCGCCAGCACCACCATGATCGCGTCGCCGTCGACGACCCGGCCGTCGGCGTCCACAGCCAGGCAGCGGTCGGCGTCGCCGTCGTGCGCCAAACCCAGGTCGGCGCCGTGCGCGAGCACGGCCTCGCGCAGGCCGCCGAGATGGGTGGAGCCGCAGCCGTCGTTGATGTTGAGGCCGTTGGGCTCGGCGTTGATGGCGATCACGTCGGCCCCGGCCGCGCGGTAGGCCTGCGGGGCGGCGGCCCAGGCGGCGCCGTGCGCGCAGTCGACGACGACGGTCAGCCCGTCCAGACGCGTGGTGGCCGCCTTCCCGACGTGACGCAGATACCGGTCCAGGGCATCCGCCGCGTCGACGACACGGCCGATACCCGCGCCGACCGGGCGCTCCCCCGGCCCGGACGCGACGAGTTCTTCGATGCGGTCCTCGGTGGCGTCGTCGAGTTTGTGCCCACCGGGGCCGAAGATCTTGATGCCGTTGTCGGGCATCGGGTTGTGCGACGCGGAGATCATCACGCCGAAGTCGGCGTCGTAGGCGTTGGTGAGGTACGCGACCGCCGGCGTCGGCAGCACGCCGACGCGCAGCGCGTCGACACCCTCACTGGTCAGGCCGGCGATGACGGCGGCCTCGAGCATCTCGCCGCTGGCCCGGGGGTCGCGACCGACCACGGCGACGCGACGGCGGGCCGGCGAAGACCGGACCAGCCGTCGGGCGGCCGCCGAACCCAGCGCAACGGCCAGCTCGGCCGTCAAATCGCGGTTGGCGACGCCACGCACTCCGTCCGTACCGAACAGTCGACCCACAGCACCCCCGCATGCCGGACGGGTGTCCATAAAACGCCGAAGGCGGGCGTGTCCCGAAGAGCGACACGCCCGCCGAACGGGCAGAAACGATCAGCGCTTGCTGTACTGAGGCGCCTTGCGGGCCTTCTTCAGGCCGTACTTCTTGCGCTCGATGGCACGCGGGTCACGCGTCAGGAAGCCGGCCTTCTTCAGGGCCGGCCGGTCATCCGGTGACACGATGATCAGCGCGCGGGCGATGGCCAGGCGCAGCGCACCGGCCTGCCCGGACGGGCCGCCACCATCGAGGTGCGCGAACACGTCGAACGCGTCGACCCGATCGACGGTCACCAGCGGAGCCTTGATCAGCTGCTGGTGCACCTTGTTCGGGAAGTAGGCCTCCAGGCTGCGGCCGTCCAGCTCGAACTTGCCGGTGCCGGGCACCAGGCGAACGCGCACGACGGCTTCCTTGCGGCGGCCGACGGTCTGGATCGGGCGCTCGAGGTACACCGGCTCGCGGGCCGGCGCCTCCTCGACCACGGGGGCCTCGGGGGTCTCCTCGACGACAGCCTCGGCAGCCTCGGCCTCGCGACCTCGGTGGCCTCGACAGCCTCGGCGGCCTCGGTGGCCTCAGTCGTCTCTTCGATGGGGGAAGTCACTGGCTCACCTGCTTGATCTCGAACGGAATCGGCTGCTGGGCGGTGTGCGGATGCTCAGATCCGACATAGACGCGCAGCTTCTTCTGGATCTGCCGGCTCAGCTTGTTGTGCGGGAGCATCCCGATGATCGCCTTCTCGACGACGCGGTCGGCGTGCTTCTGCATCTCGTCACCGAGCGACCGGGCCCGCAGACCGCCGGGGAAACCCGAGTGGCGGTAGGCGAACTTGTTTTGCAGCTTGTCGCCGCTGATGGCGACCTTGTCGGCGTTGATGACGATGACGAAGTCACCACCGTCGACATTGGGGGTGAACGTCGGCTTGTGCTTGCCGCGCAGCAACTTGGCTGCTTCAACGGCGAGCCGGCCGAGCACCACATCCGTGGCGTCGATGACGTACCACGAACGCGTGGTGTCACCTGCCTTCGGCGTGTACGTAGGCACAGCGCTTACCTTCTCTTTCTCGGGTTCGATTCCCGGTATGACCCGGGTGCCGGTCAGGCGCACGACTCCGAAGTTCCCGGCGACCGACGTTGACCCAGGAACCCGCGGTACCCCGATTGGGGAAACGCACCGCGCGCCAGCAGGGCAGCTTACCGGGCCACGTCGGCGCAGGTCAAAACGCGTGGACGCACCGTAAGCCCAGCTCGAAATCCGGGCCGGCCGGGGCGGTCTAGAATCCGAGGTCACGCATCCGATGGACACGGGACGCAACACAGAAAAGGTACCGACTGGTGACCACGACTCCGGCGGTGGTCATCGCGGCACCTGCCTCGGGCAGCGGAAAGACCACACTGTCCACCGGATTGATCGGTGCCCTACGCAAAGCCGGCTACCGGGTGGCGCCGTTCAAGGTCGGACCGGACTTCATCGACCCCGGTTACCACACCCTGGCGGCCGGCCGACCCGGCCGCAACCTTGATCCGGTGCTGGTCGGCGCACACCGCATCGGGCCGTTGTACCGGCACGGCAGTGCCGGGGCCGACATCGCCGTCATCGAAGGGGTCATGGGCCTCTTCGACGGCCGGATCGAACCGAACTCTGTGGCGCCTGCCACCGGATCCACCGCACACGTCGCCGGCCTCCTGAAGGCACCGGTCGTCCTGGTCGTCGATGCCACCGGCCACAGTCAGAGCATCGCCGCCGTGCTGCATGGCTTTTCGACATACGACAGCGCGACGCGGATCGCCGGCGTCATCCTCAACCGGGTCGGATCGCCGCGCCATGAGGAAGTGCTGCGCCAGGCGTGCGATGTGGTCGGCATCCCGGTGCTGGGCGCCATCCCCCGCGACACGGTGCTGTCGGTGCCGTCCCGGCACCTGGGCCTGATCACCGCTGTCGAGCACGGTGTCCAGGCCCGCGCCGCCGTCGACGCGATGACCACACTCGTCGCGCGGCACGTCGACATCGCCGCAGTCGCCGGCCTGGCGGGCGCGCACGTCGCCGCCGCGCCATGGGATCCGGTCACCGAGGTCGGGGGTCCGGTGGGCTCGCGTCCGGTACTGGCGTTGGCAGGCGGCCGGGCGTTCAGCTTCAGCTATGCAGAACAAGCCGAACTGCTCCGGGCCGCCGGTGCCGACGTGGTCGAATTCGACCCGCTCACCGAAACACTTCCCGACGGGGCGGCGGGCCTGTTGTTGCCCGGCGGGTTCCCGGAGCAGTACCCCGCCGAGCTGTCGGCCAATGCCGAAGTGCGCCAACAGATTCGCGACCTGGCGCGGCGCGCGCCCATCCACGCAGAATGCGCGGGGCTGACGTATCTGGTCTCCGAACTCGACGGCCACCCGATGTGTGGGGTGCTGGCCGGCAAGGCGCACTTCACCCAGCGCCTCACCCTGGGCTACCGGGATGCCGTCGCATTGTCGGACTCGCCGCTCTACCAGACCGGCTCCCGCGCCTGCGGACACGAGTTCCACCGCACAACAGTCGATTTCGCCGAGGATTACGATCCCGCATGGGCGTTCCAGGTGGGCGATCGCACGGTGCGCGACGGTGCGGTGCGCGGCAACGTGCATGCCGCCTATCTGCACACCCACCCCGCCGGTCAGCCCGAATCGGTGCGGCGCCTGGTCGGCAGTGCCCGCAACGCCGCCAGCACATGCTGACCGGCTACCCTGGCCAAATGCCGAACGAGCCGCGCTCGCCGGGAAAGCTGTGGGCCGTCGGCCTTGGTCCCGGCGACAGTGAACTGGTGACTTTCAAGGCGGCCCGGGTGATCGGGGCCGCCGATGTGATCGCATTCCACTGCGCGCGGCATGGACGCTCCATCGCGCTGACGGTGGCGCAACCGTATCTACGCGACGGTCAGTTGCACGAGCGGCTGATGTACCCCGTCACCACCGAGACCACCGACCATCCCGGCGGCTACCGCGGTGCGCTGGAGGACTTCTACACCGACGCCGCCGACGTGCTGGCCGCGCATCTGCGCGCGGGCCGCGACGTGGCCTTGCTGGCGGAGGGCGACCCGCTCTTCTACAGCTCCTACATGCACATGCACAAACGCCTCGCGCCACAGTTCGACACCGAGATAATCCCCGGTGTCACGTCGGTGAGCGCCTCGGCGATGGCCGTCGGCCTGCCCTTGGTCGAAGGCGAGGAGACCCTGACGATCCTGCCGGGGACATTGCCGGCCGACGAACTGGTGCGACGCCTGCGGGACAGCGACGCCGTCGCGATCATGAAGCTGGGCCGCAACTTCGCCAAGGTGCGCGCGGCGCTGGAGTCCGCCGGCGTGGCCGACCGGGCCTGGTACGTGGAACGCGCATCGACGCCGTCCCAACAGGTGATGCCGGTCCACGAGGTGGATCCCGCTGCGGTGCCGTACTTTTCGATGGTCGTGGTCCCGGGGCCGCTGAACAATCCGGTGCCTGAACCGCACGCCTCACCCGGCGAAGTGGTGGTCGTCGGCCTGGGACCGGGAGCCGACCGCTGGACCACTCCCGAGGTCCGGGCCGAACTCGCCCGCGCCACCGACGTAGTGGGCTACAAGACATATCTGGCGCGGGTGACCCCGCGACCCGGGCAACGGATGCATCCCAGCGACAACCGGGTGGAATCGGAGCGGGCCTGTATGGCCTTGGATCTGGCCAGACGAGGCGCCCGGGTCGCGGTGGTGAGTTCCGGCGACCCCGGAGTCTTCGCGATGGCCGCCGCCGTGATCGAGATGGCGTCCGAACCCGCCTGGAGCGCGGTTCCGGTCCGGGTGGTGCCGGGTGTCACCGCCGCCAATGCCGTGGCGGCGGCGGTCGGCGCGCCACTGGGTCACGACTACGCGGTCATCTCACTGTCCGACCGGCTCAAGGGCTGGGCGGTGATCGAGAGCCGCCTGCACTCCGCCATCGACGGCGACCTGGTGATCGCGATCTACAACCCGGGCTCCGGCAGCCGGACCTGGCAGGTCGGCGCGCTCAAGGACATTCTCGTGCGACGACTGCCCGCCGACCGCCCGATCGTGATCGGCCGGGACGTCGGTGGCCCGGACCAACACCTCGCGGTGACGACCGTAGGCGACCTGGACCCCGCCACCGTCGACATGCGGACGTTGCTCATCATCGGATCGTCCACCACCACCGTGGTCGACCGCGCCGCCGGGCCTGCGGTTTTCACCTCGCGCCGTTACGAGGGCCCGGCCGTCTGATCGGCGGGGCGATCAACCCAGCAGCCCGGCGATCGCTTCGACCAGCACCTGCCATTCGGGGCGCACCGCGGCCCGCAGGTGACGCCCGTCCAAGCCGACGAAGGTGTCGCATCGGCGAACCGCGATCCCCTTGTCGGCCAGTCGATTTCGTATGCGATCCGGGTCCGGGACCGCGAACAGGACGAACGGCGCCACCCCGTCGGTGACGTCGAGCCCCAGCGATCGGAGCCCGGCGACCATGTCCGTCCGCACCACCGCCAGCCGCTGCGCCTGCTCCTGGGCCTGGGCCACCGCGGCGGGCGCGCAGCACGCGGTGACGGCCTCCATCTGCAGGGTGCCGACGGGCCAGTGCGCCCGGCGTGCCGTCAACCGCGACAACACATCCGGCGACCCCAGGGCGTAGCCCACCCGCAGGCCTGCCAAGGCCCAGGTCTTGGTCAGGCTGCGCAGCACCACCACATCGTCGAACGCGGCACCGGCCAGCGATTCGGGTTCGCCCGGCACCGCGTCGGCGAACGCCTCGTCGACAACCACGACGCGGCCGGGGCGCCGCAGCGCCAGGATCGACTCCCGCGAGTGCAGCACCGAGGTCGGATTGGTGGGGTTGCCGACGATGACGAGGTCGGCGGCGTCGGGGACGGCAATCACCCGCCAACCCGAACGGATCAGGCAGCACCACATGGCAATACGGCACACCGGCCGCCGTCAGCGCGACGTCGGGTTCGGTGAAGGACGGTGCGATCAGCGCCGCCAGCCGCGGGCCCAGATTGGCCAGCAGCGCGAACCCCTCGGCACCGCCCGCCAGCAGCGCGACCTCGTCGGCGTTGCGGCCGTGCCGCGCGGCCACCGCTTCGACCGCCCGCGCTCGTCCTCGCGGCTCGGGTACCGGCCGAGGTCGCCGATGCGCGCACTGAGCCGCTGCGCCAACCAGGGTGGCGGCGCGGCGGCCCGCACGTTGACGGCGAAGTCCAGCATGCCGGGGCCCGCCGCCTGATCACCGTGGAACCGGATATCCGGTGGCTCAGGCAGCATCACAGGCGGATTCACTCGACGTCGACCCAGTCCAGGGTGCGCTGCACGGCCTTCTGCCAGCCGGCGTAACCGGCCGCCCGCTGCTCCTCGGTCGACGTCGGCGACCAGCGCTTGTCCTCCTGCCAGTTCGCCCGCAGCTCATCGGGATTCGACCAGAATCCGACCGCCAGGCCCGCCGCATAGGCCGCGCCGAGCGCCGTCGTCTCGGCGACAACGGGTTTCACCACGTCGACGCCGAGGACGTCGGCCTGGATCTGCATGCACAACTCGTTGGCGGTGATTCCGCCGTCGACCTTGAGCACCTCCAGATGCACCCCGGAGTCAGCCTCCATCGCGTCCATCACATCGCGGCTCTGATAGCAGATCGCCTCCAGGGTGGCGCGGGCGATGTGCGCGTTCGTGTTGAACCGTGACAGCCCGACGATGGCCCCGCGGGCATCCGAACGCCAGTACGGCGCGAACAACCCGGAGAACGCGGGCACGAAGTACACGCCGCCGTTGTCGGCGACCTGGCGGGCCAGCGTCTCGCTGTCGGCGGCCCCGCTGATGATGCCCAGCTGGTCACGTAGCCACTGCACCGCAGAACCGGTCACCGCGATCGAACCCTCCAGGGCGTAAACGGGTTTGGCATCGCCGAACCGGTAGCACACCGTGGTCAACAGGCCGTTCTCGGAGCGCACGATCTTCTCGCCGGTATTGAGCAGCAGGAAATTACCGGTGCCGTAGGTGTTCTTGGCCTCACCCGCCGACAGGCACACCTGGCCCACCATCGCCGCCTGCTGATCACCCAGAATGCCCGTGATCGGGACGGCGGCCTCCAGCGGTCCCGTACTGCTGGTGGCGCCGAACGCCTCGGCCGATGACGACGACGCGATCCGGGGCAGCATCTGGCGCGGAATGTTGAAGAAGGACAACAGTTCGTCGTCCCAGTCCAGCGTCTCGAGGTCCATCAGCATGGTGCGGCTGGCGTTGGTGACGTCGGTGACGTGAATGCCGCCGCGAGGGCCGCCGGTGAGGTTCCACAACACCCAGGTGTCGGCGGTCCCGAAGATGGCGTCGCCGCGGTCGGCGGCCTCGCGGACCCCGTCGATGTGCTCCAGAATCCATTGCGCCTTGCCCGCCGAGAAGTACGTGGCCGGCGGCAATCCGGCCTTGTGGCGGATGACGTCCCCGCGGCCGTCGCGGTCCAGCGCCGAAGCGATCCGGTCGGTGCGGGTGTCCTGCCAGACGATCGCATTGTGGTACGGGCGGCCGGTGTGACGGTCCCACACCAGCGTCGTCTCGCGCTGGTTGGTGATCCCGAGCGCGGCCAGATCGCCGGCCCGCAGATTGGTCCGGTTCAGGGCGGTCTGCAGCACCGAGCCGGTGCGTTCCCAGATCTCCACCGGGTTGTGTTCCACCCAGCCCGCCTGCGGAAGGATCTGCTCGTGCTCGAGCTGGTGGCGTCCCACCTCGCGACCGCTGTGATCGAAGATCATCGCCCGCGTGCTGGTGGTGCCCTGGTCGATCGCCGCGACGAAATCGGCCAACTCCGTACTCCTTGCTCGTGCTGTCCGCCGCACTCAACCTACCGGTCCCAACGCCGCAGCGGCACGGTCGGCGTCAGGGGGAGGTCGCCGGACCGTGCCGCTGGGCTTGCGGGATTACACGTCGATCAGAAGAAGCCGAGCGCCTTGTTCGAGTAGCTCACCAACAGGTTCTTGGTCTGCTGGTAGTGGTCAAGCATCATCAGGTGGTTCTCGCGGCCGATGCCGGACTGCTTGTAGCCGCCGAACGCCGCATGCGCGGGGTACTGGTGGTAGCAGTTCGTCCACACCCGGCCGGCCTTGATGTCACGACCCGCCCGGTAGGCGGTGTTGCCGTCCCGGCTCCACACGCCGGCACCCAGCCCGTAGAGAGTGTCGTTGGCGATCGACATGGCCTCGTCGTAGTCCTTGAACGAGGTCACCGCGACGACCGGGCCGAAGATCTCCTCCTGGAAGACGCGCATCTTGTTGTTGCCGGTGAAGATCGTCGGCGCAACGTAGTAGCCGCCGGCCAGGTCGCCGCCGAGGTCGGCGCGCTCACCACCGGTGAGGATCTGGGCACCTTCGCTCTTGCCGATCTCGATGTAGGACAGGATCTTCTCCAGCTGGTCGTTGGAGGCCTGCGCACCGATCATGGTCTCGGTGTCGAGTGGGTCGCCCTGACGGACGGCCTTGGTGCGGATCGCCGCCATCGCCAGGAACTCGTCGTAGATGTCCGCCTGGATCAGGCTGCGCGACGGGCACGTGCACACCTCGCCCTGGTTGAGGGCGAACATCGTGAAGCCTTCCAGCGCCTTGTCCTGGTAGTCGTCGTTGGCGGCCAGCACGTCGTTGAAGAAGATGTTGGGGCTCTTGCCGCCGAGTTCCAGTGTCACCGGGATCAGGTTCTGCGACGCGTACTGCATGATCAGCCGGCCGGTGGTGGTCTCTCCGGTGAACGCGATCTTGGCGATCCGGTTGCTCGACGCCAGCGGCTTGCCCGCCTCGACGCCGAAGCCGTTGACGACGTTGAGCACGCCGGGCGGCAGCAGATCGCCGATGATCGACATCAGGTACAGCACCGACACCGGGGTCTGCTCGGCGGGCTTGAGCACGATGGCGTTGCCGGCGGCCAGGGCGGGAGCCACCTTCCAGATGGCCATCAGGATCGGGAAGTTCCACGGGATGATCTGACCGACCACGCCCAACGGCTCGTGGAAGTGGTAGGCGACGGTGTCGTTGTCGATCTCCGACAGCGTGCCCTCCTGCGCGCGGATCGCCCCGGCGTAGTAGCGGAAGTGGTCGACGGCCAGCGGCATGTCGGCGTTGAGCGTCTCGCGGATCGGCTTGCCGTTGTCCCACGACTCGGCCACCGCGATCGATTCGAGGTTCTCCTCGATGCGGTCGGCGATCTTGTTCAGGATGACGGCGCGCTCGGTGGCCGAGGTCTTGCCCCAGGCGGGAGCGGCGGCGTGCGCGGCGTCCAGCGCCTTCTCGATGTCGGACTCGTCGGAGCGCGCGACCTCGCAGAACACCTCACCCGTTATCGGGGTGCGGTTCTCGAAGTACCGGCCGGCGGTGGGGGCGACCCACTCGCCGCCGATGAAGTTGTCGTAGCGGGCCTGGAAGGACATCACGGAGCCGTCCGTGCCCGGGCGGGCGTAAACAGTCATTGGAACAACCTCTCCTGCAATTCGTGGGCGACAAATGTGTCGGTCGTCACTCAGAGTAGGAGCGAGAGGGTTGCACCACAGTTGCATCGGCGACGGGGTGCCGCGGCACGTCAGCCCAGTTCGAAATCGAGGCCGGCGAGGTGCCCGCCCGCGTGCGCGCGGCTCACCGGATCGACGGCCGCACTGTTGTGCAGCACCTGCCAGCCATCGCGGTCGTCTCGGCCTTCGGGCAGCTCCAGCCAGCGCCGCAGCAGCCCGGGCCGGTCCGCGGACTGGGCCAGCACGGCCGCGCGCAGCGTCGCCGACAGCTGCGTTCGCAGCCGGCCGATCGCCGGTGACACCGATTGCGGGAGCAGCGGCCCCTGGTAGCGCGCCAGCGCGGATTCCACGTCCCCGGCGTCCAGTGCGTCGAACACCTCGCCGACGTCGGTGGTGATGGGCGCCAGCAGTCGGTACGGCCGCGACGCGACGTATTCGGCGCCGATCACCCGCCGCAGCCGCGACATCTCCGCGCGCACCGTGACCACGTCGAGGTCCTTGTCGTCGAGGAGCATCGGCGAGGTGGTCGGCGCTGAGTCCCTCCGGGTGCCTGCTCAGCAGAACGAGGATGTCGGCGTGCCGGCCCGTGAGGTGCGCGGCGCGCAGGTGGCCGTAACCGTCGGTGGTGACCCATCGCGACCGATCGCCGCCGAGGGCAACCAGGTGCGGCCTGCGCGCGGCCGGTTCGGGCGCGGTTCCGGTCAGCCGCAGCAGCGCCAGGTGGTTTTCGACGGCGACCGCGGTGGCCCGGACGAGGGCCAACGTCTGCGCAGAGCGCCACCTGGGGGCCGCCGGTGAGGTCGATGGCACCGAGCAGGGCACCGCTGTCGGGGTCGTGCACGGGTGCCGCGGTGCAACTCCACGGCTGCACGATCCGGGAGAAATGCTCCGACCCGTGGATCTGTATCTCGCGACCCAGTGCCAGCGCCGTCCCGGGCGCGTTGGTACCCGCGCTGCGCTCACTCCAGTCCGCCCCGGGTGCGAAGTTCATCTTCTCGGCCTTGGCCCTCGCGACCGGATCGCCCTCCACCCACAGCAGGGTGCCGTCCGCGGAGGTGACCGCGACGACGACGCCGGAATCGACGGCGTCGTCGACCAACAACCGGCGGATGATCGGCAGCGCCGGCGCCAGCGGATGGGTCTCCCGGAGATTCGCCAGGTAGCCCGCGCTCATCGCCGCGCTTGACGACGGCGCGGCGCCGATGTCGGGGTCGACACCCTTGGCACGGCTGCGCTGCCAGCTCTTTGCGACGACGGGGCGAATCGAGCTGGATTCGAGCGCCGACGCGTCCACTTCGCCGGTGACGAACCGCGCGTGGGCATCACGCAGCGCGCGGGCTGCCGCCCGCTCACCGGTGTCTCTGGGAGGTTTCATCTAAGAGGTCCTTGCCGCGTGCTGGTCACGATACGCCGCGGGCCGGCCCGCGGTGGGTGGATGCACTGCGCGGTCCCGCCAGGCTCTCCATTCCCGGCGGGACCGCGACAGGGTTTCTCCGGGCCGCTACCACCAGGCGTTCGCGGCACGACGGTCGGTGTCGGCGATATCACCGGCGCCGTCGCGGACAGCGTTGCCCAGGCGCATCAGGATGTCGTTGAGCGCGCCGGCCGCCTGGTGCCACCGGTCCTGCTCGAGGCGGTACGCGGCCGCGGCTTCCCGGGTCCAGATGTCCTGCAGCGGCGCGATCCGGACCCGCAGGTCCTCCAGTGCCGCGTTGAGCCGTACCGACGTGGTGTGGATCTCCTGTCGCACCGAATACTCGATCCCGGCGAAGTCGTACGACAGCGGGGCGTCCGCGGAGGTCATGGTCATGCACCCCGCACATCGGCGCCGACCGCCCCGATCCGGCCTTCGTGGGCCAGGGCGGCATCGTGCAGGGCGCGTTCGTTGACCCGGACCGTCTCGGCGATGGCGTCGAGAGCCTGGCACAGCCGCGCCGACTCGGTGTTCCAGCGATCGACGACATCCCGGAACCGCGCCGCCGCGGGTCCGCTCCAGACCGATGCAGGCACGGCACCGACCCTGCCGATGAACGCCTGCAGCATGGCCCGGATCTCCGCGGACCGGCTGTCGGTGGCTGCGGCGACGTCACGCATGAGCGCGAAGTCGGTGGTGAGTCTGTCCGGCGATGTGGTCATCTTTGCCCTCCGTTGGTCGTTATCTGATTCGACTGTCCGCGAGCCGATTTGGTTCCCTTCGCCGTCAACTGATTTCCCGGGCGGAACGAACGGCCTGTTCGCACACGCTGTCGGGTGTGCTCTGGCAGCCGATGCTGATCCGCACCCGGCCGGCCACGACGACGGTCCAGCGGATGTCGTGGCCGGGGCGCACCTCCCGGTAGGTGACGGCGGGTCGGCCGGCGCGCCGGTCATCGGGACGGAAGTCGACGAACACCCCCGGAGGTTGCGCCGCGGCGGCCGACCGCAGGGCGTCGGCCGTGGCCGCCAGGTCAGCCGTCGGCACGCGCGACTGGGTGATGTGCAGGATCGCGCCGGGGTCCACCGGCGACACCACCTGCACCCGCGCGGATCCAGGCCCGCCGGTGATCCGCTGCACCGACCAGCCGGCCGGTATCTGCACGGCCACCCGGCCTTCGACGAGTTCCGTTGCGGGCGTTTCGGTCTGGTGCGACGCGGCCAACCCGCCGACCCCGATCGCCGTCATCACGACCGCTGCGGTCGCCACTCCGGCGGCCGGTACCCTGCGCCGGCGCACCGGACCGGCCGGTGGCAGTGCCGGGGAGTGGGGGCGTGCCGACCGTGCCGCCGCGGCACACAGCTCATGGTCGGCGAGTTGGCGGACGGTCCTGCCGGCGGCGTGCAACCGGCGCGCGATCAGTGAGCCGAGCGCACCCGCGCCGGGTACCCCCACCGGCGCGTCGATGTGCACCGCACCGCCGTCTCCACCGACGCGCCCTGCGACCGCATCGGCGACGATATCGGCTTCTGCCCAACGTGTTTCGGCTCCCGTGACGCCTTGATGGTCACCGATCGCGACGAAGTCGGGGCCGATCTCGACGAACACCGCACCGCGGTGCAGCAGCCGGTGCCGCGGGGATGTGGTCACGGTGTCGACCACGCCGCGGGCGGCACCGGCCACGGCGCCCACCCGCCTCGGCGACCACCAGGACGGGTGTACCAGCTGCGCCGCGTCGGCACCGTCGAGCAGAGCCTCGAACACCGTGCGCCAGAGCGCTGCGGTGGCCACCGGCCGGTCGTCGAGCAGGGCCAGTGGCTCCCCGCCGGCGTCGAGAACCGTTTCGGCAAGCGCCGGAACGGCGGAGGGCCCGGGCCCCGGCTGCAGGAGCCGGACCACGCCGGGCCCGACCTCGCAGACCACGGTCATCGGGACTCCGCCGATTCCGTCCACGCCACCTGGATGGTCCGTTCGCGGCCGGCGCGGGTCACCAGCACGCCGCGGCCGGGCGGAAGCGGTCTCGGACGCACCCCGCCCACCAGCGGCCCGTCGTCCGGGCTGCCACTCATCTGCAACCCCACCGCCCCGGTCTCCCGCAGCGCGGACAGCACCGGGTCGTAGAGGGCGCGGGCCGCGCCGCCGCTGCGGCGCGCGATGAACAGATGCAGCCCGACGTCGCGGGCGTGCGGAAGCACATCGGCCAGCGGCGCCAGTGCCGATGCGGCCAGGTCGTAGTCGTCGACGACGACGTGGATCGGCGGGTCGCCGGACCCACCGTCCTGCTACCCGGCCGCGCAGCCTCTCGAGGAGCCCCGGCAACGAGCGCAGACCGGCACCGCCGAATTCGGTCAGCGTCTGACGTGGGTCCAGCGGCACCACCACCCCGTCCGGCACCGTCCTGGCGATCTCGTGGCACAGCAGCCGCAGCACGGCGGTCTTCCCGCAGCCGGGCTCACCGAACACCAGCAGATGCTGTCCGGCCAGGTCGAGGACGACGGGCTCCAGGCCGTCCTCGTCGATGCCGAGAACACACGCGGAAGCGGGCGCGGCGGTCCGCAGATCGGCGTAGTCGACACGTTCGGGCAGGAGCCGGATCGCCGGTGCCCGCCACCCGGTGCCGGATGGCCGCAAACCGTTGTCAGGCAACGCGATCACCATCGGCAGTCCGTCGGGGCCCAGCCCGTGCCCGGGCCGGTTCCGGGGGATGCTCCGGGCCCGGGCGCGGTCGATCTCGGAGTCGGCCGGATCGCCCAGCCGCATTTCGATACGCGTGCCGATCAGATCCCGCAGCGCGGGCCGGACGTCGGCCCACCGCGAGGCGGTCAGCACCACGTGCACCCCATGGGACAGGCCGGTCCCGGCTATCGCGGTGACCACCTCGTCCAGGCCGTCCGGGCCGCCGTATTCCCTTCGGGCCGAAGCCCATCCGTCGATCACCAGGAGGACGTCACCATAGGGATCGTCGGCACCGGTTCCCGCCGCCTCGCGACGGCGCAGCACCGCGAGGATGTCGACGACGGTGCGTCGGACCAGGTCGGCGTTCGAGGCGCTCGCCACGGTGCCGACATGGGGCAGGTCGGCCAGATCACTCAGTCCCCCGCCGCCGAAATCGAGGCAGTACACCTGCACGCGACGCGGATCGTGGGTCGCGGCCAGCGCGGTCACGAGCGTTTTCAGGACCGTCGTCTTCCCGGTCCGTGGCGCTCCGACCACCGCGAAATTGCCTGCCGCGCCGGACAGATCGACCACGAGAGGGCTGCGGCGGTGCTCGAAGGCGTTGTCCACCAATCCGATCGGCACCCGCAGGTCACCACCGTCATATCCGTCCACCAGCGCGCCGAGGCGGGGCGAATCGGTCAGCGGTGGCAGCCACACCCGATGCGGCGGCGGACCGTGCCCGGCCAACCCGTCGACCACCGCCTCGAGCAGCGTGGTGTCCAGGTCCGGTGTCCCGGATCGGTGGCGCGGCGGCGCTGAACACCCTCGGAACGGTGTCCTCACCGGCCGGCCCGCTTCGCGCGCCGGACAGCCGGCCCGAAACGTAGGCCGCCTGGAATCGAACCGGCTGCCCCGCAGCCACTTTCAGGTACGCCGCCCCGGGCCGCGGGGCCAGGTGGTAGGCGTCCGGTACGCCGATGGCCATCCGCGACTCGGCCTCCGACAGCGTCTTCAGGCAGATCCGGTAGGACAGGTGGGAGTCCAGACCCCGCAGCCTGCCCTCGTCGAGGCGCTGACTGGCCAGCAGCAGATGCATGCCCAGCGATCGGCCCAGCCGCCCGATCGCCACGAAGACGTCGACGAACTCCGGATGCCGGCTCAACAGTTCGGAGAATTCGTCGACGATGATGAAGAGCGCGGGCAAGGGCGCCAAGGGCCGGCCCGCCTGTCGCGCCCGGTGATATTCGGCGACACCCGAGAGGTTGCCCGCGGCCCGCAGGATGCGCTGGCGCCGGTCGATCTCACCGCCGAGGGCATCACGCATACGGTCGACGAGGCCCGCCTCTTCTTCGAGGTTGGTGATGACGGCCGTGGTGTGACGGGTGCGGGCGAGGTCCAGGAAGGTGGCCCCGCCCTTGAAGTCGACCAGCACCAGGTTGAGCGTTTCCGGTGAATGGCGGGCAATCATGCCGAGTGCGATGGTGCGCAGGAGTTCGGACTTACCGGATCCGGTGGCGCCCAGGCACAATCCGTGCGGGCCCATGCCGTCGGCGGCCGCCTCGCGGATGTCCAGGTCGACCGTCCCGCCGTCCTCCGAAGTCCCGATCGGCACCCGCAACGGTGCGCTGAACTGGTTGTCCCACAGCATCTCCGGATCGATGTGTGCCGGATCGCCGACCCCGACGCGAGCCAGCCAGCCACGTGACCCGCCGGCCGGATCGGAGCCGGGCCGGTAGCCCGCCAGTCGGCGCGCCACGGCCAGCGCCGCCACCGGGGTCATCTGGTCGTGCCGGGTCAGGATCACCGCTCCGGCCCCGTCGTCGACCCGCAGGTCGGTGTCCGGCGCCGCGACGGTGCCGATGTGCAGCACCGTGCTCACCGCGTCCGGTGCCGGCGGGTCACCCCCGTCCACCACGACGACGAGCCGACGGCCGTCCGGCTCCGGCGGGCAATGGCTGCGGTGCGGAAGCCATTTCAGCCAGTCCCAATCCCCACCCTGTGCCTCACCGACGAACGCGACCACGCCCACGTCGTCGGGGCTGTGGGCCACCGCGAGTTGACAGATCACCGCGCGCAGCAGCGCTCGGGCCTCGTCGCCGTCCCCGCTCACCGTCACCGTCGCGCCGGCCGCCAGCGTGACGGCGACGGGCCCTTCGGGCACCCGGCCGTGCGCACGGAGCAGCCGGCCCAGCGCGGACGCGGTCACCGGATCCTGCTCACCGGGCCGCTCCGCGGCGGGGCCGCTCAGCCGGGTGGTGGCGGGCACCGCGCCGACCCCGACGCGCACCACGCAGAAGTCCGTCTCGTCGCGGTGCCGCGCCCACATCCGCGTGCTGCCCACCACCGTCCACAACGCCTCCGGTTCCGGATGGTTGTCCAGCAGCCGGTCATGTTCCGCCACAGCGTCTTCGGTGAGCCGGTCCGACAGCGACGCCAGGTAGTCCAGGTAGCGGCGGCGGTCGGCGTCCAATTCGGCGCGCTGCCTGCCACCGCTGCCCGATGCGACGGCGGCGACCGCGGAGGCGATCATCACCACCGGGAGCACCAGGAGCATCGGGGTGTGCCCCGTGGCCGATCCGGAGGCCACCACCATCGCCACCGTGCCCAACGAGGCCACCACCATGATGACGGGGGCCAGGCGCGCGGCCACACCATTGACGGCGCGCGGCAGGGCCGGTGGGGCGTCGACGGTGAGGTCGGCGGCCGGTGGCCGAACGGGACCCGTTCGTCGGCGACGGGTGAACACCGTGGTGGCCATTCCGGGGACGGTAGGCAGGCCGGAGTGCGCCCGCAATTCAGTTGTGGATCGGCGGACACGGGCTACCCGGCCGGGCGCCTAGCGTCGCCGTCATGGAATCGGACGTGTGCCGGGTGGCACTTCATGCCGGCGATCGACATGTCGACCTGGTGCTGCCGAATGCAGTGGCCGTCGGCCTGCTGCTGCCCCCGCTGTGCGACATCGTCGACCCGGCGGAGGCCGGGCGGCCCCGGCAACTGTGCCCGCCGGGACGGCCGCCCCTGGATGCGTCGAAGACGCTGCCCGAGAACGGGATAACAGACGGGGACACCCTGGTGCTCGCCGCGGCACCCGCGCCGGCCCCAGTGCCGCCGGCGCTCGACACGGCCGAGCGGCTTGTCCGGTCGACCGCATCCACCGCCCCGTGGACCCCGGCAGAGTCGCGGTCCGCCGCCCTGACGGTCACGGTCGTCCTCGCCGGGATCGGCGGTTTCCTCGCGGTTCCCGGTTCACCCGGCGTACCGCACCTGCTCCTCGCGGCCAGTGCGGCGGGCGGCGCCGCAGCCATCGCCGCCCGCGTGACCGGCAGCGGCCGGACGGCGTTCGCTGCCCAGGCGTTCGGGTGCGCTCTGATCGCCGCCGCGACGTTGTGCACCAGCGTGCTCGGCGGCACCGCGCACCACACCGGACTTCTGCTGGCAACGGTTTCGACCGCGGTGGTCGTCAGCGCGGGCCGGCTGACGCTGCTGCTGTGCGGCCTGTCGTCGGACGCCAACCGCGATCTCGACCCCGATGCCCGGGACGAGGCGGAGCCGGCGCCGTTCGCCGCCCGGTGTCTGACGGCACTCGTCCTTGCCGGGGCCGGGGCGGCCACGCTCGGAGTGTTCCTGACGCTGGCCAGCCCAGCCTGGGTGGATTGCGGCCTGGCGGCCGCCGTGGCCGCCGCGCTGCTGTTGCGTGCCCGCGCGCAGCGCGCCTTACCGCAGCGCATCGGGCTGTTGGTCGCCGGAACAGCCGGTACGGCGGCCACTCTGGTCGCGACCCGGCACCTCAATCCCGCACTGGCGCCCTGGCTGTGCGCCCTCGTTGCAGCCACGACGGCGGGGGCGCTGTGGTTCGGCTACCGCGCCGCACCGCGGGTGGCACCGGTGGCCCGCCATGTCGCCACCCTCGCCGAGTGCGCCGTGCTCGCCGCGATCGTCCCGCTGACAGCCGCGGGTTTCGGGCTCTACGACGCCGTCACAGCGCAGGGCCTGCCGTGAACCGCGGCCGCCGGCGCATCGCGAATACGGTTGCGGTGAGCCTTGTCTGCATGGGTCTGGGTGCGGCTCCGCCGGCCCGGGCACTCACACCACCCGTCGTCGACAGCGCCCGCCTCCCCGCCCCATCGCCACCGGCACCGCCGCAACCGACCACCCAGTGGGCCGCCTGCACGGAGGCGCCCCGGACTCGCGCGGGCGCCGGCGCCGATCCGCTGCGGCGACTCGGCCTGGAATCGGTGTGGCAGCTGTCCCGTGGCGAGGATCAGCGGATCGCGGTCATCGACACCGGGGTCGCCCGGCACGTGCGGCTGGCGCATCTCGAGGCCGCCGGCGACTACGTCTCTGCCGGAGACGGCACCCAGGATTGCGACGGGCACGGCACCGTGGTGGCCGGAATCATCTCCGCGGCAGCCGATCCCGACGACCCGACGCACTTCGCCGGTGTCGCGCCTGCCGCCACCCTGCTGGCGATCCGGCAGTCCACCACCAAGTTCGGGCCGGCCGACAACCCGGACCGGGGCGGGTTCGGCGACGTGGACACCATGGCGAGCGCCGTGCGCACCGCCGCCGATCTGGGCGCGACGGTGATCAACATCTCGTCGGTGGCGTGCGGCACCGGGCCGCTCGACGACGGGCGCCTGGGCGCGGCACTGGCCTACGCGGTCGACGTCAAGGACGCGGTGGTCGTCACCGCGGCCGGTAACGCCGACGGTGCCGGACAGTGCCCCCGGCAGTCCGCATCTCCCGAGATGACCTGGGACAGCGCCACTGTCGCGGTGAGCCCGGCCTGGTACGACGACTACGTCCTCACCGTCGGGTCCGTGGACGACACCGGCGCCCCGTCTTCGTTCAGCCTGGCGGGGCCGTGGGTGGACGTCGCCGCGCCGGGCGAGAACATGGTGTCGCTGAACCCCGGTGGCAGCGGTCTCGCCGATGCACTGCCCGTGCTCGGTCGTGCCATGCCGCTGTCGGGCACCAGCTACGCGGCACCCGTGGTCAGTGGCCTGGCCGCGCTGATCCGGGCGCGGTTTCCCACCCTGACGGCCCGGCAGGTCATGCAGCGCATCGAAGCCACCGCCCACGGGTCCCACGGCGGCTGGGACCCCGTGGTCGGGTACGGCGTCGTCGACCCGATGGCGGCACTGCGGGCCGGAGAACAACCGTCGGCACCAACGCCGGAACCCTCGACGCACAGCGCCGCCGGCCCGCCTGCTGCCCGGGCCCGTACCACGGCCGTGGTCGGTACGGCCCTGTGCGCGGCGGTGCTGGCGGCGGCAATGGCGGTGTTGTCCTTAGCCGCCCGACTGCGGCGGCCTGACCACGGTCTGGCTGACTCCGGCGCCGCCGGGAGAATCAACCGGCACCGCTGACGGCCGCAGCATCGGGAAGACCGCGCACGCCGCCAGCGCAACAGCCGCCAGTACGCCACCGACCGCGAACGAAAGCCGTGGCGCGGCAACCGAACCCGCATCGCCACCGGCGTCGCCGTACAGCAGCGCGCTTTCCATCCGGCGCATCAGGAACCGGTGTCCGCTGACCTGCAGTCGGTGGGGGGCACGCGACGTCACGCCACCACGCTAGGCCGGCCCGGGCCGCGGCGTGCGCGGCGTTGCACAGGTCAACGCCAGCGCGCCCACACGTAGGGCACCAGCGAGCGCAGGAAGTCCCGGTCCGGCCCGGGCCGGGCGTCGGCGAAGGCCTGCTCGAAATACTCCTCGGCGACCAGCAGGATGCCCTCGGCGTACTCACGGGTGAACGTGATACTGCCGTAGTCGTCCATCAGCGCCCGGACCGTGCGGACCAGTTCGGCTGTGCGTTCGGCGCGACTGCGGCGCAGATAATCACGCACGAGTTCACGGTCCTTCCCCCGCGCGGTCGCCATCAGGTGGACCAGCGTCAGCGTCCTCTTGCCCTCGTGCAGATCGCCGAGGATCTCCTTGCCGTAGGTCTGCTCGTCGCCGATCAGGTTCAGCAGGTCATCGCGGATCTGGAACGCCGCCCCGAAATGAAACCCGAAGCGCACCAACGGAGCCAGCTCGATGGAACCGCGCGAGCCCACGATCGCCCCCACCCGCAGGGGGTGGATGGTGGTGTACCAGCAGGTCTTGTGCATGATCAGCTCGAGGTAGTCCTCGGGGGCGAGATCCTCGATATCGTCTGCCTGCCAACCGATCTCGGTGGCCTGACCCTCCAATGTGCGCATCGCCATGGTGTCGAACTCGGCCCAGACCAGGTCGGCGAGGTTACGGTCGAGCTGGCGGGTGGCCTTGCGCAACACCTGGCCGGCCACCATGGCCAGCGCGTCACCGGCGTTGAGCGCGGTGCCCAGCCCGTAGTCGGCCGCCAACGTCGGTCGGCCACGCCGCTTCTCGCTGCCATCGACAATGTCGTCGTGAATGAGGAAGGCGTTGTGCAACAACTCGATCGCGACAGCGATGCCCAGCAGGTCGTCAGAGTCCGCGCCGAATGCCCGGCCGGCCGACATGCACAACGCGGGCCGCAGCGCCTTGCCGGGCCGTGCCGGGTACTCCCGCATCGGACCGTAGAGCCACCGGTGCGGTTCGCCGTCGGGCATGGCGTCGAGCATCGAATTGCGCACCACCCGGCCGATCTCGCGCAGCCGGTCCTCGACGTGCGCGATCAGGTCGGGCGGGTCCGCCGTGCTGGTCATGCCACCGGGGGCCCCACCGTGAGGAGCACCGGCAGCCAGATGTCGGGATGCCCCTCGACCAGCAACGTGCCGTGATAGCGACCCGGCGTGACGTTCTCACCCACATCGACGTGGACCACCACGCCCCGGCTGCAGCGGGCGGGCATCGGCACCGTGTCGGGCTCGAACCGGACCTGCCCCGAACCGATCACGCTGCCTTCGTGGGAGATCAGCTCACCGCAGCGCAACACCACCGAGCCCCGATCGGTCGGGCCGCCGTTGTGCAGCCACACCTCCGCCGACACCGTCCCGGGCTCCGTCGCCGCCAGCACGAGCTGACCGGTCGCCTGTGCGCCGACGAAGTCGAACGCCGCACCGCCCGTTCGTGATTCTCCCACCGCGCCCCGCACCGAGCCGGCCAGCTGGCCGACAACGGACTTCCACGAGTCGAGCAGCCGCTCGACGTCGGGAACGCTTGTGCCGTTGGATTGTTCGGTCGGATCGGCCTGGGGCGCGTCGCCCGCGGCGGTCGGTGGCCGGTGCTCGGTGATGTTCACGAACCGGTCGACCAGATCGGCGGCGGCGCGGAAACCGCGGGCCTGAATCTCGCCCAACGCACGCACATTGACCGCCGGATCGAATACCAACGCCCACGGCACATCCGACATCGCGCCGTTGTCATGCTCCCCGTGTTCGGTCACGGGTTGCTCACCATCGTTGCCCCCTCGATTCCGCCGGCACAACGGTATGCTAAGGCCGCCGACAGCGGGAGGCCGGGGCATGTCGATATTGCACAGTCAGTTGGCCATTTTCGGTGCGGTCGACGAACTGGTTGTCGAAGCCAGGAAAGGCAACCGGGGCAGCATCGATCAGGCGGTGCTGGCGACCGCGGAGAAGCTGCTGCCCAACAGCACCGGATTCGGTGAGGCCGGGTGGTATCGCGAACTCGAACAGTTCTTCAACCGCGAGGGCATTCGCAATCCCGCCAGAACTCGAGTGGTCTTTCCCGACCTGGATGCCGCCACCAAGGAGCTCACCAACGTTCCGGAACCGGCAACAGGCTCTGACAAAGGCAGCTCAGAGGTGGCAACGACATTCGCCGCGGTCACCGGGCCGACCGGTGATGGGCCGGGTGAACCGGCCGGCATCGCGCCGATCAGGGATCCCGACAAGCCAGGTGGATTCGAGGATCAGACGCTCTACAATTCCGCCAAGGACCCCGTGCTGGCGAGGGCGGGCTACGCCGCGTTCGTGCTTCTCAAGCTCGGCAAATTGGTGGGCTGGGACCAGTTGCCGAGAGACCTCACGACACCGCTCACGCAGGTGCTGCAGACGTCGTTGCGGTCGTTCACGTCTGCCGACAAAATCATCGCGACTGCCGACGAGATCGTTGCTCAGGTCGAGAACATCAACAGCAGGCAGCAGTGGGCGGACTTCGTCGGAGGGAGGGTCAGTGCCCTTTTCGCCGGCGAGTCCAAGCCGTGTTTCGGGACGCTGCAGGAGATCAACGGACAGTACTGCAGCACGGTGGTGACGGATACGACTGATCCAGACCTCAGCGTCAACGACATCGAACGCATCGTCGACCCGATCAATTGGAGTATCTGCAGCAAATTCTTCTGCACGATGAAGCAGAACGTGCCCAATCGCAACCTGGGACGCTGGAGTCGGGTCAGGGAGACGGTCGGTGCGGAATGCAGCGAGTACGGCCTGACCACCGACCTCATCTTCTACAAGGTCCGCCAGAAGGACGGCGGCATTTACCTCAACTACGACATCGACCCGGAGCGGACGGATCCCGGATATGTCGAGGTCGACAACGGATACATCTGGATCAGCCCACTCACGGCCAACAAGCCAGAGCTCAAGGGTGTCCGGATCCGCACCAGCAAGCAGGAGCACGTCAACGGCCTGAGCCCCTGCGCGACCGCGGCGCTGGCCTGTCTGATGGGGTGGGCCGACGCCGGCAAGGACATGCTCGCCGGCACCGCGCACCGGTTGATCCAGGTGCAGCAGCAGGGCGGGACTCTGGGCCCGCTGAAGAAGTTCTACACGTCGATCGAATTCGACCCCGCCGAACAGGAGGTCTGATGACCGGTAAGCCGCAGTTCCCACCGAATTTCAAGGACACCGTCGAGGACACCCGGGACTTGGTGAACAAGCTCATCGACCGGGCCGCCGGTGCCGCCGGTAATGCCGGCAACAAGTGGATCGACGGATTCACCAGGGACGACGTCAAGTCCGTCACGGAGGATATCGGCGGGAAGTTCACGGGTCAGGTCCTCGACGCGTGGGACAAGGCCGAGGAGAACGTCAAGCCCCCGAACCCCGGAGGCGTCTGATGGCCGGCGACCCGAAACCGCCCGATCCGCCCGACGTCATCGCCGCCCGTTATGCCGAAGCCGCGAAGAAGGCCGTCACCGCGACGGCGCAGGTCGCGATCGACGCGTTCGACAAGGTGAACGGTCCCACGGGCACCCAACCCGGCACGCTCGAGCCCAAGGATGCGATCGCCTCGCTGGCGCAGCTCGCCGGTGCCGCACTGACCGGCGGCATGTCACTGGCACGGGTGGCGCTGCAGGTGCAATGGGACCGGCGGGTGCTGCTGGTGGCCGACAACGTCGCCTCGATCGTCGGCAACGGCCTCGATGACGTGATCGACGTGGTCGAGGATGCCGCCAAGAAGGCCGGCCCCAAGCCCTTCAAGGAGCAGCAGCAGGAATGGGTCGACGCGGCGATCCGCCTCACCAGTGTCGGGGCGATCCGGGGCGCGGAGATTCTCGAGACCGTCGTCGCCGGACCGGGCGCCTACGCCAATCCGGTCATCAAGCGACCTATCACCATCGCGGACGACGCCAAGAAGGCCAAGGACGCCACGCTCGCGGTGGCGACGCTCAGCCTCACCAGCGGCGGACCGGATATCAAAGCGCTGGTGACCTTCGACCCGCCGGGCTTCATCCTGGCCGCTAACCACACGGACTTCACCCTCGTCATCAATACCGCGGGTCTGCCCAGTGGGATGTACGAGGGCGAGGTGACGGCGACCGACACCGGCCCGAACCCCGACGTCCCGCCGAACAATGTCCGCACCTTCCCGATCTCGATCGCGATCCCCGAGACAACGGACCCACCCGAGTCGTGAGCGGAGCGCCACACATCGACGAACTGCTGGACCAGGCTTTCCAGGCCATCAACGCGGGTGACCGCGCCACCGCCAATGTGCTGGCCGAACAGGTGCTCGCACTCGATGAGGGCAACGCCGAAGCCGAGGACCTGCTGGCCGCGCCGGCCGCGCACGGCGAAATCCGTCGTCTGACAATCATGTTCGCCGATCTCGTCGACTCCACGGCACTGTCCACCCGGATCGAGCCCGAGGTGTACCGCACGGTGGTCGGCCGTTATCGCGACGACGTGCTACGACTCGTCGGGCAGTACGAGGGGCACATCGGTTCTACGAAAGGCGACGGGCTGCTGGCCTTTTTCGGTCATCCGCAGGCCCACGAGGACGACGTCCAACGGGCGGTTCAGGCCGGTCTCGACATCACCCGCGCCGTCACCGAGCTCAGCGATCTGGTGCTGCGCCGGTTCGGCTTCGGCATCAGCGTCCGCGTCGGCATCCACCGGGGGATCGTCTATCTCGACACCGCACAGGACGACGTCTACGGGTTGGCCGCCAACCTCGCCGCACGCATCTGCAGCATCGCCGATCCCGGCACCGTCGCGGTGTCGGAGGCGGTCGAGCCGTTGATCCGCGGGCGGTTCGAGCTCGAAGCACAGCCGCCCAGGACCGTCAAAGGTGTGGACGCACCGGTGCGCTACTTCCAGGTGGTCACCGAACGTGATCCACGGCTGACACCCCGGGGCCCGGTGGTCGGCCGGGAGCGCGAACTCGCCCACATCGAGACCAGCTGGACCCAGGCCTGCCATAACGAACTACGAACGCCCGGTGTCGTTTTCCGCGGTGACGCGGGGATCGGAAAGAGCCGGCTGGCGTGGTCGGCAGTCGAACTGGCGGAACGGTCCCACGCCGACGTGCTGCAGCTGATCGGGTCACCGTTCCACACCGATGTCGGCCTTCGACCGGTACGCCGGCTGCTGGAGCGGCGCTGCGGGATCACCCGCACGTCCGACCCCGCCGAACAACTCCGGAACCTGGCGGGCGAGATCAAGAAGCGGTCGCTGGATCCCGACGCCGTCATCCCGCTGCTGGCGCCCGTCCTCGGGATCGATCCACAGGCGGGATACGCGCCGGTGCAGGCCGAGGGACGCAAGCTGTTCGCTTTGATCTCCGCCGCGGTGCAGGACTACCTGCGGGCCAGTGTGCGCGATAAACCGACGCTCGTCCTCGTCGAGGACATGCACTGGTTCGACGAGGACACCGTGGAAGCGGTCCAGCTGCTGCTCGGTGCGGACCTCGGCGGGCACGTCATGATCGTGATGACGAGCCGCGACCACGTTCCGCTGCCCGACGGGTCGGCTGCCGAGGTTTTCGAACTCGGTCCGCTCAGCGGCGACGCCACCGAGAAGTTGATCACCGCGTTGCACCCCGATGCGACGGCAACCGAGAAGCGTGCGGTGAAGCGCCGTTGCGACGGGGTACCGCTGTACATCGAGGAGGTGGTTGCCAAGCTCAGGGACCGGCCGTCGGACACCGCGACCATGGTCGGGGTACCCGACACGCTGTACGAGGCGCTGTTCGCGCGGCTGCGGTCCAGTGTGAGTTCCGTCCGGGTGATCGAAGCAGCGGCCATCATCGGCGGCCGGATCGAACGAAGCCTGCTGTCATCGGCCGTCGACCTTCCCGAGGCCGATCTCGACGCGGTGCTGGCCGAACTGGTGGCCGGCCGGGTCCTCGAGCCGCTCGAAAAGGACAGCTGGCGATTTCGTCACGAACTCCTGCGTGAGGTCGCGGCCGAGCTGTCACCGCCGAGCCTGCGCCGCGAACTGCACAGCCGCATCGCGGACAGCCTGGTGTCGGCGGCCGCCGCGGGCAACCCGGACTGGCCGTTGATCGCCCACCACTACGAGAATGCCGCGCGGTACCCGGAGGCCGCCGCGGCGCACGGCCAGTCGTCGCTGAACGCCTGGCAGCGCGGCGCGCTCGGCGAGGCCAGGAACTATCTCACCAATGCCATCGCACAGATCGAACGGTCCGCGGCCGGAGCCGATCGCGACCACATGGAGATCGCGCTACGACTTCGCCGTGCGCTGCTGGCCCAGGCCGCCGAAGGCGTCTACAGCGCGAACGCCGCGACGGATTTCGAGCATTGCCTTCAGTTGTGCAGCAACGATTTACAGGATGACGACCTGTTCTCGACGGTGATGTCGCTGTACGGGTACTACACCATGCGGGCCGACCTGGACCGGACCGAGCGGTTGGTCCAGTCGATCCGCGGCAGCCTCACCGGATCCCGCAAGCAGTTCCTGCCGATCAACGAGTTCGCCCTCGGCATGCTGGCGTGGTACCGCGGGAACTACCGCTACGCACGGTCGAAGCTGGAGGTCGCGGCGGACACGTTGACCGAGGACGCGGCACGCGAACTCGCCACCATGCTGTTCATCCCCAACGATTCGGCGGCGGGCCTCTACACACATCGCGCGCTGTCGCGCTACGTCGACGCCGACCTGCCCGGCGCCGAAGCCGAATTCGCGGCCGCCGAACGCCGTTGTGAGCAACTGGCTTTCCCGCAGGGCGCGTTCAGCCTGGCCTATGTCCGGCAGATGGAGGTGATGATCCGGATCGAGGCCGGCCAATTGGACCTCGCGGCGCAGGCGGCGGCCGCGCTGTCCGCAATCGGCGACCAGCACGGATTCGATTCGTGGGCGGTGGCCGGCGCGGCGCAGTACGCGACCGTGGCCGCACTGATCGCGTTGTCCGACCACACCGTTGCATCCTCATCCTCGTCTTCATCCGACGCCGACTCCGACGCTCTGCAGCCTCACATCGCCACCCTCACTGCCGTCCTGGACGCCTGGCGCGCGGTCGGGGTGATCTCCCTGATCACGTTCTACGACGCCATCCTGGCGCGACTGCTGACCGCGGCGGGCCAGACCGACGACGCCCGCGCCCGACTGCAGACCGCGCTGGATCTGGCCGACGACACCGGCATGCACTTCTACGACGCGGAACTGCTCCGGTTGCGTGCCCACACCACGGACGATCCCGCGCAGCGGCACGCCGACCTCGTGGCCGCGATCGATCTGGCCCGCGATCAGGACGCCTGGCTGTTCGAATTGCGTTCCGCCATTGACGACTTCGGGAGCGGCGGGGATTCCGCTCGTGACGCGCTGACCGTCGCCGTTGGCCGCTTTCCCGCTGAGGCCCCCTGGCCTGACATCGCCTACGCGCGGACACTGCTCGGGTGAAGCGCCCCGGGGGCAGGGTCGCCATTCTCGGTGGCGGCATCGCGGGGCTCAGTGCTGCCTGGCGGCTCAGTGAGCCCGGCTGGCGCGACAGGTTCGAGTCGATCACGGTCTACCAGCGTGGCTGGCGGCTGGGCGGCAAGGGCGCGTCGAGTCGCGGCGAGGCCGGTCGCATCGAGGAACACGGGCTGCACATCTGGCTGGGCTCCTATGAGAACGCGTTCGCGTTGCTCCGGGAGTGCTATGACGAACTCGACAGGGGCACAACGGATCCGGCCGCTCCGATCCGGGCGTGGTGGCAGGCGATCACCCCGGCGGACAACCCCGGGCTGGCAGACCGCTTCGGCGAGGACTGGCTGACCTGGCTGGGCACCCACCCCACCGATGACGAATTGCCCGGCGATCCGGGCCGCTCCGGCCGGGAGATGACGGTGGTCTCGTTCATCGACCGGGCGCTGCGATTGGTGATGGCCTTCACCGACTCGCTGTCCGGCGACACCGCGACCAGCCTGCACCTGACCACTTCCCCGGATCCGCCGGAAGCCGGCCCGGAGCAGCCGATCGCCGCCGTTCGCCGCGCCTTGCTCGCCGCACTGGTGGCCGGCACGGAATCCGTTGTGCCCGAAGATTTCCTCGACCGCACGCTGATCGCCATTCGCGACGCGATCGACTACGAGACCCGGCCGAGCCACCGCCGGGCGTGGGTGCTGCTCTCGCTGGTGACCGCCGCGGTGCGCGGCATCGTCGCCGACAACATGGTGACCCGTCCCCGCGGCTTCCGGGCGCTCAACGACGAAGAGTTCGGCGACTGGGTGCTGCGTCACGGCGGCCATCCCGATGTGCTGGATTCGGCGATGGTGCGGGGCCTGTACGACCTGGTGTTCGGCTATGAGGACGCCGATCCCGAACGACCCGCGGTGGCCGCCGGGGTGATGGTCTTCCTGGTCGGTCACGTCCTGTTCGGATACCGGGGTGCGCTGTTCTGGAAGATGACGGCGGGGATGGGTGATGTCGTGATCGCGCCGCTGTATCAGGTACTGCGCAGGCGTGGTGTCCGATTCGAGTTCTTCCACCGGGTCGACGGCCTGCATCTGGACACTGACCGGCGCGGCGTGGACAGCATCACGATCGGCCGGCAGGCCCGCCTGTCCGACGGGATCGAAGACTACGAACCACTGACGACGGTCCGGGGACTGCCGGTGTTCCCCGATCGGCCACTGGCCGAGCAGCTCTCGTCGATGCCGGACTGCGACGCGGAATCGCACTTCGGTCGGCGGGCCGATGCCGAAACCCGTGTCTTGTGCCGGGGCGTCGACTTCGACCATGTGGTGCTTGCCGTCTCGGTGGGCATCATTCCGGTGCTCGCCCCCGAACTGATCGCCGACCGGCCTGAATGGCGGGAGATGACCACGCAGGTGCGGACCGTGGCCACCCAGGCATTCCAGATCTGGCTGCGGCCGACCGAATCCGAGCTCGGCTGGCATCACCCGGGTTCGACTGTCAGCGCCTACCTGCGACCATTCGAAACCTGGGCGTCGATGCCGCAGACGCTGTGGGCCGAGGACTGGCCCGACACCGATCGGCCAGGCGCTGTCGCCTACTTCTGCGGCGGCTTGAACGCGCCGTGGCCGTCGAAAGAGCCGGTTGGCGACTATCTGCATCGCCTGCGCGGGCAGGTCCATGCCGACGCCGACACACACATGGACCGCAATCTGGCGCTGTTCTTCCCGAATGCGTTCTCCGACAAGGGCTCGAGTGGATTCGACCGCCGCATTCTGACGGGCCGGCACGTCAGCGTGAACGTCGATCCGTCCGATCGCTACGTCCAGTCCGTGCCCGGCTCCGACCGCAGCCGGCTGCGACCGGACGAAAGTGGTTACGAAAACCTGGTTCTGGCGGGCGATTGGACGGACTGCGGGATGAATGCCGGGTGTATCGAGGCGGCCGTGATGTCCGGCCTGGAGGCCGCCAACGCGCTGCTCGGCCGCGGCAGGTTTTACCGGATCCGGGGCTACTGGCTGCCGTGAGCGCGCCGCTCCCGGTACGCGGCCACGTGCTGGCGGTTGCCGCAGTTGCCGGTGTCGCAGAAGATTCTCGACCGGTTGCGCGACATGTCGAGCAGTACTGCTTCGCAGTCGGGCGCGGCACAGATCTTCAGGCGGCGCAGTTCGCCCGCGCGGATCAGGTCTGCCAGGGCCATCGCCATTTCGGCCCCCATCCGCTGGGCCAGCGGATCGTTGTTGGACGCCAGGTGCAGGTGCCATTCGGGCATCTCGGCATGCCGTGTCAGCCACGGGGCCGCCCGGGTGTCGCTCAGCAGCGCGTTGACCTGCCCGACCAGGCGTTCCTCGTCGTCGGCGACGTCCCAGATCCGACCGACCCGTTCGCGCAGCCGCAGCACTGCGGCCAGTTCGTCGTCGTCCCGGTCGCGGCGGCCGGTCCAGCCCCAGGGAGCGAGGTACCGATCCAGACCCTGCTGGTCGGCGAGCTGTTCGCCGTCCACCCGGTCGGTGTTGATCAGCCCGCAGGCCGAGCGAAGTGTGAGTTCCGTGTCATGACTGAAATTCATTTGACTCGTTACCTCTCCCGGCAGTATCCTCATGACCAAAGCTCACTTTACTCGTTACAACGCGGGGAGACCGACATGCTGATGGTGAAACCGGCCACCGACTTCCGGCTCGGGATGGCGTTTGCGCTTACCTCCGCGCTCAGTTTCGGCATGTCCGGTCCCTTCGCCAAGGCGTTGATGGACGCGGGCTGGAGCCCCACCGCGGCCGTCATCGCCCGACTGGCAGGCGGTGCGGTGGTGCTGGCGGTGTTCGCCACCCTGGTCCGGCCGCAATGGCCGCGGGAGGCCCTGCAGCATGCCCGCACGGTGGTGCTCTACGGCCTGATCCCGATCGCCGGCGCTCAACTGTGCTACTACAACGCGGTCGCCCACATGTCGGTAGGTGTGGCGCTGCTTCTGGAATACACCGCGCCCGTCATGGTGGTCGGCTGGATCTGGGCCACCACCCGTCGCAGGCCCAGCACGGGCACGCTGGCCGGCGTGGCGCTGGCAATCGCAGGAATCATGTTGGTGCTCAACATCTTCGGTGGCGAGACCAACAACGTCGACACCACCGGTGTGATCTGGGGATTGACCGCCGCGGTCTGCGCGGTCTTCTACTTCATGATGAGCGACAGGGTCACCTCCTCCGCGGAGAGCGACGCAGACGGCGCAGAAGGCGGCCTCGCCGCGATCACACTGGCGACCGGCGGGCTGGTCGTCGGCGGCGCCGCAGTCACCGCGCTGGGCGTCGTCGGCATCATGCCGCTGACGTTCACCACCAACGACGTCGTGATCGCCGGTGTCACGGCGCCGGTGTTCGTCCCCCTGCTCGTGCTCGGCGTGGTCAGCACCGCGATCGCCTACACGCTGGGCATCGGCGGCGTGGCCCGGTTGCGGCCCAGCTTCGCGTCGCTGGTCGGCCTCTCGGAGGTGCTGTTCGCGGTGCTGTGGGCATGGCTGCTGATCGGCGAGGCCATGACGCCGCTCCAGGCGATCGGCGGGGCCGTCGTGCTGGCCGGATTGACGCTGGCACGCCAGGGCGACCGGCCCATCGAGGCCGCCCCGGCCGAGCGCCCGCAGCTCGCCACTCGCCGCTCGCCATAAACAGTTAGCGTATGTAACATTTCACGGTGTGAGCCGCATTCTGCACCGACTTCTGCTGGTCATCGCCACCCTCGTCGCTCCGGTCGCCCTCAGCCTCAACCCCGCCACCGCGCATGCCGACGGCTGTCCCGACATCGAGGTGGTGTTCGCCCGCGGCACTGACGAGCCACCGGGCGTCGGGCGGGTCGGCCAGGCGTTCGTCGATGCCCTGCGCAACCGGGTCGGCAACCGGTCGGTGGGCGTCTACGCCGTGAACTACCCCGCCAGCTGGGACTTTCTGGCGGCGGCCAACGGCGCGAACGACGCCAGCGGACACATCCAGTGGATGATGGGCAACTGCCCGAACACCCGACTGGTTCTCGGCGGGTACTCCCAGGGTGCCGCGGTGATCGACGTGATCGGCGCGGTGCCCTTCCCGGCGATCGGCTTCAACGCCCCGTTGCCGCCCGACACCCCCGACCATGTCGCGGCGCTCGCGGTGTTCGGCAATCCCACCGCCAAAGCGGGCCTGCCGCTGACCGTCAGCCCGGTGTGGGGCTCACGATCGATCGACCTGTGCGCGGCCGGTGACCCGGTGTGCTCGGCCGGTGACGACGTCGCGGCGCACAGCAGTTATGTGCCATCAGGACAGGCGGTTGCGGCCGCCGACTTCGTGGCCGGCCTGCTGTAGTGCGCGCGGCCACCGAAGCCACACGATTCGGCCCCACAGCCGCGATATGTGAGTATTAGCCACATGACCACAGTCGCGCCCATCCCCCGCAGAATCGCCGCCGTAGCCGCGACCCTGTTCGCGGCGGCGACAACTCTGATCGTCCCCGCCGCTCTGCCATCGGCGTCCGCTGACCCGTGCCCCGATGTCGAGCTGGTGTTCGCCCGCGGTACCAGTGAGGCACCCGGCATCGGGCGGGTGGGCCAGGCCCTGGCCGACACCCTGCAGTCCCAGCTGGGCGGTCGGACCCTGGGCACCTACGCCGTCAACTACGGCGCCACCTACGACTTCCTCGGAACCGCGGACGGGGCCACGGACGCCACCAATCACATCGCTTACATGGCGCAGAACTGCCCCAACACCCGGATCGTGCTCGGCGGCTACTCGCAGGGCGCCGCGGTGGTCGACATGCTTGTCGGCGTGCCACCGCTCGGGAACCGCATCGGCGAGATCGGGTCCGCACCGCCACTGCCCGGTTCCCTCGCGGGCAACGTCGGGGCCGTCGCGGTGTTCGGCAACCCCGCCGCGAAGTTCGGCAACCCGGTGACTGCGGGGAATTTGGGCGGCCGGTCGATCGACATGTGCTCCGACGGCGACCCCATCTGTTCCGGTGGACGTAATCCGTTCGCCCACACCAGTTATGAATCCGGCCCGATGCCCGGCCAGGCGGCGGGCTTCATCGCCGGGCTGGTCTAACCAGTCCAACACAGGCCGGTGTTCGCTAACATGGCCGCGTGGGAATCAGCCGACACAGAGTAATCACAGCCGGCATCGTCGCGGCAACCGCACTGGCCGCCGTGCTCGTCATCACACCGACCGCATCCGCCGCGCCCTGCTCCGACGTCGAACTGGTCTTCGCACGTGGCCGGAACGAAGCGCCCGGCGCCGGACAGATCGGCAACGCACTCGTCAGCGCGCTGCGCAGCAAGACCGGCAAGAACGTCTCGCTCTACGCGGTGAATTACCCCGCCGACACCGAGATCGATCTGGGCGCCAACGATATGAGCCAGCACATCCAGAACACCATCGCCAACTGCCCGGACACCCGGATCGTCCTGGGCGGCTACTCGCTGGGCGCCGGGGTCACGGATGTGGTACTGGCCGTACCCTTTTCGGTGTTCACGTTCAAGAAGCCGTTGCCGCCGGGCGCGGAGGACCACATCGCCGCGGTTGCCCTGTTCGGCAACGGAATCCAGTGGGCCGGGCCCATCGGGAGCTTCAACCCGGTGTATCGCGAGCGGACCATCGAGCTCTGTCACGGCGACGACCCGATCTGCAACCCGACCGACCCCAACAACTGGGAGTCGTACTGGCCTGACCACCTGGCGCCCGCCTACATCAAGGCCGGCATGGTCAATCAGGCCGCCGACTTCGTGGCGGGCCGGCTCTAGCCCTACCGGGTGCGCAGGTCCCGGGTCACCAGTGTGCGCGCCTCGAGTTGGTCGTCGGGCGGGTAGTCCACCCCGATCAGGGTCAGCCCGCGGGCGGGGGCGGCGGCGAAAGCACTGGACCGACGGGGCTCGGCGAGCAGGCCTGCCGGCCAGTCCGGACCGCGCCGACCCTCCCCCACCGCCAGTAGCGCGCCGACCAGCGACCGGACCATGTTCCAGCAGAACGCGTCCGCGGTGACGAACGCGGTGACGAGGTCCCCGTCGCGGACCCAGTCGAGGCGCTGCAGTTCACGGATGGTGGTGGCGCCGTCGCGGTGCCGGCAGAACGCGGCGAAGTCGTGCAGCCCGACCAGCGCGCCCGAGGCCGCCGCCATCGCGTCCACGTCGAGGGGCCGCGGCCAGGCGGTGACGAACCGGGCCTGCTGCGGTTCGGTGCCATATGTGGCTGTCGACAGCCGGTACGCGTAGTGGCGTCGCAACGCCGAGAACCGAGCGTCGAATCCGGCTGGAGCACGGGCGATCTCACGCACCCGGACATCGGTCGGCAGGAACTTCGCCAGTCGGCGCACCAGCGGCAGGAATTCGGGTTGACCCTCCCGTGGGGACCGAGGGTAGGCGTGGGTCAGCGCCTCGGCCGGGATGTCGACATGTGCCACTTGACCGGTTGCGTGCACGCCGGTGTCGGTGCGGCCCGCCGCACGCACGGCGACCGGCGCGCGGAACACCGTCGACAACGCGCCGTCGACCACCCCGGCGATGGTGCGCTGCCCGATCTGGGGCGCCCAGCCGGCGAATTCGGTTCCGTCGTAGGCGATATCAAGCCGGAGGCGGACAGGGCGAGCGGAGGGACGGGAAATGTCAACGTGCCCGCCACCGGAATCGATGGCGGGCACGTTGTCGACGTCTCTGCTACTTGGCTGTGTCAGCCTCGTCGCCCTCGTCCTGAGCCTCGGTGGCGGCCTCCGCCTCGACCTCAGCGGTCTGCGCGTCGGCGATCGCCTCGTCCTCGGCCTTGACCTCCTCGACCGCGGTTTCGGCAGGGGCCGGCTCGGCGGCGACTGCGGGAGCCGGTGATGTCGTGGCCTTCTTCGTCGACCCAACCCGCCGCGCACGGTCGGCTTCCGAGGCCACCGTCTTCTCCCGCACCAGTTCGATGACCGCCATGGGGGCGTTGTCGCCCTTGCGGTTCTCGACCTTGATGATCCGGGTGTAGCCGCCGTTGCGATCCGAGAAGAACGGCCCGATCTCGGCGAACAGCGTGTGCACGACGTCCTTGTCGCGGATCTTCTTCATCACCTCACGCCGGTTGTGCAGCGTGCCCTTCTTGGCGTGGGTGATCAGCTTCTCCGCATACGGCCGCAGCGCCCGCGCCTTGGGCTCGGTGGTCGTGATCCGGCCGTGCTCGAAGAGCGACGTGGCCAGATTGGCCAGCAGCGCCTTCTGGTGCGAGGACGACCCGCCGAGGCGAGCGCCCTTGGTGGGCTTGGGCATTGGAGACTCCTATGGGATAACGAATCGAAAGTGAGGCTTTAGAGCTGTTCGGTCTCGGCGAAGTCCTGGTCACTGTCCAGGTCGTAGCCGGCGTCGCTGTTCCAGGTGCCGGTGGCAACGTCGTAGCCGGCGACCTCGGACGGATCGAAGCTGGCCGGGCTGTCCTTGAGCGACAGACCCAGCTGATGCAGCTTGATCTTGACCTCGTCGATCGACTTCTGGCCGAAGTTACGGATGTCGAGCAGGTCGGACTCCGTGCGGGCAACGAGCTCGCCCACCGTGTGCACACCCTCGCGCTTGAGGCAGTTGTACGACCGCACCGTGAGGTCGAGGTCATCGATGGGCAGCGCGAACGAGGCGATGTGATCGGCCTCGGCCGGCGACGGGCCGATCTCGATGCCCTCGGCCTCGATGTTGAGTTCCCGTGCCAGGCCGAACAATTCGACCAAGGTCTTACCGGCCGACGCCAGCGCATCGCGCGGGGTGATCGAGTTCTTCGTCTCGACGTCCAGGATCAGCTTGTCGAAGTCGGTGCGCTGCTCGACGCGGGTGGCTTCCACCTTGTAGGTGACCTTCAGCACCGGCGAGTAGATGGAATCGACCGGGATACGGCCGATTTCGGCGCCCGACGCCTTGTTCTGCACGGCGGGGACGTAGCCGCGGCCACGCTCGACGACGAGCTCGACCTCCAGCTTGCCCTTGTCGTTCAGCGTGGCGATGTGCATGTCCGGGTTGTGCACGGTGACACCGGCCGGCGGGACGATATCGCCCGCGGTGACCTCACCGGGCCCCTGCTTGCGCAGGTACATGGTGACCGGCTCGTCCTCCTCGGACGACACGACCAGACCCTTCAGATTCAGGATCATGTCGGTGACGTCTTCCTTGACGCCCGGCACGGTGGTGAACTCGTGCAGCACACCGTCGATGCGGATGCTGGTCACCGCCGCGCCCGGGATGGACGACAGCAGCGTGCGCCGCAGCGAATTACCAAGGGTGTAGCCGAATCCGGGCTCCAGCGGTTCGATGACGAACTGGGACCGGTTCTCGGCGATGACCTCTTCGCCCAGTGTGGGTCGCTGAGAAATCAGCATGGTGTTTCTTCTCCTTCTCGGCACCCGCTATTTGATGCCGTATAGGTGACCTGGCGCCTGGAGAACCCAGGCTCCGGATCCTTCTCTGTTACTTCGAGTAGAACTCGACGATCAGCTGCTCTTGGAGCGGGACGTCGATCTGCGCGCGCTCGGGCAGCTGGTGCACGAGGATGCGCTGACGCTCGCCCACGACCTGCAGCCAGGACGGGGTCGGCCGATCACCCGCGGTCTCGCGCGCGATCTGGAACGGCACCGTGTTGATCGACCTGCCCTTGACGTCGATGATGTCGTACTGCGACACCCGGTAGCTCGGGATGTTGACCTTCACACCGTTGACGGTGAAGTGGCCGTGGCTGACCAGCTGGCGGGCCATCCGGCGGGTACGGGCGATACCGGCGCGGTACACCACGTTGTCCAGGCGGGTCTCCAGGATCTGCAGCAGGTTCTCGCCCGTCTTGCCCGAGTGGCGCGTGGCCTCCTCGTAGTACTTGCGGAACTGCCGCTCCAGCACGCCGTAGGTGAAGCGGGCCTTCTGCTTCTCCTGCAGCTGCTGGCGGTATTCGCTCTCCTTGATCCGCGCGCGACCGTGCTGGCCGGGCGGGTAGGGGCGCTTTTCGAACGACTGATCACCACCGACAAGGTCGACGCCCAGGCGGCGCGACTTGCGGGTCATGGGTCCGGTGTAACGAGCCATGTCTGTAAGTCCCTTTCCCTAGACCCGGCGCCGCTTGGGCGGACGGCAGCCGTTGTGTGGCTGCGGGGTGACATCGGAAATCGCGCCGACCTCAAGGCCGGCGGCCTGCAGGGAGCGGATCGCGGTCTCGCGGCCCGAGCCCGGGCCCTTCACGAACACGTCGACCTTCTTCACGCCGTGTTCCTGCGCCTTGCGGGCGGCATTCTCGGCGGCCAGCTGCGCGGCGAAGGGGGTCGACTTACGCGAACCCTTGAAGCCGACGTGGCCCGACGACGCCCAGGCAATGACATTGCCCTGCGGGTCGGTGATCGACACGATGGTGTTGTTGAACGTGCTCTTGATGTGTGCAGCGCCGTGCGGGACGTTCTTCTTTTCCCTGCGACGCGTCTTCTGCCCCTTCTTGGGGGCGGCAGCGCCTGCCTTCTTCGGTGGCATCGGGTTACCTGGCCTTCTTCTTGCCGGCGATGGTGCGCTTCGGGCCCTTGCGGGTGCGCGCATTGGTCTTGGTCCGCTGGCCGCGCACCGGCAGGCCACGGCGGTGGCGCAGGCCCTGGTAGCAGCCGATCTCGATCTTGCGGCGGATATCGGCCTGCACCTCACGGCGCAGATCGCCCTCCACCTTGAGGTTGCCCTCGATGTAGTCGCGCAGCTGGGTGACCTGGTCGTCGGACAGATCCTTGGTGCGCAGGTCCCGGTCGATTCCGGTGGCTTCCAGAATCTCCTGGGAGCGGGTACGGCCGATGCCGTAGATGTAGGTCAGCGCGATCTCCATGCGCTTGTCGCGCGGGAGATCGACGCCCACAAGTCGAGCCATGTGTGCCATTCCTCTTTTTCGCGGAGGTCTGATCCCAGTCCGTTCCCCGTCTTTACGGGGTCCGGCCTCCGTGCCGGACGTAGATGAGCGGCCAATCCGCTCAGTGGTACTGGGAGGTCTGCATTCAGTTGTAGGTACTGCTGTGCTGGGCTTGTCAGCCCTGCCGCTGCTTGTGACGGGGATCGGAGCAGATCACCATGACCCGCCCATGCCGGCGGATCACCCTGCACTTGTCGCAGATCGGCTTGACGCTCGGGTTCACCTTCACGGCTGTGTCGATCCTTCTCGGTCTATCGGTGGCGTGCGCGAACGCTCGTCACGGTCGGTAGTCGGTTACTGGTCGGGCGATTGTTCTACTTGTAGCGGTACACGATGCGGCCCCGGGACAGGTCGTAGGGCGAGAGCTCCACCACGACGCGGTCCTCGGGCAGGATGCGGATGTAGTGCTGCCGCATCTTGCCGCTGATGTGCGCGAGCACCTTGTGACCGTTCTCCAGCTCAATGCGGAACATCGCATTGGGCAGAGGCTCGACCACGCGGCCCTCGACCTCGATGGCACCGTCTTTCTTGGCCATACTTTTCGGCGATCCTTGCTTTCTTCGGTTTCGTGTCTTCTCGTGATGCGCCCGTGCTGCGGGCAGCGTTGGCTCCGACTACGAAACGTGGGCCAATGGGTAGAAAATTCCGAGGCACGCGAAGTGTCGGCGCGGTAGCCGCACCGTTGGTCTACGATACCCGCTTTCCAGCCAGGCTCCAAAATTGCCGTGACCAGCATCCGGCCGGGGTTGCCGCGAGCGCCCCGCACCGCGGCGGAAAACAGCGGCCCCGAGCTCGCCTTCGGTTTCGCCCGCGGAGTAACCGCCTGACCCAGGCGCACGTATGAGCTCGTCAGCGAGCATAATTGCAGGCGATGACTGGACCCGAGAACCAGCCCCGCAAACCGGTAATCCTGAGCGTCGACGACGACCCTTCGGTATCTCGCGCCGTCGCACGGGATCTGCGTCGCCACTACGGCGAGAAGTACCGGATCGTGCGCGCCGAGAGTGGACCCGACGCGCTCGACACGCTCAAGGAGCTCAAGCTGCGCGGTGACACCGTCGCGGTGTTCGTCGCCGACTACCGGATGCCACAGATGAGTGGCATCGAGTTCCTGGAACAGGCGATGGACCTGTTTCCGCTGGCCCGACGCGTACTCCTGACCGCATACGCCGATACGCACGCCGCCATCGACGCCATCAACGTCGTCGACCTGGATCACTATCTGCTCAAGCCGTGGGATCCGCCCGAGGAGAAGCTCTACCCGGTGATCGACGGGCTGATCGAGGCCTGGCGGGCGGTCGGAGATCGCGCCATCCCGCAGACGAAGGTGATCGGTCACCGGTGGAATGCCCGATCGTGGGAGGTGCGTCAGTTCCTGGCCCGCAACCAGCACTCCTTCAAGGCGTTCATGGCCGACGAGCAGAAGGGCAAGACCCTGCTCGATGCCGCAGGCCTCGACGGCATGCGGCTACCCGTGGTGGTGACCGAGCAGGGCGAGGCGCTGGTCGACCCGACCAACGCCGCGCTCGCCGCCATGCTCGGCCTGTCCACCACACCGTCACTGCCGATGTACGACCTCGCCGTCATCGGCGGAGGGCCCGCCGGCCTGGCTGCCGCCGTCTACGGCGCGTCCGAGGGCCTGGAGACCGTGCTGATCGAACGCGCCACGACGGGCGGGCAGGCCGGGCGCAGTTCGCGGATCGAGAACTACCTCGGCTTCCCCACCGGTGTTTCCGGCGCCGAGCTCACCACTTCGGCCCGCAGGCAGGCCGAGCGGTTCGGCGCAGAGGTCATCACCACTCGTCAGGTGGTCAAACTGCACGTCGGCGACAGCGCTCCGGTAATCGAGTTCGAGGATGGCAGCACAATCGGCGCCCGGTCCCTGATCCTGGCCACCGGTGTCGAGTACCAACAGCTCAAGGTGAGCGGGTGCTGGAGCAACCCCGAGGACCCCGACGGCTGTAACTACGTCGGTGCGGGCGTCTATTACGGCGCGTCGGTGTCCCAGGCAGCGGAGTGCAAAGACGAAGACGTCTACATCGTTGGCGGCGCCAACTCCGCCGGCCAGGCGGCGATGTTCATGTCCAAGGAGGCGAAGTCGGTCACGCTGCTGGTGCGCGGGCCGTCACTGGAGGCCTCGATGTCGCACTACCTGATCCAGCAGATCGAGAACAACCCCAAGATCTCGGTCCGCACCTGTACCGAGGTGGTCGACACCTGCGGCGAGGACGGTCACCTGACGGGGCTGTGGCTGCAGAACCGGCAGACCGGGGAGCGCGAGCGGGTGGACTGCGGGCGGATGTGCTGTTTCATCGGGGCCAGCCCGCGCACCGAGTGGCTCGCCGGCGTCCTGGCACTCGACGACCACGGCTTCATCCTGGCGGGTCCCGACCTGCACGATGTCTGCGGGTGGACGCTCGAAAGACCGCCCCACCACCTGGAAACAAGCGTGCCCGGTGTGTTTGTTGCAGGAGATGTGCGATCGGAGTCAGCCAAGCGTGTGGCGGCTGCGGTCGGCGAGGGATCGATGGCCGTGATGCTGGTGCATCGCTACCTCGCTGAAGCCTGAGAACACTGAGGAGAGACCGACATGGGCGAGAAATGCCTGCCTAGTGAGCTGCGGACGCTGTTCCTGTTCGAGGGGCTGAACGACGGGCAGCTGGAGACGTTGTGCCAGAACGGCCAGGTCACCGCGTTCCAGCCCGGTCCCATCTGCACCGAAGGTGACCCGGCGACCTGCTTCTATGTTCTGCTGGACGGTGAGTTGGTGATGTCCAAACGCTCCGGGGGCGTCGACATCGAGACGACCAGGACCTCCCAGCGCGGCGTCTACTGCGGCGCCTGGTCGGCGTACGTGCCCGGGGAGGAGCATGTCTACGAGGCGTCCGTCCGGGTCACCAAACCCTCACGCTTCTTCGTGCTGGACGCGGAGGCGTTCGCGAACTTCATGCAGTCCGAGTTTCCGATGGCCGTCCATCTGCTCGAGGGGCACATGGTCGGCGGCCTTCGGCAGCGACAGATCCTGGGCCAGCGCGACAAGCTGCTGGCGCTGGGCACCATCACCGCCGGCTTGACGCACCAGCTGAACAATCCCGCCGCGGCGACCGCACGCGCGGTGGCCGACCTACGGGAGGGTGTCGGCAAGATGCGGCACAAGCTGGCGATGCTGGCCGACGGCCAATTCACCCCAGAGGCGCTACGGGTCCTGATCAGCATTCAGGACGAGGTCGCCGAACTGGTCGCCAAGTCCAAATCGCAGGAACTCACGGCGCTCGAAACATCCGACCGCGAGGACCAGCTCGGTGACTGGCTCGACGATCACGGCATCTTGGGAGCGTGGGACTACGCGCCCACATTCGTCGAGGCCGGTCTTGACATCGACTGGCTGGAGCGGATTTCGGCATCCGTCGACGAGGTCGATGCCACGGCATCGCTGCAGGGCGCCATCGGGTGGCTGAAGTACACCATCGACACCGAGCAGCGGATGAACGAGATCGGCGAGGCAAGTAAGCGCATCTCGGCACTCCTCGCCGGGGCCAAGCAGTACTCCCAGATGGATCGGGCGCCCTACCAGGTGGCCGACATCCACGGGCTGCTCTACAGCACCGTCAAGACCATCTTCGGGGACAAGGTGGGCGGTAAGGACAAGCCGGTCCAGCTGGTCAAGGAATTCGACAAGTCACTTCCGGAAATCGCTTGTTACCCAGGCGATTTGAACGAGGTCTGGACCAACATCATCCACAACGCCATCCAGGCGATGGACGGGCACGGCACCCTGACGCTGCGGACGGCGTGGGAAGGGACGGAGAACATCCGCATCGAGATCTGCGACGACGGGCCGGGCGTACCGGAGGAGATCGTGGACCGCATCTTCACTCCCTTCTTCACCACCAAGCCGTTCGGCGAGGGCACCGGCCTCGGGCTGGATCTGGCGTCTCGGATCGTGATCGAGAAACACCACGGCAACCTGCGCGTCGAATCCCGGCCGGGCGATACCCGGTTCATCATCGTGCTGCCGCTGGCGGCACCTGCGCCCGAGATCGCCACGCCGGTCGAGATCACCGCCGCCGGCTCGGTTCCCGTCGGGCTGATCGAAACGGAATAGCCACGGGCGCGTGGGGGGTTGACCCAACCATGACGAAGCCCGATCTCGGAAAATACGGTGTGTTCGGTCGCGGCGCCACGCCGCAACAAGCCAAGGAAATCGAGGCGCTGGGCTATGGCGCCGTCTGGGTGGGCGGATCGCCGCCCGCGGAGCTCGACTGGGTGGAGCCACTCCTGGCGGCCACGGACACCCTTCAGGTGGCCACCGGGATCGTCAACATCTGGACAGCGGCGGCCGGACCCGTCGCCGAGTCGTTTCACCGCATCGACAAGGCCTATCCGGATCGCTTCCTGCTCGGTATCGGCGTGGGCCATCCCGAGGCGACGACGGAATACAAGAAACCCATCGCCGCGCTCACCGAATACCTGGACAAGCTCGACGAGTACGGCGTACCGAGACAACGCCGCGTGGTTGCCGCGCTCGGTCCGCGGGTACTCGAACTGTCGGCGCGCCGCAGCGCCGGCGCACATCCCTACCTGACCACCCCCGAACACACCGCGCAGGCCCGCGAGGTCATCGGACCCGACGCGTTCCTGGCACCCGAACACAAGGTCGTCCTGACCACCGATGCCGAGAAGGCTCGTGCCGTCGGCCGGAAGGCACTGGACATCTACCTGAATCTCGCGAATTACCTGAGCAATTGGAAGCGCCTTGGCTTCACCGACGACGACGTCGCCAAACCCGGCAGTGACGCGCTGGTCGACGCCGTCGTCGCCTACGGGACGCCCGGAGCAGATCGCCGCCCGTCTGCGTGCGCATCTGGATGCCGGCGCCGACCACGTGCCCGTCCAGGTGCTGACGTCGCCTGACAAACTGGTGCCCGCGCTCGCCGAACTGGTCGGCCCGCTGGGTCTGACCGCCCGCTGACGAAGAGGACATCATGCCCGAAACCACGAACGGCACCGTTTCCCTCAAGCCCGATCTAGGCCGGTTCGGGGTGTGGACCGGCGGTCCCGTGACCCCCGAGGAAGCCCTCGACATCGAGCGGCTCGGTTACGGCGCGCTGTGGGTGGGCGCGTCGCCGGCAGCGGATCTGTCGTTCGTGGAGCCGATCCTGGAGAAGACGGACACGCTGCAGGTGGCCACCGGAATCGTCAATATCTGGTCGGCGCCCGCCGACGAGGTCGCCGAGTCCTACCACCGCATCGAAAGCGCTTTTCCGGGAAGGTTTCTACTCGGCGTCGGTGTCGGGCATCCCGAGCACACGCAGGAGTACGTGAAGCCGTACGACGCCCTGGTGGCCTACCTGGACGCGCTGGACGCCGCGAAAGTGCCGACCAGCCGACGGGTCATCGCCGCGTTGGGGCCACGGGTGCTCAAGCTGGCGCGCGACCGCAGCGCCGGCGCACACCCGTACCTGACCACCCCCGAGCACACCGCCCAGGCCCGCGAACTCGTCGGCAACACAGTGTTTCTGGCGCCCGAACACAAGGTGGCACTCACTCGCGACGCGGCGCAGGCCCGGGAGTTGGGCCGCCAGACGGTCGGCTTCTACCTGGACCTGTCGAACTACGTCAGCAACTGGCGCCGGTTGGGCTTCACCGCCAACGACGTCGCCAAACCGGGCAGCGACAGCCTGATCGACGCGGTGGTTGCGCACGGCACGCCCGACTCGATCGCGGCCCGGCTGATCGAGCACCTCGACGCCGGCGCCGACCACGTCGCGTCCAGGTGCTCGGCAGCCGCGATACTTTTGCCCACCCTGGCCGAGTTGGCCGGACCGCTGGGGATTTCCGGCTGAATCGGCACGCACCGGTTATGGACGGCCTCGGCTAGGACGCCGGGAGAATCAGCCGCAGGGCCCCGTTGCCCATGGCTCGACGATCACGTCGGCGGGAAAGTCGAAGCGCGGCTCCCCGGCCGCCGTTCCCTCACCTTCGCCCCGCAGGTAGTCGCCGGTGACGCCGATCGCCCGGACGACCCTGCCCTGCTCCTCGAACACCAGCAGGCTCGCTGCGGACTGGTAGAACTTGCCGCGGATCAGCGGCTCGCCCACAGCATCCTCGATCACCTCCCGTGGCGTCCCTTCGTGGAACAGATGCACCTCATCCCAACCGAAGTCGGTCAAGGTGTTCAGCGGGGCGGTCTGCCCGTTGTCTTTGAGGGCATCATCGCCTCGTCCGCGGTGATCGGTTCGACATCGACGAACTCGCTCAACGGCCACGGCGGGTAGTCGACCATGCCGCGTGGGTCCTCACTGACCTGATACTTCTCCCGGATGTCGGCCAACGGGTCCGTCGGCTGCTCGTCATCGGGCGGCTTGTCGGCCGGCAGCTCGTCGAAGGAGAAGGTCTTCACACCGTCGGTGGCGGCGGCGATCTGTACGGCGATCTCCCTGTCGGCGACCGCCAGTGCCGTCACGCGGTGCCAGATGAAATCGGCATGTTCCACTGCCAGGGCATGCCGGGCCGCCTGGAAATCGTCCGAGCCGCCGGTCCACTGGTCGGTGCCGGTGTAGTCGTTTGCGACATCGAAGCCATCGGCGTGGGCGGCCTCGACAGCATCGAGGACCTGCTGCCGGGCCGCCTCCAACTGACCGGCGCCCCGGCGTGCGATCGCGGCGGCATCATGCAACTGATTGGCTGCTCGCGGACCTTGATCAGGTCTTCGTGCCCGCGAGCCTGCGCCTTGTGGGCCACCACGCCTCGCCAATCGGTTCCGTCAGGTTGCGCCAGCCCCTGGGAAACCGACGTGAACGATTCCTCCAACACCTGGGCCGTGCGCGACCAATAGTGTTCGCCTCGGTCAGGAACGCGCTGTCCATCGCCTTGACCAAGCCCAGGCCCGGCGGCGGCCCAAGGGCGGGCATCTACGTGTGCGCCTTTTCGAGCGCACTCAGAGCGGCGGCCGATTCGGCCTGCTGGTGGGCAAAGGCGGCGGCGCCCCCCCGTCAGCTGGGCGGCGGTGGCACGCATCCGGTCGGCGCTCGCCGAAACGACGACGCCGACTCAGGCGTGTGACGCGAGCACCACGACCGAACTGGTCAGACCTGACGTCCCGCGGCGGTGGGCGCGCTGATCCCGGTCAGGGCGCTCGCCAGCACCTTGCAACTCGCAGCAAATGCTGTGAGTCCGCCTCGATTCAGCGCCAGCGCGTCCATGGGGCGATTTTATGCTGTCGCATCAGGTGTTCACCAGTCACGTGATTCGGGACGGGCCCGTCCCAGCAAATCGACACGCCCGTGACGACCGGGGTACCGTGATTCGTCCGTGCGACCCCGGAGCGGGGCCGCGAGTGCGAGGAGGGCACGTGCAGGTCACCCCGTTGGCGATCTCGGGATCTTGGACCTTCGAGCCATCCACCCACGGGGACGAGCGTGGCCTCTTCCTCGAGTGGTTGCGACGCGACCTGCTCGAGCAGCATGTCGGCCACCCCCTCGACCTGCACCAGGCCAACTGGTCGACATCGAAGGCGGGCGTGCTGCGCGGCCTGCACTTCGCCGAGATTCCGCCCGGACAAGCGAAGTACGTGGTGTGCGTACGCGGAGCGATTCTGGACGTGGTGGTTGACATCCGGATCGGGTCACCGACCTACGGGCAGTGGGATTCCGCCGTCCTCGACGACCAGAACAGGAAGGCCATCTACCTCGCAGAGGGCCTCGGGCATGGATTCATGGCCCTGACCGACGACACCGACGTGGTGTACCTGTGCTCGGCGCCCTACGCCCCGGGTCGCGAACACGGCATCGACCCGATGGATCCCGCGCTGGGTATCGAATGGCCGAAGACCGATCGTGACGGCCGGCCGCTCACCCCCGTGCTGTCGCCCAAGGACGCCGCGCTGCCGACGTTGGCCGAGGCCGCCGCGCAGGGGAAACTGCCGACGTTCGAGCAGGCGACGCAGTTCTACGCCGAACTCGGCCGGAACTGAGCCAGGACGGTGGGCGCGGCATCACGCAACGCCTCCCGCCAGTCGCGGATGGGTTCCAGCCCGGCGTTCGCGAACGCTGAATGACCGAGCACCGAGTTCGTCGGACGCGGCGCGGGTCGCGCGAACGAGGCACTGTCGGTGGGGCGGACCCGTTCGGGATCCAGACCGAGTTCCGCGAACACCGCCCGCGCCAACCCCCACCAGGTGGTCTGGCCGCTACTGGTGGCGTGGTACACACCAGCCGGCGCGTCCGACCCGATGAGGGCGATCACGGTGTCGGCCACATCGCTCGTCCACGTGGGCTGCCCGTGCTGGTCGTCGACCACGTCGAGAGTTGGCCTCTCCTGAGCGAGTCGGGCCATCGTCGTGACGAAGTTGGGCCCGTGCGCCCCGTAGAGCCAGGCGGTGCGGACGACGTAGCCCGCGTCGGGCAGCAGTCGCAGGACAGCGGCTTCGCCGACCAGCTTGCTACGGCCGTAGGCGTTGACCGGATCGGTCGGCGCACCCTCGGGATACGGCGTTGTGGCGGTGCCCGCGAACACGTAGTCGGTGGACAGCTGGATCATCCGGGCGCCCGCGCGACCGGCGGCCTCGGCCAGGTGGGCCGCGGCGGTGCCGTTGACCAACGTCGCTTCGTCCTCGTGTTCCTCGGCGGCATCGACGGCGGTCCACGCGGCGAGATTGGCGACGACGTCGTGGCCGCGCACCGCCGAGTCGACGGCGTCGCGATCGGTGATGTCGAGGCCGGCGTGCGTGCAGGCGGTCACGGATTCGCCTCGGCTGCGCAGCGCCTCGACGAGGTCCACCCCGAGCATGCCCGCCGCGCCGGTCACCAACCAGCGAGCCATCTGAGCCCTCCCGTCGTCGTCTCACCGGCACAACGCCGCCCCGTATCGAGTCAGTCCACACCTTAGAGCCGTCGCCGATGCGCTGAACAGGCGTTCGCCCCGTTAAGGTGATTGACCATGCGATTACTGGTCACCGGCGGCGCTGGCTTCATCGGCGCCAACTTCGTGCACAGCGCGGTACGTGAATTCCCCGAGGATTCGGTCACCGTGCTGGACGCCATGACGTACGCGAGCAACCGGGAATCGCTGGAACCGGTCGCAGACGAGATCAGGCTGATCGAGGGTGACGTCACGGACGCCGGGCTGGTGTCGAAACTGGTGGCGGAATCCGACGCGGTCGTGCATTTCGCCGCCGAGACACACAACGACAACGCGCTCGAGGATCCCGAACCGTTCCTGCGCTCCAATGTCATCGGAACCTTCACGTTGCTGGAGGCGGTTCGCCGGCACGGTGTCCGCCTACACCACATCTCCACCGACGAGGTGTACGGCGACCTCGAGCTGGACGACCCCAGCCGGTTCACCGTTCACACCCCGTACAACCCGTCGAGCCCCTACTCGGCGACCAAAGCCGCGTCCGACATGTTGGTGCGCGGGTGGGCGCGGTCCTACAGCGCACCGGTGACCATCTCGAACTGCCCGAACAACTACGGCCCGTATCAGCACGTCGAGAAGTTCATCCCGCGCCAGATAACCAACGTGCTGAGCGGACGTCGACCCAAGCTGTACGGCAGCGGCACCAACGTGCGGGACTGGATTCACGTCGACGATCACAACAGCGCCGTGCGAAGCATCCTCGCAGACGGGCAGATCGGGCGCACCTACCTGATCGGCGCCGAGAACGAGCGGGACAACATCTCTGTATTGCGGACCATCCTGCGGATGCTGGATCGCGACCCCGACGACTTCGACCACGTCACGGATCGCCCCGGCCATGACCTGCGCTATGCGATCGATCCGACCGTGACGTACGCGGAGTTGGGCTGGAGGCCCAAGCACACCGACTTCGAGTCAGGACTGCGTGCGACGATCGACTGGTATCGCCGGAACGAATCCTGGTGGGCCCCTTTGAAAGAGGCCACCGAGGCACGCTACGCCCGATCCGGGCAGTGACCCGCAGGAATTCTGCGGGCGCGCTCGGTTTCTGATCGCCCGACAACCACGCTGTGCGCGTCGCGGCGGGGCGAGATCATCCACGCCCTCTTGCCAAGCTTGCCCGCCATTTACTAGGATATCCAAGTAATTCGCATCACCGCACCGCCGGAGGCTTCCTCATGACCACACAGATCCCGCATTTCATCGCAGGTCGTCGTAGCAACCTGTCGTCGACGCGCACCGCCGACGTGCTGAACCCCAGCACCGGACAGGTGCAGGCCCAAGTCCTGATGGCCTCGGCCGCCGACGTCGACACCGCCGTGCAGTCCGCCGTCGAAGCGCAGAAGGAATGGGCCGCCTGGAACCCGCAGCGCCGGGCCCGCGTGATGATGAAGTTCGTCGACCTGGTCAACGCCAACATAGAAGAGCTGGCGGAGCTGCTCTCACTCGAGCACGGCAAGACCGTCGCCGATTCGAAGGGCGACATCCAGCGCGGCATCGAGGTCATCGAGTTCGCCATCGGCATCCCGCACCTGCTCAAGGGTGAGTTCACCGAGGGCGCCGGTACCGGCATCGACGTCTACTCGATCCGCCAGCCCCTGGGTGTGGTCGCGGGCATCACGCCCTTCAACTTCCCCGCGATGATCCCACTCTGGAAGGCCGGTCCCGCCCTGGCCTGTGGAAACGCGTTCATCCTCAAGCCTTCTGAACGTGACCCATCGGTCCCGGTGCGGCTGGCGGAGCTGTTCGGAGAGGCCGGCCTCCCGCCGGGCGTGTTCCAGGTCGTGCAGGGTGACAAGGAGGCCGTCGACGCCATCCTGACCCACCCGGACGTCCAGGCGGTGGGCTTCGTCGGATCCTCCGATATCGCGCAGTACATCTACTCCACCGCGGCCGCACACGGTAAGCGTTCGCAGTGCTTCGGCGGCGCCAAGAACCACATGATCGTGATGCCCGACGCCGACCTGGATCAGGCGGTCGACGCACTCATCGGCGCGGGCTACGGCAGCGCGGGCGAGCGCTGCATGGCGATCAGTGTCGCGGTCCCGGTGGGCGAAGAGACGGCGCAACGGCTTCGTAATCGCCTCGTCGAGCGCGTCAATCAGCTCCGCGTGGGACACAGCCTCGACCCCAAGGCCGACTACGGCCCGTTGATCACCGAGGCCGCGCTCAAGCGGGTCCGCGACTACATCGGCCAGGGCGTCGAGGCCGGCGCCGAAGTGGTGGTCGACGGCCGCGAACGCGCCACCGACGAACTGACTTACCCTGCCCCTGACGGCGAAGCTGATCTTTCCAAGGGCTACTTCATCGGCCCCACGCTGTTCGACCATGTCACCACCGACATGTCGATCTACACCGACGAGATCTTCGGCCCGGTGCTGTGCATCGTCAGAGCCCATGATTACGAAGAGGCGCTCGCCCTGCCCTCGAAGCATGAGTACGGCAACGGCGTGGCGATCTTCACCCGCGACGGCGACACCGCACGCGACTTCGTGTCACGCGTCCAGGTGGGCATGGTGGGCGTCAACGTGCCCATCCCGGTTCCGGTGGCCTACCACACCTTCGGCGGCTGGAAGCGGTCCGGTTTCGGCGACCTCAACCAGCACGGTCCGGAGTCGATCAAGTTCTACACCAAGGTCAAGACCGTGACCGAGCGGTGGCCGTCGGGCATCAAGGATGGCGCCGAATTCGTCATCCCCACCATGAAGTAGACCGCGAAGGTGGCCAGTCAATTGTTCGAGTTGGACGACGACGAACGCGTCATAGCCGAGACGGCGGCCGCATTTGCCGCCAAACACATTGCGCCACAAGCGCTGGAGTGGGACGCCGACAAGCACTTCCCCGTCGATGTGCTTCGTGACGCAGCCGAACTCGGCATGGCGGCGATCTACTGCTCGGAGGACGTCGGCGGCAGCGGCCTGCGACGACTCGACGCCGTGCGGGTCTTCGAGCAGCTGGCCGCCGCGGATCCGACCATCGCGGCGTTCATCTCCATCCACAACATGTGCGCATGGATGGTGGACACCTACGGCGACACCGGGCAACGCGAGTCCTGGGTGCCCCGGTTGGCGTCGATGGAGGCCATCGCCAGTTACTGTCTGACCGAACCCGGTGCCGGGTCAGACGCGGCGGCGCTGCGGACCAGGGCGGTCCGGGACGGCGATCAGTACGTCCTCGACGGAGTCAAGCAGTTCATCTCCGGGGCGGGCACCTCCGATCTGTACATCGTGATGGCCCGGACCGGGAGTGACGGCCCCAAGGGCATCTCGGCGTTCATCGTCGAAAAGGGCACTCCCGGATTGAGTTTCGGTCCCGACGAGATGAAGATGGGATGGAATGCCCAGCCCACCGCGCAGGTGGTTCTCGACGGCGTGCGGGTACCGGCGGACGCCATGCTCGGCGGCGCCGACGGGGAGGGTCAGGGGTTCGCCATCGCGATGAACGGCCTCAACGGCGGGCGGCTGAACATCGCGGCGTGCTCGCTCGGTGGTGCGCAGGCCGCCTACGACAAGGCGGCGGCGTACGTGCGCGACCGGGAGGCCTTCGGCGGCGCGCTCATCGACGAACCGACCATCCGGTTCGCGCTCGCCGATATGGCCACCGCACTGGAGACGTCCCGGATCCTGTTGTGGCGGGCGGCTTCTGCACTCGACAACAACTCCGCCGACAAGGTGGAACTGTGCGCCATGGCGAAGCGGTACGTCACCGACACGTGCTTCGGCGTCGCCGATCAGGCCCTGCAGTTGCACGGCGGATACGGGTATCTGCGCGAGTACGGACTCGAGAAGATCGTCCGGGACCTGCGGGTGCACCGGATCCTCGAGGGCACCAACGAGATCATGCGCGTCGTCATCGGACGCGCCGAGGCAGCCCGCGCGCGGGCGTCGGCATAGAAGGGCATCTTCAATGAGCCTGCAAAAAAGCACGGTGGCATTCCTGGGCCTGGGCAACATGGGCGGGCCGATGGCGGCCAACCTGGTTGCGGCCGGGCACGCCGTTCGCGGGTTCGACCCGGTGGCCGCGGCGGCCCGGGCGGCCGCCGAGAAGGGCGCCACGGTGTTCGACACCGCCGCAGAAGCCGTCGCCGATGCGGACGTGGTGATCACCATGCTTCCGAACGGGGATCTGGTGAAGCGCTGCTACGCCGACATTCTGCCCGTCGCCAAGCCCGGAACCCTGTTCATCGACAGCTCGACCATCTCCGTCGACGACGCCCGCGACGTCAACAAGCTCGCCGCGGGACACGGTTTCGACCAGCTTGATGCTCCGGTTTCCGGAGGCGTCAAGGGCGCGGTGGCGGGCACCCTGGCATTCATGGTCGGCGGCTCCGATGTCGCTGTCGACGCCGCCCGCCCCGTACTGGATCCGATGGCGGGCAAGGTGGTTCACTGCGGCAGTGCCGGCGCGGGCCAGGCGGCCAAGGTGTGTAACAACATGGTGCTGGCGGTTCAGCAGATCGCGGTCGGCGAAGCCTTCGTCCTCGCCGAGAAACTCGGACTCTCGGCGCAGGCTCTGTTCGACGTGATCACCGGGGCGACCGGCAACTGCTGGGCGGTACACACCAATTGCCCGGTGCCCGGACCGGTTCCGACATCACCGGCCAACAACGATTTCAAGCCGGGCTTCGCCACCGCGTTGATGAACAAAGACCTCGGACTGGCCATGGCCGCGGTCGTCCTCGACCGGTTCGGCGGCACCGCTGGGCACCCACGCCGCCGAGATCTACGCTGGGTTCATCGAGTCCGACGCCTCCAACGCCGCCAAGGATTTCAGCGCCGTCATCACCATGCTGCGTACGAGTTGAGCGAGTCGGCGTTCGCGTCTGCCGGAACCTGTCTGCGGCGGCCGGGCCGGTCCGTGACGACGTAGGGCGCCAGGTAGGCGCCCAACGCGAGCGCGGCACCCAAGCCGGCCACCCCGGCGGCCAGCCACCTGCGGTCCACGACCCGCTCGGTGCATTCACCGGCGTAGTCGGACACGACGAACTGCGCACTCACCAGCTGATGCTGTTGATGGTTCAGGGAGTCCTCGTGACGAGCCGTCTCACCGTCGGAATGCAGACCCGTCCCGCACGCGATCGGGATACCCGTCCGGTCGACGACGTGCAGCGCCATCGGCATCGACAGCGACACCAGGGCACCAAGGACTGCGGCCAGCCCTGCCAAGGCCACAAACCACCGCAACAGCGCCGGTCCGGTCCTCAGCTGCGGCATCCACCTCACCCCTTCAGCAAACACGTATAGCGTGTGCCGATACTAGATGCGGGCAAATGAAAAATCTCGCCGAAGTCTAGCGCCCCACCTGCCACTTCATCGGCAGTTCACCGCTTCGGTGCAACAGTGTTATCGCTCGGCGCTAGAAATCGCCCGCGCTGTGCCGCAATGTCTCGATTGACGCCACCAGGGCGCGTGACTCGGCACCCGACATGCCGATTTGGGCGAACACTTTGCCATTGAGCGTCCCGGTCGCGTCCTCGACCGTGGACCGGCCCAGCTCGGTGATCTCCACCAGCGTGGTACGGCCGTCGGTGGGATGCGGCAACCGGCGCACCAGGCCATTGGCCTCGAGTCGACGGATGGCATGCGTGACGCTGGTGACGTGTACCTGCAACCGATCGGATGCCTTGTTGATGGGAAGTGCGCCGCTGCGGCTGAATGCCAGCAACCGCAGCAGTTCGAACCGCGAGAAGCTCAGGTCATAGGGCCGCAACGCGTTTTCGACACGGGCCAGCAGGATCTGGTGGGCCCGCATCACCGAGGTCACCGCCACCATCCCCTCGGCGACGTCACCCCAGCCCGCCCGTTCCCAGTTCGCGCGTGCCTGCGCAATGGGATCGGGCTTCTCGGGTCCGGTGATTCGGGCATCCGCCCATTCATACCGCATGACGCCCGTCGGCTTCAGCTGATCGCTGCCAGCACCGCCCTGGTCGATGACCGTCCACCGACGGTGATGCGCACCGCGCCGTCGGCGTAGTGACGCACCCGCGGCGAACTCGGGTCATCCACGTCGAACACCTGCCGCCACGGCCGCCCGGCCGGCGGCAGGTAGACGAAGTTCGCATGCGCGTCGGTACTGTAGATCCCGGCCGCCCGAAGCCGCATCCGTAGGTGGTTGCGCTCCGAGCGGATCTGCCGGATCCGTTGCTGCAACTGCGTTTCCGCGCCGTAACAGGCCGCGACAGCGACCAGACTGGTGATACCCATGCCGAACGGCAGCTGCATCGTCCACAGTCTCCGGATCAGCTCGGGGGCACCGAACCCGTAGCCGATCCGCAGACCAGCCAGCCCGTAGGCCTTCGAGAAGGTCCGCAGCACCACCACATTCGGGAAACGACGCACCAGGGCCGGCCCGTCGAGCTGGTGTTCCGGCGCCGCGAACTCGATGTAGGCCTCATCGAGGAGCACGATGGTGGCGGGCGGTACCCGTCGCAGGAACCTCTCGACATCGGCGGCGGATTCCAGCGTCCCACTTGGGTTGTGGGGTCGGCACAGCACCACCACCCGGGCCGAACTTGCGGCGTCCGCAAGCGCGTCGAGGTCGTGATGGCCGTGCGGGTCCATCGGAACCGTCACCGACACCAGGCGGGCCATCTGCGCGAAGATCGGATAGCCGTCGAACGTCGGGGTCGTCATCACCATCCGGTCACCGGGATCTGTCGCGGCGTGCAGCACCTGCATCGCCACGCCAGTGGCCCCGGCGCCGAGCACCACCTGGTTCTCCCCCACGCCGATGTGCGCCGCGATCAGCCCCCGCAGCCGTTCCGGCAGGAACTCCGGGTAGCGGTTGGCAACACCGATGGATTCGATGAGCGCCGACTGCACCGCCGGCAGTGGCGGAAAGGGATTCTCGTTGAGCGACAACGCCAATGGGTCGACGGCGGCCGGCAGGACCGGCAGAACGACGGCCTGCCGGTTGAGCGTGCCGGCCATCAGCCGCGGCCGCCCCACCGGATCGCGGCGGCGCCGGCGAAGTCACCGGCGTGCGCGAACGCCGCCATCAGCACGAGATCACCGGGCTTCACCTGACCGTCGGAGACGGCACGGTCGAAGTTGACCGGGATACCGGCGGCGAACAGGTTGCCGCACTCGTCAAAGGTGTCGCGGTGTCGTTCCGCGGGCAATTCGAGCGCCTCGCGCCAGTTGCGCAGAAACACGCGGTTGGGCTGATTGGTGACGAGCAGGTCGACGTCGGCGGATCGGACGCCGATGCGGTCGCACACCGCCAGTGCCACTTCGGGCACCTGGCGGTTGCCACGGGCCAGCACCTTGGTGATCTTCGACTCGGTGAAACCGATGCAGCCCTCGCCCGGACCCGGCTGCCACCACTTGCGTGGCGGGTCCATCGAGATGGTCATGTCGCCGGCGTACTCGCCGTAGGTGCGGCACTCGACCCCCAGAATGGGCGAGGCGTCCGACACCGCCACCAGACCGACCGCTGCGCCGTCGCCGGGGACGGCGGCCTGCGCCTTGCGCCGCACGGTCTTCTGATCGAAGACCTGGCCCGCCGCGTTCTGGGCGACCGCAACCACCGCGGTCCGCCCCTCGCCGGAGGCGAGCAGTTGCCGCGCCAGCTGCAGGCCCAGGACAAATGCCGCACAGCCACCGTTGTGCAGGTCGATGACGAACCGCGGCTTCATGCCCAGTCGGTGCGCCATGCCACCGCCGCCGCCGTAGAACGGCATGTCGGGCAACTGGGTGTGGGTGATCAGCACGTCGGCGCCCGCAACCACGTCGTGTCCGTGCCGGTCGATGACCCCTTGCGCCGCCCGTTCGACCATGTCGATCGCGGTTTCGTCGGGTGCGACGTGATGCCGGTGCCGCGGAGCGCGGAACATCAGGTTGTCGCGCAGTTCGTCGGAACCCGCGAACTGTTCGTAATACTCCACGCCGATCGGCTCACCGGGTAGATAGGTGGACACGTCGAGCAGGCTCACGGGAGTCACGACACTCACCTCATCCACACGGGTGCGACGGGCAGGCCGTTGCGGTGGCGGTACTCCGCGATTGCCTTGAGATTCTTCAGCTCGAGCAGATGCCCGGCGCCGAACATGTCCCAGAAGTCACCCACCCACACCGGACGGTCCGGCGGCGCGGTCTCCGGATACGGGTTGTGGTCGTAGAACGGATGGTGGCAGTTGGTCCACAGCACCACCGATCCCGGCTTGTCGAGCACCAGCTGCGCGTCGACGACCCGCATCAGGTAGATCATCCAGAGGTGGTGGCCCTGGTCCCATGCGCAGTGGTAGTCGACGGTGCGCGCGTCCGGGTTGGCGTGTGTGCGGGTGTAGATCCGCGTCTCGGTGCCGAGCCGGTCGTAGGCCAGCCACAGCCCGGGTTCGTCGGTGGTGGTGAACCCACGCAGGCTGTACGTCCACTCCTCCAGGCTGCGGGTGTCCGACAGATACTCGTAGAGTTCGTCGGGCGGGCAGTCCACGTATTCGTTGACGGTGCAGTACTCACCGAAGACCTGCTCGTGCGGGTACACCGACCGCATCATCTCCATGATGATCGGGGTGGCCTTCTCCCGCGGACTCGTCTCGATACGGGTCACACCGTCGATCGGTCCGGCAATATCGTCAAGCGCTGGCAGTGACATCTGTCCTGGTTCCCTTCGGAGTTGTAACGGATTGTGAAACGTGTTGGGCCGCAGCGAGAAAAGGTGCAAACGGTGGAATCTCGTCGGCCGAGCAGGCGATGCTGACCACCGACGGCCCGTCGACTGCCAGCGCGTGTACCAGCGCGGCCTGCAACTCGCCGACACTGCTGACATCGACCGACACCAGGCTGGGGAACATTCGCGCCAACCCTGCGCCGAGCAGGCTGGGCGAGAACCGGTTGTAGCTGTACAGCCCGTCGTAGAACAGTTGCTCGCGGGTCACACACATGGCGTGGGCGTTGTTGTTGAACAACACGAAGGTGATCGGCAACCGGTATTGAATCGCGGTGTGAATCTCCATGCCGTGCATGAAGAACGAGCCGTCTCCGGCGATCACAACGGTACGTCGGTTGCGCCCGAACGCCATGCCGATGCCGGCCCCGAAGCTGTACCCCATGCCACCCATCCCGAGCGCGACGAGGAACCGCCCGTCCTGGCGAACCGGCAGGTTGTGGATGGCCGCGGCACCGGTGTTGCCCGCGTCCACGACGATGTCCGTACCGTCGGGCAGCGCGCGATCCAGGGCGGCGATCGCGTCGCGATACCGGACGCCGGGGCCGTGGTGCGCCGGCGGCCGCAACGGGATGCAGCCGGGCGCCGACTCGCGGGGAGCGAGCCCCTCGGACAGACTGATTGCCAACTGCGACAACGACTTCCGCAGATCATCTGATCGGACGTGGGTGCACGGCACGAACGGGGCGGCACCGCCGATCGAGATGGTCGGAACCGCTGCCAGGGCGTCGTCGAGCCCCGCCCGCGCCGTCACCGTCAGCCGGGTCCCGACGATCAGGCACAACGCGCTGTCGCGGACTGCGCCGGCGACACCGGGATGGCCCATCACCCCGGTCACCCCGAGGTCGGGGCGGGCACTGACGTCCTTGGCGTCCGGAACGGTGGCCACCCGGGCGCCGAGCACCGAGCGCAACTGCTCGAGTTCGGCGCGGGCATCGTCGCGGGCCACCTGCTCGCCGGCGATGATCGTGACCGGACCGCGGGCACGGCGCAGCGCCCGCACAATCGGCTGCGGATCGCCCGACTGCCGGGGCGCTGATACGACGTCGGGCCGGAGCGGCGATGTCGATCAGACTCTGTTGAATATCCTTGGGCAGCAGAATAACTGAGGGTCCTCCGCGAAGAGCGACGGCGATTGCCGCATCCAGCGCATCGGTGATGCCATCGGGGCTGGTCACCCGTACACACGAGAGCGACACCGCGGAGAACAACGCCGACGCGTCCAGCGCGCCATTGCGGCCGCTGGTGTCCTGAAAGCTTCCGCGGCCGTCCATCGACATCGGCGGTTGACCGACCAGCGCCAGAACGGGAACCCCGCTTGCCAGCGACTCACCAAGTCCTGCAACCAGATTCAGTGACCCGCCGCCGGATGTGGCCATGACGACGCCCAGGCGTGCTGTCGCCCGGCTGTATCCGTCGGCCATGGTTGCCGCCGAGAACTCGTGCTTCGCCAGCACTGCGGTGATGTCATCGCGGAAATGCGCTGCGTCATAAAGGTCTTCGATGTTGGCACCGTCGACACCGAAGAGATGTTCGACGCCCATCGCCGCAAGACAGTCGACGATGTGGTCAACCACCCGGTGTTGTCTAGCCATCCGATCACCTGTCCCTCGAACTCTGACAGTGACACGACCGCCGGCAGGCGGTGGTTCACCCGAGGGACGGGATTCACAGATTTCGTTGCAGCAGAACATCTCCGGTGTCGGCGGAAACCACTTGCACAGCGGCGATCTCGTCGATCGGCATCGACGTGCTTCCACTGGTCAGCGCGGTGACACCGGTCTGCGCCATCCAGGTGGCCAGCTGGACATGATTACCGTCGCGGCCAACCGCGACCATCGCCAGCTTGTCACCGGCGTCGTCGTCGTGGCCGTCGGCCGTGTCGGCCGACGCGGAGTAGGTGCACGTCATGTCGATGTTGGTGCCCCAGCCGTGACTGGTCAGCGTGAACGAAGCGCTCAGTTCCGACGGCGCGACCGGCGCCATCGTCATGGCACTCACCGTGGTTTGCGGCACCGTCGGCGGTTCGAACGCAGTGGAACCCACCGCGACGAACACGCCCAGCGCAAGTACCACGGCGGCCGCCGCGGTGACCGTCGCGGCCACCCACCGCGAACGGCGGCGCCGCCAACTCACCTTCTCCAGCAGCAAGTCGAGCACCTCGGGCCGCAACGGCGGCGGCTCCACCGGCGACTCGGTTGCCGCGGCCATCTCGTCGCGGTCCAGCAGCGCCAACAACGCCGGCATGCCGCTGAGTTCGGCCACTGCCGTGCGGCACGGCGGGCAGAGTACTGAGATGCGTCTCGTATTCGCGGCGCTCATTGCTCGACAGCGAACCCAGCACGTAGGCCGCGTCCCACATGTCGTACGGGTCGTCGCTCGCCGGTTGGGAGGTGCCACCGCCCGGGAACCCCTTGCGGGGGAAGTCGGCCGTCATCGCGTTACCCCCATTTCCTGCAACGTCAACCGGAGCGCCCGGACCGCGTAGTGCAAGCGTGATTTTACGGTGCCCTCCGCGATCTGCAGATCCTCCGCTATCTGCGCGGTCGTCCAACCCAGATAATACGAGCGCCGGATCACGGCGCGGTGTTCTTGTGACAGCTGTGCCATTGCGTCGCCGAGCAGCAGTCGGTCCAGCGCGGCGTTGACCTCGTCCGGACCGGTGTTCTCCGGCTCCTTCACCGATTCCAGCGAGCCGTTCTCCCTGCGGAACCGTGGACTGCGGCGCTCGTCGATGATCATGTTGCGGGCGACGGTGAACAACCAGGCCCGCGCCGAACGTTCGGTGTCCTCGGTGACCTCGGGATGTTGCCAGGCGCGCAGCAGCGTCTCCTGCACCACATCCTCGGCCCGTGCCCGGTCACCGGTCAGGCGGACCGCATATCGCCACAGCGCCGCGGCGTGCTCGTCGTAGAGCACCCGCATCAGTGTCGTTTCGTGGTCCTCGGACTCCACCATTTCCAGCCTCCGCCGATGATACGAGGCGGGCGGTCAATCGGTTCACGTATCTTCAGGCGGGCAGGGTGAGAATGCGCGGCCCGGCGTCCGTGGCGGCAACGGTGTGCTCCCAGTGGGCGGCGCGCGACCCGTCGGTGGTGACGACGGTCCACTCGTCGTCGAGGATCCGCGTCTTGACGGTGCCCAATGTCAGCATCGGCTCGATCGCCAGCACCGATCCGGCGGCCAACAGCGGACCACGGCCGGGCTGACCCTCGTTGGCCAGGAACGGATCCATGTGCATCTGCCGGCCGATGCCGTGCCCGCCGTATCCCTCGACGATGCCGAACCGGCGGCCGTAACGCTCCTCGGCGGCCCGCGTGCCGACTTCGATCGCGTGGGATACGTCGGTGAGCCGGTTGCCGGGCACCATCGCCGCGATGCCGGCCTCCATGGATTCCCGGGTTGCGCGGGACAACATGTCGTCGACGGGGATCAACGCACCGACGCCGAAGGTGATTGCCGAGTCGCCGTGCCAGCCGTCGACGATCGCGCCGCAGTCGATGGACACCAGGTCGCCGGACGCGATTGTCTCGGCCGCCGACGGGATGCCGTGCACCACGCGGTCGTTGACCGAGGCGCAGATGGACGCGGGAAATCCGTGATACCCCAGGAAGGACGGGGTGCCACCGGCGTCCCGGATGACCGCCTCGGCGATCTCGTCGAGCGCCAGGGTGGAGACACCCGGGGCGGCGGCGTCGTGCACCGCCTGCAGTGCCGCGGCCACCAGCGCGCCCGCGGCGGCCATGGCGTCGAGTTCACCGGCGCTGCGCTGGGCGACCACCTTGCGGTTGCGCAGTCTCGGGACGGCGACCATGGAACAGCGGCCCTAGCGGCCGAGCGCCCGCAGGGCGCGCGCGAACACCTCGTCGACCGCTCCCACCGCGTCGACGGTCTTCAGCTCGGTCGCGTAGAAGTCCAGCAGCGGTGCCGTCTCATCCCGGTACACCTTCATCCGGTTACGGATGACCTCTTCGGTGTCGTCGGCGCGGCCGCGGCCCTGCAGGCGCGCGACGAGTTCGTCCTCGGGAACGCGGAACTCCACGACGGCGTCGAGTTTCAGGCCACGCTTTTTGAGCATCTCGGCGAGCGCCTGGGCCTGCTCGACCGAGCGCGGGAACCCGTCGAGGATGAACCCTTCGGCGACGTCGGCGGCGTTGAGCCGGTCGTCGACCAGCGCGTTCGTCAGGGTGGCGGGGACCAGATCGCCGGCGTCGAGGTACTTCTTGGCCTCCAGGCCGAGTTCGGTGCCGGTGCTGATGTTGTGTCGGAAGAGGTCGCCGGTGGAGATCTGCGGAACCCCGAGCTTCTCCGCCAGCTGTATCGCCTGAGTGCCTTTACCCGCGCCGGGCGGTCCGAGCAAAACGATTCTCACCTGAGGAACCCTTCGTAGTTGCGCTGCATGAGTTGGCTCTCGATCTGTTTGACGGTGTCCAGACCGACACCGATCATGATCAGAACCGCTGTGCCGCCGAACGGCAGGTTCTGGACGCCGCCGCTGTTGCCCATCTCGAGGAACAGGTTGGGCAGGACGGCGATGACGCCCAGATAGATCGATCCCGGCAGCGTAATACGGTTGAGCACGTAGCGCAGATAGTCCGCGGTGGGCCTGCCCGGCCGGATGCCGGGGATGAAGCCGCCGAACTTCTTCATCTCGTCGGCACGCTCGTCGGGATTGAACGTGATCGAGACGTAGAAATACGTGAAGAAGATGATCAGACCGAAGTAGATCGCGATGTACACCGGGTCGGCCGGGTTGGTCAGGTTGTTGCCGACGAACTTGTCCCACCAGCTGTTGCCGGGGTTCGGGCTGCCGCTGCGGATCAGCTGGGTGATCAGGTGCGGGATGTAGATCAGCGACGACGCGAAGATGACCGGGATGACGCCGGCCTGGTTGACCTTCAGCGGCAGGTAGGTCGACGTACCGCCGTACATCCGGCGGCCGACCATGCGCTTGGCGTACTGGACCGGGATGCGGCGCTGACCCTGCTCGACGAACACCACGCCGATGATGATGATCAGGGCCGCCAGGCACACCAGGGCGAAGATCATGCCGCCGCGGCTGTCCAGGATCGACTTGCCCTCCGCCGGGATGCGGGCGGCGATGCCGGCGAAGATCAGCAGCGACATGCCGTTGCCGACACCGCGTTCGGTGACCAGCTCGCCCATCCACATCACCAGGGCCGCGCCTGCGGTCATCACGAGGACCATGACCACCAGCGTGAAGATGCTCTGGTCGGGGATGATGTCCAGCTCGCAGCCCTGCAGCAACTGGCCGTTGGCGGCCAGCGCGATGATGGACGTGGCCTGCAGGACGGCCAGCGCGATCGCCAGATAACGCGTGTACTGCGTCATCTTGGCCTGGCCGGCCTGGCCTTCTTTACGGAGCTGCTCGAAGCGCGGGATCACCACGCCGAGCAGCTGCACGATGATGCTCGCGGTGATGTAGGGCATGACGCCCACCGCGAACACCGCCAGCTGCAGCAATGCACCGCCGGAGAACAGGTTGATCAGCGAGTAGATCTGCCCCGAACTGCCGCCGCTGACCTGCTCGATGCACTGGTGCACGTTTCGGTAGTTGACGCCTGGGGCGGGCAGCGATGCGCCGGCCCGGTAGAGAATCACGATGCCGAGCGTGAAAAGGATCTTGCGCCTGAGGTCGGGTGTCCGCAGCGCCGAGATGAAAGCCGAGAGCACTCTTCCTCCTGCGCGGCCAACGTGGCGACCGCGGCGTGCCAGTGAGGCTGGTCTGGCCAGCGTCGGGTGGGTCCTGTGGTGACGCGCCGTGTGCCGCCCGGACGTGCCCATGGGCTGGCCGACGTGGTCGCGCGCCGATCAGTCTACGAGACTAACAGTTGGGCGAGCATGGACCCGCATCCACCGGCGGGCCGGCGCCGCTCACAGTCATCACCCAGGTTCGAGCGCGTAGGCTCGCACTAGCTCGTTATATAGTCTAAGTAAAATCTGTCTTTCGCTTCATTTAGGGGATGCCATGCCACGCACCGACAACGACACCTGGGACCTCGCCTCGAGCGTCGGGGCGACCGCAACGATGGTCGCCGCCGCGCGCGCCGTCGCCACCAATGCCGACAACGCCGTCATCGACGACCCGTTCGCCGAGCCCCTGGTGCGCGCCGTCGGGGTGGACTTCTTCACCCGACTGGCCACCGGCGACCTTCGTCCGGAGGATCTCGACGGGGGTGATTCGCCGGTGGGTATGCGGCGGTTCGCCGACGGCATGGCCGCGCGCACCCGGTTCTTCGACGACTTCTTCGCCGACGCCGGTCGCGCCGGGATCCGGCAGGCGGTGATTCTGGCCTCGGGCCTCGACGCCCGCTGCCTACCGGCTGGACTGGCCGGCCGGCACCGTGGTGTTCGAGATCGACCAGCCCGAGGTGATCGCCTTCAAGACCGGCACGCTGGCCGGATCTCGGCGCCGAGCCGACCGCACGACTGCACACGGTCGCGGTCGACCTGCGTCAGGACTGGCCGGCCGCGCTGGCCGGCGCCGGCTTCGACAAGACGAAACCCACCGCCTGGATCGCGGAGGGCCTGTTCGGCTACCTGCCGCCCGAGGCGCAGGACCGGCTGCTGGACCAGATCGACCGAGCTGAGCGCACCGGGCAGCCGGCTCGGCGCCGAGGGTGTGCCGACAACACCAGGACCTCGATGACGACGAGGCCCGCGAGCGGATGCAGGCCGGGGCCGACCGGTGGCGCGCCCACGGGTTCGACATCGATTTCTCCGAGTTGGTGTTCCTCGGCGACCGCGCCGAGGTGACGACCTACCTGCAGGGGCACGGCTGGGGCACCACCAGCGTGCCGACCAACGACCTGCTCACGAGGTATGGCCTGGACGCCTCTGGAGCCCGGCGAGGGTTTCGCCGACATCGTCTACGTCACCGCCGAGAAATAGCGCACGGAGGTCAGAGGGGCATGGCACGTACGGACAGCGACAGCTGGGATCTGGGTTCCAGCGTGGGGGCGACGGCGACCATGGTCGCCACCGCTCGCGCCCTGGCGACCGTCCAACCCGATGCAATCATCAACGACCCCTACGCGGCGCCGTTGGTTCGCGAGGTCGGCATCGACTTCTTCACCAAACTGGTCGACGGCGAGTTCGAGATACCCGATGACGCCAACGGAGCGGGCATCCGCCTGATGACAGATGTGATGGCGGTTCGCACCCGGTTTTTCGACGACTTCTTCCTCGAAGCCACGGGCGCGGGCGTCCGGCAGGCGGTCATCCTGGCGTCCGGACTCGATGCGCGGCCCTACCGGTTGCCGTGGCCCGACGGCACCGTGGTTTACGAGATCGACCAGCCGCAGGTGATCGAGGCCAAGACCGGCGCGATGGCGAAGCTGGGTGCCGAGCCGACCGCCGAACTCCGCACTGTCGCAATCGACCTGCGCGAGGATTGGCCGACGGCGTTGCGCGACAGCGGGTTCGACGTCGCCGCACCCTCGGCGTGGAGCGCTGAGGGCCTGTTGATGTATCTGCCGCCCGACGCGCAGGACCGGCTGTTCGACAACATCACCGCCTTGTCCGCCCCCGGCAGCCGCCTGGCGACGGAGTTCCACGGCGGTGACTTCGGCGCCACGCTCGCCGAGCGGGCCAAGGAAATCGCCGGCGCCTGGCAGGGCGACGGTTTCGACCTCGACTTCACCAATCTGTTCTACGGGGGTGAACGCAACCACGTCGTCGACTACCTCGGCGCAAGCGGCTGGTCTGTCCACTCCCGCAACCGGTTGGACGTGTTCGCCGACTACGGCCGCCAATTCCCCGTCGACGACAGTGTGGTGCCGCTGCAGGACTCGATCGCGGTCACCGCGGTCCGCGATTGACAAGGAAATCCATGACGAACAACACCTCTGCACGAACCGACGGCGACTCGTGGGATCTGGCCTCCAGCGTCGGAGCCACGGCGACCGCGGTGGCCGCCTCGCGCGCGATGGCCTCACAAGGCCCCGGTGCGCTGCTGGACGATCAGCTGGCCGAACCGTTGGTGCGCGCGGTCGGGCTCGACACATTCGTGCGGCTGATCGACGGCGAAATCACCGTTGACGACGATCCGGCACTGAATCCGGCTCGAATGAATGAGCAGATCGCCGTCCGCACAAGGTATTTCGACGACTTCTTCACCGAGGCGACCGCTGCAGGGATTCGCCAGGCCGTCATCTTGGCGTCCGGGCTCGACACCCGCGCCTACCGACTCGACTGGCCGGACGGCACCGTGGTGTACGAGATCGACCAACCCCAGGTGATCGAGTTCAAGACCCGCACCCTCACCGGCCTCGGCGCGGCCCCGTCGGCCGACCGCCGGACCGTGGGCATCGACCTGCGCGACGACTGGCCCGCGGCACTGCGCGCCGCCGGGTTCGATCCGACGCAGCCCACCGCGTGGATCGCCGAAGGGCTGCTGGTGTACCTGCCGCCCGACGCGCAGGACCGGCTGTTCGACAACATCACCGAGCTGTCCGCGCCGGGCAGCCGGCTGGCCACCGAGCACATGGACCTGCAGTCGCTGCCACAGGACTGGGCCGAACGGCTCGCTGAACGTACCCGCCGCATCGGGTCCGACATCAACCTCGCCGAACTCTTCTATTCCGGTGAACGTCAGTCCGCCGGCAACTATCTGGCGTCACATGGCTGGCAGGTCACGGTGCGTTCGACGCTGGACGCCTTCGCCGCCAACGGTTTCGAGCTCCCCGACGACGAACTGGCGACGTTCGCCGGCCAATCCGGCTATCTCGCCGCCGTATTCGGGTAGGCGCCACAGATGGCACGCACCGGAGACGATTCCTGGGATCTGGCCTCCAGCGTCGGCGCCACCGCGACCCTGGTGGCCGCGGGCCGGGCCGTCGCGAGCACCGACCCGCGCGGCCTGATCAATGACCCGTTCGCCGCGCCGCTGGTCCGCGCGGTCGGCATCGACTTCTTCACCAGGATGCTCGACGGCCAGATGGATCTCTCGCAGTTCCCCAACTCCTCACCGGAACGCGCACAGGCCATGATCGATGCAATGGCCGTGCGCACCAAGTACTTCGACGATTACCTCACGGATTCCACCGCGGCCGGTGTGCGGCAGGCGGTGATCCTGGCCTCGGGGCTGGATTCGCGGGCATTCCGGCTGCCGTGGCCGGCCGGCACGGTGGTCTACGAGCTCGATCAACCCGACGTCGTCGAGTTCAAGACACGGACGCTGGCGGGGATCGGCGCGCAGCCGACCGCCACCCGCCGCACCATCGGGATCGATCTGCGCGAAGACTGGCCCACGGCACTGCAGGACGCGGGCTTCGATCCCGCCGCACCCACCGCATGGCTGGCCGAGGGGCTGTTGATCTACCTGCCGCCCGAAGCGCAGGACCGGCTGTTCGACGACCTCACCGCGCTGTCGGCGCCCGGCAGCACCGTCGCCACCGAATACGTGCCCGGCATCATGAGTTTCGATGCCGACAAGGCCCGCGAGATGTCGGCGCCGCTGCGCGAACTCGGCATGGACATCGACATGCCCAACCTCGTCTACGCCGGCGAACGCAGCCACGTCATGGAGTATCTGCGCGAAAAAGGTTGGCGGGTAACCGGTTCACCGCGTGACGAACTCTTCGTCCGCTACGGCCTCGACGTCCCGCAGATCGAGGACGACGGCCCGCTCGGCGACATCGTCTACGTCAGCGCGCAGCGGTACGTCAGAACCGCCACTCCCCCAGCCACAGCACGTTGGCACCGGTCACCGAACGCTGCGCCTGGTCGACCATCCCCGTGACCGTCATGGCGAGCAGACCGCCGACGGCCGCCGGCAGCGATGCCGCCGCAGGCTGTGACGATGGCTTGGGCCGCAACGTTTCACGCAGGGACGAACCGGGGTAGCCCGCGATCTTGACCTTGGCGTCCGCGTCGAGTCCGGCCAGCACCTTGGCGCGCCGGATCGCGGTGCGCAACCCGCCCAATTCGTCTACGAGGCCCCGGTCGGCGGCGTCGGCACCGGTCCACACCCGGCCCCGGGCGACGTCGTCGACCGCCGCGACGCTGAGGTCCCGGCCTTGGGCCACCCGTTGCACGAAATCGGTGTAGAACAGATCGGCCTCGGCCTCCACCTGTGCGTGCTGCTCGGCGGTGAACGGCGCGTTGACCGACCACGCGTCGGCATTGGCGTTGGTGCGCACCGAATCGGTGCCGACACCCAAGCGGTCCTTGAGATCCCGGGCCACCAGCTTGCCGGTGACCACACCGATCGAACCCGTGATGGTGCCCGGGTTCGCCACGATCGCGTCGGCCGCCATCGACACGTAATAGCCGCCGGACGCCGCGACCGCGCCCATCGACGCCACCACCGGCTTGCCGCCGTCCCGGGCGCGCACGACCTCCCGCCAGATGGTCTCCGATCCGGTGACCGAACCGCCGGGACTGTCGACCCGCAACACGATGGCCGCGACGTCGTCATCGGCGGCCGCTTCCCGCAGTGCGGCGGCGATGGTGTCACCGCCCGCGCTCGACGATCCCATCGGCGAGAACTGACGACCGCCGCGGCCGCTGACGATCGGTCCGGCCAGGGTGACCACGGCGATCTTCGGCTGGGACTTCAGGCCCGGGACGGCCGGTTTCGGCAACGTGGGTGCGTTGGCACGCGCATAGCGGGACAAATACAGTCGCGGTGGGACGTCCTTGTCGTCGGGCGCGCCTGAGATGTCTTGCGCGCCGGTCATTTCGGCGATCCGGCCGTAGGCCTCGTCACGGAAGCCGATGCGGTCCACCAGACCGCCGGCCACCGCGTCGTCCCGCAGCAGCGGCGCCCGGTCGGCGAGCGCGTCGACGGCCTCCGACGCGATCCCGCGGGACTCGGCGACCGCCTGCCACACCTGGGAATGCAGGCTCTCCAGCAGCCGGCTGTCGGCCTCCCGGTGGGCGTCGGTGTACCGGTCCTGCGTGAAAAGGTTTGCCGCCGACTTGTATTCGCCGCGCGCGACGAACTGCGCCTCGAGACCCGCCTTGTCGAGCGCATCGCGCAGGAACAGCGCGTTGGTGGCGAAGCCGACCAGCGCGACGGTGCCCGACGGCTGCATCCACACCTCGCCGAACGCCGACGCCAGGTAGTACGACAGTGTGCCGGGATAGGTCTCGGCCCACGCCAGCGACGGCTTGACCGCCGTGAAGGCCGCCACCGCGTCCCGCAACTCCTGGACCGGGCCCGCCGCGGCGGCCGGAATCTGCACCCGCGCAATCAGCCCGGTCACGCGGTCGTCGGAGGCCGCACGGTGGATCGCGGCAACCGCCTCCCGCAGCAGAAGCGGCCGGCCCGATCCGTTGAGCATGGCGAGCGGATCGAAGCCCGCGGTCTCCGGCGGCACGGTCTGCAGATCGAGTTCGAGGATGCAACCGCCGGGCACACCGTGATGACGCGCGGTATCGACTCGACGGAACAATGCGCGCACGTCGTCGGGACCGGGGACACCCGGCAGGAAGGAGAACATGTGATCGAGCCTACCGGTGCCTTGGAGCCCGCCCAGATGAACGTTCGGGCGGAGAAGATGGAGTAGATCCCGCCAAGACGTCGGTCTCGGCAGGGACAATGGCGGGCATGGTAGGCAGGGGGAAGGTCTCGCCCGCGGATGTTCACGGCGACGTCGACGAGGGCTACGGAAAGGTGGCCGATGCATTCCGGGCCAACTTCACCGAACGTGGCGAAATCGGCGCTGCGGTGGCCGTGTATCGCGACGGGGTCAAAGTCGTTGATCTCTGGGGTGGCTACCGCGACGGCACGACCAGGGCACCGTGGCAGCGCGACACCATCGTCACCATCTACTCGACGACGAAAGGCATTGCCGGCCTTACCGTCGCGGTCGCCGCCTCCCAGCGGCCTGGATCGACTTCGAGCGCACGTGGCCCACTACTGGCCGGAGTTCGCGCAGAACGGCAAAGGCGGGATCACGCGTCCGGCAGTTGCTGTCCCATCAGGCCGGACTGTCCGCGCTGATCACCGGCGCCCGACTCTCGCGACGTCGCCGATACCGAACGGCTGTCAGCAGATCCTCGCCGCCCAATGCCCGCTTGGCCACCCGGCACCCGGCACGGCTACCACGCCGTGTCGCTGGGCTGGTACGAGTCGGAGCTCATCCGCCACGTCGACCCGGCCGGGCGCACGCTGGGCCGCTTCTTCGCCGACGAGATCGCCGGCCCGCTGGACTCGATATCTACATCGGCCTGCCGCAGTCCGTGGACCGGATCGCGATTGCGCGCATCCTACGACTGGAACCCATCCAGCTGCTCTTGCACCTGAACACCATGCCCGCGCGTTTCACTTGGCCATGCTGAATCCCGCGTACCCTTACCGCACGGACTTTCTGATGTCCCAGCGGACGTGAGCGGGTCGCGACGACATGGCCAACCGGGACGAGTTCCGCGTCGTCGAGATTCCCGGCGGGCAACGGGATCGGCAAGCGCGACGCGGTCGCCAAGTTGTACGGGCTGTCGCCGCCGTCGGCGGCTCGGATACTCGGTTTGACGGCATCCATTCTCGATTCGCTGACCGCCCGCCGGTCGACCCGACCAATGGCCGCGGGACAAGGTGTTGTCACTACGACACGACTTCTCGCTGGGCTATTCTAAGCCGGTTCCCGACGTCCCTGTTCGGCTCGATCGGACCGCGCCTTCGGGACGCCGGGAGCCGGCGGTTCGCTGGGGTTCGCCGACCCGGACACCGGCGTCGGCTTCGCCTACGTGATGAACCGGATGGGTTTCAGCGTGTGGGGTGATCCACGCGAACTCGCCCTGCGCCAGGCGCTGTTCCGCGACGTGCTCGGCGCCCGGCCGCAGACCTAGCGGGCGCGACGAAGCCGGCTGGGAGCCCCGCTCTAGCGGGGCGAGTACGAGGCGGTGAGGAGCCCCGCAATCAGAGCTAGCGGCCTCCTTCAACGGCGGGCTACCGAGGCGATTCCGCAGCTCAGCCGGGTGACAGGATTCGCCGAGGAATTCGCCGTTTCAACTTCATTTTCAGAGTGGTAAAAACCAATACATGATGGCGAAACTGAAGTTCATGGCTCCGCTGTTGATGGCGGGGGCCGCGGCGGCCGGTATCGCCGCGGCACCGTACGCGGTAGCAGATACCTACGCGGCGGCGGCAAGTACATCGGTCACTCAATTCGCACCGCTGAGTCCCGGCGGTGACGGCTGCGCCAATGGTGTCTGCGGCAGCGGCGGGCCCGGCGGCGGAGGGGGCTGCACTGCGGATGGAACCTGCGGCTCTGGCGGGCCCGGCGGCGGCGGCGGATGTACAGCCGACGGAGTATGCGGCCATGGCGGCCCCGGCGGCGGCGGAGGCTGCATTCCCGGCGTCGGCTGCTTCGAGTGGTGACGGTGAGCCCGGGCGCGTCCACGCACGGCGTGGAATGAGCGCGGATCAGCGTCCGATGACCGCGCCGTGCTGTGGGCAGTAGACCGATACCGCCGCCTTCATCAGCCCGCCCGCCTGGCCGCGGCTGAAGCCGGCGTTCTCCAGGGTGTTCACCACACCGCGCACCGTCGGCACCGGGTTGATGTTGCCTGCCAGACCCGAGGTGAGCATGTCGCAGATCCGGTGGCCGACCGCGGGCAGGTCGTCGTCGGGTGTGGTCGGGATCTTCAATGTGGCCACCGCGTCGGCGAACCGCTGGTCGTCCGTCTCGGCCACGGCGGGCTGGGCGACACCGACGGCGCCGAGCCAGGCAACACCGAGCACCGCAGCGACGATGCGGGCGTTGCGGCGGTGGCGAATCATTGGCTTGCTCCTCGATGTGGACAGACGCAGTTTAATCGCGACGAAAGCGCCCGGTGTTACTCCCGCACAACGCAGAAGCCCCCGCACCGGGCGGGGGCTTCAGCGTTGCAGAATTCGACTGTCGGACCTACAGCTCGGTGGCGCTGCCGCCGGCGGCGGTGATCGCCTCGCGGGCGCTGCCGCTGAACTTGTGCACGGTGACGTCGACCTTGGCGGTCAGCTTGCCGTCGCCGAGGACCTTCACCAGGACGTTCTTGCGAACCAGGCCCTTGGCAACCAGTTCGTCGACACCGACGGTGCCGCCCTCGGGGAACGCCTTGGCGAGTTCGCCGACGTTGACGACGGCGTACTCGGTGCGGAACCGGTTCTTGAAGCCCTTGAGCTTGGGCAGCCGCATGTGGATCGGCATCTGCCCACCCTCGAAGGTCACCGGCACGTTCTTGCGCGCCTTGGTGCCCTTGGTGCCGCGGCCCGCGGTCTTACCCTTGGAACCTTCGCCGCGACCGACACGGGTCTTGGCCGTCTTCGACCCGGGGGCCGGCTTCAGGTCGTGAAGCTTGATGGTCATTTCGCCTCCACGGCTTCAACTTCGACGAGGTGGTGCACGACGTTGATGAGGCCACGCGTCTGGGCGTTGTCCTCGCGAACCACCGACTGGCGGATCTTGCGCAGACCCAGCGTCCGCAGGCTCTCGCGCTGCTTCCAGCGGGCGCCGATGACGCCGCGCACCTGGGTGATCTTCACCTGTGAATTTTCGGGGCCATGGCTAGCTGCCTCCTTCGCGCGCCGCTGCGGCAGCCAGCGCATCGCTTTCCCGACGCGCGCGCAGCATGCCGGCCGGCGCGACGTCCTCGATGGGCAGGCCACGACGGGCCGCCACCTCTTCGGGCCGCTGAATCATCTTGAGTGCGGCCACGGTGGCATGCACCACGTTGATCGCGTTGTCACTGCCCAGCGACTTGGCCAGGACGTCGTGCACGCCGGCGCACTCCAGCACCGCGCGGCAGGCGCCACCGGCGATCACACCGGTACCCGGGCTGGCCGGACGCAGCATCACCACACCGGCAGCGGCCTCGCCCTGCACGGGGTGAACGATGGTGCTACCGATCAGCGGAACGCGGAAGAAGTTCTTGCGTGCTTCCTCCACACCCTTGGCGATCGCGGCGGGGACTTCCTTGGCCTTGCCGTAGCCGACACCGACCATGCCCTTGCCGTCGCCGACGATGACCAGCGCGGTGAAGCTGAACCGGCGGCCACCCTTGACCACCTTGGAGACGCGGTTGATCGTGACGACCCGCTCCAGGTAGTTGCTCTTGTCGCCGCCGTCGCGGCCACCACGGCCACCACGGTCGCCGCGGTCGTCGCGCCGGCCCCGGCCGCCGCGGTCGTCGCGGCCGCCGCGCTGCACGTCGGTACGGGTGCCGGCTGAGGGGGCACCGGCATTCGAGGCCACAGCGGCCTCGGTACCCGAAGTCTGCTCCGCCATCATGCGGTCCTTCCGTTGTTCACAAAGTCAGTCACTAGAAACTCAGTCCGTTCTCGCGGGCGGCATCGGCCAGGGCGGCGATCCGGCCGCCGTAGGTGTACCCACCGCGGTCGAAGACGACGGTGTCGATGCCGGCGGCCTTGGCGCGCTCGGCGATCAGCTGACCGACGCGGACGCTGTGGGCCTTCTTGTCGCCCTCGACCGCACGCACGTCGGACTCGATCGATGACGCCGCGGCGACGGTCGTGCCCGTCAGGTCGTCGACCAACTGGACGTGGATGTGCCGCGATGAGCGGTTGACGACCAGGCGCGGCCGCTCAGCGGTACCGGCCACCTTCTTGCGCAGCCGTGCGTGGCGACGGATCCGCGCCACCCGGCGGGCCGCGGAGACGCTCTGTCCGACCGGCTTACGCTCGGCGGTCGCTGCTCCATCAGTCTTGGAAGCCATGATTACTTACCTGTCTTTCCGACCTTGCGACGGATCTGCTCACCCTCGTAGCGGACGCCCTTGCCCTTGTAGGGGTCGTTCTTCCGCAGACGGCGGATGTTCGCCGCGATCTGGCCGACCTTCTGCTTGTCGATCCCGGAGATCGAGAACTTCGTCGGGGTCTCCACCGCGAAGGTGATGCCCTCCGGAGCGGTGATCAGAACCGGGTGGCTGTAGCCCAGGGCGAACTCGAGGTCGCTGCCCTTGGCCACCACGCGGTAGCCGACGCCGAAGATCTCCATCTTGGTGGTGTAGCCCTCGGTGACGCCGGTGACCAGGTTGGCGATCAGCGTCCGGGACAGCCCGTGCAACGAGCGGTTCAGACGCTCGTCGTCGGGGCGGGTGACCACGATGGCACCGTCGTCGTTACGCGCGACGGCGATGGGCTCGGCGACGTCCAGCGTCAGCGCGCCCTTCGGGCCCTTGACCGACAGGTTCTGCCCGTCGATCGTCACATCGACCCCGGTGGGAACCAGGACCGGCTGCTTACCAATACGTGACATGTCTATTTACCTCTCACCAGACGTAAGCGAGGACTTCGCCGCCCACGCCTTGTCGTGACGCCTGACGGTCGGTGAGCAGACCCGAGGACGTGGAGATGATCGCCACGCCCAGGCCGCCGAGCACCCGGGGCAGGTTGGTGGACTTCGCGTACACCCGCAGACCGGGCTTGGACACCCGGCGCAGGCCGGCGATGCTGCGCTCGCGGCTGGGGCCGTACTTGAGTGAGACGACCAGCGACTTGCCGACCCGCGCGTCTTCGGTGCGGTAGTCGGTGATGTAACCCTCCTTCTTGAGGATCTCGGCGATGTTCGCCTTGATCTTCGAGTGCGGCAGGGTCACTTCGTCGTGGTACGCCGAGTTGGCGTTGCGCAGACGCGTCAAGAAGTCTGCGATCGGATCCGTCATTGTCATGACAGTGGTGTCACCTTCCTCGCGGCGGTTCCCGGTCCGGGCCTGCCGCGCCCTTTTCCTAGATAGGTCTGTTGGACTGCGTGTTCGCTTACCAGCTGGACTTCTGCACGCCCGGCAGTTCGCCGGCATGCGCCATCTCGCGCAGGCAGATGCGGCACAGGCCGAACTTGCGGTAGACCGCGTGCGGGCGGCCGCACCTGTTGCAGCGCGTGTAGCCGCGCACCGCGAACTTCGGCTTCTTGTTGGCCTTGTTGACCAGAGCCTTCTTTGCCATCTGCTCAGTTCTCCTTGAACGGGAAGCCGAGGGCCCGCAGCAGCGCACGGCCTTCGTCGTCGTTTGTCGCCGAGGTGACGACGGTGATGTCCATGCCGCGGGGACGGTCGATGTCATCCATGTTGATCTCGTGGAACATCGACTGCTCGTTCGAGGCCGAAGGTGTAGTTGCCGGTGCCGTCGAACTGCTTGGGCGACAGACCGCGGAAATCACGGATACGCGGCAGGCGCGATCGAGACCAGCCGGTCCAGGAACTCCCACATCCGGTCGCCGCGCAGCGTCACGCGCGCACCGATCGGCATGCCTTCGCGCAGCTTGAACTGCGCGATCGACTTGCGGGCCTTGCGGATCTCCGGCTTCTGGCCGGTGATCAGCGCCAGGTCGTTGACCGCACCGTTGATCAGCTTGGCGTCGCGGGCGGCGTCACCGACGCCCATGTTCACGACGACCTTGACCACGCCCGGGATCTGCATGACGTTGGCGTAATTGAACTCTTTGTTCAGCGCGTCCTTGATCTCTTCGCGGTAGCGCGTCTTCAGGCGCGGCTGCACCTTTTCCGAGATTTCGGGGGCTTCAGTAGTGGTCATTCTCAGATGTCCTTGCCGTTGGTCTTGGCGATGCGGACGCGCTTGCCGCTCTCCTCGTCGACGCGGTAGCCGACCCGGGTGGGCTTGCCGTCGGAGTCGACGACCATCACGTTCGACACGTGGATGGCCGCCTCCTGGGTGACGATGCCGCCGGACTGCGCGCCGCGCTCGTTGGCCGAGACCGCCGTGTGCTTCTTGATGCGGTTGACGCCCTCGACGAGCACCCGGTTGCGCGTCGGGTAGGCCTGCAGGACCTTGCCCTTGGCGCCCTTGTCCTTACCGGAGACGACGAGCACGGTGTCGCCCTTGTGGACCTTCATTTACAAAACCTCCGGAGCCAGCGAGACGATCTTCATGAAGCGCTTCTCGCGCAGCTCACGGCCGACCGGGCCGAAGATGCGGGTACCGCGCGGATCGTTGTCGGGCTTGATGATCACGGCCGCGTTCTCGTCGAACTTGATGTAGCTGCCATCGGCGCGACGGCGTTCCTTGACGGTGCGCACGATGACGGCCTTGACGACATCGCCCTTCTTGACGTTGCCACCGGGGATGGCGTCCTTGACGGTCGCCACGATGACATCACCGATGCCGGCGTAACGCCGCCCCGAGCCACCGAGCACCCGAATGCACAAGATCTCCTTGGCGCCCGTGTTATCGGCGATCTTCACCCGCGATTCCTGCTGAATCACTCGATCTCCCTATTTATCTCCCCCGGTCCGCCGGCGTTCCCTGCCCGCCGGTGAACCGGGTTCCTCATGTGCACACCAGAACACCGGCCCACCCGAACTCGGGCAGGCGAATAACCTGACATGCGCGGTCTCGAACTTCTTGAGCCGCCGAAGGGCACGCGGGGCTGACACAAGCCAGCCGAGGTCTGCCACCGGCAACCCCTAGAGTCTAGGTGACGAGCAGCGATGCACCAAATCTGTGACGTCGGGCCGCCGGTCGACGAGAGCCGCCGGGATCACACTACGCAGCGGAACCCGATATGCGTGGTCGCACTGTCCTGCGACTGCGGCGACCGGGCCGCGGGCCGGTACCGGTGGCAGTACTCCGGGGCGCACAGATGCGATCCGCCCTTGAGGGTCTGGTTGACGGACGGATCGGGCTCCCGCGACGGCGTGCAGCAGCCTTTCGCGGGCGCATCCACCCGGTGGTGGGCGCTGTATTCGGTCGTCGTCCACTCCCAGACGTTGCCGATCATGTCGACGATTCCGAACCCGTTGGGCGGGAACGTGCCCACCGGCGAGGTACCCATCCAGCCCAGCGCGCCGTCGTTTCGGTACGGGAACCGGCCCTGCCAGGTGTTGGCCATCAGTTCGCCGTCGGGGCTGACGTCGTCGCCCCAGGCGTAGGTGGTGGTGCTGCCGCCGCACGCCGCGTACTCCCACTCCGCCTCGGTGGGCAGCCGCCGGCCCGCCCACTGCGCATAAGCCGCCGCGTCGGGATAGGCGACCTGCACCACTGGATGATCCGGCCGCTCCCGGAAGTCCCAGTTCGTCGACCCCGCTCCGAACGGGTGCCGCCAGGACGCGCCCGGCGCCCAGTCCCACCACTGCCGCCAGTCCCGCAGGTCGACCGGTCCGGCCGTGGGCCGGAACACCAATGCGCCGGGCTCCAGATCAGCGGGGGCGACACCGGGATACAAGGCAGGATCCAGTGGCCGCTCGGCCACCGTCACATAGCCGGTGTCGGCGACGAACTCGGCGAACTGTGCGTTGGTGACGGGGTGGCGCTCGACCGCGAACGCGCCCACGGTCGCGGTGTGCACGGGCGCTTCGTCGGGATAGAAGCTCGTCGATCCCATCCGGAACGCACCGCCGGGCAGCTCGATGAGTTCGGTGAGCATGCGTTCAGGCTAGTGCCGCGCGGTCATGGCATACGGATACCGAAGTCCGCCAGCATCACCGACTTGGCGGCGTCGAGCCCCGCGGTTCCGTTTGGCGCCTCCAACCGCAGCGCGATCAGGAAGTCGCCGTCGTTGGTCCAGACGTGCACGATGCGATCGGCGTAATCGATGCCCTGGCCGGGCTTGTCGGCGAGCAGGCCCATCAGCTCCTGACCGCTGTAGTCACACAGCTCGCCGGGCAGCACGCTGACACTGCTGATCTCGTAGTCGGCGGTGCGCTCATCGGCGTACTTCCGAAAGGCCGCCGCCGCGTCGAGGGTGGTCGGGGCGATGGTCACGGTGCCGGTCATCCCGTCGGGACCGGTCAGATTGAGCGCGACATCTTCTTGCCCGGGGCCCTGCCCGGGCCCTGCGCCGGAGCGCCCAGGGCGAATCCCTCGGGCACGGCGATGGTCACGATGGGTGCACCGGGGGCGGCAACCCTGGCCTCTGCCGCGTCGGCCGGCGCGCTGTCGGGCGCACAGGTGGTTTCGCCCGCGGTGACCGGGCGCTTGGTGGTTTCCACGACGCCGTAGGGCGGCAGCGACATGTCCGGGGACGACTCGGTGGTTGCCGTGCGGCGACGCCTGCGTTGTCGCCGACGCTTCGGCGGCCGACGTCGGCGCCGTCGACGTCGACGGCATCGGAGGCCGTACCGCTGGTGGTGCGGTCGCAGGCGCACACCAGCGCCAGCGTCATGCAGCCGAGGGCGAGCCGAGTCATGTTGGCGTTCATGGCGTCTCCTAGTCTCGGGCGAAGGCCGCGGCCAGTTCGCGCGCGGTGTCGATGTAGGGCGTTCCGGAGACGTCGACGACGACCTGGGCGATGGTTCCGCCGGTGAACGCGAACGGCGCCCGGTAGGACACCGACACCGGCTGTCCGGCGTTGCGGCCCACCGACACGCCGCCGCCCGCGAGCCCGAAGCTGCCGGGATGGGTGCGCACTCCGGCCCGGCCCGCCACGACGGTCTCGTCGACGTACAGCGAGACGTCCCCGAGGGGCGTGTGGCTGCCCTCGACGGTGCCGGTGCGCTCATAGCGGACGCCCAGCACATGGCTGCCCGGCGGGACCGGCTGCGGTGACGAAACCTGTTGCTCCTCTTCGCCCATGAAGTTGTAGATGTAATGCAGTCGACCGTCGCGCAGGTACAACACATGGCCGCCGTGCCCGGCACCGTGCTTGTAGAGCACGCCCTCGGCGCCGGGGCCGTCGAGGCTGACCTCGGCCAGCACCGAGAAGGACTGCCCGCGGAGTTCGACCGCCGCGCCGATGCCCACCTCCGCGGTATCGGGGTAGTAGGTGAACGTCTTGCGGTCGACCACCAGGTAAGGCCGCCACCGGCCCAGCATCTCCAGGATGTTCAGGTCGGCCAGCGGCAGCCCGTTGTATTTCTCGGCTTCGTCGAACCACAGTTGCTTGAGTTCCTCGAGTTTCCCGGGCTGCTCGGCGGCCAGGTCGTGGCACTGGCTGCGGTCGGACTCGATATGGAAGAGCTCCCAGCGGTCCTTGTCGAAGTTGCTCCAGCCGGCGGGTGTGGCGGCGTGCACGGTGTTGGCGAACCAACCGTTGTGCCAGATACCACGCGTCCCGAGCATCGTGTAGAACTGCGTGTCCTTCCCCGTGGTGGACTTCGGGTCCTTCAGCGCCGCAACGAAACTCACCCCGTCGAGCGGCTTCTGCGGCACACCGCGGACGGTGTAGGGAGGGGTCACCCCGAGCAGCTCGTACACCGTGGGCGTGATGTCGCAGACGCTGGTGTAGTTGTCACGGACCTCGCCGTGCGCCCCGATTCCCTTGGGCCAGGAGATGATTGCGGTGTCGGCGATACCGCCCTCATGGGAGGCGTAGCGCTTGAACAGCTTGTAGGGCGTGTTGAACGCCATCGCCCACCCGATCGGGTAGTGGTTGTAGGTCTGCGGCCCGCCGAGTTGGTCGTAGAACCGCATGCTCTCCTCGACGGTGTCGAGGTAGCCGTTGAAGAACTTCACCTCGTTGACCGAGCCGTTCGGACCGCCTTCACCGGACGCGCCATTGTCGGAGATGACCACGATGATCGTGTTGTCGAGCTGGCCGGACTCCTCGAGGTAGTCCAGGATGCGGCCGATCTGGTCGTCGGTGTAGGACAGAAACCCGGCGAACACCTCGGCCATCCGGCAGAACAGCCGCTTCTCTTCGTCGTTCAACGAATCCCACGGCCGTACGGTGTCCAGCAGCGGCCACGGTTCGCCGCCTGCCCCCTTGACATCCGCATACGGATTCACCGGCGAGAGTTCGGTGTCGGGCGGGACGATGCCGAGCCGTTTCTGGTTCTCCAGCACCACCTCGCGGTAACGCTCGTAGCCCATGTCGAACCGGCCCGCGTAGCGGTCGGCCCACTCGGAGAAGACGTGGTGCGGCGCATGGCCGGCGCCGGGGCAGACGTAGGAGAACCAGGGCTTTCCGGGGGCGATCACCTTGGCGTCGCGGATGAACTCGATCGTCTTGTCGGCGATGTCCTTCGACAGGTGATAGCCCTCCTCCGGGGTGGCCGGGGGTGCCACGGGGTGGTTGTCGTACACCAGGTCGGGATACCACTGGTCGGTCTCGCCGCCCATGAAGCCGTAGAACCGCTCGAACCCGCGACTGCACGGCCAATGCCGTTTCGTGGCAGCAAGATTGGACTCCTCGAGCGGTGTCAGATGCCACTTTCCGACGCAGTAGGTGTTCCAGCCCTGCTCGGCGAGTACTTCTGAGATGAGCGCGGTCTCGTGCGGGATCCGGCCGCTGCAGTTCGGGAACCCGTCGGTGAACTCCTCGATGGTGGCCATTCCGACCGTGGTGGCGTTGCGTCCGGTCAGCAGCGACGCCCGGGTGGGTGAGCACAGCGCGGTGGTGTGGAACTGGGACAGCCGTACCCCGCGCTCGGCGATCCGGCTCATGTTCGGCATGTCCACCAATCCGCCGAAACAGTCCCAGGTCGCGATGCCGGTGTCGTCCCATACCAGGTAGAGCACGTTGGGAGCACCGTCTGGCGCCGTCGGTGCGACGAACGGCCCCCAGTCCGGCTCGGAGTCGCGGATGTCCAGTTCGACTCGGCCCTGAAATTCGGCAGCCATCTCGCGACTCCGCTCCTGCTCGGGTACCACGCCGCCCGCACAGTACACCGCGAACCAGGCCACTGACGCCGATTCCCCGCACCCGGCCGGACGTCAGGTCAACGGCACCGCCTCGTCGACCCGGTACAGCCGCCAATCCGGTTGACCGTCACCGTCATTGGGGATCTCCAACTCCAGGGTGGCCACGTTGGAGCCGGTCTCGTAGAGCGTGGGGTACCGCTGGTTCAGCGCGTCGGACACACCTCGTCCGGTCGGCGGCACGCTCAGCAGGTACTTGATGCCGTGGGCGGACGGATCGTTGAGCAGTTCGGTGAAGTCCGGGTCCGACGGAACGACGAACGTTCCAGGCTTCCCGGACGCCGCAACCACGGCGAAGCCGTAGACGGTGTCGGTGATCACCGAACTCGGCGGCAGGTCGAGACCGTCGAGGTAGGCGGCGATCTCACGTTCGGTGGAGAAGGTCGCGGCGATCCGGCGCTCGGCCGCGTTGCGGGGGCTGGTGTCGTACGGGTCGGGATGCAGCACCGTCCCCAGCGCGTACTCCTGTGGGGCGTAGCTCGGCAGGCTCATCCCCCACGCCGTGACCGGGATGCCGATCGCGAAGGCCAGTGCGACACCGGCGTAACCGCGCGTCCACCGGGTGCCGGCGACTCCGGCGGGAATCGCCGGCGCATACCGCCCGCGCCGCTTGGGGGTGACGAACTCCCCGTCGGGGACGGCCAGCATCGCCAGGGTGGCCGCGAACGGGATCGCCACGATGAAGAAGCGCAGGAAGGGAAACGTGGCGCCGGTGGCGTAGGTGTAGGTCTGGAACGCGAGCACGGCGCCGTAGAGCAGGATCGGAACCAGCAGCATCTGCCACTTCGGCCGTCCCCACCGGAGGCAGCCTGCCCAGGCTGCGATCGGAAGCAGAGTCGGTGCCAGGAGCGTGATGCAGACCGCGGCGAAGGACAGCCCGTTGCCGAAGCTCGTCGCCGTCGCGCCGCCCGACTGCGCGAGAATCGCCGAGTTCCCGTACTGCGAGGTGAACTGGGCGAAGGCGTCACCGGTGATCAACCAGCTCGTCACGGCCCACCCGATGAACGCGGCGAACCCCGGGAGACTGACCAACATCAGGTCGAGCAGCGCCCGGCGAAACCGCGGCGCGTTGCGGGCGCGCCGATAGGTCGTGATGCCGACGAGGAATCCGGCCGCGGCGACGGTTCCCACGGCGTCGTAGCGGGTCAGGTAGGCCAGCGCCATCGCGATACCGCCCGCGGTCACCAGATGGTGGACGTCGTCGTCGACCATCCAGAGAATCAGGCGGCGTACCGACCAGGCGAGGAAGAACACGAAGGGCGCCTCGCTCATGCCATTCGACCCGTAGAACACGATCATCGGGTTCAGCGCGAACAGCGTGGTGATGATCACGACGTAGCTGCGGGGCAACCCGCGGTCGCTGCCCGTCGAGAAGATCTGCACCACCGCTCCGGCCATGAACAACGCCGACATCAGCGTCCCGGCGAACGCGCGCGCGGTGATGTCAGGCCACAACGGCGCCAACAGAATTGCCGGTATCTCTACCATCGCGGTCAGCGGCGTGAAGATGAATCCGATGGCGGCCAGGTGCGGGTCGCGGCTGTACAGCACGCTCTGCGACGCCTGGACCCGGGACAGTGCGTCGCCGAGGATGAAGCCGTTGCGCACCTGCAGCCAGTAGCCGACCGCCAGGTACAGCACGAGCGCCGCGCCGAATGCCAGCTGCTTACAGCGTCGATCGGTCAACTGGCCGGCACTCACGTGTTCGCACCGGCATCGGGGGCGTCGGGCCGGGCCGCCAGGCCGTGAAATGTCTTCTCCCAGTAGGAGGGATTACGGATCAGCTGATAGAGGCCCTTGGCCGCGGCGATGCTCATCATCAGCCAGAACGCAGGGACCGTCAGAGCCGCCGCCAGCAGGTCGGAGCGGTCGTCCTCGCGCAGCGCGATGAGGTTCATGTAGAGCGTCGCGGCGTTCCCGAGCACCAGTGCGATCAGTGCGGGAAAGTAGATGTACCAAGGGAATACGGCACCCACCACCGCAGGCTGACCGAGGAACCACAACATCGTGATGAACCAGAAGACGAGGTTGAGCACCGCGATGATGGGCGTGCCCGCCAGTACCAGGTTGAACCGCAGGAAGCTGCGCGGGCCCAGCGTCTTGAACAGCTTGACGGGCTGGCGGATGTGCACCAGCCAGGTCTGCAGATAGCCCTTGTACCAGCGCGACCGTTGCCGGATCCAGTTGATCGGGTCGCTGTTGGCCTCCTCGAGCGTGGCCGAGTCGATGACCGCGGTGTGGTATCCGGAAGCATCGATGCGCAGCCCCAGATCGGCGTCTTCCGTCACGTTGAACGGATCCCAGGAGCCGATCTTGTCGAGCACGTCGCGGCGCAGGTGATTCGACGTGCCGCCCAAGGGAATTGGCGATGTGCTGTTCATCATGCCGGGAAGAAGGTAGCCGAACCACAGCCCGTATTCGGCGGTGAACCATCCGGTCAGAATGTTCTGGTGACCATTGTGGTATTGGAGTTTGGCCTGCACACAGGCGATGTCTTCGGGTAGCTCACGAAACGCCACGGCTACCCGGCGGAGTTGCAGGGGCTCCGGCAGGTCCTCGGCGTCATAGATGGTGATGAGCTCACCGGTCGAGAAATGCAGGCCGTAGTTGCACGCCTTCGGTTTGGTGCGCGGCTCCGCGGGCGGCACCAGGACGATGGTGATGGCCTCGGACTCGCCGCATTCCCGGGCCGCCTCGATGGTGACGTCGTCGTCGGCTTCCAGCAACAGCAGGATCTGCAGTTTGTCGCGCGGGTATTCGAGCGCGGTCATCGCCGCGATGAGGTCGCCCACGACTTCGGGCTCGTTGTAGGCGGGCACCAGAATCGTGTAGCGCGGCAAGTCGGCGTCGGCGATCGCGCGGGCCGCCTCATCGCTGATGGTGATCGGCCGCGATGCCAGGCCTTCCTTGAAGATCAGCACCCGGTCGGTCATGGTCAGTACGTAACCCAGCGTGCACAGGCCGATGAGTGCGACCGCGGTGTTCATCGGCTGCCATGCGGCGAAACCGGCGAGCGCCACGAGCAGGCCGATCAGTACCGGCTTCTGCCAGCCGAACACGGCGTGCGACGCGGACTGCAGCGGGTGCTCGTTGCGCAATCCGTTGATCGCCCGGTCGAGGGCGTACTCCTTCTCCTCGGCGCTGGCGGTCTCGACCACGCCCGGCCATTGCACCGCCGTCACGGCTTGACCCCGAGCGGTTCGAGTTGGGCCCGTACCAGCCCGTGCGCGAACTCGGTGAGCAACTGGTCGTCCTTGAGGTTCGGGTCTGCGCTGTAGGCCGCGGAGTTGCCCCGGAACAGCACGTTGAGCATCGAGTTGAACGTCGTCCCGAACCCACCTCTGGGTTCTGGGAACGGCGCCTCGTCCTCGTGGTTGTCGACGGCGATGACGAACACGCGCTGCGCGACGGGGCCGTTGGTCCACGTCCACTGGATAGCATCCCAGGTCACGAGCAGGTTGTCGTCGATGACGGAAACGATGTCGGCCTTGACGCCGTAGCCGAGGTCGACCGGTCGTATCGCGCTCAGGCGAATCCCTTCGACGTGGTAGACAATCCGCGCGGGATATACGTTGAGCGAGAACGGCCAATAGGTGGTGAGAGCGTCGACCATCACCGTGCGGGGGCGGCCGAATTTGTCGAACCTCTCGTCGCCGACCTCTGCGACCATCTTCTGCCGGACCCCGGTGGCCCCGTGGCCGAAGAGTCGGCTCACCCACGGGTACTCCTTGGTGTCATGGACCTGCCAGCCGGACGGCGGGGTGAGCGCGGTGTCGAAACGCATGCCATCGACGACGGCCGCGGGCGCGAAGCCGACCGAGGGCAGCCGAACGAGAGATATCGCGATCGCGACCACCAACACCACCGGCAACGCGGCCCACACCTGACCGGCGGCCAAGGGCTCGATCTTGCGTTCCAGCACGCGTTTGGGCGCGCCGCGCCGGGCCAGCAGAAACAGGATCAGGCCGACCAGGCACATCGCCGTGATCGCCGGGATGACCTGGTAGGCCAGCAGCGGCGCATCGGGGGTGAAGACGGCCATGCCTGCGAGGATCAGCAGCCCCACCGCCCACGCACTGATGGACCCGATGAGACCGCGACGCACGCGCCTGCCCACAGCGACCCCGGTCGCGACCGCCGCGATCGACATCGTCCCGATGCCCGCGGCCACGTTCCCGCCGCCCAGCGCCACCACGAGCACGTAGTACGGCAGCGGGAACACCATGAACAACACGACCCATACCCAGGCGAATCGAATAACGGGCGCAGCCCGAACAGTGCGATGCTGCCGCTGAGCACAAACGTCCACATCGCCACCAGATCGAGCCGGAGCAGGTTGAAGTACAGCGCGTACCGCTGCAGCAGGACGCCGTGCAGCAACAGCGCCAGCACGAGCCCCATCGTCCCGACGATGACATCGGTCTGCCGGTCGTGGATGGGCAGTTCGGTGCGTTTACGCCGGGCCACGCCGATGGCCGCGAGGATGGCGGCCACCGGAACCACCCATACGTAACCGCCCAGGCCGCCGCTGCGGGTGGTCTCGACGACGCTGAGCAGCGACTTGTGGAACGCGACCACCGTGACGATCGCGAGGTAGCCCCAGCGCAGGATCAGCCGGTAGACCGGATGCAACCTGTGCAGCCATGGCTCACGCTCGACCGGCGGTGGCGGCGTCTGCACGGTGGCCGTCATGTCACTCGCTCGACGGTTTGCGGGGGGACCGCAGCAGCAGTCCTATCGCAACCACCGCAACCGCGACCGCCAGCCCGCCACCGACCCACCACCACCATTGCGGCGAATCCCGTTCAGCCGAGCCGGAATCGGGCGTCGAGGACCCCAACCCTCCCGACACGATGACGGGATCACGGTCAGGCACGGACAACAGTGCGATTCCGTCAAGTGCCGACCAGCGTTGCACATCGGCGCCCAGCCAGCGCAACAGTTCATCGAGCTGACCGACGGCGCCGCCGTTGGACGTTGCGACCAGCACCGAGCGCTTGCCGTCGTAAAAGCTTTGCAGGGAACCGAATTTCACCGCCGGATCGAGCGTCAGCGTGGTGTGGTTACCGTCGTCGTCGAGGACGTCCAGCGTCATCGGGACGGTGTCGGGAGCGGTCACCGGCAGGGGCAGCTCGGGATGGTTCCAGCCGTCGGTCGAGATCAGCACCGCGGGGTTGGGCGAATCGACCGCCTCCTGGATCGGCACGACCGAGGTGTCGATGGGCAACGCGCTCAACCGCTGCAGCCCCGTCAGGATCGAAACCGCGCGAACGGTGTCACCGTAGGTGTCCGCTCCGATGCCGACCTGAACACGCGGCATGAGAGCCTGCGGCAATGCCTGAAACCCATGTGGCACAGGCGGTTTTGCAGGACTGCTCTGCACGACACTTTCGCCGTCGATGGTGAGGGTGATCGGCTGGAATTCAACGCAGCGGCCGGTGTTGCCGGAGATGTTGACCTGCACAGCCAGCGCGGTATAGCGATGCAGGAGGCGATCCGGCACATCGATCCAGCGATCCACGACGCCGTTGGGATCGGCGGGCCAGCGGTCGATCGTCTCGCCGTCGATGGTGGCGACCAGCTGGCCGCCGACGGTGTTCGGAAGCGGCGTGTAGGACCCCGTCAGGTGGACGCGGACACCCTGCACCGACCGGCCCAGTCGGGTCTGATCGAGATTGACGTATACCTGCGGATTCAGTGCCACGGCGTTCACACCTGGCTGGCCGAGCTTGCGGATGGTGGTTTCGTTGCCTGGCAGTTGCGGCGTGGACCGCAACGGACCCACCACCGCTTTGGAGCTGAGCGCGAAGGCGCCGACGCTGCTGGTGAGCAGGCGCGTCTGGTTGGTCAGGTCGTTGGCCGATCCGGAGATCAGCAGCGCCGGCATCGTCCCGGGGCCGTACAGTGACACGCCCGCGTCCGGTCCTTCTGTTACGACGATGCGCCGTTCCAGTGGCGGTGCCTCCCCCGGCGGGGGTGCCGATGGATCGGCCAACGGCGCAACCACGATCTCAGGGTTCTGCGTGCCGTAATGCGCGGTGATCGACGTGGCGAGTTTGACTGCCGCGTCGGCCTCGGACTGCGACGGCTGCCGGCCCACGTAGATCACCAACTTGCGCAACACCGGCGGCAGGAAGTCGGCCACCGTGGTGGGCGCTCGCTCGACACCTGCGTAGGTGATCGCGGAGTTGGTGAGCCGCAGCGGATTGGTCGGGTCCAGGCAGTACCCCTCCAAGGGCAGCAGGTAACTCCGCACCAGCAGACTGGCCGAGTTACCGTCGACCCGGACGCCGTCGAGTGGGATGACCAACGGTCCGCCCGCCGGGGGCAGGTCGACCTGCGTCAGCACCCGATTCTGCTGGCTGACCGTCACCGACGCGCTGCGCACATTCACCGGAAGTTGCACGGTGACATCGAGGGATTGCGGCGTCATGCCCGACGGAACCGGCACGGTCAGCAACACGGTTCCGACCTGACCGTAGAACAGCAGGTCGGGATCGGAGCCGAGGTCACGGAGACCCAGTGTCGGCGAGTTCGCCAGCAATGGCGAATCACCCGGGGCGGCGTTTGCTGTGGACGCTAGCGGCAACAGCGCCAAGGCAATAACCACCAGCATTTTGATGAGGGGAGAGCTGTGTCGGCGCATCGGCGAAAAGCCTAGACACAGCGGTTTGAATGTGGGACACAGTTCGCACAATTGTTACCTGACGCCCGCCATCCCGGGCTGCCACCCGTCCATCGGCTTGCTCGATGATCCGTGACATGTTTGCCAGCCGCCTCCAACGCGGCCCGTCGGGCCCACAAACGGCCGATGGCCCCCGCGCGTGCGGGGGCCATCGAACCAGTTGAATCTGCTAGCGCTGCTCGGCCTTTACTTGGCCCGCTCGAGGACCTCGACCAGGCGCCACCGCTTGGTGGCGGAAGTCGGCCGGGTCTCCATCAGGGAAACCCGGTCGCCGATGCCGGCGTCACCGTTCTCGTCGTGCGCCTTGACCTTCTTGGTGGTCCGGATGATCTTGCCGTAGAGCGGGTGGCTCTTGCGATCTTCCAGCTCGACCACGATGGTCTTCTGCATCTTGTCGCTGACGACGTAACCGATGACGGTCTTGCGACGGCCGCGCGGCTTCTCGGTGCGCGGGGTGTGTTTGGAACTGGGCTCGGTGCCCGGCTCCGCCTTGATTTCTGCCATTACGATTCCTCACCTGCGGGCCCGGACGCCAGGCCCAACTCACGTTCGTTCAGCACGGTGTAGATCCGCGCGATCTCCCGACGGACCGTGCGCAGCCGACGGTTGTTGTCCAGCTGGCCGGTGGCCATCTGGAAGCGCAGGTTGAACAGCTCTTCCTTGAACTCGCGCAACTTGTCGGTCAGCTCTTCATCGGTGAGCTCGCGCAGTTCGCCAGCGGATGTTCCCACTGCCATCAGAACTGCTCCTCTCGGGTAACAATGCGTGCCTTGATCGGCAACTTGTGGATCGCGCGGGTCAGTGCTTCCCGGGCGATCTTCTCGTCCGGGTAGCTCAGCTCGAAGAGCACGCGACCGGGCTTGACGTTGGCAATCCACCATTCCGGCGAGCCCTTACCGGAACCCATGCGGGTTTCCGCCGGCTTCTTGGTCAGCGGTCGGTCCGGGAAGACGTTGATCCACACCTTGCCGCCACGCTTGATGTGCCGGTTGATGGCGATACGAGCGGACTCGATCTGCCGGTTGGTGAGGTACGTGTGCTCCAGGGCCTGGATGCCGTACTCGCCGAAGCTCACGGTCGTGCCGCCACTGGCGACACCACGCTGCCTCGGGTGATGCTGCTTGCGGTGCTTGACCTTACGGGGAATCAGCATGACTAGCTCTCCGTACTCTCAGCGGCGGGCGCCTCGACAGCGGGGGCCTCGGCCGTCACGGGGACCGCCGACTCGGCGGTTTCCTCGGTGGCGGCGCGGCCGGCCTCGGTGCTCGTCGCGGTGGTACCGGATGCGCCACTGCGGCGGGGGCGGGTGCCCGACGGCCGCTCGCGGCGCGGACGGTCGGCGCCGGCCGGTGCCACGGCGGTCAGCTCGCGCTTGCCACCGACGATGTCGCCCTTGTAGATCCAGACCTTCACGCCGATCCGGCCGAAGGTGGTCTTGGCCTCGTAGAGGCCGTAATCGATGTCGGCCCGCAGCGTGTGCAGCGGAACGCGGCCCTCGCGGTAGAACTCCGAGCGGCTCATCTCGGCGCCACCGAGGCGGCCCGAGCACTGCACCCGGATGCCCTTGACGTTGGGCTGGCGCATCGCGGACTGGATGGCCTTGCGCATCGCGCGGCGGAACGCCACCCGGTTGCTCAGCTGCTCGGCGACACCCTGGGCCACCAGCTGCGCCTGGCTCTCGGGGTTCTTCACCTCGAGGATGTTGAGCTGAACCTGCTTGCCGGTCAGCTTCTCCAGGTCGGCGCGGATGCGGTCGGCCTCGGTGCCGCGGCGCCCGATCACGATGCCCGGGCGCGCGGTGTGGATGTCCACGCGGACCCGGTCACGGGTCCGCTCGATCTCCACGTCGGCGATACCGGCCCGCTCCAGGCCCGTGGCCAGCAGCTTGCGGATGGCCACGTCTTCCTTGACGTAGTCGGCGTACTGCTTGTCGGCGTACCAGCGGGACTTCCAGTCGGTGGTGATGCCGAGCCGGAAGCCGTGCGGGTTGATCTTCTGGCCCACTAGCGCGAGCCTCCCTTCGAATCGGTCTTACCGGCTTGATCGTTCTTGGCCTTGCTGCCCTGCGCACGGCGTGCGCGCGCGGCACTGGCGGATGCGCTCTTCTTGGCGCCCCCGTCCTTGGTGGGCCGGCTTTCGACGATCACGGTGATGTGGCTGGTGCGCTTGCGGATCCGGAACGCCCGGCCCTGCGCGCGCGGCCGGATGCGCTTGGCGGTCGGGCCCCCGTCGGCGTAGACCGTGGCGACCACCAGGGTCGCCGGGTCCAGGCCTTCGTTGTTCTGGGCGTTGGCGGCGGCGCTCGCGATCACCTTGGCGACCGGCTCGCTGGCGGCCTGCGGCGCCCAGCGCAGGATGTCCAGCGCTTCGGCCACCGACTTGCCGCGGACCAGGTCGATCACCCGGCGTGCCTTCGTCGGCGAAACGCGCACGAAGCGCGCAACGGCCGATGCGGACGGATATTCAACAGTGGTGGTACTCATCGGCGCTTGCTCTTCCGGTCGTCCTTGATATGACCCTTGAAGGTCCGCGTCGGGGCGAACTCGCCGAGCTTGTGCCCAACCATCGACTCGGTGACGAACACCGGGACATGCTTGCGGCCGTCGTGGACGGCGAAGGTGTGTCCGATGAAGTCAGGAATGATGGTCGACCGACGCGACCAGGTCTTGATGACCTGCTTGGTGTTCTTGTCGTTCTGGACGTCGACCTTCTTGAGCAGATGGTCGTCGACGAACGGGCCCTTCTTGAGGCTGCGTGGCATCGCTGGGTTCTCCTAGCGCTTGTTCTTGCCGGTGCGCCGGCGTCGGACGATGAGCTTGTCGCTCGGCTTGTTCTTGCGGGTGCGGCCCTCGGGCTTGCCCCACGGGCTGACCGGGTGACGGCCACCGGAGGTCTTACCCTCGCCACCACCGTGCGGGTGGTCGACCGGGTTCATCACGACACCACGAACAGTCGGGCGCTTGCCCTTCCAGCGCATGCGGCCGGCCTTGCCCCAGTTGATGTTCGACTGCTCGGCGTTGCCCACCTCGCCGACCGTGGCGCGGCAGCGCACGTCGACGCGGCGGATCTCACCCGACGGCATACGCAGCGAGGCGTACGTGCCTTCCTTGCCCAGCAGCTGGATGCTGGCACCGGCCGAGCGGGCCATCTTCGCGCCGCCGCCGGGTCGCAGTTCCACGGCGTGGACCACGGTACCGGCGGGGATGTTGCGCAGCGGCAGGTTGTTGCCGGGCTTGATGTCGGCGTTGGGGCCCGACTCGATCACATCGCCCTGCGAAATACCCTGCGGGGCAATGATGTAGCGCTTGTCGCCGTCCACGAAGTGCAGCAGTGCGATGTTGGCGGTGCGGTTCGGGTCGTACTCGATGTGCGCGACCTTCGCATTGACGCCGTCCTTGTCGTGCCGACGGAAGTCGATCACGCGGTAGGCGCGCTTGTGGCCACCGCCCTTGTGCCGGGTGGTGATACGGCCGTGTGCGTTGCGACCGCCCTTGCCGTGCAGCGGACGAACCAGCGACTTCTCCGGATGATCGCGCGTGATCTCGGCGAAATCGGAGACGCTGGCACCGCGACGACCGGGGGTCGTCGGCTTGTACTTGCGAATTGCCATGTCAGTTAAGTCCTCTTACCAAGGTTCTTCTACCTGCCGGCCGGGGCCTAAGCAGGCGCTCCGAACAGGTCGATCGGCTTGCTGCCGGGGGCCAGGGTCACGATCGCGCGCTTGGTGCCCTTGCGCTGGCCGTAGCCCGCCCGGGTGCGCTTGCGCTTGCCCTGCCGGTTGGCGGTGTTCACCGAATCCACCTTGACGGCGAAGATCTTCTCGATCGCGATCTTGATCTGCGTCTTGTTCGAGTCGGGGTGCACCACGAACGTGTACACGTTGTTCTCGATCAGCCCGTACGACTTCTCCGAGATGACCGGAGCCAGGATGATGTCGCGGGGGTCGGTCACGTTTGCCATCAGGCCGACACTCCTTCTTCGGTCGTCCTTGTGGATTGTGCGGCGATGTAGGCGTTGAGGGCCTCGACCGAGAACACCAGATCGTCAGCGTTGAGGACGTCGTAGGTGTTCAGCTGATCCGGCGAGATCACGTGCACGCCAGGCAGATTACGAACGCTCTTCTCGGCGACCTCGTCGGTGCGGCCGATGACCACGAGCACCTTCTTGTTCTCGGTCAGCGCACCCAGGAACGCCTTCGCGCTCTTGGTCGACGGCGTCTGGCCGGTCACCAGTTCGGTGATGGCGTGGATCCGGTCGTTGCGCGCCCGGTCGGTGAGCGCACCGCGCAGCGCGGCGGCGATCATCTTCTTGGGGGTGCGCTGGCTGTAGTCGCGCGGCTTGGGGCCGTGCACGACACCGCCGCCGGCGAACTGCGGGGCGCGGGTCGAACCCTGGCGGGCCCGGCCGGTGCCCTTCTGCCGGTACGGCTTCTTGCCGCCACCGGAGACCTCAGCGCGGGTCTTGGTCGAGTGCGTGCCCTGTCGCGCCGCAGCCAGCTGCGCGGTCACCACCTGGTGCATCAGCGCGATGTTCGGCTCGACGTCGAACAGGGCAGCCGGTAGTTCAACCGTGCCGTCCGTCTTTCCGTCCGGCGTGCGGACGGGAATCTTCAGGTCCTGAGAGCCCATTTACTTTTCACCTCGTTTGATCGCCGTGCGAACCACGACGAGTCCGCCGTTGCGGCCGGGGATGGCGCCCTTGATCAGCAGCACGCCGTTCTCGGCGTCGACCTTGTGCACCTTCAGGTTCTGCGTGGTCACCTTCTCGTTGCCCATCCGACCCGACATGCGCGTGCCCTTGAACACGCGGCCGGGGGTGGCGCAACCACCGATGGAGCCGGGACGACGGTGCACGGCCTGCGCGCCGTGGCTGGCGCCCTGACCGGAGAAACCGTGCCGCTTCATGGTGCCGGCGAAGCCCTTGCCCTTGGAGGTGCCGGTCACGTCGACGTAGCTGCCGTCGGCGAAGATCTCGGCGGTCAGCTCCTGGCCGACCTCGTACTCGCCCGCGGCGGCTTCGTCCTCGAGCCGCAACTCGGCCAGGTGACGGCGCGGGTTGACCCCGGCGGCGCTGTACTGACCGGTCACCGGCTTGTTCACCTTGCGCGGGCTGATCTCGCCGTAGGCGAGCTGCACGGCGCTGTAGCCGTCGCGCTCCGTGGTGCGGATGCGCGTCACAACATTGGGGCCGGCCTTGACGACCGTCACCGGAACAACCTTGTTGTTCTCGTCGAACACCTGAGTCATGCCCAGCTTGGTGCCCAGAATGCCTTTGCGTGCCATGGTTCTTGGGTCTCCTACTGGATGTTCACGTCGACGCTGGCCGGCAGATCGATGCGCATCAGGGCGTCAACGGTCTTCGGCGTCGGGTCGAGGATGTCGATCAGGCGCTTGTGCGTACGCATCTCGAAGTGCTCCCGCGAGTCCTTGTACTTGTGCGGGGAGCGGATGACGCAGTACACGTTCTTTTCAGTCGGCAGCGGCACCGGGCCGACCACGCTGGCGCCGGTTCGGGTGACCGTCTCGACGATCTTCCGCGCCGAGGCGTCAATCGCCTCGTGGTCGTAGGCCTTGAGCCTGATGCGGATCTTTTGTCCCGCCACGCTTCTCCTACCTTCACTACTCTCAGGGTCCCGATGTGGGCCCATGGTCTACCCAGTGGTCTCCGCGCGAATCCGCGCGAAATGCCGCCGCTGTTTACCTGTCTCGGGTTCACCGGCCCCCGCGGTCGGGTGTGTCGCCCTAACGCAGCCTCGTCGCGCCCCGATAATGGGTCGCAGGCGAAGATGGGACCGGATGCGCCCATTCGGGCGCGGGTCATTGGCCTGAGCGGGCGAACCCGGCTCAGGGCAACCCGAACAGTATGCCTTAGATCGGCGCGTGCTCCAAATCCCTGGCCAGGGGGAACCGGACGTGATCTTACTTCCCGGTAAGGTGACCGCGATCACGGCTCCACCAGCACCTACCCGCCCAACCTGCGTTGCAGGCGTCAGTCGGCCAAGCCGGCCCAGAACGGGCACTGGTGGTCCCGTTCGAACGTGGTGGACACCCGGCTGCCGTCGGAGTCGAATGACATCCGGGGTCCGTCGACGGGGTGTCCGTTGAGCTGGGGCCACACCGGGGCGCCGGGGAAGCCCGGTATGCCGGTGGCGACGAACTGCGTCCAGTACCCGATCATCTGATCGGACAACCGCTGCTGGACCGGGTCCAGGGGCGGCGCGCCGCCGATGTCGAAGAAGTACCTCAGATCCAGTCCGTGGCTGGCGCCGACCGGAAAAGGCACCCGGCGCAGCGATTCGGGAGCCGGTGGCTGCCGGTCGTTGAACTCGTAGGCGTAGACCGGCGCGACGGCCGCCTGGCCGTCACCGACCCGGTCAGCCAGACAGGAGAAGTAGGCGTCGGTCACGGCCGCGGAATACGCCAGCGCCACGTCACCGCCGTAGTTCTCGACCCGGTAGCGCGACCCGACCGCGGCCGCGTGGCGGCCGAACACCTCGGCCAGCAGTCCCGGATAGTCGGCGGCGGCGGGCACGCGTCCCAGCCGCAGGTATTGCAGCGCCATGAAGAAGGTGAACTCGTCATGGGTGGTGCCGATCAGCACCGGTACCCGCGCCGCCCCGCCCGCGGCCAGAGTGGCGACCGGGTCGACGGGCAACACCGGTGTTCCGATTACCGGCCCACTGAGTGTGTTGGCACCGATACGGACGAACCACGGCGGCTCCCGCAGCCTCGCCGCGGGCAGCGCCCGCAGGCAGGCCGCCGCGGTGGCGGGGTCCGAACAGCCCAGCCCGGCCGCATACGCGGCACTGTCACGCTCCGCGGTGGCCAACTGCGCCTGCGCCGAGCACGGGCCGCTGGCGATGATCGCGGCGCGGAACAGGCCGGCCGAGCCGGGAGCCACCAGATGGTCGCAGACCGACATCCCCCCGGCGGACTGCCCGGCGATGGTCACCTTGCCCGGGTCGCCGCCGAACGCGGCGATGTTGTCGCGGACCCAGCGCAGCGCGGCCTGCTGATCGGACAGGCCGTAGTTGCCGACATCGCCCGGCGGGCCCAGCGCCGGGTGCGCGAGGAACCCGGGGGCCCCGAGCCGGTAATTGATCGTGACGACCACGATGTCGCCCTTGGTCACCAGCCAGCGCGCGTCGTACGGGTCGGCGCTGCCGTTGGCGAACGCGCCGCCGTGGATCCAGACCATCACGGGCCGTCCGGCCGCGCCGGTCGGTGACCACACGTTCACCGACAGGCAGTCCTCACCGGTGGCGAGACCGTAGTCCGGATCGCGGGCGGTGTCCTGCACACACCGCGTCGCCGGCTTACTGGCGTCCCGCATGCCCCGCCACGCCGGCACGGGCCGGGGCGGCTGCCACCGCAGTTCCCCGATCGGTGCGGCGGCATACGGAATGCCCTGAAACAGCACATATCCCGGCGCCACCTGGCCGCGAACAACGCCGGCACCGGTGCGGGCCACGCCCGCATCGAGTCCGGGATCGGGGGCCGGGACGGACCCGGACACGACGGCGGACTGGCCGTCCCCACGCCCGCACGCGGCGAGGATCGCCAGCAGCAGGATCAGCGCGACGACGGTCAGGCGCCTGCTCGAACGCGGTGCCACGCCGTCAGAGCCTACGGCAGCCCCCGATTTTCCTGGGCGTTCGTCGGATCGCCGCCCCCAACGTTCGGGCATCGACAAGACTGGATACCTGACACCCGTCAAGTAGCCCAACGGAGGAGTGCCGATGACCGTGCCGACGGACCGCAAACCGAGCGACAAGGCGCGGGTACTGGCGAATCCCAAGGGGTACGCCGACGATGCCTGGTTGCACGACTCACTGGCCTGGCTGCGCGCCAACGAGCCGGTCGCCTGGGTCGACGGGATCCTCCAAGGGCGCCGCACATACCGGCCGTTCTGGGCGGTCACCAAGCACGCCGACATCATGGCCATCGAGCGCGACAACGAATTGTGGATCAGCGCCCCGCGTCCGCTCTTGGCACCCGCCGACGGCGACGACGCGATGAAGGCCCAGCAGGAGGCCGGCATCGGGCTGCGCACCCTGATCCACATGGACGACCCGCATCACCGCGACGTCCGCAAGATCGGCGCCGACTGGTTCCGGCCGAAGGCCATGCGCGACCTCAAGGTGCGCGTCGACGAACTCGCCAAACGCTACGTCGACCGGATGCGCGAGATCGGGCCCGAATGCGACTTCGTCACCGACATCGCGGTCGACTACCCGCTCTACGTGATCCTGTCGCTGCTCGGCCTGCCGGAGGACGACTTCCCACGGATGCTGAAACTCACCCAGGAGATGTTCGGCGGCGACGACGCGGAACATCAGCGTGGCGGCAGCACCGAGGACATGCTGGCGGTGCTCGCCGACTTCTTCATGTACTTCGCCAGCCTGACAGCCTCCCGGCGCGCGCACCCGACCGACGACCTGGCATCGGCGATCGCCAACGGCCGCATCGACGGGGAACCGTTGTCGGACATGGACACTGCGTCCTACTACGTGATCGTCGCCAGCGCCGGCCACGACACCACCAAGGACGCCATTTCGGGTGGCCTGCACGCGCTCATCCAGAATCCCGGTGAGCTCGAACGGCTGCGCAACGACATGAGCCTGATGCCGACCGCGGTCGAGGAGATGATCCGCTGGACCACCCCGGTCAAGGAGTTCATGCGCACGGCCACCGCCGATACCGAGGTGCGCGGTGTGCCGATCGCCAAGGGCGAATCGGTGTACCTGACCTATGTGTCCGGCAACCGCGACGAGGAGGTCTTCGACGAGCCGTTCCGGTTCGACATCGGCCGCGATCCCAACAAGCACGTGTCGTTCGGCTACGGCGTCCACTTCTGCCTGGGCGCCGCGCTGGCCCGGATGGAGATGAACAGCCTGTTCACCGAACTGGTGCCGCGGCTCGAATCCATCGAATTGGCGGGCGAACCCGAGCTGTCGGCCACCACCTTCGTCGGCGGCCTCAAGCACCTTCCGATTCGGTACTCGCTGAAGTGATCCGCTCGTCACGGCTTGGTCTATAAAGCCGCTCCTCCTCGGGGCTCGTCCCTCGCCCCGCATCGTCACGGCTTGCCGTAGACGTGCAGGAAGCCTTCGACGGCGGCCCGCACGCTTTCGCGGTAGTCGATGTCGGGAAGCGTGCTCAACCGGGCGGTGACGAGCGGACCCAGCAACAGGGTCATCGCCGTCGCGCGGTCGAACTCGCCGAGTTCGGCGGCAGCCTGCGGACTGTCGAAGATGGCGTCGAACGGCGCGGCGTACTGCTGGGCGATCCGTTCCCGGAGCGTGCGTACCTCGTGACTGTCGTTGGCGCCGTCGGTATCGGGCAGCTGGTCGAGATCGCGGCCGAGCGCCAGCCAGTTCATCGCGGTGAGCAGTGCGGGCGCCTCGGCGATGTGCTGGGCCCAGGCCTCCAGTAGCGCGGTGAGCCGATCCCGTAGCGACCCGTTCTCCGGGGGCATCGGCGCGGGCGGGATCAGGCTCTGGAACGCGGCCGCCAAAAGGTCGTTGCCACTGGGGAAATGGCGGTACAGCGTGGCCCGCGCGACGTTGGCGCCGCGCAGCACGGCGTCGACGGTCACCGCGCTCGGGCCGCCCGACCGCAGCAGCGCCGTCGCGGCATCCAGCAGGCGTGCGCGCGATCGCGCCGGCCTCGGATCGGTCCGTCCGCCCGTCATGCCGCGAATCCCCGTTCTCCGAGCAAAGCTGTCCACCGCTCTACAAGACTGTTAGTCTCGAAAATACTGCCACCGAAGGAGCGTCCGGTCATGGTCGAAGCGCCCACCCCGCTTGACCAGACTACCGATCCACCACCGGGCGAGATGTCGAAGCGGGCCAGGCTGTGGACGCTGATCGTCGCGTGCCTCGGGGTATTGCTGGTCATCGCGTCGATGGTCGCGCTCAACACCGCGCTCGCGGACATCGCCCTGCAGACCTCGGCCAGCCAGACGCAATTGACCTGGATCGTGGACAGCTACACCCTGGCGCTGGCGTGCCTGCTGCTGCCGGCCGGGGCCATCGGCGACCGGTACGGCCGGCGCGGCGCTCTGGTGTTCGGGTTGGTCGTCTTCGCCGCGGCATCGTTTGTGCCGACGGTCCGGTCCGACCCCACCACGCTGATCCTCGCCCGGGCCGCCGCGGGAGTGGGTGCGGCTTTCGTCATGCCTGCCACGCTGTCCCTGCTGACGTCGGCGTACCCGAAGGACGAGCGAGCCAAGGCCGTCGGAATCTGGGCCGGTGTCGCCGGGTCCGGCGCGATAGTCGGAATGCTGGGAACCGGTGCCCTGCTGCATCTTTGGTCGTGGCCGTCGATCTTCTGGGGCTTCTTCATCGCGGCCGCCGCGCTCGTCCCGGTCGCCCTGACCATCGCCACGTCCAAAGAGGCCGAGCCCAAACCCATCGACTGGCTCGGCGCCGTGGTAATCGGAAGTGCCGTCGCGGCTTTCGTTTTCGGCATGCTCGAGGCTCCGGCACGCGGGTGGTCCCACCCGTTGGTGTACGGCTGTCTGGCCGTCGGCGTGATTCTGTCGGCGTTGTTCGGCGTGATCGAGTTGCGTCAGCGCCACCCCCTGTTGGACGTCCGGCTGTTCCGCGACCCCACTTTCACCACCGGCACCTCGGCGATCACCGTCTTCTTCCTGGCCATGTTCGGCTTCTTCTTTCTGTCCATGCAGTACATCCAGTTGGTGATGGGGTATGACGCGATCAAGACCGCGTTCGCGTTGACCCCCCTCACCGGTCCGATGCTGGTGCTCTCCGCCCTGTCGTTCTGGTACGTGCCCCGGCTTGGCCTGCGGCTGGTCGTGCTGGTCGGGCTGCTGCTGGTGTCTGCCGGCTTCCTGAGCATGCGGGTGCTCGAAATCGGTTCGCCGTATTGGGATCTCGCATGGCCGCTGCTCATCCTCAGTTCCGGCATCGGGTTATGCACGGCGCCAACGACTTCCGCGATCATGAGCTCGGTGCCGGATGACAAGCAGGGCGTTGCCTCAGCGGTCAACGACACCACGCGCGAGGTCGGAGCGGCGCTGGGCATCGCCTTGACGGGTTCGATGCTCGCGTCGAAGTACACCGCCGCGCTGTCCCCGCAGTTGTCGGCATTCCCCGAACCGGTCCGGACTGCGGCCACCAGGTCGCTCGGCGAGGCCCTCGGTCTGGCGCCCCGACTCGGACCGGCGGGGCAACAGCTCGTCGATGCCAGCCGGTCGGCCTTCCTGCGCGCAATGGAGAGTTCCGTACTGGCCCTGGCCATTCTGGTCGCCGTGGCCGCGGTGCTGATCGCGCTGTGGGCTCCGGGCCGCGACGGGCGGCAACTGAGCTTCGTCCGGCGGCTCACCGCCCGGGACTGACGGGTTCAGCCCTCCCGGACGAACTCGGCGGCGCGATGCCCCACCATCACCGTCGTCGCGTGCGGACCCCGGCTCGGGATCGTCGGCATCACCGACCCGTCGATCACCCACAGCCCCGCCACCCCCCGGACCCGGCAGCGGCCATCCACGACGGCTCCGCTGTCCCCGTCCGGCCCCATCGGCGCACTTCCGCACAGGTGCTGCGATGTCGACCACATCGGTTCTCCCAATTCGGTTGCCGCTGCGGCCAGTTCCCGGGCCACCTCCGTGCCGCGTGCCAGGTCGGCCACATCGGCGGGCTCGCTGTCGTAGTGGTGCTCGATGCGGGGCGGCACCGCCGGGTCGGCGGATAACACGGTGATCCGGCCACGCGCACGCGGCTTCATCAGAGCCACTCCGATGTGCGGCCAGTCGGGCTGGCCGCCGGTGCCGTCGCCGACCATCGCCACGAACCCTCCGGTGTAGGGCCGGATCTCGATACCGTCGGCCAGGCTGAGCACCACCTCCAGGACCGGGCGCGCAGGTGCGACGGTCCAGTTCGTCGGCAACACCCATTCCGGATGATCGGCACAGCGCAGCCCGACCGGCGCCGGGTGCACGACCGGGATACCGGCGGTGCGCAACGTCCGCTCGTCACCCACACCGGACAGCATCAGTAGATGCGCCGAGCCGATTGCACCGGCGGACAACACGATTCGATCGGCGGTCAGCAGTGCCGGTCCGGTCGGTCCCGTGACCTCCACCCCGATCGCCCGGCCGCCGGCAATTCGCACCCGCCGCACCCGGGTGCCCGACAGGACGCTGAGATTGTGCCGCGCCGAGGCGGCACCCAGGAACGCCGCCCCCGGGCCGGCCCGCACGCCGTCGACGATGTTGAGCGGCACCGCACCGATCCCGGTGGGCAGACCGGATGACCCGCCATCGTTGAGATCGGGCAGCCAGGGGAATCCGGCGCTTTGGGCCGCGTCGGCGAAAATCGCGGTACTGCCGACGATTTCGCGGGTCCGACGCACCGGGATCGGACCGCTGTCGCCGTGGGCCGAACCGTGCGGGAAATCGAGATCGGTCTCGACAGAACGGAAGTGGGGAAGCACGTCAGACCAGGACCAGCCGTCGATGCCCCACTCCTCGAAGTCGGCCGGCACACCACGGCAGAAGTATCCGCCGTTGACCGCTCCGGACCCGCCGACCGTGGCACCACGCACGAGGTTCGTCGTGCGCACCGGGCGCTCGGTCAGCACCGTTTCGAACCTCGCCACCAGCGGGCTGCCTGCGCCCAACGGCAGCTGCAGACCATTGCCGGTCAGCGCAGCCACCCCGGGTACGGCCGGGCCGGGCCCCGCCTCGACGACGGTGACCCGGCATCCGGGATCCACCGAAAGTCGCTCGGCCACCGCAGATCCGGCGCTACCGGCGCCAATGATGAGGACATCGCTGTGCGGGGGCGGACTCAACGTAGTGGTCAAATCCGGTGATCAGGTCCGGATCTGCGGTTTGAGCGGGCCGATGTTGCGTTCGCGGATCACGCCGGTCCACAACCCGACGCCGTAGGCCAGGTCGTCGAGGCGTTTGAGCACCAGGTAGGGCACCAGTCCGATCGGCTTGGTGTCGTCGTCCACAGTGCGGCGCCGGCTCAGCCAGTCGACGACGCCGTCGAGGATCGCAGCCACCAGCACCACCCGGCGGCAGCGCCTCGAGACCGTGGCGGCCACCAGCGCCACCGGCCAGTAGTGCCGGCAGATGGCCGCGGTGAGTTGCATCGCGGCTGACCACAGACCCTGGACCGCGACCATCGCGACATCTCTGGGCTGGGTCTCGGGTGCCCGCATCGCGTTGGAGATCCGCCGACCGGTCACCGCCATGCCGACCGCGGACGCCAGATAGCCCAGCCAGTTCCCGAACGCCAGGAGCACCCAGACCACCAGCATCATCCCGGAGATCACCATCGGCGCGGTCTTATCGGGATGCCGCGCCGACAGCGGTGCCGCAGACGCTCCGTAAAATGCCTTCCGCGCCAACCAGTCCCGTAGCTGCGTGCGGTGTTCATGGCCAACCAGCGCGATCGGCTCGTATCGGAGCCTGGCGCCCGACTCGACCAGCCGCCAGCACAGGTCGACATCCTCGCCGGAGTGCATGCTCTCGTCGAAGCCGCCGAGTTCCTGCAGGACGGCGCGCCGGCAGATGATGGCCGCACTCGGCACGTAGGACACGGTGCCATACGGCACCACCGGAGCTTCGCGATGTCCGAGGTCCAGCGACGACCGGATCATCTCGTAGCGGGCCACCGGGTTGTCGATATTCGTCAGGCCGACGATACGCGGCGCGACCAGCGCCACGGCCGGGTCGCAGAAGTGGCCGAGCAGGGCCTCGAGCCACCCGCGCCGCGGAACCACGTCGGAGTCCAGGAACGCCACGAAGTCGGTGCCGCTGGCGGCCAGACCGGTGTTGCGCGCGGCGGCCGGGCCCCTGCTGACCGGGTGTCGCAACACCTCCAGGTCGCAGGGTGCGTCGGCGAAGTCCTCGCGCTGGATCGGGACGGCCGAACCGTCGTCAACCACCACGACACGCAAACCGCGCAGCGTCAACGCCAGCCGCTTGACACCGGATAGGTTGTTCCGCACCGGAATTACGATCGTGACGTCGCGGTGCGACGGACCGCCCGCCGGCCGCGGATGCGCCACGGTGGCGTCCAGGAGCGTGCGCGCCAACTGTGCGCTCTGCGCGTCGTGCACTTCGAGCCGGCCATCGTCGAGCATGGTCTGGGCCGCCGGCGCCAGCCGCAACAGCCGGGTGGGCGAGCCGCCGAGCAGGGCGGCGCCCTCACCGAGCACTCGCACCCGGCGATCCACCTGCACAGCAAATCCGTCCGGCAGCCGAGGCTGACTCATCGCAGCATCCCGTCGGCGCCCGGCGCCCATCGCTCGATCCGGTCGACGGTCCCCCGGACCATCTCGGCGAACAGGCGCGCGCCGGCGTCGGCGCTCGCCGTGGTCGGGTCCCCCAGCACTCCCACCTCACTGACTGCCACCACTCCCCCGCGGCGCATGCTCGGCATCAGATCTACCAGCGGCGCGCGGTTCCCCGGGCGGGATTCGTCCATCAGCACATCACACGGCGAAAGATGGAGCAATACAGAGGTTTCGGTGTGCCCCGCGTGTGCGTCGCCGCCCTGCACCACGCACGGGCACCAGCCCACGTCCCGGCCCTCGTGGCGCAACCGGACAACTGCCCCGGCCAGGGCGCCCACGTTGCCGCCGTGACCGTTGACGAACACCAGCCGGTTGGCCCAGTTCATCGCCGACCTGCCGAACTCGACCAGCAGGTGCTCGAGCGCCTCGGTGCCGATCGAGATGGTGCCGGGAAAGCCTTCGTGCTCGCCGCTGGCCCCGTAGGCAACCGCCGGGCCCACCAGCGCGGGCTGGGCCGATTCCCGGCCCAGCTCGTCTGCGGCCGCCTCGGCGACCGCGGTGGCGATGCGGGTGTCGGTGTCCAGCGGCAGGTGCGGTCCGTGCTGTTCCGTGGAACCCACCGGGATCACTACCACGACAGATACATTGTGGAGCTGCCTCGACGTCGAGTTCCCAAGCATGTTGGGGAATGCCACCCGCCGATGGTAGGCCGAATTCACCTGCCGTGCGCCGGTTGTTCGTGGCATGGACGGATTTCTTTCACGTCGCTGCCGACGCGGCCGGACCGCCGGGTCACGCCTGCCACGTGAGCCCCGTTGGCACCAGGCTCGCTCAGGCCCCGAGGGTGCGGGTGAAACCGTCCGGGATCAGAATGTCATCCGGCGTGAGGTCGTGGATCGAGGACTTGCCCAACCCCATCAGTGCCGAGTCGATACCCCCGCGCAAAATGTCGAGGACATTCTCGACGCCGGCCTGTCCGTTGGCCGCCAGACCCCACAGGTAGGCCCGGCCGATCATCACCGCCCGGGCGCCCAGGGCGACCGCTTTGACGACATCGCTGCCGCGCCGGATGCCGCCGTCCAGCAAAACATCCACCTGATCGCCGACCGCGTCGGCGATGGCGGGCAGGCAGCGGATCGCCGCCGGCGTGCCGTCCAGGTTGTTGCCGCCGTGGTTGGACACCGTGATCGCCGAAACACCGGCATCCACAGCGCGTTTCGCGTCATCGACCCGCACCATGCCCTTGAGCAGGAACGGCCCACCCCACTGCTCGCGCAGCCAGGCGATGTCCTCCCAGGTGGGTGGCGGCGTGCCCATCCACTGGCCGTAGGCCTCGAAGAACGTCGGACCCGGCTCGCCGCGACGGCCCTGGTTGGGCACCCGCAGGTCCGGCGGCCGCAGGCCCTTACCGAAGCTCCACAGCCAGCGCGGCTTGGTGATCACCTCGGGAGACATCTTCAGCATGGTGCGCAGGTTCATCTGCTCGGGGATCTTCGGGCTGCCCCAGTCCCGGCCGTGCGAGAAGCTCCAGTCGGTGGTGGCGATCATGCCGACGGCGCCGGCGTCCTTGGCCCGCTGCACACGTTCGGCGATCTCGTCGCGGCTGCCGAGCCAGTAGATCTGGAAGAAGATCTTGTCGTTGACAGCGACGACCTCCTCCATCGGCTTGCTCGCGAATGACGACAGGCCCATCGCGGTGCCGCGCGCCGCCGCGGCCCTGGCCACCGCCACCTCACCGTCCGGGTCGACCGCCTGCACACCGGTCGGCGAGATGATGACGGGCATCGAGATATCCTGTCCCATAACGGTTGTCGCGAGATCGCGCTTCTCGGTTGCGCCGACGACATGCGGGGCGAAGCCCAACTCGGCGAAGGACTCGACGTTGTCGGAGACCGTCACGCCCTTCTCGCTGGCGGAGATCAACGACGAGTAGACCGATTTGGGGAGACGCTTCTTCGCCCGCTGCTGGGCGATGGCGACGGTCTCGAACCAGGTATCACGTGCCATGAGATCAGACGGGACTTTCGTTGCAGAACTTCTTGGGCGGGACGGTGAGGAGCTTCAGGGCAACCGGTCGCCTTACGGGCTCCGGTGCGGGAGTGGTCGACGCTGGACTTGGGCTTGTCGCGCTCGAGAGCCAGGGCCGGCTCGCCGAAGCCCTGCACGCACTCGGGGTCGGGGCCGTCCAGCGGCAGACCGGTGAAGAACTTGGCGGCCATGCAACCGCCCCGGCAGCTGTCATAGTGGCCGCAACTGCCGCAGGCGCCCGCCGACTGCGGCTCACGCAACTCGCGGAACAGCGGCGCGTTCTGCCATACGTTCTTGAAACCACTGTCCGACAGAATGTTTCCGGCAAGGAACTTGTCGTGGATGGCGAACGGGCAGGCGTAGACGTCGCCCACCGGGTCGATCAGGCATACCACCCGACCGGCACCGCACAGGTTCAGGCCGGCCAGCGCGCCCGGCTCGCCGAGGCCCGACAGGTGGAAGAAGGAGTCACCGGTGAGCACCCGGTCGCCGTGGGCGACCAGCCAGTCGTAGAGCTGGACCTGCTGGGCGGGCGTCGGGTGCAGCTCGTCCCAGACGTCGGCGCCGCGACCCGACGGACGCAGCCGCGTGATGCGCAGGGTCGCACCGTAACGGTCGGCCAGCGTCTTGAAATCGTCGAGCTGGTCGACGTTGTGGCGGGTGACCACCACGGAGATCTTGGCGTCTGTGAAACCGGCTTCGCTGAGATTCTCCAGCGCCCGGATTGCCATGGCGAACGAGCCCGGGCCGCGCACCGCGTCGTTGATCTCGGCGGTGGCACCGTCGAGCGAGATCTGCACGTCGACGTAGTCGCTGGCGGCCAGCTTGGCGGCCACCGCCGGCGTGATCCGCACCCCGTTGGTGGAGAACTTGACGCCGACGTGGTGTGCGGTGGCGTAGTCGACGAGCTCCCAGAAGTCCGGGCGCACAGTCGGTTCCCCGCCACCGATGTTGACGTAGAACACCTGCATGCGTTCCAGCTCGTCGATGATGTCCTTGCACTGCCGGGTGGACAGCTCACGCGGATCGCGCTTGCCCGACGAGGACAGGCAGTGCACGCACGCCAGGTTGCAGGCGTAGGTCAGCTCCCAGGTCAGGCAGATCGGCGCGTCCAGCCCGTGTTCGAACTGGTCGACGAGCCGGGGTACGGGCGCAACGGCGGTCACGGGCGCTCCTGGGGGGTATCGCAGGGAACAAGCATGTTCGAGGCGGCGAGCGTGGCAAGCGCGCTGCAGGTAGGGACCCCGCGCGTCGTCGTCGATACCTGCTGCGCGACACGCGGAGTGGACGTCATCGTGGTCGCCGAGCGATTCGATCAGCGCGAGGATGGTCCGGTTCTTCAGGAAGGACAGCTTGCGGGTGCCGAAGTGGTAGAGCAGCGCCCCGAACGGCTCGGGCCGCACCGCCACCTGGGGGTGCAGGCGCCAGCCGCGATCGGCATCGAACTCCACTCTGGAGTCCGGCGGTTGTTCGCGAGTCACGGCCGGCGCACTGGTCACGGTCAGTAGACCCCGCACATACCGTCGATCGACACCTCTTCGACCAGGGACTCCTGGACAAGCACAGCCGAGTCGGTATCGGTGCTGACCTGCTGATCGTGTTCCATGATGACTGCCTTTCGTCGTGTGAGACTCGACACATCGGGTCCGTGTGGGACACAATATGGCATCGAGTGCCGTAACGGAAGCCCGGGGCGGAAATTCCTCGGACGGACTGGGAAGAAGGTGGCGATGGACGCGCCCCGGGTGGGCCGGCGACGTTCCACGACGCGCGGCCACATCGCCGATGTGGCGATCGACCTGTTCAGCGCCCGCGGGTTCGACGCGGTGAGTGTCGACGACGTCGCACATGCCGCGGGGATCGCCCGCCGGACGCTGTTCCGCTATTACGCCTCGAAGAACGCAATCCTGTGGGGCGACTTCGACGCGCATCTCGAACACCTCGGTGAACTGCTCGACGATGTCGATCCCGACGTTGCACTGCCTGCCGCGTTGCGCTCAGCCCTGTTGGCGTTCAACACCTTCGGCGAGGCGGAGGCCGTGCAGCACCGGAACCGGATGCGGGTGATCCTGGCGACCGCCGAGCTGCAGGCGTACTCGATGACGATGTACGCGGGCTGGCGCGACGTGATCGCCCGCTTCGTCGCCACGAGGTGCGGGGTCAAGACCGGCGACCTGGGGCCACAGACGATCGCATGGGCGATGCTCGGCGTGGCGCTGTCGGCCTATGAGCACTGGCTCGCCGACGAGTCACTGTCCCTGCACGACGCACTGGCCGCCAGTTTCGACGTCGTCGGATCCGGACTCGGCGCCCTCCCCTGCAGCACCACCTGATCCCCGGCGAGTTGGGGTCCCCCGCTTGCAGGGGCGCGTGTCATCCCGCCGCCACGCCGTCATCCGCGTACTTCTCTGCACATTCGAGGCAGGTCGGGCAGCCCCGGATTGGAGTTATCCACAGCCAGCCTCTGCGCTGACGGCCCGCACCCCACCCGCCAGGCCACGATCACCGGCGTGGACGAACAACTCAACCGACTGCTGGTAACCCAGGACGGCGTGGCGACCACCGGCCAGCTGTTGAATTTCATGAGCAATCGCGAACTCGTGTTCAAACTGAGAACCGGTCAGCTGCAACGTATCTGGTACGGCGTGTACGGCAGGCCAGACCCGGATCTGGCCACCCGGCTGCGCGCGCTCGACGTCTGGACCGGGTCGCGGGTCGCGGTGTGCTTCGGCACCGCCGCAGCGATGCACGGCTTCGACACCGAGGACGCGCGGCAGGTGCACATCCTCAACCCGCCAGGGCACCAGGTGCGGTCCGCCCGCGGCCTGGTGGTGCACCGTCGCGAGGACATTCCACTGTCCATGGTGCAGGGACGTCGGGCGACCACTCCCGCGTGGACGGCCGTCGACGTCGCGCGAACCGTGAAGCGACCAAGGGCGTTGGCGACGCTGGACGCGGCACTGCGCAGCCGAACGTGCACCGCCGGAGGGCTCGCGCATGCCGCCGCGCTGCAGGCCGGCCGCCGGGGCATCGTGGCGGTGCGCGACCTGGTCCCGCTCGCCTCCCCCCTGGCGGAATCGCCCATGGAAAGCGAAGCCAGGCTCGTGATGCACGACGGAGGACTCCCAGAGCCGACGCTGCAGTACGAGATCGTCGACCGGAACTCCCGGATCTGGCGCGTCGACTTCGCGTGGCCCGATCGACGGGTCGCCGCCGAGTACGACAGCGTCGAATGGCACGGCGACGCCGAGGCGTTGCGGCGCGACCGCATGCGCTATCAGGCGTTGCGCGAGCTCGGCTGGATCATCGTGCCGATCCTGGCTGACGACGTGCGCCGGCACCCCGGGGATCTGGTCCGGCGGATCAGAGTGGAGCTGCAGCGCGCGGCAGCCTGACCGCAGCCTCCTACTGCCGCCGAGCGTGCACAGAAGTACACAATCAGCCGGCGTGTCGCGGGACAACGCGCGCCCCTGCAAGCGGGGGACCCCAGCTCGCCGGAAAAAAGTTCGCGGCAACCCGTCGGAGTTCGGTGCTGTGCGGCGACGATAAGGGTGTGAGCGCCGAACCGGATCCCAGGGGCGCTCCGCGGACACTGTTGGCGCTGTACGACGAAGCGCTGCCGGTGGTGTACGGATACTTCGTACGCCGCTGCGGTGACCGCGGGACGGCCGAAGACCTGACGTCGGACACTTTCCTGGCGGCCATGGACGCCGCCCGGAAGGCCGATCCGCCACCGATCGGGGTGCCCTGGCTGCTCGGCGTCGCACGGCACAAACTCGCCGACCACTACCGCAGGCGCAGCGACCGGTTCACCATCCCGGTGGCCGAGCTACCCGAACCGGTCGACGACATCGATGGCTGGGACGCCGAATTGGATCGCATCGTCGCCGAGAGCGTGCTCGCGCAGCTGTCCGAGACCGCACCGCGCGGTCCTGGCGCTGCGTTACATGGACGACCGCTCGGTGCCCGAATGCGCCGAAGCGCTGGGCCGCACGGTGCATGCCACCGAGGCGCTGTTGGTCCGCGCCCGTCGGGCCTTCAGACAGCAGTACCCGGAAGGAGGCACGTCATGAGTCACGACCCGCTGACGCGTGCTCCACGGTGACGACCTTCCGGTCCAGCCCGATCCGGCGTTCGCGGCCCGGCTGCGCCGCCGCCTGGAGTCGGCACTGTCGTTACCCGCCGGAACGCAAGGAGTCACCATGAGTGGGACCGAGACCGCCCTCGACGAACTCATTGAAGAGCACCGACCGGAGCCGACGGCACCACCCCGCGCTCTGCCGCACTGCCATACCTGGCCGTCGCCGACGCGCGCTCGGCGATCACCTGGTATGCCGACGCGTTCGGAGCCGCCACCGTCGGCGAGCCGATTGTCATGGACGACAATCGAATTGGGCATGCGGAGCTTGCCACTTGCCGGCGGCGTGCTCTACCTGGCCGACGAATATCCCGGAGACTCGGGCTGCGCGCGCCGGTTCCCGGTTGCCGCTCTCGGTGAGCCTGATGCTGCACGTCGCTGACACCGACACCGCACTGGCCCGGGCCAGGGACCGCGGCGCCACGCGTCGAGCGCGAGCCGTACGAGAACTACGGTTCGCGCAACGCAGGCATCATCGACCCGTTCGGGCACCGCTGGATGCTGTCCGGTCCAAGACGCGGTGCGGCCACCCCCATCCAGCACGGCGACGTGGGCTACGTATCGGTGTGGACACCCGACGCCGATCGGGCGGCGACGTTCTACGGCCACGTGCTCGGCTGGGCCTACGATCCGGCCACCCACCTGGTGACCAACACCCGGCAGCGCATCGGCATCTTCGCGGTTGGCGATCGAAGGACGCTGTTCTGCTGCTATGCGGTGACCGACCTCGACGGCGCGCGCCAGCGCGATCACCGCGGCGGGCGGGCAGCCGGGCGCGGTTCAGGAGTTCGAGTTCGGGACCGTGCTCGATGCCACCGACCCGCAGGGCAGCCCCTTCGCCGTCTTCAACCCGGCGCCGGGCACGCCGCGCCCCGAGCTCAATGGCTCTGGGCCGGGCGAACTTTCGTACATCACCTACGAGGTGCCGGATGCGGCCGCATTCCGCTACGTTCTTCAGCGGGCTGCTGTTCTGGACGTTCGAGCCGGGCCGGGTCGAGGACGGCTGGCAGGTGGAGTCCACCCATCCGATGGCCGGGGTGGCGGGCGGCGCAGGCGCACCGACAACGGTGCCGATGTGGACGGTCGCCGACGTCGACGCGGCAGTCGCAGGGTGCGGGAGGCCGGCGGTACCGTGCTCCAGGAGCCGTCGCGGCAGCCCTACGGGTTGATGGCCGAGTGCACCGACGACCAGGGCGCCCGGTTCTACCTCGGCGAGTTCTAGTCAGCCCAGGACGTCGGAAATCGGTGCGCCGGAAGCGATCTTGGAACGGGCCTTCATCACCTTGCCCGGCATCCCGCCGCCGACCACGCCGGCGATCACGCCGTCACGTTCGTAGTACGCCAGGAACTTGCGGCCGTCATCCTCGACGACGTGCACGACGTCGTCGGCTTCCGGTTCGCCCAGGCACTGGATCTTGACGTCGTACTGGTCGCTCCAGAAGTAGGGCACCACAACGGCTTCCGGCGGCTCCTGACCGAGCATCGCCGGCACCAGCACCCGGGCCTGTTCGGCGACGTTGCTCCAATGCTCAACGCGGGCCTGATGTCCCGCGGCGTCCTGCCACGACGCGACATCACCGAGCGCCCAGACGTGCGGGGCGCTGGTGCGGCCGACCTTGTCGCAGACGACCCCGTTGTCCACCTCGATCCCGGTGCCCGCCAGCCAGTCGGTTGCCGGGCGGGAGCCGATACCGACGACCACCAGATCGGCGTCGAGCTCGGAGCCGTCGGACAGGACCACCTGCTGCACGTGGGCCGTCGCCCCGTACCTCGGCGACACCGACGGCCGTGCGGACGTCCACACCCTCGGCACGGTGCAGCCGGGCTCACCAGGGCACCGATCTTCTCGCCCAGCACCGAGGCCAGCGGCTCGGGCTGCGGCTCGACCAACACCACGTCGACGCCGAGCGCCCGCAGGCTCGCGGCCACCTCGCAGCCGATGAACCCCGCCCCGATGATCACCGCATGCCGGGCCGACCCGGCCTGCCGGCGCAACTCCTGACTTTGGTCGTAGGACCGCAGCACGTGAATGCCGTCCAGATCGGGGAACGACGGGATGCGCTTGGGCACCAACCCGGTGGCGATGACCAGTTCGTCGTATTCGACGACGCTGCCGTCGGCCAGGGTCACCGTCTTGGCCGCACTGTCCACCGACGCCGCGGCCGAGCCCAGCATCAGCGTGATGTTGTTCTCGTCGTAGAACTCGCGGGGCTTGAGCGTCACCGCCGCGAAGTCGTGGTCGTCGCGGTGCAGCGCGTCCTTGATCAGCGGCGGCCGGTCGTACGGCACATGCACCTCGTCGCTGACGATGACGACTTCACCGGCGTGTTCCGCGCGGCGCAACTGCTCGGCTGTCCGGGAAGCGGCCAAGCCCCCGCCCACGATCACGACTTTTTCGTCTCCCACGGCCTCATTTCATACACGATCGCCGCGCCGGACGGTCCGCCACCCCGCGCCGTGCGGGTTCCCGTCAGCCGCCGAACCGGGCCCGGTCGATGAGGTTGGACAGCACCACGATGCTTTCGCTTCGCTCGATGTCGGCGCTGGACCGGATGCGTTCGAGCGCCACCTCCAGATGGCTCATGTCGCGGGCCAGCACGTGCAGGATCGCATCGGAGGTGCCCGTGACCGTCGCCGCGCTCGACCACTTCGGGAATGTCGACCCAGGCCCGGCGCAACTCATCGGGGGCGATGGTGCCGTGGCAGTACACCTGCACGTAGGCCTCGGTGTTCCAGCCCAGCGCGTTTCGGTCGATGACCGTGGTGAAGCCACGGATCACCCCGCCGTCGAGCATTCGGTCGACGCGCCTCTTCACGGCGGGCGCCGACAAGTTGACCCGTTCGCCGATCTCGGCGAACGTCGCACGCGCGTGCTCGACGAGCTCGGTCAGTATCCGCTCGTCGGTGTCATCCAGCCGGTCCACATCGCCCTCCTCAGCCCGTCCTGCGATTTCGCGCAACAAACTGCTACAGAAGCAGCCTTCACGCAAGAAATCAAGCGCATAGACGCAACATTCGGCGATTGATTGCGTCACAGCTCGAAAATATGATCACTTCATGACGATTGCCGATGCTCCCGGCCTCACGGCCCCGACACCCGATATCGCCGCAACCGCACCAACACAGATCGAGCGCAGATCCTCGATCCGGCGCTATGCGATGACCCGGCCGACGCACTTCGCCGTCGAGTACGCCATCAACCCGTGGATGGACATCTCCACACCCGTCGACGCCGACCGCGCCGTCGCCCAGTGGAACAACCTCGTCGGCACGTACCGCCGACTCGGCCACACCGTCGAGTTCGTCGAGCCGGAACCGGGCTTACCCGACATGGTCTACGCCGCCAACGGTGGTTTGATCATCGACGGCCACGCCATCGTCGCGCGCTTCAAACACCCGCAGCGCGACGGCGAGTCGGCGGCCTACGCCGCGTGGATGACGGACAATGGGTCACACCCCGGTGCAGACCCGCCACGTCAACGAGGGCCAAGGCGATCTGCTGGTCAGTCGGCCCAATCATACTGGCGGGCACCGGGTTTCGCACCGACCGCCGGGCCCACGACGGAGATCGCCGCGATCACCGGGAAGTCCGTGGTGACCCTCGAACTCGTCGACCCGCGCTTCTACCACCTCGACACCGCGCTGGCGGTGCTCGACGACACGACCATCGCGTACTACCCGCCGGCGTTCACCGAACGGTCGCGCGCCCTGCTGACGATCGCTCTTCCCCGACGCCATCGAGGTCGCCAGTTCCGATGCGTACGTGCTCGGGCTCAACGCGGTCTCCGATGGCAAGCACGTCGTACATCCCGCCGCCGCGACCGGATTCGCCGAGCAGCTCTATGCCGCCGGTTTCGATCCGGTCGGAGTAGATCTTTCAGAGCTGCTCAAGGGCGGCGGATCCGTGAAATGCTGCACATTGGAGGTTCACTAAGTGACCACTACGGACGCGTTGATGGAGACGGTCATGGACGTTGCGGCCCACCCCGGTGAGCTCACCTCCGCCGCGATCGCGGTCGAGGACGGCCACACCGCGCACAACTACTCTCCGCTGCCGGTCGTCGCCGCGACCGCGGAGGGCGCCTGGATCACCGACGTCGATGGCCGGCGTTATCTCGACTGCCTGGCCGCGTACTCGGCGGTGAATTTCGGCCACCGCCACCCACGGATCACCGCAACCGCGCACGCGCAACTCGACGCCGTCACGCTGGTGAGCCGCGCATTCCATTCCGATCGACTGGGACCGTTCTGCGCCGCGCTCGCCGAACTGTGCGGCAAGGACATGGTGCTGCCGATGAACAGCGGCGCCGAGGCGGTCGAGAGCGGCATCAAAGTGGCCCGCAAGTGGGGCACCGACGTCAAAGGCGTGCCTGCCGGCCAGGCGAATATCGTGGTGGCGGAGAACAACTTTCACGGCCGCACCATCAGTATCGTCAGCTTCAGCTCCGACGAGACCGCCCGCGGCGGCTTCGGACCGTTCACGCCGGGATTCCGCGCGGTGCCGTTCGGCGACGCTGACGCGCTGGCCGCGGCCATCGACGACAACACGGTTGCGGTGCTGCTCGAGCCCATCCAGGGCGAGGCGGGGATCATCGTGCCGCCCGAGGACTACCTGCCACGGGTGCGGGAGATCTGCACGCGCAGCAACGTTCTGATGATCGCCGACGAGATCCAGTCGGGCCTGGCGCGTACCGGATACACGTTCGCCTGTGACCGCTGGGGCGTGGTGCCCGATGTCTACCTGCTGGGCAAGGCGCTGGGCGGCGGCGTGGTCCCGCTGTCGGCGGTGGTGGCCGACGCCGACATCCTGGGCGTGCTGCACCCCGGCGAGCACGGTTCGACGTTCGGCGGCAACCCGCTGGCAACCGCGATCGGCACGACCGTGGTGTCGATGCTCGAGACGCGGGGAATTCCAGTCCCGCTCAGCCGAACTCGGTCGCCATCTGCACGCCCGCCTGCAAGGCCTCATCGGTGACGGCGTGCTGGCGGTCCGCGGGTTCGGCCTGTGGGCCGGGGTCGACATCGACCCGGCGCTGGGCACCGGAAAGCAGTTGAGCCTGGCGCTGGCCGCCCGCGGGGTGCTCGTCAAGGACACCCACGGTTCCACCCTGCGTTTCGCACCGCCCTTGGTGATCTCGGCAGACGAGATCGACTGGGCCGTGGAGCAGTTCGCCGCTGCCCTGGCCGACGCACGACAAGCGAAGCGAGCCGAGTAGGTCGAACAAGGAGGCACCATGACCTCACCCACGGTGAGTCTGACCGAACAAATGCTGCGGCGCCGACCCGTCATCGGCGCGCCGGTGGCACACGGTGCCTCTGATCATCTGAAACGAAGTATCGGTACGTTCCAGCTCACGATGTTCGGCGTCGGCGCGACGGTCGGCACCGGTATTTTCATCGTGCTGCAGCAGGCGGTGCCCAAGGCCGGCCCTGCCGTGCTGATCTCGTTCGTGGTCGCAGGCATCGCCGCCGGGCTCTCGGCCATCTGTTACGCGGAAATGGCTGCCGCCGTTCCGGTTTCCGGGTCGACCTACTCGTACGCCTACACCACGATGGGCGAGTTCGTCGCGATGGGCGTCGCCGCCTGCCTGCTTCTGGAGTACGGCGTCTCCATGTCGGCGACGGCCATCGGCTGGAGCGGTTATCTGAACAAACTCCTGGACAATCTGTTCGGCTGGCAGCTGCCACATGCGCTGATGGCGGCTCCGTGGGGTAACGACAACCCAGGCATCGTCAACCTGCCCGCCATGGTGCTGATCGTCATGTGCGCGCTGTTGCTGATCCGCGGCGCCAGCGAGTCCGCGACGGTCAACACCGTCATGGTGATCATCAAGCTCTGCGTGCTCGCGATGTTCGTCCTCATCGCGTTCACCGCGTTCACCACCGACCACTTCGCCGACTTCTGGCACGCCGGCTTCGCCGGAATCACCGCGGCGGCCAGCACGATCTTCTTCACTTTCATCGGACTCGACGCCGTGTCCACGGCCGGTGACGAGGTCAAGAACCCGCAGAAGACCATGCCGCGCGCCATCATCGCCGCACTGATCGTCGTCACCAGCATCTACATTCTGGTGGCGTTCGCCGGGCTGGGCGACACAGTCCGCCGAGGCGTTCGGGTCCGACGAACAATCCGAGGCCGGGCTGTCGGTGATCCTGGAGAACATCCTGCACGGCCAGACCTGGGCCAGCACCATTCTCGCTGCGGGCGCGGTGATCTCGATCTTCTCGGTCACGCTGGTGGTGATGTACGGCCAGACCCGCATCCTGTTCGCCATGGGGCGCGACGGCCTGCTGCCGTCGATGTTCGCCAAGGTGAATCCGCGCACCATGACCCCGGTCAACAACACCATCATCGTGGCCGTGATCACCGCGACGCTGGCCGGCTTCGTCCCGATCGACTACCTGTGGGACCTGGTGTCGATCGGCACGCTGGTCGCCTTCATCACGGTGTCGATCGGCGTGATCATCCTGCGGGTCCGCGAACCGAACCTGCCTCGGGCATTCAAGGTGCCGGGTTATCCCGTGACACCCGTGCTGTCTGTCGTCGCCTGCGCATTCGTGCTCTACGGACTGCCTCCGATCACCTGGCTGTGGTTCGGCATCTGGGTCGCCGTGGTGCTCGCCTTCTACTTCGTCTGGGGCCGACACCACAGCGCGCTCATCGACGGCGGCGACGGCCTCATCCCGACCGCCGCGGCCCAGGAAGACGAAGTACTCATCCATCCACCGAAGGACGGGCTGTGAGCGTCGTCGTCGGATACCTCGCCGGCAAGGCCGGCCGATCGGGACTGCACCTCGCCGTCGAGGCGGCCAGGACTCTGGAAACTTCACTGGTGGTGGTCACGATCGTTCCGCAGCCGTGGATGACGCCGTCCCCGGCCAAGGTCGATGCCGAATTCGCCGCTTACGCAGACAAATTGGGCGCAGACTCCAAACGCGAGGCGCAACGGCATCTCCAGAAGATCGGCGAAGGACTGGACATCAGCTACCGGCAGGTGGCCAGCCGAGGTGCGGGTGACGGCCTGATCGAAGCCGTCGAAGAGATCGGCGCCGACGTGCTGGTCGTCGGTTCGTCGTCGGACGGTGCGCACGGCCAGGTGGTGCTCGGGTCGACCACCGACTGGCTGCTGCACTCGTCACCGGTGCCCGTCGCGATCAGCCCCAGGGGCTACCGGGCGACTCGAGGCGGCAAGCTCGTCCGGGTCACGTGCGCGTACTCGGGCACTGCGGAATCGGTGCGCGTCGTGGAACGGGTCGCGGCACTGACCGCACAACTCGACGTCGCGATGAGAGTGGTCAGCTTTGCCATCCGGGGCCGAACCATGTTCCCCCCGTTGGTCGGCCTGCAAACCGAGGATTCGCTGCTGGACGCCTGGGCGGAGCAGATGCGCGAGATGTCGGCCAAACTGAAGGTGGACGGCGTCGTCGGCGACGATGTCGCAGTCGAAGTGGTGACCGGCAACGGCTGGGATCAGGCGCTCGACGCCGTCGAGTGGGAGGACGGCGACTTGTTGGCGCTGGGCACCACATCACGCCGCACCATCAAAGGCGTGTTCCTGGGCTCCCACGGCGCCAAGATCATCCGGTTCAGTCCGGTGCCGGTGCTGGTGCTGCCGAGCTAGTACTTCGCGGTTCCGCGGTCGACGGCGATCTGCGAACCCGAGATGGTGGCCGACCCGTCGCCGGCCAGCCAGGCCACCACGTCGGAGACCTCTTCGGGCGTCATGAATTCCTGCAGACCCTTCTTGCCTGTGTGGTTCACCGGGTGATACGGCATCGGCGAGAAGCTGTGCAGATACTGCGGGTACTTCGTGAAGATCGTCATCATCGCCTCCTTCTCCACCATCGGCGTGTCGATCGAGTACGGGTGGATCGAATTGACCCGAATCCCGAACTCGCCCACCTCGATTGCCAACGCATTGGTGATGGCGACCAGACCGTGCTTGGAGGCCGAGTAGTGCCCGTTGCCCGGCGTGGCCTTCGTTCCCGCCGACGAACTGACGATGATGATCGACCCGCCGTTGCCCGCCTCGATCATCGCGGGCACGGCGGCGCGCACCGTGCGCCAGGTGCCGGACAGGTTGATGTCGATGACGGTGTCCCACTGCTCTTCGGACATCTCGAACATCCGGCCCCAGCTGAGCACGCCGGCGTTGGCCACCAGGATGTCGAGTCGGCCGAACTGCTCGACGCCGTCGGCGACCACCTGCTGCTGGGCGGCGAGGTCGCGGATGTCGACCTCGCGGGCGAGCACCTTGCGACCGGTGGCCTCGACCGCCCGAACCGTCTCGGCGAGGTCCTCGGGCGTGGGCATCGGGTAAGTGATGGTGTCGGAGACCGGACCGCAGACGTCGATAGCGATGATGTCGGCGCCCTCGTTGGCCAGGCGCACCGCATGGGCCCGGCCCTGTCCGCGGGCGGCCCCTGTCACGAACGCCACCCGGCCTTCCAGCGGTCCCTGAGCTGCCGTCATTGCGAGTCCTTTCCTGAGCCCGCGCCCAGGCTAGCAGCCGAACTAGAACGTGTTCTAGCAATCCCCTCTGGCTACCACTCCACGGCATCGCGGATGATCGGGCACGTCATGCAGTGACCGCCGCCGCGGCCCCGGCCCAGCTCCGCGCCGACGATGGTGATCACCTCGATGCCGGCCTTGCGCAGCAGCGAATTGGTGTGGGTGTTGCGGTCATAGGCGAACACCACACCCGGCTCGACGGCCACCAGGTTGTTGCCGCTGTCCCACTGCTGACGCTCGGAATCGTATTTGGTGCCACCGGTTTCGACGATCCGCAGCTTCGGCAGACCCAGCGCCGCGGCGACCACCTCGGTGAACGGTTTCTGGTCCTCGATGACCTCGACGCCGGGCTCTTTGTCGCTCGGCACCAAGGTGAACGGGGCGATGTTGTCGACGATCTCGGGGTAGATGGTGACCACATCGCGGTCGGCGAAGGTGAACACGGTGTCCAGGTGCATCGCCGCGCGCAGCTTCGGCATGCCGGCGACGACGACCTTCTCGGCGGCACCCTGAGCGAACAGTTCGGCCGCCACCTGGGTGATCGCCTGGCGTGAGGTTCGTTCACTCATCCCGATCAGCACCACGCCGTTGCCGGGGATCAGCACGTCGCCGCCCTCGATGGTCGCCAGCCCCCAGGATTCCTCCGGGTCACCCCACCACACGGTCGAGCCCACGTAGTCGGGATGGAACTCGTAGATCGCCTTCATCAGCAGGGTTTCGTCGTGGCGGGCCGGCCAGAACAGCGGGTTGAGCGTCAGACCCCCGTAGATCCAGCAGGTGGTGTCGCGGGTGTAGAGCGTGTTGGGCAGCGGCGGCATCAGATACTCGGTGACGCCGGTGTCTTCGCGGGCCAGCGCGCGGTACCCGGACTGGATGTCGGAAGGCAGATCGCGGGTGGACATGCCGCCGATCAGCAGGTCAGCCAGCTTGCGCGATTCCAGCGAGTCCAGGTATCCGCGGGTGTCGTCGATGAGTCCGAGACCAACTTCGTTCGCCACGATCTTGCGGTCCAGCAGCCACGCCTTGGCTTCGGGGATCTCCATCGTCTCGGTCAGCAGGTTGTGCAGTTCGACGACCTCGACGTCGCGTTCGCGCATCTTGTCCATGAAGTCGAAGTGATCGCGGCGCGCATTCTGCACCCACAGCACATCGTCGAACAACAGGTCGTCGCAGTTGCTCGGGGTGAGCCGTTCGTGGGCCAGGCCCGGCGAACACACCAGCACCTTGTGCAGCTTGCCGACCTCGGAGTGCACTCCGTAGGCAGCGGATGGGTTGGTCATGTCGATCCTTTCGGTCAGATCTGGATGGCGCCGGTCACCAGGGCAACCACGCCGGCGATCGCTCCCAGCACAATGATCCCGAACAGCAGGGCCTCCGCTGGGCGGAACAGCCGAAGGTTGCGTTCCCGACGGGCGATGACGTACAGAATCGCCCCGGGCGCATACAAGATGCAGGACAGCAGCAGCTTGTCCGGGCCGGCGGCGAAGATCAGGAAAAGGGTGTAGGCCGTCGCCAACGCCGCGACCACCATGTCGCCGGCCAACGACTTGCCGTCCGGATAGGTCTCCCGCGTCAACGTCAGCTTCAACGCGTAGGCCGCGGCCAGCAGATACGGGATCAGTGACAACGCCACCGTCAGGTCCAGCATGAAGTTCAGCGCATCCGAGGTGAACAGCAGCAGGATCAGCAGCAGCTGGACCAGGCCGGCCGCCATGACCAGCGCCGTCACCGGCACGTCCTTGGCATTGGTGCGGGCCAGGAACTTCGGCATGTCGTCGGTCTTGGCCGGTATGTACAAGATCTCGGCGGCCATCAGGGTCCACGCGAGGTACGCCCCGAGCACGGACAGCACGACGCCCACCCGGATGAAGATCGAACCCCAGTGCCCGACGATCGATTCCAGCACCGAGGCCATCGACGGCTGCTCCAGCGTCGCAAGTTCGCCCTGCGGCAGGCTGCCGTAGGACAGCAGCGTGACCAGCGCGAAAACACTGAGCACACTGAGGAATCCGATGACGGTGGCGCGTCCGACATCCTCACGCTTGCGGGCGAACCGGGAGTAGACACTGGCGCCCTCGATACCCAGGAACACGAAGGCCGTGATGAGCATGGTGCCCTTGGCCTGCTCGAAGATCGACGAGAACGACCGGTCCGAACCACCCCAGAAGTTGTCGGCGAACACGTGCCCCTTGAAGGCGATCGCGGCGATCAGGATGAAGACCAGGATCGGTACGACTTTGGCGATGGTCGCGATCCGGTTGATGATCGCGGCCTCCTTCACCCCGCGAAGGATCAAGTAGAAGAACAACCACACCCCGACCGACGAGGCGATGACCGCGACGACGGTGTCGCCGGCCCCGAGTGCGGGGAAAAGCGCGTTCGCCGTGGTCATGATCACCACCCAGTACGACGTGTTCCCCGCGCACGCCGAGGCCCAGAACCCGAACGCCGCGTTGAAGCCGACGTAGTCGCCGAATCCCGCCTTCGCGTAGGCGAAGATGCCGGCGTCCAGGTCGGGCTTGCGGGTGGCGAGGCGCTGAAACACGAAGGCCAGCATCAACATTCCGGTGCCGGCGATGGTCCAGGCGATGATCGCGCCCAGCACGCCCGTCTCGGTACCGAACCGCCGGGGAAGCAGGAAAACCCCCGAACCGATCATGGAGCCGACGACCATCGCGGTCAGCGTCGGCAGGCTGACCTTCTGGTCGTTGGCCGTCTGCTCAGCGGTACTCAAGGTGCTCCTCCAGGATCCAGGGCGGGTTCGGTGTGAACGATTCTGAAGCCGGTGAAACCGAACAGCGCCAGCGAAGCGGCGATCAGAAAGGCGAGCGCGACCAGTGGAATCAGCGCAGCGGCCAGGGAAGGCGGCCGAATCGGCGGCGTCTCCTCCCCGACTTCGGCCATTCCCTACGCCTCCCACGGCACCTGCAGAGGCAGGCAGCCCGTGCCCGGAAAGTACCAGTCGCAGATCAGGTATGCGTGCTATTCACCCCCGCGTCGACTGCCGTTCGGCTACAGGGCGGCGATGATCTGCTGGCGCTTGGCGGTGTACTCGGCCTCCGAAATGGTGCCGGTGGCCCGCAGCGTCTCGAGTTCCTGCAGGCGCTGGGCTGTGGAAGGTCGCCGGTGGTGTGGCCACGGTGGGCGCGGCCTCGGGCGCCGGAGCGGGTGCCGGGGGCACCGCGCGCCGCACCACGTCCATCACCTGCTGACGCACAGCAGGATTCGACCGGATGTCGATGGTGCCGTGCATCGGGATGTTGTTCGCCTTGAGGATTCCCATGATCTCCATCAGAGGGCCGGCCTGCCCGGACAGGTCGTAGGTCCGGTTGTCCTCGTCGAGCGTGAACTGTGCCGGAACCACTCCGCTGACCAGAGCGCTTCTCTCCCAATCGATCTGGTAGGTATTGGTGGCCGGGTCGACCAGGACGACCAGCTTGCGCCCGGTGATCAAGGGCAGTCGGGTCACCGAGGCGATCACCCGGTCCTGACCGTCGATCGGCGTCAGGCCGGGGCCCTCGATGTGCAGGTTGATCTTCACCAGCGGCTGGTCGTTGATCCGGGTGCCGGTTTCGGAGATCGCGGTGACCTGGGCGAGCGCCAGTACTCCCTGGTGCTCGAGAAACTGCGACGTGGCGGCCGACTTGGCACTGTTGTTCGTCAGGAGCAGCGCTATCAGGACGTCGGCGGCGGTCACCAGCAGGCCGGTCCAGAACATCCATTTGAGAATGGGATCCCGGCCCAGCGCGAAGAAGGTCGCCAGGAAGATCGGGCCGACCAGGCCACCGCAGAGCAGGACGAAGCCCTGCACTTTGAGGTAGCGCATGAACATCGCGGTGTCCTCTCGCCATAGGCAGCATTCGAGCGGCGTCAGAGTAACCCAAAACAAAAGTGGCGCCCACCCTTTCGGGTGAGCGCCACTCTCGTAGCGGTTGCCTAGATCACTTGATGATCTTGGTGACCCGGCCGGCGCCGACGGTACGGCCACCCTCGCGGATCGCGAAGCGCAGACCGTCATCCATGGCGACGGGCTGGATCAGCTTCACCGAGATGTCGGTGTTGTCACCGGGCATCACCATTTCGGTGCCCTCCGGCAGCGTCACCACACCGGTCACGTCGGTGGTGCGGAAGTAGAACTGCGGACGGTAGTTGTTGAAGAACGGCGTGTGACGGCCGCCCTCGTCCTTGGACAGGATGTAGACGCTGCCCTCGAACTCGGTGTGCGGCGTGGTGGTGCCGGGCTTGACGACAACCTGGCCGCGCTCGACGTCCTCACGCTTGATGCCGCGCAGCAGCAGACCGACGTTGTCGCCGGCCTGACCCTGATCGAGCAGCTTGCGGAACATCTCGACACCGGTGACCGTGGTCTTGGTGACGGTCGGCTTGATACCGACGATCTCGACTTCCTCGTTCACGTTGACGATGCCGCGCTCGACGCGACCGGTCACCACGGTGCCACGACCGGTGATGGTGAAGACGTCCTCGACGGGCATCAGGAACGGCTTGTCGGTCTCGCGGACCGGGTCCGGGATCGACTCGTCGACGGCGTCCATCAGATCCTCGACGGACTTGACCCACTCGGCGTCACCCTCGAGGGCCTTGAGCGCCGACACCTTGATGACCGGGGCGTCCTCGTCGAAGTCCTGGGCGGCCAGCAGTTCGCGGACCTCCAGCTCGACGAGCTCGATGAGCTCCTCGTCGTCGACCATGTCGGCCTTGTTCAGCGCGACCAGGATGTAGGGCACGCCGACCTGGCGGGCCAGCAGCACGTGCTCGCGGGTCTGCGGCATCGGGCCGTCGGTGGCGGCGACCACCAGGATTGCGCCGTCCATCTGGGCGGCACCGGTGATCATGTTCTTGATGTAGTCAGCGTGGCCGGGGGCGTCGACGTGCGCGTAGTGACGCTTCTCGGTCTGGTACTCAACATGGCTGATGTTGATGGTGATACCACGCTGACGCTCCTCGGGCGCATTGTCGATCTGGTCGAATGCGCGCGACTCGTTCAACGTCGGGTACTTATCGTGCAGAACCTTGGTGATTGCTGCGGTAAGCGTGGTCTTGCCGTGGTCAACGTGACCGATGGTCCCGATGTTGACGTGCGGCTTCGTCCGCTCGAACTTCGCCTTCGCCACTTCTGTGTCCTCCTGGACTTGTTGGTGCTTTGGTTAAAGCAGTGTTGATGATTTTCAGTTGTGCTAGGACCGTAGCCCCGTCGAGGGCAGCGGCTACTCGCCGGTCGCCTTCGCGATGATCTCCTTCGACACGTTCGCCGGAACTTCGGCGTACGAGTCGAACACCATGGAGTAGTTCGCCCGGCCCTGGGTCCGCGACCGGAGGTCACCGACGTAGCCGAACATCTCCGACAGCGGCACATGCGCCTTGACGACGCGCGCACCGCTGCGCTCCTCCATGGCTTGAATCTGACCACGGCGGGAGTTCAGGTCGCCGATCACGTCACCCATGTAATCCTCGGGCGTGGTGACCTCGACGGCCATGATCGGTTCCAGGATGACCGGCTGCGCCTGGGCGGCAGCCTTCTTCAGCACCTGGGAACCGGCGATCTTGAAGGCCATTTCCGACGAGTCGACGTCGTGGTAGGCGCCGTCGAGCAGGGTGAGCTTGAGGTTCACCAGCGGGTAGCCGGCCAGCACGCCGTACTGCATGGCGTCCTGCGCACCGGCGTCCACCGACGGGATGTACTCGCGCGGGATGCGGCCGCCGCTGACCTTGTTCTCGAACTCGTAGGTCGCGCCATCCTCGCCGCTGAACGGCTCGATGCTGACGAGAACCTTCGCGAACTGGCCCGAGCCACCCGTCTGCTTCTTGTGGGTGAACTCGACCTTGTCGACCTTGCGCTTGATGGTCTCCTTGTAGGCCACCTGCGGCTTGCCGACGTTGGCCTCGACCTTGAACTCGCGACGCATCCGGTCGACCAGGATGTCGAGGTGCAGCTCGCCCATGCCGCCGATGACGGTCTGGCCGGTCTCGTTGTCCTGGTGGACCTTGAAGGTCGGGTCCTCCTCGGCGAGCTTCTGGATCGCCAGGCTCAGCTTCTCCTGGTCGCTCTTGGTCTTGGGCTCGATGGCCACCTCGATCACGGGATCGGGGAAGGTCATCGACTCCAGCACGACCTGGCTGTTCGGATCGCTACAGGGTGTCACCGGTGGTGGTGTCCTTCAGGCCGATCACCGCGTAGATGTGGCCGGCCGCGGCCGTCTCGACCGGGTTCTCCTTGTTGGAGTGCATCTGGAACAGCTTGCCCAGCCGCTCCTTCTTACCCTTGGTCGCGTTGATGACCTGGGCACCGGAGTCGACCTTGCCCGAGTACACCCGGACGTAGGTCAGCTTGCCGAAGAACGGGTGCGTGGCGACCTTGAACGCCAGCGCCGAGAACGGCTCGTCGGTCGACGGCTTGCGCGATGACCAGCTCGTCCTCCTTGCCGGGGACGTGACCGGTGACGGACTCGACGTCCAGCGGTGACGGCAGGTAGTCGATGACCGCGTCGAGCATGGGCTGGACGCCCTTGTTCTTGAACGCGCTGCCGCACAGCACCGGGTAGATCTCGGAGTTGACGGTCAGCTTGCGGATCGCGCCCTTGATCTCCTCGACGGTGAGGTCTTCGCCGCCGAAGTACTTCTCCAGCAGCGCCTCGTCGGTCTCGGCGACCGTCTCGAGCAGCTTGGTCCGGTACTCCTCGCGCCTTCTCCGCCAGGTCGGCGGGGATCTCGATGGTGTCGTAGGTCTCACCGAGCTTGGTCTCGCCGCGCCACACCTTGGCGTTCATCTCGACCAGGTCGACGACGCCTTCGAAGCCGCCCTCCGAGCCGATGGGCAGCTGGATCGGCAGCGCCCGGGCGCCGAGGCGCTCCTCGATGGTGCGCACGGTGAAGTAGAAGTCCGCGCCGACCTTGTCCATCTTGTTGACGAAGCAGATGCGCGGCACGTCGTACTTGTCGGCCTGGCGCCAGACCTGCTCGGACTGCGGCTCGACGCCTTCCTTGCCGTCGAAGACGGCGACGGCGCCATCGAGGACACGAAGCGAGCGCTCCACCTCGACGGTGAAGTCGACGTGGCCCGGGGTGTCGATGATGTTGATCTGGTTGCCGTCCCAGAAGCACGTGGTGGCGGCGGAGGTGATGGTGATCCCCCGCTCCTGCTCCTGCTCCATCCAGTCCATGGTGGCGGCACCGTCGTGCACCTCACCGATCTTGTAGCTGATACCGGTGTAGTAGAGGATGCGCTCGGTCGTCGTCGTCTTGCCGGCATCGATGTGCGCCATGATGCCGATGTTGCGGACCTTCGTCAGGTCGGTCAGCACGTCCTGTGCCACGGCTAGGTTCCCACTCTTTCGCTTGCTTCAGTCGTCGGGTGTTCCGGTTTGCGCCCCGGCGATCACGCTGACCGCCGGTGCCAATCACCAGCGGTAGTGCGCGAAGGCCCGGTTCGCCTCGGCCATCTTGTGGGTGTCCTCACGCCGCTTGACGGCGGCACCCAGGCCGTTGCTGGCGTCGAGGATCTCGTTGGCCAGACGCTCGACCATGGTCTTCTCGCGGCGAGCCTTCGAGAAGCTGACCAGCCAGCGCAGCGCCAGCGTGGTGGAGCGTTCGGGGCGGACCTCGACGGGCACCTGGTAGGTGGCACCGCCGACGCGGCGGCTGCGCACCTCGAGGGCGGGCTTGACGTTGTCGAGAGCGCGCTTGAGGGTGACCACCGGATCGGTGCCGGTCTTGTCGCGGGCCTGTTCGAGCGCACCATAGACAATGCGTTCGGCCAGCGATTTCTTCCCGTCCAGCAGGACCTTGTTCACCAGCTGGGTCACCAGCTGCGAACCGTAGACCGGGTCGTTGACCAGCGGCCGCTTGGGTGCGGGGCCCTTGCGCGGCATTAGCTCTTCTCCTTCTTGGCGCCGTACTTGCTACGCGCCTGCTTGCGGGCCTTGACACCCTGCGTGTCCAGCGAGCCGCGGATGATCTTGTAGCGCACACCGGGGAGGTCCTTCACACGACCGCCGCGCACCAGCACCATCGAGTGCTCCTGCAGGTTGTGACCCTCGCCGGGGATGTAGGCGGTGACCTCGACCTGGCTCGTCAGCTTGACGCGCGCGACCTTCCGAAGCGCCGAGTTCGGCTTCTTCGGGGTGGTGGTGTACACGCGGGTGCACACGCCGCGGCGCTGCGGGCTGCCCTTGAGAGCCGCGGTCTTGACCTTGGCGATCTTGTCGCGGCGACCCTTGCGGACCAGCTGGTTGATGGTTGGCATGTACCGGCTTTCCTCTTTGTTGCGTCGTGCTATCGGTTACTTCTCAGGTCTGTGTACTGCTCGTTTGTCCCGTCCGCGTACCCCGCGGCCGGGAGTGTCGCACGCGCCCGCACCGATCCGATCGATGCGTTTAGGTGCACATGCGAATTGGCCCGGCGTGCGCGCACACTGACTGTTGTTACAGCCGCGTGCGCCCATCTCGGCCAGGCACGAGCTACCACGATACCAGTCCGGGGCACCCCGGCAAAACCTGCTCGGTAGCGGCTCTGCGCCGCTCTTACCGCAGGTCAGCCTACCGGCGGCGCTCCAGTCCGGCAGCCAGCCGCAAGACCATGTCCGAGTAGACCCCATCGGTGTCCACATCGTCCATGACGCCGGTCATCTCCAGCAGGACGAAGCCGTGCATCGCCGACCAGAATTCCAGCGCCGCGTAGAACGCGTCCTCGCCGGTCAGGCCGTAGGACCCCAGCACCGCGATGACCGGGGCGGCCGCGGCCCTGGTGGCCGCGGAGTACTCGGGGTCGTCGTCGCCGAACGGCAGCCGGGTGAACGCCGAGTACCGCCCGGGATGGTGGCGGGCGTAACTGCGATAGGCGCTGGCCATCACCAGTACCGCATCGTCGCGGGTCCGACCTTCGCAGACGGTGTTGAGCATCCCGATGATGTCGCCGATCACCCGCATCCGGACGGTGCGGCGCAGATCGTCGAGGCTGTGAACGTGGTTGTACAGCGACGGACCCTTGGTGCCCAGATGGGCGGCCAGCGCATTGATGGTGAGCGCGTCCCAGCCTTCGCGGTCGAGGAACGTCAGCGCCGCGTTGACGATGATGTCGCGGCTGAGCTTGGCCGAACGCGCCGGCACCCGGCCCCGCGGACGCGCGCCCGTGGGCGCCTCGGGCCGTGCAGCCATCGCATTTCCTGTCCTCGGCGTCGTCCGGTGTCGCGTTCTGTTCAGCCGCCATTAGATCAGCGCCGAAACCTCGTTGAGGTGATCCTTGCCCAAGTTGGTCCCGGATGGGTGAGCGAGGGTGAATTGGCGTGTCCCGGCCAACCCTTCCACCCCGTCGGCGCTTCCACGTAGGCTCAGGTTTCTTTGACAATGGGAGGGAGCGACCGTGAACCGGAGTGCAGGCGCGGTGACCGCAGCGACGATGCTCTCGGCCGGGTTGCTCATCGGCTTCGTCGGCGCCCCGGTGGCCGCCGCGAAGAACGGCGACACCCACATCACCTCCGTGGGCACGGTGCAAACCATCGACTGCAACGACGCGACGCTGTTCGTCAACGGGTCGGCCAATGTGATCACGGCACTGGGCAGCTGCTGGGCGGTGACGATCCAGGGCTCGGGTAACACCGTGATCGCCGACAACGTCGTCAACGACATCACCGTCTACGGCTTCGATCAGACGGCGCTGTTCAAATCGGGCGAACCCGCGCTGATCGACCGCGGCCGTGAGCTCGGTATGACCAACCGGCTCGACCGCGTGCCCGCCTAGCCGAATCGACGAACCCGGGAGACAACGGATGCACTGTGCCCGTCTGGGAGTCCTGCTCGCGGTGCCCGTCATCGCCCTGGCCGGCTGCGGCTCCGACGGCGGTGGCACCACGTCGCCGACGATGACCGCGGGCACCTCCGGCGCCCAGGTGGAGGTCGGCAACACCATCAACTACGGCTCGTTCGGCACCACCGCCGACCTCGACTGTGCCGACGGCAAGTCGCTCAACGTCGGCGGCTCGAACAACACGCTGACCGTGCGGGGCACGTGTACGTCGGTGAACGTCGGTGGCGCCGACAACAAGATCACCTTCGACAAGATCGACAAGGAACTGTCGGTGGTCGGCCTCAACAACACCGTCACCTACAAGGACGGTGATCCGAAGGTCAACAACCTCGGCTCGGGCAACGACATCAAAAAGGCCTGAGGCTTCACCGCCGGCGAACTGCCCCTTGGCTCAGGTGTCCGCGCCGTGCCGGCCGGCCCCGTCAGCGAACCGTTTGGCTCCCGCCAACGACTCGGCGGCCACCTGTGACAGGCTGCCGAACTCGACGTCCATCGCGGCGGACTCGGACATCCCCCACTGCCCCAGGGCGGAGAGCCGGTCCGCGCGCAGGCACAGCTGGGGCAGCGCGGCGAGCTCGACGGCCAACTCCTCGGCCCGTTCGCGCGCCTGCCCGGTGGGCACGACGCGATTGGCCAATCCGATCGCCAACGCTTCGGTGGCATCGACCGCCCGGCCGGTGAGGATCAGGTCCATGGCGCGGCCGTGTCCGATCAGTCGCGGCAGGCGCACGGTCCCGCCGTCGATCAGCGGGACGCCCCAGCGCCGGCAGAACACCCCGAACACCGCGTCCTCTTCGGCGACCCTCAGGTCGCACCACAGCGCGAGTTCGAGGCCGCCCGCCACCGCGTAACCACTCACCGCGGCGATGACCGGCTTGGACAGCGCCATCCGCGTCGGGCCCATCGGGCCGGGGCCGGTGCGGTGTGCCTGATTCGTCTCGGGCGTTCCGAACGCCTTGAGATCAGCTCCGGCACAAAAGGTTCCGTTGTCGCCGCACAGCACCGCCACCGCGGCCGAATCGTCGGCGTCGAATTCGCTGAACGCGTCGAACAACGCGGCCGCCGCCGGCCCGTTGACCGCGTTGCGGGCCTCGGGCCGGTTCATGATCACCGTGGTCACCGGGCCTTTGCGTTCGACCCGCACTCCCCCGCTCATGTCTTTGCCACCTCCAGTTGGTCGGTCGGATCTCGTCGCGCGGTCAGTTCCGCGGCGAACTCGGTATAGGCGTCCCGGAGTGCGTCCCCCGGCCAGTTTCGCGGCAGCAGGTCGTCGGGGAGCACCGGATCGGTCAGTAGGTGCCGAACCATGCCCGCCGCGATCACGAACCGCGTCGGCACGTCATCGGCCTCGGCCATCCCGTCGAGCAGACCGGTGGCTGGTGGCCGCCCAGGCCGGCAGATCCCACAGTTGGTGAGCGAGCTGCTCCGGCGCGTCGTCGACGCTGTGCAGCACCCGCGCCCGATCGCCGATCATCGCAGCCGCAGTCGGGGTCGGGGTCGGTTCGAGGTTGTCGGGCCGCAACCACACCCCCTCGCGGAGCTCGCCGAACCTACTGTCCTGCAATTGCTTTCGTAAGACCACCCGGGACCGGGCGTCAACCCCGACGCTGGTGACCACCAGCGTCGTCCACGTCCCGTCCCACGTGCGGCGGCGCGGCCGCAGCGCATCGTCCTGGCGGCGTTGCCGGGCCAGCAACCGGTCCGACAGCCGGTAGCCGTCGGCGGAGCGGACCAGGTCCCCCGCACCGACCATCCGGGTCAGCGCGACCCGCAGCGTTGACTCCTTGATGTCGAAATCGGTTGTCAGCCTGATCAACTCGGCCGCGGTCGCCCACGCGGGATGCGCGCCGAGCAGCACCGACAGCACCACCGACCGGGCCGTCATCCGCGCCGGCGCCGCCATGCCGTCAGACCCCGGAGGTCCGGCGGCCGTGGTCGCCGTAGGGTTCGTCGCGGTGCCGGACCGCCTCCCGGAAGCCGTGCTGTTCTGCGTCGGCGACGAACGCATGGCCCTCGGGGGTATGTCGCGCAATGCCGTCGAAGACGGTGCTGATCATCTGGCTGGTGGCCACCCCGGAATTGAGCAGTGCGGTGTTGCACGCCAGCTTCGCCATGATGAGTTGATTGACCGGCATGGCGGCGATCCGCTCCACGAGTCGCTCGGTGCGCTCGTCAAGGTCGGCGGGGTCTGGTGCCTCGATGGCCAAGCCCCATTCGGCGGCCTGCGCCCCGGTGATGCAATCCCCGGTGAACAGCAGTCTTTTCGCGCGCTGGTCGCCGAGTCGGTGGGCCCACAGCCCGGCAGCGGGAACACCCCACACCCGCATCGGCGGGTACCCGATCTTGGCGTCGGCGGCGGCGATGACCTGATCGGCGTGCAGGGCGATGTCGGTGCCACCGGCCACGCAGTAGCCGTGGATCTTCACGACGGTCGGCTTGTCGGCGCGCATCAGGCTGGCGAACCCGTGCACGAACCGGCTCATCATCTGGTAGTCGGCCATCGGATCCCATGGCCGGTCGGGAAGATGGTTGAGCGCCTGCGTCTTTCCGTCCAGCACGGTCCCGGCGTAGCCGCCGGTGCCGCCCGCTGACGAGGTGCGGTCGGCGTAGGCCGACAGGTCGAAGCCCGCGCAGAAGCCCTGCCCGCGGCCGGACACCAGGATGACGTGCACCGCCGGATCGAGGTCCGCTCTCTCGACGAGTGCGGACAGCTCCAGCGGGGTGTCGGCGACGATCGCGTTGCCTTTTTCGGGACGGTTGAACGTGATTCGGGCAACCCGGCCGGTGACCTCGTAGGTCATCGTCTTCAGGTTGTCGAAGTCGACGGGGCGGATCGCGTGGGTCATCGCGGATGTCAGCCCTTGACCAGCGCCCGCTCGAGGATGGGAGCGAGGTCAAGGCCGTCGGGCATGGTGCCGTATGCACCTCCCCATCGCCCATCGAGACGGGTTGCCAAGAAGGCCTCGGCGACTGCCGGATGGCCGTGTCGGACCAGTAGCGCGCCCTGCAGCGCCAGGCTGATGTCCTCGGCGACCTTGCGGGCCCGGTACTGCAGGGTCTCGACGTCACCGAGTTGGGCCTTGAGGTCGGCCACGTGCGCACCCAGGCGCGGGTCCTGGGTGGCCGGTTCGGCCAGTTCCTCGAACAGGACGTCGACACTTTCCGGTCGGGTTGCCATGGCACGCAACGTATCCAGCGCGCTGACATTGCCGGAGCCTTCCCAGATCCCCATCAGCGGCGCCTCCCGGTACAGCCGCGGCATGCCGGACTCCTCGGCGTAGCCGTTGCCGCCGAAGCACTCCATCGCCTCGGCGGCATGCGCGGTGGCGCGCTTGCACACCCAGTACTTGCCGGCCGCCAGACCGATCCGGCGCAGCAGGGTTTCTCTTTCGTCGCCGCGGACCGCTCTGTCCGTTGCTCCGGCCATCCGGATGGCCAGCATCGTTGCGGCCTCGGCCTCGACGGCGAGGTCGGCCAGCACGTTGCGCATCAGCGGCTGGTCGATCAGGTACGCGCCGAACGCTTTTCGGTGCATGGTGTGGTGGACCGCGCGGGACAGACCGGTACGCATACTGGTGGCGCTGCCCAGGGTGCAGTCCAGCCGGGTCAGGTTGACCATCTCGATGATGGTGGGCACGCCGCGGCCCTCCTCGCCGACCAGCCAGGCGGTGGCGCCGTCGTACTCGACCTCGCTGGAGGCGTTGGCGTGGTTGCCCAGCTTGTCCTTCAGGCGCGCGATGATCATCCGGTTGCGACTGCCGTCGGGCAGCACCCGCGGCAGCATGAAGCAACTCAGTCCACCCGGTGCCTGCGCCAGCACCAGGAAGATGTCGCTCATTGCCGCCGAGGTGAACCATTTGTGCCCGGTCAGCGAGTAGCTGCCGTCGCCGTTGGCGACGGCCTGGGTGGTTCCGGCCCGGACGTCGGAGCCGCCCTGCTTCTCGGTCATCGACATGCCCGCGGTGATCCCGGCCTTGGTGGCCGGCACCTTGAGTTCCGGGTCGTATTCGCGGCTGGTCAGCAGCGGCTCGTAGACCTTCGACAGTTCGGGGTTGAAGCGCAAGGCGGGGACGACGGCGTAGGTCATCGAGATCGGGCACAGGTGACCGGGTTCCACGGTCCATACGGAGTTCTTGGCCGCCCGCACCACGTGGGCACCGGGGCGGTCGTCGGCCCACGGCGCGGCGTGCAGGCCGTGACCCACGGCGACCGCCATGAGTTGGTGATAGGCGGGGTCGTATTCGATCTCGTCGACGCGATGGCCGTAGCGGTCGTGGGTGTGCAGGATCGGCGTGTTGCGGTCGGCCAGCTCGCCCCACCGCTGCGCCTGCGCGGTGCCCGACAGCGCACCGAGTTCGGCCACTTCGTCGAGACCCCATTCGCCGCCCTCGCGAATCAGCGCCTCGGTGAGCACCGGTGAGGAGGCGGGGTTGTAGCCCTCCAGCGGCGGGACCTGGTTGGTGACGAGATGGGTGTCCGGCATACCGTCAGTGTTACATTTTTCAGACAGTTGAACAATAGATGTAATAGGGTGATGGGCCATGGACTCCAACACCGTCGGCCATGCCGCCACGCTCGACTTACAGCAGGAACCGGTGCCTGCCGATCAGGCTGTCGATGGCGAACCCCGCACGGGTGTCACCACCCTCGGCGAGTTCGGCGGCCTCGAGGTCGGGGTGTGGGAGATGACGCCCGGGGTGATGCGCGACGTCGAGGCCGACGAACTGTTCGTGGTGCTGTCGGGTTCGGCGACAGTCGAATTCGCCGACGGAACGTCACCGTTGCAACTCGGCCCCGGCGATGTGGTCCGGCTTGCCGAGGGCTCGGAGACGGTCTGGACCGTCACCGAGACACTGCGCAAGGTGTACCTGACCTGAGCACTACCGCGGGTGGGCGGCGAAGAAGTCCCAGAGCATGGATGTCGCGAACGGCGGCCAGCTGTGGCCGCCCTTGCCGACGGTGACCAGTTCGACGCCGCGTCCGTCGGCACAGCCGGCCGTCGAGATCGTCAGCGCGCCGTCGACCCGATCGCTGGGTGCCCCGCAATGGTTCGTGTCGCGCCAGAACGCGTCGATTGCCGGTATCGGCTGGCCACCGGCAAATCCGAATCCGGGGCTCCCGTCGAAGTGGATGATCGGATCTGAGGTCCCGTGGATCTGGATCACCGACGGCGGGTTCGGCGGATTGCAGCCCCCGAGTTGGGTGCCGGACACCACTCCGACCGCCGCGAACAAATCCGTTTGGCAGGCCAGCGCGAAGGCCATCACCCCGCCGTTGCTGATGCCGGCCGCATAGACCCGGGCCGGGTCGATCGGTACGTTGGCGCCGATATCGCGCACCACGCCGGTGAGGAAGCCGATGTCGTCGACGTTCTGCCTGCCGGCGTTGCCGCAGCAACCGGCGGTGGTGTTCCACGACTTGGAGACACCATCGGGGTAGGCGACGACGAACTTCGCGGAGTCAGCCAGCTGATTCCACCCGAACTTCTCTTCGGCATTGACCGCGGTGCCGGACAGACCGTGCATGACGATCACCAACGGGGCCGCCGCAGGCAGGTCCGCGGGCTTGTACACGCGGTAGGTCCGGTCACCCAGGCTCCGCACGCCGGCGCCGTCGGCGATCCCCGGGTCGGCCACCGCCGGAGCGCAGAATTGCACGGCGGACAACAACACAGCAATGGCGACAAGGATCCGGACCATGCCGCTAAGGGTATGCCGAGACCTGTGAGCTCTGCCGGGCGGGCAAATCCAGCGGGGTTTCCGGTGATCCGCGCATTCGGACGATGTTGAGCCAGAAGACCACGATGACCGCCAGCACCCAGCCCAGCAGGATGTCGATCACGTAATGCTCCGCGGAGTACACCAGCGTGAACGCCATGATCAACGGATACGCGACCAGCAATGGCCGCCACCGCCGGCGCACCCGCCGCCACAGGAAGATGGCGATTGCCGCGCTCAGACCCGCATGCAGGGACGGAATCGCCGCGACCAGGTTGACGCTGGCCTGCCCCTCGTCGATCAGCCCACCGGCCGTATGGAGGTTGAGCTTGGACCAGCCGCGCGTCGAGATTCGCTCGATCCAGTCGTGGGCGCCCGGTTGAGTGACGCTCATCTGGCCGAGGATGCCGCCGTCGGGAAGCTCCCTTGCCGACCGGAACATGCAGCGCGGCGCGGACGGCCCGTCGACGACGTCGCCCGCGGTGCACCGGGCAGCCGCCCATGGCGGGGCGGCCGGCAACACCATGTAGATGACCAGCGCGCTGAACGACAGCACGACGAACAGCTGCGCGAACTTCTTCCACTCCGCACGGTTGCGCAGCCACAGCACCCCGGCGATCACGTACGGCAGGATGAAGAACGACATGTAGGTGGTGCTGATCACCACCTCCCACCAGGGCGGCTGTGGTTGCTTGAGGCGCTCCTGCAGCCAGACGGTGGGCATCGCCCCGAAGAACATCCAGCGGTCGGCATCCGCCTGCCAGTGCCACATCGTGGGTCGTCCGATCAGGTCCGCGGCCCCGCGGCTGAGGTCATAGACCACCAGCACGAGGGCGAACGGCAGCCAGTCCCGCAGCACGTACAGCGCCCGCCGGCGACCGATGCTGGCGACCGCCAAACCGGTGCAGATGTAGAGGAGCAGCAGTTCTCGGTTGAACGCGATTCCGGTGGTGGCGATCCGGTAGGCGATGACGACTGCCCACGCGCCGATGGCAACGCGCCGCAACAAGGTGAGGCGCTGGTCCCGGGCGGCCGGCGAATCGTCCGCGCCCGGCGCTGCGACTGGCCTCTCGTCTATCGCGGACACGTGGGCCTTTCAGCAGCCGGAGACGCTTCTTCGGACAGCCTAGTTTGCCGTGCCGTTACCCGCGGTTCGAACAGCGTTTCCCCGCCTCGCCCGTGATGACATACTGCGGTCAGACCGGACCCTGTCCCGACCCGTCGGCGCGATGCGCGAGATCTTGCCGTCCAGCGTGAGTTGATAGATGTTGCCATCCGGTCCGACCAACAGGCGGGTGGTGCCCCCGACGCCGGCCATGAACAGTTGCTCGTTGCCGCACGACGAGAAGCCGCTGGTGCAGGTGACCGTCTTGATCCACTTCTGGCTGTAGTCCGCGAAGAACACCGTGTTCTTCCAGGCCGGACCGAATGCCAGCCGTCGTACACCAAAACCGAACTGATAGAAGAAGATCCGTTGTGGCCGTACGCGTAGGCCGGATTGGCGAACACGCCGGGCGTCGTGCAGACCCCGGGGCCCGGGCACACCCCTTCCGCCGCCGGCCATCCGTAGTTGGCCCCGGCGGTGATTAGGTCGATCTCCTCCCACGTCGACTGACCCACATCGCCGACCAACAGCTGCCCGCCCGGGGTCATCGACCCGCGGAACGGGTTACGAAGACCGTAGCGCGTAGATCGACGGCAGCGCGCCCGGGGTGTTGACGAAGGGGTTGTCGGACGGCACCGACCCGTCGGAATCGATGCGCAAGACCTTTCCGTAGATGTTGGAGAGATCCTGGGCGTTGCCGCTGATCGCCGTACTCCCGTTGAAGTAGCCGTTGTCACCGATCGCGATGTACAGCTTGCCGTCGGTGCCGAACCGGAGCTCACCGCCGAAGTGATCGTCGGCCGCGGTCTGGTTGCCCTGGACGAGGACGAGCTCCGAGGCCGGATCGATGGTCAGAACGCTCGCCGTGGGGTTGGTGACCGTCAGGCGTGAGATCCGTTGCAGCTTGTCCGGCATGACGTAGGACACGTACACGTAGCCGTTCTGGTCGAAATTCGGGTCGATCTCGATGCCTTCGATCCCGCGCGATGCTCCGCTGTTCGTCGGCAACGTGATCAACGGCGCGCTCTGAACCTGACCGTTGCTGGACGCGACCTTGATCGCTCCGGCCTTCTCCGCGATGAGCATCCGTCCACCCGGAAGGAACCGGAAGTCGATCGGGGTGGTCAGACCCGACACGAGCGTCGTCCGATCGAACTGGGCGGCGGACGGGACGTAGCCGGCGATGGTCATCGAGCGCAGCGTGTTGTCGGTGCTGTCGGTCTGGTAGATGGTGCCGTTGGCGGCCACTGCCAGGTTGGGGCTGCTGGCGGTGTCCGGGGTGGGATCGGTGATCAACGCCGACACCACGGTGTTGGTAGCGGTGTCGATCGCCACCACGGTGTCGTTGGCGCCTGCCACGAGCAGCAGCCCGCCATCCGGCGTCAGCGCCACGCTCTTGGCCGGGACCCCGACGTCACGCGGCCGGTGACGGTATTGCTGGACGTAGAGATGACGGCCACCGTGCCATCCAGGTTCGACACATACGCCTTGCCCGCGGCGAGCACCACGTCGGTCGGCGAATCACCCACGTTCGTAATGGTTTTCAGTGCACCCGTCGACAACGTGATCATCGAGACGGTATCGCTGGCGGTGTTGGTGATGTAGACGTATTTGTTGTCGGAGGTGATCGCGATCGACGAGGGCGATTTGCCGCACCGCCCGCCCACAGCGCCGCCGTGGTCACCTTGTTGTTGCTGGTGTCGATCTTGGTCACCGTGCCCGCATCCTGGTTGACGACCAGCAGTCGGGTGCCGTCAGGCGTGAGCGCAAGACTGGTCGGGTTGGCCCCCACCTTGATGGTCGTCACCACCGTGTTGTTGGTGGTGTTGATGACCGTCACCGTGTTGGCGGTGCTGTTGGTGACGTAGGCGCGGGTGCCCGCGGTGTTCACCACCACCGCCGTCGGCGAGGCGCCCACCGGCCCCGTCGCGAGCACCGAATTGTCGGCCAGGTTGACCACCGTCATCGTGCCACCGGTCGCATTGGTCACATAGGCCTTGCCGCCCGACACCGCCAACCCCGAGGGTGTCCCACCCGTTGCCGCCGTACCACCGGCGACGATGTCGGCGGGCAGCACCGGCAGCGTGACCGTACTCGTCGTGGTCGCGTGACCATCGCTGACGGTGACGGTGAACGTGTCCGTGGTGTTGTCGTCGGCCAGCAGTCGATCGCGCAGCCGCGGTATGTAGGCGAAGGAACCATCGTCGTCGACGGTCACCGTCCGTGCACGGGTGCCGACGTCACCGTGTACGACAGGTCGTCGCCGTCGGGATCCGACGCCACGATCGTCCCGGTGACCTCGCCGGTCTGCTGATCGGGTGTGCCCACGATCGGGTCGTCGGTGACGGGCGGTCGTTCGGGATCGTGGTGGTGACGACGTTGAGGATGCGCAACACGTTGTCGGTGTTGTCGGTTTGGTAGATGGTGCCGTTTGCGGCAACCGCGAGGACAGGGGTGCTCGCGGTGTCGGCCGTCGGATCGGTGGTCACGGTCGACACCACCGCGTTGGAGGTGGTCGACCAGGGCAGCCTTGTCATTGGGGCCCGCCGCCACCAGCAGACCCTCATCCGGCGTCAACGCGACACTGTTGACCGGCGGTACCACCTGCACCCGGCCCGTGACGGCATTGGTGGCCGTGGACGATGGCTACGGAGCCGTCGAGGTCGACACATATGCCGCCCACCGTGAGTACCACATCGGCTGGCGAACGATCTACACCAGCAATGTTTTCACGACGCTTCTCGAGATCGTGATCATCGAGACGGTGTCGCTGGGGTGTTGGTTACGACGCGTACTTGCCGTCGGCAACGATTCCGATCGACGACGGCGCATTGCCCACCCTGATCGCCGCGATGGTCACTACGTTGGTGGCGGTGTTGATCTTGGTCACGGTGCCCGCGCCGGCGTTGGTGACGAACAACCGGTTACCGGCAGGTGTCAGGGCAAGACCGCTCGGGTTGGCCCCACCTTGATGGTCTTCACCACCCAGTTGTTGGTGGTGTTGATGACCGTGACCGTGCCCGCGGTGCTGTTGGTGACATAGGCGCGGCTGCCCGCCGTGTTCACCACCACCGCCGTCGGCGACGCACCCACCGGCACCGTCGCCAGCACGGAGTTGTCGGCCAGGTTGACCACCGTCATCGTGCCGGTGGCCGGATTGGTCACGTACGCCTTGCCGCCGGACACCGCCACCCCGGACGGCGACCCACCGGTACCCACCGCCCCGGTGATGACCAGGTTCTGCTGCTCCACGCCCGCCGCCAACGCCAACGCCGAGAAGGCCGTCGCATCGCCGCCGACTCTCCGGTGGGTCCACCGAGGTGCGCAACAGGTTGCCTGCGGTCAGCGAGTCCGTACCGGGCTCGAACTGGCGACGCGCCGCCGCCGCCAACGCCCACATGAACGGCGCCGCGACCGGCACCTCACCGGGGCCGGAACCGAACAGCGGGGCGAGCGCCGCCGAAAGCGCCTTCTGTATCAGGCTCTGCGGCTCCGGCTCGACAGTCGGGACAGCCGCCGGAGCGCTGCCGGCCGCGACCTTCACCTCGACGGGGACAGGACCCACCGCCACCGACGCGGCCTGCAACGCATGCACAGGATCCACCGGCGCGGTCGGTTCCGCCGACTTGGCGGTCGACGAGCCCGCGGCAGGCGTCCACCGATACGACCGTCTTCGGCACGGGCTTGCCGGATTTCGACGAATTTCTTTGGGCGGCAACCGACCCGAGGAATGTGACGATTTGATGGCCGGTGCGGCCGGCGCTGCCGGCGTGGCCGTTGCAGTGGGCGCGGTTGTGCCGGACGTGCTGGTGTGCGCGCCACCCGAACTCGAGATGACCACGCCGTCACCGAGATCCACCGACGACTGCGACGGCGAGTTTTCCCCGGCGTCACTCTGACGGCGACTCGACGACGACGACGAGTCCGAACCCGACGGCGGCGCCGGGTCTGTCGTGGGCGCAGCGGCGCCGTTGGGTCACCGAGTTGATCCACTCTGCGTGGCACCTGATTCCGCAGCGCTGACACCGAGGAAGTCGAGGTTCCACCGGCTTCCGACGACCCATCCGGCGTCTCCGCCCAGGCCGCCTCGTGACCGGTGGCCATCGCGGCGCCGATCCCCAACGCCACCGCCAGCCCCCCGACCCGCGCCACATACGCCGAATTCGTCATCAATACCCCCAGCACGCGATCTTCGCGAACACCCACCTCGCCGCCGGACATATCACTTCATTTGCTAAAAGCGCTTCACGTGGCCCCCCGGCGTAGTCAATGTACGCCGGAGGTTGGCGACATGCACGCGGTACCAGAAAATGATGCAGTGTCGCCGAGCGGCGGGACGGCGCTCCAGACCCAGTCACGAACGTTCGCTCCCTGACACAGTACTCGACGGTTACGCGCTCCGACCGAGTCTCGAGGACTGGTCGCCTCTGGAGCGCCCTGCGGCCTGATCACCCGCCGTCGTCACCGGCGCCCATCCGCCAGGCACTCCCCGCCGACTGTCAGCTCGTCAGAGGTCGCCGCCGGGCACGCGCACATCTGATTAATCAAGCCGACAGCTCCAGACACGCAGGGCGTGGCGGGGCTTGTGGCGCCGCCCGCGGCAGACGTGAACGTCTACCGGTAGTCGCTGTATCCGTAATCGTCCAGCGGCACCGCAGCACCGGTGGCCTGGCCGAAGTCCGGGCTGTAGTACTGATCCTCGTAGGACGGGATCGTGTACGCCGCAGCGCGAGCTTCTTCGGTCGGCTGAACCTGGATGTTGCGGTAACGGTTGATACCGGTACCGGCCGGGATCAGCTTTCCGATGATCACGTTCTCCTTCAGACCCTCAGCTTGTCGCTGCGGCAGTTGATCGCCGCATCGGTCAGCACCGAGTGGTCTCCTGGAACGACGCCGCGGACAGCCACGAGTCGGTGGCCAGCGATGCCTTGGTGATACCCATCAGCACCGGACGTCCGGCTGCGGGCTCGCCGCCCTCGGCGACGACGCGACGGTTGGCCGCTTCGAACTCCGCACGCTCGGTCAGCGAACCGGGCAGGAACTCCGTCGCGCCCGAATCGATGATCGTCACGCGACGCAGCATCTGGCGGACGATGACCTCGATGTGCTTGTCGTGGATCGACACACCCTGGGCCCGGTACACCTCCTGGACCTCGTTGACGAGGTGGATCTGCACCTCGCGGGGGCCCTGACACGCAGCACCTCGTGCGGATCGGCGGAGCCTTCCATGAGCTGCTGACCGACCTCGACGTGGTCACCGTCGGCCAGCAGCCGCTCGGTGCCGTCCTCGTGCTTGAACACACGCAGCCGCTGACGCTTGGAGAGCTTGTCGTAGACAACTTCTTCGCCACCATCGTCAGGAATGATGGTGATCTTGTAGAACCGGTCGCCCTCCTCGAGCCGGACCCGGCCGGTGACGTCGGCGATCGGCGCCTGGTTCCGCGGAATGCGGGCCTCGAACAGCTCCTGCACGCGCGGCAGACCACCGGTGATGTCGCTCACCGGCGACGCCACCCTGGTGGAAGGTACGCATGGTCAGCTGCGTACCGGGCTCACCGATGGACTGCGCGGCGACGATGCCGACAGCCTCGCCGATGTCGACCAGCTTGCCGGTGGCCATCGAACGGCCGTAGCAGGTGGCGCACACGCCGGTGCCGGTGGTGCAGGTCAGCACCGAGCGCACCTTGACCTGCGTGATGCCGGCCTCCAGCAGCGCGTCGATGGCCGGGTCACCCAGGTCGTGTCCGCGCTCGACGATGACGTTGCCGTTCTCGTCGACCGCGTCGGTGGCCAGGGTCCGCGCGTACGCGAGGTCTCGACGTGCGGGTCGCGGATCAGCGTCCGTCGGCCTCGCTCTGCCAGCGTGACGATGATGCCGCGCTCGGTTTCGCAGTCGCTCCTCGCGGACGATGACGTCCTGCGACACGTCCACCAGACGACGGGTCAGGTAACCCGAGTCGGCGGTACGCAGCGCGGTGTCGGCCAGACCCTTACGGGCACCGTGGGTGTTGATGAAGTACTCCAGCACCGTCAGGCCCTCACGGAACGAGGACTTGATCGGCCGCGGGATGAACTCACCCTTCGGGTTGGTCACCAGACCCTTCATGCCGGCCAGCGTGCGGGTCTGGGTGAAGTTACCGGTGGCGCCCGACTCCACGATCGTGATGATCGGGTTGTCCTCGGGGTAGTACGCCTCGCATCGCCTTACCGACCTCTTCGGTGGCGTCCTGCCAGATCTTGACCAGAGCGTCGTTGCGCTCCGCGTGGTTCAGCGCGCCGCGCTGGTACTTCTTCTCGATCCCGTCGGCCTGAGCCTCGTACCGCTCCAGGATCTCCTCCTTCTCCGGCGGCACCAGGACGTCGGCCATCGAGACCGTGACACCCGAACGGGTCGCCCAGTAGAAGCCGGCGTCCTTGAGCTTGTCGACGGTCTGCGCGACCACGATCATCGGGTAGCGCTCGGCCAGATCGTTGATGATCGTGGCCTGGACCTTCTTGTGCATCTGCTCGTTGACGAACGGGTAGCCCGCGGGCAGCAGCTCGTTGAACAGCACCCGGCCCAGCGTGGTCTCGGCGGTCCAGGCGTCGCCCGGCCGCCAGCCGTTCTCGCCGAACAGCTCGGCCTCGATCTCGGCCGGCGGGCGCTGCTGGGTCAGCCGCACCTTGATCTTGGCGCGGACCGACAGCGCGCCGCGGTCCAGGCCATGATGGCCTCGGCCGGCGAGCTGTACACGCCGTGCTCCGGGCTGTCCTTGGCGGCCGGCACGTATTCGCCGATGTCGCCGGGGATCTCGGTGGTCAGGAAGTACAGACCGGTCACCATGTCCAGACGCGGCATGGCCAGCGGACTGCCCGACGCCGGCGACAGGATGTTGTTCGAGGACAGCATCAGGATGCGGGCCTCGGCCTGCGCCTCCGCGGACAGCGGCAGGTGCACGGCCATCTGGTCACCGTCGAAGTCGGCGTTGAACGCCTCACACACCAGCGGGTGCAGCTGGATGGCCTTGCCCTCCACCAGCTGCGGCTCGAAGGCCTGGATGCCCAGGCGGTGCAGCGTCGGTGCACGGTTCAGCAGCACCGGGTGCTCGGCGATGACCTCTTCGAGGACATCCCACACCTGGGGACGCTGACGCTCGACCATGCGCTTGGCGCTCTTGATGTTCTGCGCGTGGTTCAGGTCGACCAGACGCTTCATCACGAACGGCTTGAACAGCTCGAGCGCCATCAGCTTCGGCAGACCGCACTGGTGCAGCTTGAGCTGCGGGCCGACCACGATGACCGAACGGCCCGAGTAGTCGACGCGCTTGCCGAGCAGGTTCTGACGGAACCGGCCCTGCTTGCCCTTGAGCAGATCGGACAGCGACTTGAGCGGACGGTTGCCCGGCCCGGTGACGGGCCGGCCACGACGGCCGTTGTCGAACAGCGCGTCCACCGACTCCTGCAGCATCCGCTTCTCGTTGTTGACGATGATCTCGGGCGCGCCGAGGTCGATCAGTCGCTTGAGGCGGTTGTTGCGGTTGATCACGCGGCGGTACAGGTCGTTGAGGTCCGAGGTGGCGAACCGGCCACCGTCGAGCTGAACCATCGGACGCAGCTCCGGCGGGATCACCGGGACGGCGTCGAGCACCATGCCCATCGGCGAGTTGCCGGACTTCTGGAACGCGGCGACGACCTTCAGCCGCTTGAGCGCGCGCAGCTTCTTCTGGCCCTTGCCGCTGCGGATGGTCTCGCGCAGGATCTCGGCCTCGGCGTCGATGTCGAAGGTCTCGATGAGCTTCTGGATCGACTCCGCGCCCATGGCGCCGGTGAAGTACTCGCCGTAGCGGTCGATGAGCTCGCGGTAGAGGTTCTCGTCGACGATCAGCTGCTTGGGAGCCAGCTTGGTGAAGGTGGTCCAGATCTCGTCGAGCCGGTCCAGCTCACGCTGGGCGCGGTCGCGGAGCTGACGCATCTCGCGCTCGCCGCCGTCCCGCACCTTGCGCTTGACGTCGGACTTGGCGCCCTCGTCCTCGAGCTCCTCCATGTCGGCCTCGAGCTTCTGGGCCCGGGCCTCCAGGTCGGCGTCGCGCTGATCCTCGACGGCCTTCTTCTCGACGACCATCTCGGCTTCGAGCGTGGACAGCTCGTTGTGCCGCATCTCGTTGTCGACCGCGGTGATCACGTAGGCCGCGAAGTAGATGATCTTCTCGAGATCCTTCGGCGCCAGGTCCAGCAGGTAGCCCAGCCGGCTCGGCACGCCCTTGAAGTACCAGATGTGCGTGACGGGTGCGGCCAGTTCGATGTGGCCCATCCGCTCACGACGCACCTTGGCGCGGGTCACCTCGACGCCGCAGCGCTCACAGATGATGCCCTTGAAGCGGACGCGCTTGTACTTGCCGCAGTAGCACTCCCAGTCGCGAGTCGGTCCGAAGATCTTCTCGCAGAACAGGCCGTCCTTCTCCGGCTTGAGCGTGCGGTAGTTGATGGTCTCCGGCTTCTTGACCTCGCCGAAGGACCAATTACGGATGTCGTCCGCGGTGGCCAGGCCGATGCGGAGTTCATCGAAGAAGTTGACGTCTAGCACGTAACTCCCTTTCCCCTTGCGGGACTAGATGATTCGGACGAGATCTAGGCGAGGTCTTCGACCGACGCGGATTCGTTGCGGGACAAGTTGATTCCGAGGTTGGCAGCAGCACGCTCCAGGTCCTCGTCGTCACCGTCACGCATCTCGATCGCCGCACCGTCGGAGGACAGCACCTCGACGTTGAGGCACAGCGACTGCAGCTCCTTGAGCAGCACCTTGAACGACTCGGGAATGCCCGGCTCGGGGATGTTCTCGCCCTTGACGATCGCCTCGTACACCTTGACCCGGCCGACGGTGTCGTCGGACTTGATGGTCAGCAGCTCCTGCAGCGTGTACGCCGCGCCGTAGGCCTGCATGGCCCAGCACTCCATCTCGCCGAACCGCTGGCCACCGAACTGCGCCTTACCGCCCAGCGGCTGCTGGGTGATCATCGAGTACGGACCGGTCGAACGGGCGTGGATCTTGTCGTCCACCAAGTGGTGCAGCTTGATGATGTACATGTAGCCGACCGTCACCGGGTACGGGAACGGTTCGCCGCTGCGGCCGTCGAACAGCCTCGCCTTGCCGTCCGCGTTGACCAGCACGTCGCCGTCGCGGTTGGGCAGCGTCGAGGCCAGCAGACCCTGCAGCTCCTCCTCCTGGGCACCGTCGAACACCGGGGTCGCGATGCTGTCGGGCTCGGCCGCAGCATTTCCTCGGGCAGCTTCGCCGCCCACTCCGGACGGCCCGGCTCATCCCGCTCCACGTTCCAGCCGGCCTTGGCCACCCACCCGAGGTGGGTCTCCAGGATCTGGCCGATGTTCATCCGTCGCGGCACACCGTGCGTGTTCAGGATGATGTCGACCGGCGTGCCGTCCGGCAGGAACGGCATGTCCTCGACGGGCAGGATCTTGCCGATGACGCCCTTGTTGCCGTGGCGGCCGGCGAGCTTGTCGCCGTCGGAGATCTTGCGCTTCTGGGCCACGTAGACGCGGACCAGCTCGTTGACGCCGGCCGGCAGCTCGTCGTCGTCCTCGCGGGAGAACACCCGGATGCCGATGACCTTGCCGGACTCACCGTGCGGCACCTTCAGCGAGGTGTCGCGGACCTCGCGGGCCTTCTCGCCGAAGATCGCGCGCAGCAGCCGCTCCTCCGGGGTCAGCTCGGTCTCGCCCTTCGGGGTGACCTTGCCGACCAGGATGTCGCCGTCGCGGACCTCGGCGCCGATGCGGACGATGCCGCGCTCGTCGAGATCGGCCAGCACCTCGTCGGAGACGTTCGGGATGTCCCGAGTGATCTCCTCGGCGCCCAGCTTGGTGTCGCGGGCGTCGATCTCGTGCTCCTCGATGTGGATCGAGGTCAGCACGTCCTCCTCCACGAGCCGCTGGCTCAGGATGATGGCGTCCTCGTAGTTGTGGCCCTCCCACGGCATGATCGCCACGAGCAGGTTCTTGCCCAGGGCCATCTCACCGTTCTCGGTGCACGGACCATCGGCGACGACCTGGCCGGCCTCGACCCGCTGCCCGGCGTCCACGATCGGGCGCTGGTTGGCGCAGGTGCCGTGGTTGGAGCGGGCGAACTTGCGCATCCGGTAGGTCTGGCGGGTGCCGTCGTCGGCCATCACGGTGATGTAGTCGGCGGACACCTCTTCGATGACACCGGCCTTGTCGGCGACGACGACGTCGCCGGCGTCGATCGCGGCACGCAACTCCATGCCGGTACCCACCAGCGGTGCCTCACTACGCACCAGCGGAACCGCCTGGCGCTGCATGTTGGCACCCATCAGGGCACGGTTGGCGTCGTCGTGCTCGAGGAACGGGATCATCGCGGTCGCGACCGACACCATCTGGCGCGGCGAGACGTCCATGTAGTCGACCTCGGACGGGCGAGACGTACTCGACCTCGCCGCCCTTACGGCGAACCAGGATCGCGGTCTCGGTGAACCGGCTGTCGTCATCGATCGGCGAGTTGGCCTGCGCCACGACGTGGCGGTCCTCCTCGTCGGCGGTCAGGTAGTGGATCTCGTCGGTGACGACTCCGTCGACGACCTTGCGGTACGGCGTCTCGATGAAGCCGAACGGGTTGACCCGCGCGTACACCGACAGCGAACCGATCAGGCCGATGTTCGGGCCCTCCGGGGTCTCGATCGGGCACATCCGGCCGTAGTGGCTGGAGTGCACGTCGCGGACCTCGAGGCCGGCGCGCTCACGGGACAGACCACCGGGGCCCAGCGCCGACAGGCGGCGCTTGTGGGTCAGACCCGACAGCGGGTTGTTCTGGTCCATGAACTGCGACAGCTGGCTGGTGCCGAAGAACTCCTTGATCGCCGCCACGACGGGACGGATGTTGATCAGGGTCTGCGGCGTGATCGCCTCGACGTCCTGAGTGGTCATCCGCTCGCGGACAACGCGCTCCATGCGGGACAGGCCGACCCGGATCTGGTTCTGGATCAGCTCGCCGACGGTGCGCAGACGACGGTTGCCGAAGTGGTCGATGTCGTCGACCTCGACGGGCACCTCGACGCCGCCGGGGGCGGTCATGACCGCGGGCGGGCGTCGTCGCGTGGTGCAGACGCACCAGGTACTCGATGGTGGCGACGATGTCTTCCTCGGTCAGCGTCGAGCCGGTGACCGGCTTGTCGGTGTTCAGGCCGAGCTTCTTGTTGACCTTGTAGCGACCCACGCGGGCCAGGTCGTAGCGCTTCTCCTTGAAGAACAGGTTCTCCAGCAGGGTCTGCGCGGACTCCTTGGTGGGCGGCTCGCCCGGCCGCAGCTTGCGGTAGATGTCCAGCAGCGCCTCGTCCTGGTTGGCGGTGTTGTCCTTCTCCAGGGTCGACATCATGATCTCGGAGAAGCCGAAGCGCTCCCGGATCTGCTCGCTGGTCCAGCCGAGCGCCTTGAGCAGCACGGTGACCGGCTGACGGCGCTTGCGGTCGATGCGCACACCGACGGTGTCGCGCTTGTCGACGTCGAACTCCAGCCACGCGCCGCGGCCGGGGATCACCTTGACGCTGTGCAGCGTCTTCTCGGTGGACTTGTCGATGTTCTCGTCGAAGTACACACCGGGCGAACGGACCAGCTGGCTCACCACGACACGCTCGGTGCCGTTGATGATGAAGGTGCCCTTCTCGGTCATCATCGGGAAGTCGCCCATGAAGACCGTCTGGCTCTTGATCTCACCGGTGTTGTTGTTGATGAACTCGGCCGTGACGAACAGCGGGGCCGCGTACGTCATGTCCTTGTCTTTGCACTCGTCGACCGGTGCCTTGACCTCGTCGAAGCGCGGGTCGGTGAAGCTCAGCGACATCGAGTCGGAGAAGTCCTCGATCGGCGACAGCTCGTCGAGTACCTCTTCGAGCCCACCCTTGGGGTTGGGCTCTCCGCGCTCGACCGCCCGCTCACGCCAGCGATCGGCGCCGATCAGCCACTCGAACGATTCGGTCTGAACGTCGAGCAGCCCCGGAACCTCAAGCGGTTCGCGGAGCTTGGCGAAGGAAATGCGGTTGGGTGCTCCAGGTACGGAGTTAGAAGTAGTAGCGGAATCTGTCTGGCGGGAGACTGCCAAGATGCGTCCTTCCAGCACCTCACGCGACTGCCGGTGCCGGTCTGCCCGGAACCTTTCGCCGCTCTCTGCGTCGGTTCGGCTGGTTGGCAACCCATCCAAATCACGGCACGCAACGAGATACTGAGCAGAGCTCAGGCTTGTGCAGGTCGAAACTGTGAGGTGGGCAGGAGGCAGCCAGCGCAACGTCCAACAATAGCGCAGGACGGCGCATTCCTCAAATGCCGCACAAACTCCGCATGCCCGGGCCGACGAGGCGCTGGCTGGCGTCTTTCTCTACCCATTCGAACATGCTGCCCAACAGATTGACGTGTCGAGGGCCGTCCGTCAAGGGTTCACACGCGAAATCGTGCGGTTTGTCCCATGAATCTGCTGTACACGGCAATCCGCGGGATGCGACCACCGAGATTTCAAACAAGCCCAGACCCCCGTCAGACCCGTTGACGTTGCTCCAACGGCAGAGTCGTGACGGCCACCGACCCGCCGACCGCCCCGCCGAGCACGTCGGCGGTGGCGTCCCCGATCGCGAGGGTTTCGCCGGCGGTGCCGTAGATGCCGTCGAGCGTGCCGAAGTACATGTCATTGATCCAGCCCACCGCGAGCGTCTGCACTGCCAGCTGGTTCTCGGCCCGCGCGTAGCCGGCGAACAGATTGCCGGCCAGCTCGATCAGCGGGTCCGAGGCCTGCATCGAGTCGATGTGGCTGCCGTTGGCCAGCCGCACCCCGTCGAAGCGATCGGGGCGGGCCGCGACCAGCTGATCGGTGCCCTGCCCGGAGTTGTTCCAGGTGTACGGATGGGCGGCGATCTGCAGCACCGGGCGGTCGTTGACCCCGACCAGCTTCGCGAGCGCGGTCGGCAACGCGTCGCCGAGTGGGACGCCGTCGAACATCACCACCCCGAGGATGTCGTTGATGGCGCCGTTGTCCACCGCGTAACCCGCAACCGTCGCCGCCAGTCCGCCGCCGGCCGAGTGGCCGGCCAGCACGATCCGGTCGGGCAGTTCGACGGGATGTCCGGCGGCAGCGGCCGCGCTCGCGGTCAGCGCGGTGCGGTCGGCGAGCAGGTCGGCCACGGCATGCTGCATCACGTCCCCGTTGAGCCACTTACCGCCGCTGGTCAACGGGTTGGACGACAGCGTGGGCGCGACGACGATGCTGTTGGTCTGCACAGCGAGCTGGGTGGCGAGCTTGTCGTACCAGCCGGCGCCGGCGATGAACCCGTGCTGCAGCCAGATCACGCCGTTGGGGGCTTCGGCGCCGGTCGGGAAGTACCAGTCGGCGGGAACCGTGCAGCCGTCGCCGCACGGGATCGCCAGAGTGGAATGCCCCGCCACGACGTCCACCTTGCGGGCCTCCGGCACTCCGGACAGGTCGACACTGACCACGACGACCGCCGTGCCGGCGCGATGGCCGTCGTCGACGGCGACCGCGAACGAGTCGGCCTGCGCGGTTGGATCGACGACCGTATAGGTGAATTGCCCGGTGACAGCTGTCGATGCTCACCGTTCCGTAGCGGGCGTCGCGGCTGACCGCATAGCTGAGGTCGTCGCGTTCGGGGTCGACACCCACCACCTGACCGCCAGCGGTCTCCTCGGTGGGGTCGGGCGGTCCGGTCACGACGGTCACGGAGGGCGCGCGGTTGTACCAGGGATGGGCGTCGCGGAACCAGTCCACCACCGCCCACGGGGTGGGCACGGCCGGGAACGCCGCCGCGGTCGCCGCCCGCGGCGACCACCCGAGCCACGACAGCACCGTCAGCACGATCGCGGCGACGGGGTTCTTGACGGGCGCCGACACCGTGGAGGTGATCTGTGCGGTTGCGACCTTTGCAACCGGGACGTCCGACGTCGACTCCCGTGCCGTCAGCGCGACCGGTTGGGGCGCGCTGACATTGGTTTGCGCGGTGACCTCAGCGGTCACCTTGGCGTTCCGCGTCGTGGCGGCGGTGTCGGCCGGCTCCGCGTTCTGCTCCGGCGCGGGCGGATCGACGACGGCGGCGGCAGCGGGTTCCTGCGTGGCCTCCGCCTGGACAGGGGTGTCGGCAGCGGACGGGTGGCGCGCCTTCGCGTCCTTGCGGCGCTGGGACGACTTGGTGGGCTTCTCGGGCTTCTCGTCTTCGGTGGCCGGCGCGGCTTCGCCGGCTGATTCCTCCGCGGCCTTCTCGGCCGCGGCGCTCTCAGACGCGGAAGGTCTCGCGTTGGCGACCGCGGACGTGGGCCCCGCTGCGGCTGCCGAAGACCCGCTGCCCGCAGATTCGCTCTTCTCGGCCGGTCCCTCACCTTTGGAATCGACCTTGGAATCGACCTTGGACTCGGCCTTGGACCCGGAAGGCGAATCGGAGGATGCGGAACTGCCGCTGTCGGAGTCCGAACCGGTTTGCGCAGACGCATACCCGGGCGTCAACGCGAAACCGATACCGGCCGCCACCGCGGCGGCACCGAGCAACCGCGTGTACCGGTCGCTAGTCACAGTGCCTCCCGGCAAGACGCAGCAACACCCGCATCATCGAGATGTGTTGCGGGCGAAGCGAACTCGAGATGTCAGCCCTCTTGCTGGACGCGGATGGAGCCGGTCGGCGCGTCATCCGCGTAGTGGCGGGAAATGCTCTTGTCGGCGGCGAACTCGTGCGTCGGATACTTGTGGGTTCCATCGAGTTCGTCGCGGACGGCTTCCTGAGCGGCCGGCGGCAGGGTGTGCAGGATCTCGCGGACCCGGGCCTGACGGCGGGCGACGGCCTGGCGCTCCGGCATGCCCGGAGTGGCGATGATCTGCGGCGGCACGCCCTCGATCTCCTCGACGCCGCCGTCGTGGTGGCCGGCGTCGGCCAGTGCCTGCTCCTCGGCCATCGTCGACTCGTCCTTCTCCTCGGACATGCCGATCGGGCCCAGCCGGCGACCGTTGAGGAACTGCTTGACGACCGGCTCTTCGCTGGTCAGCAACACCTCGCGGGGGCCGAACATGACCAGGTGCTTACGGAACAGCATGCCCATGTTGTCCGGAACCGTACGGGCGATGTTGATGTTGTGCGTCACGATCAGGATGGTGCAGTCGATCTGCGCGTTGATGTCGATGAGCAGCTGGCTCAGATAGGCGGTACGGACCGGGTCCAGACCGGAGTCCGGCTCGTCGCAGAGGATGATCTGCGGGTCGAGCACCAGCGAGCGAGCCAGGCCGGCACGCTTGCGCATACCGCCGGAGATCTCGCCGGGGAACTTGGTCTCGTCACCGGCCAGGCCGACCATGTCGAGCTTCTCCATGACGACCTGGCGGATTTCCGATTCCTTCTTCTTCGTGTGCTCGCGAAGCGGGAACGCGGTGTTGTCGTAGATGTTCATCGAGCCGAACAGCGCGCCGTCCTGGAACATCACGCCGAACAGGGTGCGGATCTCGTACAGCTCCTTGGCGGAGCACTGGAGGATGTCCGTGCCGTCGACGATGATCTTGCCGCGCTCCGGGCGCAGCAGTCCGATCAGCGACTTGAGGAACACGGATTTACCGGTGCCGGACGGCCCCAGGAGCACGCTGACCTCACCGGCGGGGACGTCCATGGTGACGTCTTCCCAGATTCGCTGGGAACCGAAGGACTTGGTCAGTCCCTCAACCTGGATGCCAATTCCCACGCGAAATCCTTCCGGTTCAGACCAGCCCCGCCACCAGCCTCCCGCCTGTGGCTTGAGTCACTGTAGCGCACGGCCTGACAAGCCATTGCCTTTGTGTCACTACCTATATTGACGACTGCGCAGGCCGCACTTGCGCCAGGTTCAGTTCGCCGGGCACCAGTTGCCGTGGACGCCGACCGGCACTCGTTGCGGGAGATGCACGGTGGCGGTCAACTCCAGGCTCGCGGCATCCAAGATCAGCAGCTGACCCTCATTGCGCCCTCGGTGGTACCCGTAGCCCATCAGAACCCCGTCATCCTCAGTTCGGGGGTCGGGGTTGGGCACAAACGACATCTCACCGGTCACGAGATCGGGATCGAGCGGCGCCGTGACGCAGTCGGCTGTCGCGTAGTCGTGCTTGTACAACGCGGTTCTCAAATTGCCCGGCTTGTCGTCCCATATCAACCCACCCTCGACGCCGACGGTGTAGCCGTAACGATGTCTGCGCCCGGTCAGTGTTTCGTTGATCCGCGGGAACTCCTGCGTTCGGTCGTCGCGCCGTTCGGTGTGCAACGCGCCGTTGGTCAGGTTGATCGTCCAGCGGTCCAGGGTGGGACGGCCCTCGCTGGGGCCGCGATGTTCACGGTCGAACATCCGCTCGTTGCGCACCACGTCGAGCACCAGCACCTCGTCGCCGTCCCGGAACTCGGAGTAGGCGTTGAGCGGGTGGAAGACATAGCAAGGCTCGATGTCGAACCACCGCACGTCGGCGTTCGTGCCCTCGCGAGGCATCACCCCGATTCGGGCGGGGTAGGACGGGTTCCAGGCGAACGGGATGGTGTCGGCGGTTTTGGTGTTGCGGTTGATCTGCACCGCGATCGGGTCGGGCACCTTGATACGGCCGACCAGCGATTCCAGTACCAGTCGGGCTGGTCGTTGCAACCACCGCGGCGCTACGCGGGAGGCCATCCGGACCGGATCGAATGTGACCGGCAGGTCGTAGATGACGACGTGGCGCTCGGTCAGCGAGAAGTCGTGCATCATCGGCGCACCCGTCACCTCTATGTCCACAGTGCGCCTGGCCCGCCCGCTGGTATCGATCACCGAGTACTGCACCCTGTTGGCCCGGGCGAATGAGTATGAAATGGCATGCAGCTCGCCTGTTTTCGGGTCGCGGTGCGGGTGCCCGGTGTAGCCGCCGTACAAGGTGCCGCCGAAGTCACAGGTGCCGAGGGTGTCGAGTTCTTCGGTGAGTTCGTAGTTGGCGCATCCCGCCTCGACGAGCGCCAGTGTCCGACCGGCGTGGGTGAGCACATTGGTGTTGGGACCGATGGCAAGCATGCCGGCGCGCGGGTTGATGCGGCCCGCCTGCGCCTCGTCGAGGGTCCTGCAGACCGCGGGGGTACGCACCCAGCGATTGCGGTACCACAGCGCTTTGCCGTCCCGCAGCGCCAGGCCGTGCACCATCGCGTCGCCCGAGAACCAGTGATAGGTCGCCGGGTCGACCTCGGCCGCCGGGTTCGGCCCGTTGCGCAGGTAGCGCCCGTGCAGGTGCTCCGGAACCTGACCACTGACCTCGAGATCAACGGCGGTCACCTCGGTACGCACCGGCGCCATCACCCCTCGCAGGTACGGGTTGTCGGCATGGTGCGCAAGTTCAACTGTGCTCATCGAACCCCCTGGAGCTGCTATAACATTGTTATATCGACGTAATAGCACCATATACGTGTCGTGACGATGGCAACGATGAGTTCTTCCGGCGACCGCACAGTGCGTGACGAGCTGCTGCATGCAGCCGTCGGTCTACTCGACGACCACGGTCCCGACGCGCTGCAGACTCGCAAGGTGTCCTCGGCGGCGGGGACGTCGACCATGGCGGTATACACCCATTTCGGCGGTATGCGGGCTCTGATCGCCGAGGTCGCCGAGGAGGGACGCAGGCAGTTCGATATCGCGGTGCGGGTACCGGACACCGACGATCCGGTGGCGGACATGTTGACCTGCGGGGTCGCCTACCGAAGCTTCGCCATCGAACGTCCGCATCTGTACCGGCTCATGTTCGGCAGCACCAGCGCACACGGTATCGACGCGCCGGGGCGCAACTTGTTGACGATGACGATCGACGAGATCCGCGCGCAGTACGCGGCCTTCGGTCAACTCGTGCACCTCGTACACCGCTGCATGTTGGCCGGCCGGATCACCGTCGGCTCCGCCGGTGACGAACCCTCGGTGATCACCGCCTCGGCGCAGCTCTGGACGACGATCCACGGGTTCGTGATGTTGGAGCTCGCGGGCTACTTCGGCGGTGACGGCTCCGCGGTCGGACCAGTGCTCGGCGCAACGGTCGGCAATTTGCTTGTCGCCCTCGGTGATTCACCTGAACGGCTGGTGGGATCGCTGACCGCTGCCGGGTGGCTGTAGACACGAAAAGGCCCCCGGGATCCCCGGGGGCCTTTTGCGTGAGAACTACTTGACGGTGACCGAAGCGCCGGCGGCCTCGAGCTTGGCCTTGGCGTCCTCGGCGGCATCCTTGTTGACCTTCTCGAGCAGCGCCTTGGGAGCGCCGTCGACGAGGTCCTTGGCCTCCTTGAGGCCCAGGCCGGAGACGATCTCGCGGACGACCTTGATGACGCCGATCTTCTTCTCGCCGGCACCCTCGAGGATGACGTCGAACTCCGACTGCTCCTCGGCGGCCTCGGCGGGGGCGGCGGCAGCGCCAGGAGCGGCGGCAACGGCGACCGGGGCGGCCGCGGTGACCTCGAAGGTCTCCTCGAACTTCTTCACGAACTCGGACAGCTCGAGCAGGGTCAGTTCCTTGAACGCGTCGAGCAGTTCGTCAGTGGACAGCTTTGCCATGATGGTTCCTTTCCAGGGGTTTGGGTTGAATTGGCTAGTGGTTATTCGGTTGTCTCGGTGTCGGCTGGGGCCTCAGTGGCCTCAGTCGCGGTTGCCTCGGCAGCGTCGGTTGCTTCGGGGGCCTCAGTTGCTTCGGCGGGAGCCTCGGCGGACTCGGCGGGAGCCTCAGTCGCTTCGGCGGGAGCCTCGGGCGCCGGAAGCGTTTCGCCCTCCGCCGCACGCTTCTCCTGCAGGGCCGCGGCGAGCCGGGCGACCTGCGATGCCGGGGCGTTGAACAGTGCGGCGGCCTTGGAGAGGTTCGCCTTCATCGCGCCGGCCAGCTTGGCGAGCAGCACCTCACGGCTCTCCAGGTCGGCGATCTGCTCGACCTCGGCGACGGTCAGCGCGCGACCGTCCATGTAGCCGCCCTTGATGACGAGCGCCTTGTTGTCCTTGGCGAACTTCTTCAGGGCCTTGGCGGACTCGACCGGCTCTCCGGTGATGAACGCGATCGCGGTCGGGCCGGCGAACAGGTCGTCGAGGCCCTCGATGCCCGCCTCCGACGCCGCACGCTTGACCAGCGTGTTCTTGGCGACGGAGTAGGTGGTCGAATCGCCCAGCGAGCGACGCAGTTCGGCCATGTTGGCCACGGTCAGTCCGCGGTACTCGGTGATGACGGTCGCAGTCGAGGCCTGAAACTGCTCGGTGATCTCTGCAACGGCGGTGGCCTTGTCAGCCTTGGCCATGCATGCCTCCTCTTATCTTGAAAGTCTCTACGTGTGCGTCCACCCGAACGATGGGCCTGGAACGACGAACGCCCCGGCGCAGGATGCGGCCGGGGCGTGAATGAACTGCTGACTCTTCATCAGCGGCGCTGCCTCGTCCTCCTGCGTGGGCCGCCGGGATGTTCCCGGACCTTCAACCGATTGCTCGGTGACCGACGGTCTTCGGTGGATCGTCGACAAGAATAGCCTGCACATCGCCGATCAGCCAAAACGGCGTTCGTCGAAGGGCGGCCGCCCGTCATTCTTCCTCGGAGAGTAATCGTTCGGGGTGGTGGTAATCGTTGACGCCGCCGGGCAGTTCTAGTTGCGGTGGGGGTATCCATTCGGTGCGGCCGTCCGACGATCTGCGCCGGACGGTCCAGCCGCCGTGGGTTTTGAGTTTGTGGTGGGTTCCGCAGACGAAAGGTGAGGTCGTCGATGTCGGTTGGGCCGCCGTTGGCCCAGCCGGTGATGTGGTCGACCTCGCATTGGTAGCCGGGCACTGTGCAGGTGGGGAATGTGCAGCCCCGAACGTTGGCGTGCAGCATGATCCGCTGTGACGCCGAGGCGGTGCGCCGGGTGCGCCCGAGGTAGAGCGGGCATTCGGAATGCCGGTCGAACACCGCTAGGTAGTGGTAGGCGTGCGAGGCCATCCGGATCACATCGCGTATCGGCAACAGGGTGCCCGAACCGGTTACCACTGCCCGCTGCCCTTGGCCAGTTGATCCAGGGTGGTCGACACGATGATGGTATCGGTGCGTCGACTGCACGGTCATCAGGAGGTCGCCGTAGTCTGGTGTGGTTCGGTAGTTCAAGTCGCCAACGATCGCGGCGGTTTGGTCGTCCAAAACGGCCTCCTTGGCGGCCCGAGCGAATTATCCTCCGCGAAAGCGTTCATGCGTGTCGACGGGAGTTCGACGGGGGGCCTGGCCCACCTAGAGCAGGATGGAGCAGCACGATGCGATTGAGACAGCACTACCTGAGTTTGGGGTTCGTCCTGACGGTGATACCCGCCAGTGTCTTGACCGCGTCGCCCGCGTCGGCGGACTGCACCAACGCCGGGTATGCAACCATATGCGCACAAGGCGACGTCCGTGGCGGCGGGCCGACACCTCCGTCGGCAGGCTACCCTTCCTATTGCGCCGACCCGTGGTATTGCGACAACGGCTGGGACATGGACGTGGTCTGGGATCCTGGTATCGGTCGTCCGGGCCGACCCGGCGGTATCGGTCCACGGCGTTGAGAATCGCCACCACGTCCGTCCAATGATTCGACAAGGAGCCTCAAAAGTGTTCTTCCGTAGCATGATTGGCGCTGGCATGATCGCCGGTGCGATGCTTGGCACGTCGGCAACCGCGGCCGCCGATCCACCGAACTGCACGGCCGCCGACCTTGCCGGTGTGATGTCCGGTGTGTCCGCCGGCACGTCGGTCTACCTGTTCACCCATCCGGACGTAAACAACTTCTTCACCAGCCTCAAGGGCAAGTCCGCGGATGAGATCCGGACGGCAGTCGAGGCGTACGGGACGGCAAATCCACAGGTACGAGACGAGTTGAGGAACGTCAGGCAGCCCGCGGCCGACTTCCGCGATCGCTGCAACGCACCCCTCCCTGATACGCCCATGGGCTAGGACGGCGATCATCGCCGTTCCTCTCGGAGACGGAAAAATAGATTTGATGCACTAGCCCGACGGTGATGATCGTCACCGGCAGGCCGTGATGGGACCCGAGTTCGCCCGAGGCCAGGTTCGAGCGGCACATCGCCAGCAGGGCGTCGTGGTTGCGCTGCGCGGTGCTGCGCCCATCCCGGCCGGCGACCTCGGGGTCCGGGTCGTCGTCCACCCGCGGTGCTTGGTCCTCGGGATTGCACATGCCGGGGGCAGCCAGCTTGCCCAGCACCGCATCCAGGCTGGCCCGCAGCTCCGGGTTGAGCCACCCGGTTATCGGGCTCATCCCGTCGGTGTGTTGGCGGCCGATCACCACGCCGCGCTTGCGGGCCCGGTCGACGTCGGAGAAGTTGCCGTCCGGGTTGATGGTGGCGGCCAGCCGTTGGGCCACTTTGGCCAGCTGGTCGGGGCGCAGTTGCGCAGCCTTGTCGGCCAGGAAGCTCTCGGCCCATTGCCTTTTGTCGAACGGGGTATCGGCGGGCAGTTCGGCCAGCGTGCCGGCGATCACCTTCACGTGTTCGGGATCCAGGACCCCGCCATGCCAGTGCTTGGCGGTGCCTTCCAGGATCGGCGGCACGGGTTGGCCAGTCAGCGTGGCCCATTCGGCGACCAGGCCGGCCTCACGCAGCCGGCGGCGTGCCTCGGCGGGGCTGATCCGCAACCGGTCGGCGATCACCTTGTGCGGTCGGTCCCCCAACGTCTCGGTGGTCTCGCACGCCAGCGCCGCCAACGCGGTGCCCGAGGCCGCCCGCGCACGCCGGATGATGGTCTCCAACGCCTCCAAGTTTTCGAGCCGCTCGCGCACCGGCATGCCCGCCCAGTCGACCTCGCCGAGCGCGTCGATACCCGCATTCAGCGTATCGACCACGTTCGCAAGCATGTTCGAATAATAGCGCCGCCCACCGACAAGAAACGGGCCCACGAAGCCCCTGAAACCCAAGCGACAGAGGTGAATTCAGTGCAGTTAAGGCTCCCGCAGCAAGGCCGCGGCACCCACCAACCCGGCGTCACCGCCCAGGACCGCGGGCACCACTTTCATGTCCCTGATGAAGTCCAGGCTGGCGTACCGGGTGAGGGCAGCCCGCAGCGGGTCGAACAGCAGGGCGCCGGATTTCGCCACACCACCACCGATGACCACGAGGTCCAGGTCGCACACCGCGCCCACCGACGCGATCATCGCCGCGACCGCGGTCGCTGCGCGCTCGAACGCCTGCAGCGCCACCGCGTCCCCGGCGGCCGCGGCGGCACCCAACTCCTTGGCGTTGGCCTCCGGCGGCGCGTCCCAGCCGTTGTCGCGCGCCCACTGCGCCATCCGGGGACCACCGGCGATCGCCTCCACGCAGCCGCGTCCGCCGCACGGACAGGGCGGACCGTCGGTGTCGACGACGACGTGACCGACGTGTCCGGCGTTGCCGGTGCGGCCGTCGTACGGTGCGCCGTCGAACACCAGCCCGCCGCCCACGCCCGTCGACACCACCATGCCGAGCAGGAACGCCACACCCTGCCCGGCACCGCGCCAGTGCTCGCCGAGCGCCATGCAGACGGCGTCCCCGGCGAGCCGGACCGGCAGGCCGGGCAGCGCGGCGGCCACCCGGTCGCGGATCGGGAAGTCGCGCCAGGCGGTGAGGTTGAGCGGGCTGACGGTCCCGGTGGGCAGGTGCACGGGACCGGCCGAACCGATGCCGGCGCCGCGGACCCGGTGCTCGGCGGTCATCCGGGTTATCAGCGTTTGCACGACCTCCCAGACGGGTTCGGGGTCGTCACCGCGTGGTGTCGGCAGTTGTTCCGACGCGACGAGGGTGCCATCGGCGTCGACGAGTCCGGCGGCGATCTTGGTGCCGCCGATGTCGAGAGCGAGCGTGAGTTCGGTCATGTTGTCCGTCGGGTCAGTGTCGGTGAACATTATCGGGCTGGCGGGGGTCTCCGGGGTGTTCATAGCCGGGAGCGAGTCGGACGAGATCGGCCCGCCGGGTGTCGAGCCAATTGCGGAAGGCCCGCCGGCGGGCGGCGGCCAGTAGATGCTCGGTGATCGCGGGGCGCACCTGTTGCAGTGACGGCGGCGGCCCCGGATTGCGCCAGCCCCGGTTCCGCTGGGTGCCCCGCGTCCCGGTGGCGAAGCGCATCGGATTGCGGGCGTGGTAGTCCGCGACGTCGTCGTCGCTGACGGCGGCGTCCGCAGTGACGTAGACGAACAGCGCCCGCGCCAACGGGTCGGACAGCGCGGCCGCGATCACGCTGCCGATCTCGAGTCGCGCGCTGACGCCGGGCAGCACCTCGTCGATGCCGGGGGCGCCGGCCGCCACCACGCCGAGCCGGGCGGCCTCCGCGATGATCACCCGCTCGGTCACGATCAACTGCGTCAGCCAGCGACGCAGTTGGCGTCCCTCGCTGGTACCCGCCAGCGGCAGTGACGCGGTCGGTGATGTGGCGCGCAGCCGCGCCTCGCGAGCATCGACTTCGGCCACCGGTACCGGGCGTCCGCCGACGTGCGCCACGACGGTGGTCACCGGACCACCACGCGCACGGCCGGGGTGTAGAGCAGATGCCCGGCGGCGGCCACCCGGACCAGCGCCCACCATTCGCCGGGTTCGGTCCACGGCGGCGGCGTCACCGCGAAGTCGAGCCGCACCCGGCCGGAGCCGGGCAGCACGGCGCCGACCGCGGCCGGGCCTATCCAGTCCCAGGTGCCCCAGGGACTGATCAGGTGCGCCTCGACCGCGAGGTCCGCACCGACGTCGGTACCGACGGTCACCGACAGTTGCCCGTCCTCCCCGGCAGCGAGCACGACGTCCGCCGGCGCCTCCTCGAGGCGCAGGACCTCGGCACTGCTGTCTCCGACGGTGATCAGGCAGACGTCCTCGACGGTCTGGTGCCACGCCGTGGGCACGCCGAAGCCGGCGACGGTCAGTTGTGCGCGGACGGGATAACGGCCCGGCGCGGTCCCGGCCGGCATCGTCACGGCGACATCGGCCTCGAGGTGCGCGCCGGGCTCGAGGGCGAACGGCAGCGCCGCGGGCACGGCCGACCAGCCCGCCGGACACACCAGCTCGACAGTGCCCGACAGAGTCGCGTCGGTGCAGTCGCTGGCTGCCGTAAGCCGCAGTGAGAGTTCGCTTTCCGTGGTCGTGACGTGATGTGGATGCAGGTGCGCGACCGCGGGCAGCCCGCCCAGCGGCGCGGGCCCCCGGTTGTGTAGCCAATACCGGGCGTAGAGCGGTTGGGCGGCTTCGGCGTCGGGTGCGAGGTGCCGCGCCAGATTCGGACCCCTGCCGGATCACGTTCAATTCGGCCAGCACCGTGGCGATTTCGAAGCCGTGCAGGCTGATGGTGGCCACCTCGTGCGCGTTGTCCTCCAGCAGACCGGCCCGCGCCGTCCGCTCGACCGATCCCACACCGGAGCCGATGACCACGTCCGCGGCCCGTCCCTGTGTCTCGATGAGGCGCAGCACCGCCTCGTGGCCGTGGGGTGCCGCACTGCCCTCGGGTGTGGGGTTGCCGGCCAGTTTCAGTGCGTCCAGGTGCACCCCGTCACCCGCTATCCGAATCAGCGATCCGGGCGCCGGCATCTGTGTCACCGTCCCCGCCGATGGCGGCAAGCAGCGGGCGCGCGAATTCCGCACTACGGGCGGGGATTCGCGCCTGCCGCCAGTCGCCGTCGTCGGCCACCACCGCGTAGTCGAAGGCGTGGGTCCAGTGCTGCAGCTGGAAGTTCGATCCGTCCGGGACACTGCGCCGCTCATGAGTGGTCCACACCCCCGACGGCCAGCCCGAGCACGACCGCATCAACGAGGTGTGCAGGGTCCCGTCCGCCTCCACGGCGAAGCTCGGCACACCGCGGTTGAGCAACGCCACGGTGCGCCCCTCGAACGCTGCATGACCGATCGGCGCCTGCTGCGAGACCGCGATCTCCGCGTCCTCCAGGTCCCCGGTCACCGCGGCTATGGCGTCCCGCAGCGTATCGTCGCTGTTGCCCGCCACCAGGAGAACCGGCAGCGCGCGGGCACCGCGTAGGTCGGCATCGGGCACCCACTCCGTCGCCAACGACGCTGACGCCGGGACGAAAACCCTTGCGCTTCCGTACTTTTCGAGTTGTCTGCGCAACTCTGCGGTGTAGGCGGGATCCGCGGCCGACAGGACCGCGGCGGTGAACGCATTGCGTTCGGGTCCACCGAGTGAGATCCGGGTATCGGGCAGGTTGGAGTCGACCTCGAGGTGCCCGTAGCGCGGCTTGTCCGCTCCCGAGCACGTGGCGGTGACGCCCGCCCGGACCAGCGCGACCATCAGGTCCCGCGCCAGCGGCTCGGACTCCGCTTCGGCCGGGGTCACCACCTCGGCGACGGAAATGGCATGGATCATTGTTGCCGCCGAACACTATTCGGACCGCCGACGACAACCCGAACCAGCCGTAGGCGGGGTTCTCCAGGGTCCACGGATGCACCGCGGTATCCACCGACTGCGTCGAACCGGGTTCGTGGATCAGCGCGAAACCGCGGCCGACCACCGCATCGCCCACTTCGCTGACCGGCATTGCACCCGGACTGGTGTCGGCCAGCGCAGCCGCAACAGCCGGTCGGAACCGTTGAATTCGTCTATGGTGGTGCGGCATTCGACCCGGTCGACACCGCTCCACAGGGTCAGGGTCTGGGTGTAGCGGAGCAGTTCGTCGATGCGCCCGCGCACCACCAGCCGTTCGCCGATCGCGCAGCGGTAGGCCTGCACCGTGGCGGCGCCGCCGACGATCCGACCACGGGACCTTTGGGCAGCAGATGCCAGGGTCCCTCGCCCGCCTGCGGATGGGTTGGATACTCCTCGTAGACCGCGAGTTCGTTGCCGACCCGCCCGTCGGCGATCAGTTCGCGGCCATCGCGACTGAGCGACTCCACGCCGCCGCCGCGGTCGGGATCGACACGAATCCGGTAGTGCCCGTTGGCGATCTGCAGACCGTCGACCGGCTCCCAGTCCCCAGCGGCGGCCGCGGACTCGATCCGGTAGGCCCGCCATCCCAGCGACGGCACGTCGCGGGCCAGCCAGGTCAGGGTGTGACCGCCGTCCGTCACCAGGACGGCCGGGTCGTCGCCGTTGTCGCAGACGACCCGCGCCCCGGGGTGGACCGGTTGGGCAAGGTGAATCGTGACGATATCGGTCCGGTCGTGCGCCAACGGATTCCACACCATGACGGGTGCGTCTCCGACGGTTCTGGTCAGCAACGTCAGCGCATTGTCGCGCGCCGCCGTGCCGAGTTCCCAGGCATCGCGCCATCCGGTCAGCAGGTCGAGATAGACCTGATCGGATTCCGAGCCGGTGATCGCGTCGTGGTGTGCGCCGTAGGCCAACTGCACCCAGGCTTTGGCGAACGCCGGCTCGGGATATTCGGCGCCACACAGCAGGTGAGCGAACGTCGCGAAGCGTTCGGCGTCCAGGACGGCGGCCTCGGCCGCACGGTTGGCCTGCTTGGTGTCGATGAACGAGACGTCCTTGCCGGTGTAGATCGGGTTCATGTCGCGGGTCTGCGGCGACGGCGCCACCCCACGCTCGGCGAGTTCGGCACGGACCGCGGCGAAGAACTCCCTGGGCAACGCGCACACGAATCGCGGCCACACGTAGCGGGCGTTCCAGTCGCGGTGAATCTCGGTGACCCACTTGTTGGGTGGCGTGTAGTCGGTGCCGACCGGCAGCAGGACGTTGCGGGTGGAGGTCACTTTCTTGAGTCCGGCGAACAGTTCGAGCGTGGCGTTCTCGGCCTCCTGCAGGGTCGCCGCCGAGTCCATCCACCAGCCGGCCGAATAATGCGCCGGCATGTAGTGGGTCAACAGGCCGGCCCCCGACGGCGCGATCCACTCGAACTCGCTGGCGAACTGCATCCGCTCGGGGTCCCCGTCGCCGGCCATCGGGCCCCACTGATGGTGCGGTCCGCGCGCCCACGAACTCGACGTCAGGCCGGCGTCCGCGGCCATGCCCGGGAACTGCGGGTCATGACCGAACACGTCGAGCTGCCATGCGGTGGCCGGGTCCGCACCCATCACATGCCGTTGAAACCCGATGCCGTGCACGAAGTTCCGGATCGCGGTCTCGGGGCCGGTGAGGTTGGTGTTGGGTTCGTTGTAGGTGCCGCCCATGATCTCGACGCGGCCCTGCCGGACGAGCCGGCGCAGGTCGGCCCGGTCCTCGGGATGGGTGTCCCAGTACGGCTTGAGGTAGTCGACCTCGGCGAGCACGAACTTGTATTCCGCGTCGCGACGGGCCATTTCGAGGTGGGCGTGCACGAGTTCGAAGCCGTTGGTCTGGCGGGCGCGACCGGGCGGGTTCTCGGTCCATTCGCTGGTGTACGCGGCCTGGGTGTTCCACCACACCGGGTCGTAGTGGAAGTGACTGACCATGAACATCGTCCAGCCGGGCTCGGCGTCGGTGAAGGCGAAGTCCAGCCGTTGGTCCCCCACGACGGCGGTGGCCGCGCGGTGCCGGCCGGGTTCGGGGTCGGCCACCGTCACCGGGACCTCCACCACGCCGTCGCCCGGGGCGACGTCGGCCCGCCCCGTCAGCCCGTCACCCTCGATGCGGACCGGTGCGGGCACACTCACGCCGGCATAGCTCACCCGGACGACCTGTACCGGCTCATGGACAGACCCCACGAACAGTTCGGTTGACTCCGCGGAGATCACCGACAGTGGCATCCCTCAATCTTTTGCCGACCGACGGCGCGGCCACTGCGCGACACGCGCCTTTACTCCCACTTTGTCGACCCAAAGGTGAGTTCGGGCAGAAACGCCGCCCCTGCGAGGCTGGAAGCCCCGCCCCGTTGGGGGGATGTGGGGCGAGGCTCCCAGCGGCTCCTAACGCAGCACAGGAGTCGCGACCGGACGGATAATCAGTTCAGCGCGCCATCGATCAGTGCTGAGCCCACCGACGACACATCGACACCGCCGGCTAGGCCCGACCAGGCGCCTGTCGCCGCGGTGTCGCATCCATCATCAGCAGACCGAAAATCAGCCCGACCATCCACGCTACACACGCGGGCACGCCGCATCCAGAGGTGAATCCGTTGTTTATCTGGTTGCTCGCGTCACGATCAATCCGGCTTACCCCAGCGGGCCGATGGCGTCCTCGACCGCTTTGACGATCGCACCCGAGCGGGCCAACTCGACGGCGGCAGCGATCTCGGGTGCCAGATAGCGGTCCGGCCCGGGGCCTTCGACGTGCTCGCGGAGTACCGCCACCGCGGCACCGGTGGCCGGCGACGGTGTCAACGGGGCGCGCATGTCGATGCCACGCGCGGCGGTGAGCACCTCGATGGCCAGCACCCGGGTCAGGCCGTCGATCGCGCGCCGCAGTTTGCGGGCCGCCGACCAGCCCATCGACACGTGGTCCTCCTGCATCGCCGACGACGGGATCGAATCGGCGCTGGCGGGGGTGGCCAGCCGCTTGAGTTCGGAGACGATCCCGGCCTGCGTGTACTGGGCGATCATGTGACCACTGTCGACGCCGGGATCGTCCGCCAGGAACGCGTGCAGCCCGTGGTTGCGCGCCACATCGAGGAACCGGTCGGTGCGGCGTTCGCTGATGCCGGCCAGATCGGCGACGACGATGGCCAGGAAGTCGAGCACGTAGGCCACCGGCGCACCATGGAAGTTGCCGTTGGACTCCACCCGGCCGTCGAGCGTCACGACGGGATTGTCGATGACACTGGCAAGTTCGCGTTCGGCGACGACGCGCGCGTGCGCCGCGGTGTCCCGGGCGGCGCCGGCCACCTGGGGGGAACACCGCAGCGAGTAGGCGTCCTGCACGACGGCGCAGTCCGGAACCTGGTGACTGGCGACGATCGCCGAGTCCGCGAGCAGCCGCACCATGTTCGCGGCCGCCACGGCCTGGCCGGGATGCGGCCGCAACTGTTGCAGATCGGCGGCGAACACCCGGTCGGTGCCGAGTTGTCCCTCGACACTCATCGCCGCGGCGATATCGGCCAGCCGGAACAGGTTGTCCAGATCCGTCAATGCGAGCACCAGTTGGCCGAGCATGCCGTCCGTGCCGTTGATGAGCGCCAGGCCCTCCTTCTCGAAGAAGGTGACCGGCGCCAGGCCGTGCGCACGCAGCGCGTCGGCCGTCGCCAGAAGTTCGCCGTCGCCGGTGTGGACCTGCCCCTCCCCCATGATCGCAAGCGCGACGTGCGCCAGCGGCGCGAGATCCCCGGAGCAGCCGAGGCTTCCGTACTCGTAGACCACCGGGGTCAATCCGGCAGAAAGCAGGTCAGCGTAGGCCTGCGCGGTTTCGCGGCGGACGCCCGTGCGTCCACTGGCCAGCGTCGACAGCCGCAGCAGCATCATCGCGCGCACCACCTCGCGCTCGACCTCAGGACCGGAACCCGCCGCATGTGAGCGAATCAGGCTGCGCTGCAACTGCTTCCGCATCTCCTGGGGAATATGCCGGGTAGCCAGTGCGCCGAACCCGGTGGACACGCCGTAGACCGGGGTGGGATTCGCGGCCAGCGCCTCGATGTGCGTGCGGCTCTCGTCGATGGCGGCGACGGCCTCCTCGGCCACCGCCACCGCGGCACCTCCTCGGGCCACCGCGACGATGTCGTCGAAGCTGACCGGACCGATACCGACGATGACTGTCATGCCCGTGACGTTAGAACCAACTCGGCCCGCCGCGGCGCGCACCGACGGCGATAGTGTCTCGGATCTCAGACACCGGTGCCGGCGAACCAGCCGTCGGGAGCATGGCCCGACAGGGCCCACGTCAGCTGCTGCGCACCGGTGCGCACCGCGCGCACCAGGTCTGGCTTGGGCATGCGCGCATGGTCCTGACGCCAGGTGACACTGATGGCCGCACACGGTCGACCGGAGTGGTCGAACGCGCAGGCCGCCACCGACTGCAGGCCCTCGGTGACCAGTCCGATCTCCTCCGCCCACCCCTGCTGCCGTTCGGCGGCCAGCACACGACGCAGTTCCGGCAGGGTGCCGGGGCCCAGCCCGGTGCGGTCGACGAAGTTCGCGTGCCGACGGGAACAGCGCACGCACCTGCGCCGCGGGCAGGTGCGCGAGGATCGACCGGCCGCTGGCGGTCAGGTGCGCGGGCAGTCGCACCCCGATGTCGGTCACCAGGGTGACCGGGATCCGCGACAGCGCGGGCTGTTCCTTGAGCAGGTACAGCGTCTCGGCGCCGTGCAGCACGCCCAGATGCGCCGATTCCCCGACGCGCGCGACCAGCCGGCCCAGCACCGGGCGGGCCAGCATCTCCAGCGGTTCGTGCCGCAGGTAGGCCGACCCGACCTCGAACGCCGCCATGCCCAGGCCGTAGGTGCGCTGATCGGGGAAGTGCACCACGAACCCGCGGGCGATCAGCACGTCGAGCAGGTGGTACGTCGATGACCGCGGAATCTTCAGCTCACGGGCGATCGCCGCTCCCGTGACCGGCCCGGACCTGCCGGCCAGGAACAGCAGCAGGTCCAGCGCCCGGCCCACCGCCGGCGAGGTACTGGACATCGAACCGCCCCTCTGTCGGTGCCGAGATCGACGTTCGGGCGGATTCCACTCGAACTTCCGCGCCCGTTCGTGCGTTTCGGCGTGGGTCTCGGATACGAGACAGTAGCCGCCGAATCGGTCTTCAGCAATGGCCCGCGGTCCGGTGTGCTTGGAGGCATGGTTAACACGTCACAGGCCCGGACCGTTCGCGCCCCCCGCGGCACCGAGATGACCTGCAAGGGCTGGCAGCAGGAAGCCGCGCTGCGGATGCTGATGAACAACCTCGACCCCGAGGTGGCCGAGCACCCCGAGGACCTCGTGGTCTACGGCGGCACCGGTCGCGCCGCCCGCAGTTGGGAGGCGTTCGACGCGATCGTCGCGACGCTGCGCTCACTGGAGAACGACGAGACCATGCTGGTGCAGTCCGGCAAGCCGGTCGGCGTCTTCCGCACCCACGAGTGGGCGCCCCGGGTGCTGATCGCCAACTCGAATCTGGTCGGCGACTGGGCGAATTGGGAGCACTTCCGCAAGCTCGAGGCCGAAGGCCTGATGATGTACGGCCAGATGACGGCCGGCTCGTGGATCTACATCGGCACCCAGGGCATCCTGCAGGGCACCTACGAGACCTTCGGCGCGATCGCGAAGAAGAAGTTCGGCGGCACCCTGGCAGGCACCATCACCCTGACCGCAGGCCTGGGCGGGATGGGCGGCGCGCAACCGCTGGCGGTCACGATGAACGACGGGCGTCGCGATCTGCGTGGACTGCGACGTCACCCGCATCGACCGCCGCATCGCGCACAGCTACCTCGACGTCAAGGCCGACGATATCGACGACGCACTGCGACTGGCCGTCGAGGCCCGTGACGCCAAGCGGCCCGTTGTCGATCGGCCTGCTGGGCAACGCGGCCGAGGTCGTGCCCGAACTGCTGCGCCGCGGCGCCCCCATCGACATCGTCACCGACCAGACCTCGGCGCACGACCCGCTGTCCTACCTGCCGATCGGCATCGCGTTCGAGGACATGAAGAAGATGGCCGACAAGGATCCGGTCTACTTCACCGAGCAGGCGCAGCTGTCGATGGCCAGGCACGTCGAGGCGATGGTCGGGTTCATGGACGCCGGCGCCGAGGTGTTCGACTACGGCAACTCCATCCGCGACGAGGCGCGCAAGGCCGGCTACGACCGTGCTTTCGATTTCCCCGGCTTCGTGCCCGCCTACATCCGGCCGCAGTTCGAGGAGGGTCTCGGGCCGTTCCGCTGGGCGGCGCTCTCGGGTGATCCGAAGGACATCGCGGCCACCGACAAGGCGATCCTGGAACTCTTTCCCGACAACGAGCACCTGAAGCGCTGGATCACGCTGGCCGGCGAGAAGGTCGCCTTCGAGGGGCTGCCGGCCCGCATCTGCTGGCTCGGCTACGGCGAGCGGCACAAGGCCGGACTGAAGTTCAACGAGATGGTGGCCTCCGGGGAACTGTCCGCCCCCATCGTGATCGGCCGCGACCACCTGGACTCCGGTTCGGTGGCCTCCCCCTACCGGGAGACCGAGGCGATGGCCGACGGCTCCGACGCGATCGCCGACTGGCCGCTGCTCAACGCGTTGGTCAACACCGCCTCCGGCGCGTCGTGGGTGTCGATCCACCACGGCGGCGGGGTCGGGCATGGGCCGCTCCATTCACGCCGGTCAGGTGACCGTCGCCGACGGCACCGCACTGGCCGCCGAGAAGCTGGCCCGGGTGCTGACCAACGACCCGGGCATGGGCGTCATCCGGCATGTCGACGCCGGCTACGAGCACGCCACCGCGGTCGCCGCGGAACGCGGAGTGCGCATCCCCATGCAGGAACACTCGTGAGCTTCGACGGCTTGTGGGGCTCGATCCTCGACGTCGGCCGCGATGCCGCCAGCGGCGGTTACCGCCGGTTCGCCTGGACGACCGCCGATCTCACCCTGCGCGAGTGGTTCACCGGTGAGGCGCAGCAGCGCGGCATGACCGTCGAGGAGGACCGCAACGGCAACCTGTGGGCGTGGTGGCTGCCGGCCGGCGTGACGGGCGACCCGCGCGGCGCATTCGTCACCGGCTCGCACCTGGACTCGGTGCCCGACGGCGGTGCGTTCGACGGCCCTCTGGGCATCGTGTCGGCGTTCGCCGCGATCGATCTGCTGCGCGCCGACGGTGTCGAGCCCCGGGTCCCGGTCGCGGTCGTCGCGTTCTCCGACGAGGAGGGCGCCCGGTTCGGGGTGGCCTGTGTCGGGTCGCAACTGTCCACCGGTGCGCTGACTCCCGAACGCGCGCTGGGTCTGCGCGACGGCGACGGCACCACCCTGGCCGATGCGCTGACGAAAGCGGGCCGCAATCCCGCCCACGTCGGAGCCGACCCGAATCTGGTTGACCGCGTGGGCGTCTACGTCGAACTGCACGTCGAGCAGGGCCGCGCGCTGGACCTGGTCGACAAGCCGATCGCGGTCGCTTCGGCGATCTGGCCGCACGGGCGCTGGCTGTTCCGGTTCTGCGGCGAGGCCAACCACGCCGGGGCCACCCGCCTGGTGGACCGTCGCGACCCGATGCTGACGTTCGCCACCTCGGTGCACGACGCCCGCGCGCGCGCTGCCGGCCACGACGCGGTCGCGACGTTCGGCAAGGTAAGGGTCACCCCCAACGGCGCCAACGCCATTCCGTCGGCGGTCGAAGCCTGGCTCGATGCCCGCGCCCCCGACGAGGCCACGCTGAGCGCCGCTCGTCGAGCAGATCACCGCCGACGCCGCCGGCAACGCCGGCGCCGACCGCACATCGGTCACCGTCGACGCCGAATCAATCTCGCCCGCCGTGCTTTTCCCCGACGAGCCGCGGGCCTGGATTCAGCGGGCACTGGCCGACGAATTCGGCGAGGTGCCGGTACTGCCGACCGCCGCCGGACACGACGCCGGGATCCTGTCCGCCAAGGTGCCCACCGCAATGTTGTTCGTCCGCAACCCGACCGGCGTCTCGCACTCCCCCGACGAGTACGCCGAGATCGCCGACTGCCGGCTGGGCGCCCGGGCGCTGGCGTCAGTCATGCGGGACTGGGTGTCATGACGACATCCCGATGGTGGTGCGAACACGCCTGGCTGGGCGGGGACGCCGTGGCCGACGCCGTGACAGTCACCGTCACCGACGGCGTCATCACCGCGCTGCAACCGGACAGTCCGCGCACCGGAACCACGTTGCGCGGGCTGGTGATTCCGGGCCTGGCCAACGCCCACTCCCATGCGTTCCACCGCGCGCTGCGCTCCCGCACGCAACGCGACCGCGGCTCGTTCTGGACGTGGCGCAAGCTGATGTACGCCGCAGCCGGCCGGTTGACACCCGACCTCTACCGGGAGCTGGCCCGGGCCGTGTACGCGGAGATGGCGCTGGCCGGCATCACCGCCGTCGGCGAATTCCACTACCTGCACCACGACACCGGCGGCCGGCCGTACTCCGACCCGAATGCCATGGGACACGCCCTGATCGACGCCGCCCGGGAAGCCGGTATCCGGCTCACCCTGCTCGACACCTGCTATCTCAGTTCCGGAGTCGACGGGGCTCCGCTGGGCGACGGGCCGCAACAGCGCTTCGGTGACGGCGACGGCCACGCCTGGGCCGAACGAGTTGAGTCCCTCAAGGCGCCCGACGGCGTACTCGTCGGCGCGGCAATCCATTCCGTGCGCGCGGTGCCCGTCACCGAGATGGCGCCCGTCGTCGACTGGGCGGCGCGCCACGGCGCGCCGTTGCACATCCACTCGTCCGAACAGACCGCCGAGGTGGACCAGTGCCTGGCCGTGCACGGGTGCACGCCCACCGCGCTGATGCGCGACAACGGAGTGCTCGGGGCGCGGACCACCGCCGTGCATGCCACCCACCTGACCGAACGCGATATCGACGACCTGCGAAGCACCGCCACCGGCGTCTGCTTCTGCCCCACCACCGAACGCGATCTCGGCGACGGCGTCGGGACCCGCACCGGCGTTGATCGACGGGTCGGGTCCGTTCAGCCTGGGCTCGGACAGCCATGCCGTCATCGACCTGTTCGAGGAGGCCCGCGCCGTCGAACTCGACGAACGGCTGTTCCGTCGTGAGCGCGGTCTGCTGGCCGCGCCGCGACTGCTCGAGACCGCCACCATCGACGGCCATCGCGCACTGGGCTGGTCCGACGCGGGCGCGCTCCGGGTCGGCGCGCGGGCCGACCTGGTGGCAATCGACCTGGAGTCGATTCGTACCGCGGGCGGCGGCGCCACCGTCGAGACCGCCGTATTCGCCTGCACGGCAGCCGATGTCACCGACGTGGTGGTCGACGGGCGGCACGTCGTGGCGGACCGCACCCACATGGACATCCCGAACACGGGCGCAGTGCTGGCAGCGGCGATCGCCGCGGTGATGGAGGAACCCCCTCGTCTGGAGAACCCCCCTGGTTTGGAGAAACGATGAGCACCGTCTATGACGAACATCGCCGAACTCGTCACCAATGACGCGACCCTCGGGGACGGCTCGCCGCTTGGCATCGTCACCGACGCCGCGATCGTCGTCGACGACGGTGTCGTCGCGTGGGTCGGACCGCGCGCGCAGGCACCCGCCGCCGACGATCGAAGTCGATCTGGCGGGGGCGGCTGTCATTCCCGGATTCGTCGACAGCCATGCGCATCTGGTGTTCGCCGGTGACCGCTCGGCGGAGTTCGCCGCACGGATGGCGGGCGAGCCCTACGACGGCGGCGGCATCGCCACCACCGTGGCCGCAACGCGGTCGGCGACCGACGCTCAGCTGGCCGCCAACGTGGCCCGGCTCGCCGATGAACTGCGCCGCGGCGGCGTCACCACCTTCGAGACGAAGAGCGGGTACGGGCTGTCGACGTCCGACGAAGCGCGGTCATTGCGGGTGGCCGGCGAGTTCACCTCCGAGACAACCTTTCTCGGCGCGCACGTGGTCCCACGCGAATACCGCGACAACCGCGAGGACTACGTGCGACTGGTGGCCGGCGACATGCTCGCCGCATGCCGTCCGCATGCCCGCTGGGTCGACGTGTTCTGTGAGCACAACGCGTTCGACGTCGACGAGACCCGCGTCATCCTGGAAGCCGGCATCGCCGCGGGCCTGATCCCGCGGCTGCACGCCGGACAGCTCGGGCCCGGCGACGGCATCCGCTTGGGCGTCGAGCTGGGCGCGGCGTCGATCGACCACTGCACGTACGCCACCGACGCCGACATCGAAGCGCTCGCCGCGGCGTCGGCAGACACCGTCGCCACGCTGCTTCCGGGAGCGGAGTTCTCCACGCGCGCACAGTATCCCGACGCCCGCAGGTTCCTCGACGCCGGTGTCACCGTCGCATTGGCCACCGACTGCAACCCGGGTAGCTCCTACACCACCAGCATGGCGTTCTGCATCGCCGTCGCGGTGCGCGACATGAAGTTCACCCCCGCCGAGGCGTTGTGGGCGGCGACCGCCGGCGGGGCGGCCGCCCTGCGCCGCGACGACGTGGGCGTGTTGAGCGTCGGCAAGCGCGCCGACTTCGTCGGTCTCGACGCACCGTCCTACATCCATCTGGCGTACCGCCCCGGAGTGCCCCTGATCGCAACGGTGCACTCCTAGACAACATTGGTTACTGATGCATCTGTGAGCCATCTGCGCACTCGCTGTGTCCTGGCACAGGCGATTCCGACTCTCGACTCACCAGATACATAGGTATCTGATATAACTACCGAATGCAGCGGGTATCCGAACCCCTACTCAGGGATGACATCGCGTCGGCCTTGAACTCCGCCGTGGTGCTTTTCGTCCGCCACATCGCGTACGGCCAGAGCCTTACCCAGAACGCAGTGCTCGGGCAGCTGGATGACGACGGCCCCATCCGCCTCACCACGTTGGCGGCGGCAACCGGTGTCAGCCAGCCGTCGATGACCCAGCTGATCGCACGATTGGAGCGCGACGGACTGGTTGCCCGCCTCGAAGATCCCGACGACGGGCGTGCAACGCTGGTCGCGATCACCGACGACGGACGCGCACACCGAGTCACGACCCGACGCACTTTGCACGGTCGACTGAACGAACTGCTTGAGACCCTTCCCGCCGATGACGAAGCCAGCCTCGCGCTGGCCATGCGGGTCGCGGCCCCGCTCATCGAGCAGCTCAGTGAGCGGGCCCGTCAGCGCCCGGCGCCCTGACAGCAGGACTCCGCCGGCGCCAACCACTCATAGGCCGTCTCGAAAGGTTCAGCAAGTGAAGGCAATTCCGGTGGGTCGCTGGGTCAAAAAGGTGTGGATCCCGCTGGTTCTGATCGTGGTCCTGGCAATCTCCGGCCTGGTGGTTTCGCGATTGCACAAGATCTTCGCTTCCGAGGACCTCAATGCCAACGCCGGTGCCGGTATCGAGATCGTCCAGTTCAACCCGAAGATCTTGGTCTACGACGTATACGGCTCGGGCACCGCACAGATCAGCTACTTCGACCCAGATGCGAACGTGCATCTGGTCACCGTGCCGCTGCCGTGGTCGATCACCTTGTCAACGACGTTGCCGACCGTCAGCGGCAACCTGATGGCCCGGACCGACGGCGACCAGATCGGATGCCGCGTCACCGTGAACGGCACCGTGCGCGAGGAGCAGTCAGCCAATGGAATCAACGCCCAGACCTACTGCCTGGTGAAGTCCGCATGACCGACACAAGCACCGCAGCCGAGCCCACCAGCAAGCCCAAGCGTCCGGTCCTGCCGCACACGATCCGCATCCTCGCGGTGCCGATCATCCTGTTCTGGGTGGCGTTCTCGGTCCTGGTGAATGTCATCGCCCCACAACTCGAGGTGGTCGGCGAGCTGCATTCGGCTCCGATGGCTCCGGCCGATGCGCCCTCGATGATCGCCATGAAGCGGATGGGCGCCAACTTCAAGGAATTCGATTCCAACAGCACGGTGATGGTCGTCGTCGAGGGCCAACGCCCGCTGGGCCCCGATGCCCACCAGTATTACGACGAGATCATCCGCAAGCTGCGCCAAGATCCCGAGCACATCCAGCACATTCAGGATTTCTGGGGCGATACCTTGACGGCGGCCGGAGCGCAGAGCGCTGACGGTAAGGCCTCGTATGTGATGCTCAACCTCGCCGGCGAGCAGGGCCAGACGTTGGCCAATGAAGGCGTGCAGGCCGTTCGCAAGGCCATTGCGGACACCAAGGCCCCACCAGGCGTGCAGGCCTACGTCGCGGGCCCGGCAGCGCTCACCGACGACCTGCATGTCATCGGAAACGCCAGCCTGGCAGAGATCACCCTGTTCACCCTGGTCGCGATCGCAGGCATGCTGCTTGTCGTCTACCGCTCGATCAAGACCACGCTGATCCAGCTCTTCCTGACGTTTCTCGGCCTGCTGACCGCGCGCGGTGTGGTGTCGGTGCTCGCCACCCATGGTGCGTTCGGGCTGACCACGTTCGCCGGGAACATCCTGACGATGCTGGCGATCGCGGCTGCCACCGACTACGGCATCTTCATCTTCGGCCGCTACCGCGAAGCGCGCGACGCCGGTGAGGATCGGGATACGGCCTACTACACCACTTTTCGGTCCGTCGCCCCCGTCATCGTTGGCTCGGGCCTGACCATCGCCGGGGCGACGTACTGCCTGAGTTTCGCGCGACTGCCGTACTTCAGCACCATGGGCGCGCCCGTCGCAATCGGCATGATCGTGGTGGTGGCGATTGCCGTCACGCTGGGACCGGCCGTCCTGTTCCTCGGGAGCAGGGTCGGCTGGTTCGAATCCAAACGACCTCCCAAGGGCCGGTTCTGGCGACAGGTCGGCACGGCTGTGGTCCGTTGGCCCGCACCGATTCTGGTGGCGAGCCTGTTCGTGGTGCTGATCGGCATCGTGGCAATTCCGGGATACAAACCGGCCTACAACGACCGTTACTATCTGCCGACCGACGCCCCCACCAATATCGGCTTCGCCGCAGCGGACCGGCATTTCTCGCAAGCCAGGATGAACCCCGACATCCTGATGGTCGAAGCCGACCACGACATGCGCAATCCCGCCGACATGCTGGTGCTCAACGCCGTCGCCAGGAACGTGATGCACACCGAGGGTATTGCGATGGTGCAGAACATCACCAGACCGTTGGGTATCCCTATCCAGCACAGCTCGATTCCGTTCCAAACCAGCGTGCAAGGGCAGACCAGCAACATGAACCTGCCGTTCCAACGGGATCAATTGGCCGATCAGCTCAAAATGATCGATGCGACGAACGTCTCGATCGACATCATGGAGAAGCAGTACCAACTCTCCCTCGAGCAAACCAAACTCACGCAGGACTCGGCGGCCAAGTCGCAGGACCTACTCGCGACCACCGAGAAGCTACGAGACAACATCGCAAACTTCGATGACCAGTTCCGGCCCTTGCGTAACTACTTCTACTGGGAACCACACTGTTTCGACATCCCCTTGTGCGCCGCGGCGAGGTCCATCTTCGATTCTCTCGACGGGCTCGACGAAGTGACGGACAAGACGGAGGCGGTGCAGGGCAATACCGACCAACTGGCGGCGCTCGCACCGCAGTTGACCGCACTTCTTCCGCAGACGATCGCATCGATGAAGGCCAGCAGGGACCTGTCGCTGGCGTCGTACAACTCGCAAAAGGCCCTGATCGATCAGATGCAGGCCTCCAACGACACCGCCCTGGCGATGGGGCAGAGCTTCGACCAGGCCAAGAACGACGACCTGTTCTTCCTGCCCCCGGAGGCCTTCCAGAACCCCGATTTCGAGCGCGGGCTGAAGATGTTCCTCGCACCCGACGGTAAATCGGCTCGGATGTTCATCACCCACGAGACCGACCCCGCGACACCCGAGGGCATCGCCCGGGTCGACAACGAACGAAAAGCCGCGCAAGAGGCCCTGAAGATGTCCTCGTTGTCGAACGCCAAGATCTATCTGGGCGGCGTCGCGGCGACCTACAAGGACATGGCGGACGGAGCCCGCTACGACCTGATGATCGCCGTGGTGTCTGCGCTGACGCTGATCTTCATGATCATGCTGATTCTCACCAGAAGCGCGGTGGCAGCACTGGTCATCGTGGCCACCGCGGCGAGCTCGATCGCCGCGTCCTTCGGTATCTCAGTGTTGATCTGGCAGAACCTTTTCGGGATCCACGTGCACTGGCTCGTCATGTTGATGTCGGTCATCATCCTGTTGGCGGTCGGTTCGGACTACAACCTGCTGCTGGTGTCCCGGTTCAAGGACGAGATCCACGCCGGGTTGAAGACGGGCATCATCCGGTCCATGGCCGGTACGGGTGGCGTGGTGACGTCTGCCGGGTTTGTGTTCGCGGCCACCATGGCCGCGATGCTGGGTAGCAAGCTGATCGTGCTGGCCCAGATGGGGTCGACGATCGCCATCGGCCTCCTGGTCGACACGCTGATCGTGCGGTCCCTGCTGATGCCGTCGATCGCGACGCTGTTGGGCCGGTGGTTCTGGTGGCCGCAAGTCGTCTATCCCCGCGGCGATCATCATTTCCGTCACCTCCGCGACCCCGAGCCACCGCTCGAGGACACCGATGCCCTGGCGGTGCCGGCGCAGGGGTAGCGCACCACGTCACCACATACGATTTGGTGACCGTTCGGCAACAGTTCATGACGGCGCAGATCCGCACCGGATGCCGACGCGCCGATCTCGTGTCACAGTGGAAAACGTTATGACCGAGAATGTGAACCTGCCCAGCGACGCGTCCGAGCGAAGGACGCCACGTGATCCGCTGTCGATCGGCTGGCAGGCGCACCGCGGACTGCTGCTGCTGCGACTGCGGTGGCATGCGTCGTCGACACGGCTCCGTACGCCGCCGAGGCACCCCCGCTAGCAGCTGCGCTGCAACCGCGCGGCCACCGCCCGCGCAGCGTCGATCACCTCGGGTGGCTCGAGGATGTCGAAGTCCCGGCCGACCATCGCCAGGTACAGCGCCAGCACCTGCGGATCGTCGGCACCCGTGGTGACAATGCAGGAATCGGCGCCGTCGCCTTCGATTGTCACCGAAGACGGTGAAAAGTGCTGCGCCACAACATCACCGGAGCAGTGATAGCGCACCCGTGCCACATACCGGTACGGCGAGCTGCTGATCGATCGGCTCACATACGTTGCCGCGTCGGGCGCCTCACGCACCGCGAACGTCGTACCCCGGGCCCGTACCGCCGACATCCGGTCCAGTCGCAGACTGCGCCAATCCGACTGATCGCGGTCGAACGCCAGCAGATACCAGCGCCGTCCGGTCGTCACCAGTTGGTAGGGCTCCAGCCGCCGGTGCGAAGCGGCTCCGGCCCGGTCGGTGTACCCGGCGTCGACGTGCTCATGGTCGCGACAGGCCCGCGCCAGCGTCATCAGCAGTTCGGGCTCGACGGGCGCGTCGGCACCGGCTGTCAGGGTGACCGTGCTGTCGTGCACGGCGGCCACCTGCGAGCGCAGCCGCGGCGGCATCACCTGATCCAGTTTGGACAGCGCCCGCAGCGCCGATTCGCCGACGCCCGCGACACTGCCGCCGGCGGCCAGCCGCAGGCAGACGGCCATCGCGACGGCCTCGTCGGGATCGAGCAACAGCGGCGGCAGTGCGGCCCCCGCGCCCAGCTGATAACCGCCACCGTGGCCCGTGCTGGCATGCACGGGATAGCCGAGGTCGCGCAGCCGCTCGACATCGCGGCGCACGCTGCGCCCCGTCACCCCCAGCCGGTCGGCGAGTTCGGCGCCGGTCCACACGCGCCGTGACTGCAGCAGCCCCAGCAGTTGCAGGACACGGCTCGTGGTTTCCGACACGCCCACAGTCTGACGCACTTCTAGGACCAAAACTGTCCTAAATAGGTGGAACGGTGGAGTCATGTCCCTCACCGACCAACTCGCCGAACAGCTCGACTTTCACTGGCGGACCGCCTTGCGGCCTCGCCTGGACGGCCTGACCGACGACGAGTACCTCTGGGAACCGGTACGCGACTGCTGGACCGTGCACCCCGATGGCGCCATCGACTTCGCCCACCCGGCGCCGCAGCCCGCGCCCTTCACCACCATCGCGTGGCGGCTGGCACATGTGATCGTCGGCGTCCTCGCGATGCGCAACCACTCGCACTTCGGCGGTCCGCCCGCCGACTATCGGAGCTGGACGTACGCCACCGACGCGGCGACGGCGCTGACCCAGCTCGACGACGCGTACCGCCGCTGGAACGACGGGGTCCGAGCGCTGGACGACGCCGGCCTGACCCGGCCCGTCGGGTCCGCCGAAGGCCCTTGGGCCGAGCTTCCGATGACCGATCTGATCCTGCACATCAACCGCGAAGTGATCCACCACGGAGCCGAAATCGCCTGCATCCGTGATCTTTACGTCCACCAGCCCGCACCCCGGTAGAAAGGCCCCCATGCCCGCCCTCGCCCCACCCGTCACCGGTGAACGCGATGCCCTGCGCGCGTTTCTCGCCTATCACCAGAGCGCATTCGTCGCCGTCTCCTACGGTCTGACCGACGAGCAGGCACGCGCCACCCCAAGCGTCAGCGCACTGTCGATCGGCGGCCTGGTCAAACACGCCACCGGGGTGCAGCGCAGCTGGATGGACCGCGTCGCCGCCGCGCCCGGCGCCCCGCGCCGACGACCGGCCGTTCGAGGAACGCGCCGCCGAGTACCAGGACGAGTACGTCATGCGCGACGACGAGACTCTGGCCGCCGTGCTCGAGCGTTTCACCGAGCAGAACGCCGCGTCGCTGGGCCTGGTCGAGACCGCCGACCTCGATGCCGCGGTGCCGGTACCGCGGGATGCGCCGTGGTTCCCCGAAGACGTCGACGCCTGGTCGGTGCGGTGGGTGATCCTGCATCTGTGCAACGAGCTGGCCCGGCACGCCGGGCACGCGGACATCATCCGCGAGAGCATCGACGGCGCCACCATGTACGAACTCATCGCAGGTGCCGAGGGCGCAGAACCGCAGCCGTGGCTGACCCCCTGGCAGCCGCCCACCGGGTAGAACGGAAGGCGTGCAGATCACCAGTGGCGTCGCGCGGCGGAGCAGCCCGCAGGGCACGGTCGAGCTGTACTACGAGGACCTCGGCGACCCGGCAGATCCGCCGGTGCTACTGATCATGGGGCTGGGCGCGCAGTTGCCGATGTGGCCCGACGGGTTCTGCCGCCAACTCGTGGACGCCGGTTACCGCGTCATCCGGTTCGATCACCGCGACTCCGGGCTGAGCGCCAAAATGCACGGCCTGCGCGCCGACGGCGCGGTCTACCGCCGCGTCTTGCGCTATCTGGTGGGCCGGCAGAGCCCGGTGCCGTACACGCTGCTCGACATGACCGGCGACGTCCTGGCGCTGCTGGATCACCTCGGTATCGAACGCGTGCACGTCGCCGGGGCGTCGATGGGCGGCATGATCGCGCAGATCCTGGCCGCCACCGCACCGGACCGCGTGGCCACGCTGGGCGTGATCATGTCCACCACCGGCAAGGCGTTCTCGTCGTTGCCTGCGGTGCGGGTGATCAGGCTGGCATTCGGTGCACCCGGCGCGGATGCCACCGACGAGGAGAAACTGGCGTTCGAGGTGCGCAACGTCGCGATCATCAACGGCCCCAACTACCTGCCGCCCGACGACGAATTGCGTGACCGGGTGACATCGTTGGCGCAGCGCTGCACCTATCCCGCGGGGATGCTGCGGCAGTTCGACGCCGTGCTGGGCACCGGCAGCCTGCTCCGCTACGCCAAAGCGGTCACCGCGCCCACGGTGGTGCTGCACGGGTCTGACGACCCGATGCTGCGGGTGCGCAACGGCCGGGCGGTCGCGGCGGCCATTCCGGGCGCGCGGTTCGTGGTGATCGACGGAATGGGCCACGACCTTCCCAAACCGGTCTGGCGCCCCATCGTCGGCGCGTTGACGGAGAATTTCGCCACCAACCCGACATAGCGTCACTATGTGCATTTCTCACCCGCCAGCTGGGGTTTTACGGGCAATCGAGTGCAGTGGGCACAGATCGGCAAATTGGTGAGACAAGCGAAGTTTGGCACACTACAACAATGAGTTCAGCCAAGCACCGGGAGGTCGCCAAACTGGATCGGGTTCCGCTCCCGGTCGAGGCGGCCCGCATCGGCACCACGGGTTGGCAGCTCACCCGGACCGCCGCCCGCGTCGTCACCAAGCTGCCCACGCCGAGGCACCTGGCAGATGAAGGTCATCAAGGAGATCCCACAGACCTTCTCCGACCTGGGTCCCACCTACGTCAAATTCGGCCAGATCATCGCGTCCAGCCCCGGCGCATTCGGCGAACCGCTGTCCCGTGAGTTCCGCACCCTGCTCGACGCCGTACCGCCCTCCGACACCGAGGCCGTACACCGGTTGTTCAAGGAGGAGCTCGGCGACGACCCCGCCAAGCTGTTCAAGCACTTCGACGAGGAACCGTTCGCCTCGGCGTCGATCGCCCAGGTCCACTTCGCGACCCTGCACAGCGGCGAGGACGTCGTCGTGAAGATCCAGCGCCCGGGCATCCGCCGCCGGGTCGCCGCCGATCTGCAAATCCTGAAGCGCTTCGCGCAGGTCGTCGAGTTCGCCAAGCTCGGCCGCCGACTGTCCGCGCAGGACGTCGTCGCCGACTTCGCCGACAACCTCGCCGAGGAGCTCGACTTCCGCCTCGAGGCGCAGTCGATGGAGGACTGGGTCAGTCGGCCTGCACGGCTCGCCGCTCGGCAAGAACATCAAAGTCCCCGAGGTGCACTGGGACCTCACCAGCAAGCGGGTGCTCACCATGGAGCGCGTGCACGGCGTGCGCATCGACGACGTCGCCGCCATCCGCAAACAGGGGTTCGACGGCACCGAACTGGTCAAGGCGCTGCTGTTCTCGACATTCGAGGGCGGCCTGCGGCACGGCCTGTTCCACGGCGACCTGCACGCCGGCAACCTGCTCGTCGACGACTTCGGGCCGGATCGTGTTCCTGGACTTCGGCATCATGGGCCGCATCGACAAGCGCACCCGCTGGCTGCTTCGGGAACTCATCTACTCCCTGCTGGTCAAGAAGGACCACGCCGCCGCGGGCAAGATCGTGGTGCTGCTCGGCGCGGTGGGCACCGTCAAGCCGGAGAAGCAGGCCGCCGAGGACCTGGAGGCGTTCGCGCAGCCGCTGACCATGCAGACGCTCGGCGATCTGTCCTATGCCGAGATCGGCAAGCAGCTGTCGACACTGGCCGACGCCTATGACGTCAAACTGCCGCGCGAGCTGGTGCTGATCGGCAAGCAGTTCCTCTACGTCGAGCGTTACATGAAACTGCTGGCGCCCAAGTGGCAGATGATGAGCGACCCGCAGTTCTCCGGCTACTTCGCCAACTTCATGGTCGAGGTCAGCCGCGAGCACAAGGACATTGACAAAGAAACGGCCGACGACAACAAGACTGAGGTCTAGTGGAGATTCGCAGCGGCGTCGCCCGGTCGGGCGATCTGGACATCTACTACGAGGACATGGGCGACCGCAATGATCCCGCCGTCCTGCTGATCATGGGGCTCGGCGCGCAATTGTTGTTGTGGCGCAATGGATTCTGCGAAAAGCTGGTGCAGCGCGGGCTGCGGGTCATCCGCTACGACAACCGCGACGTCGGCCTGTCCAGCAAGCTCGACGGCCGGCGGGTGCAGGGCTCGCAGTACTCGCGGATGGCGCGCTCGTTCCTGGGCCGGCCCAGCCGCGCGGTCTACACCCTCGAGGACATGGCCGACGACGGCGCCGCCGTGCTCGACCACCTCAGTGTCGAGAACGCGCACATCGTGGGTGCCTCGATGGGCGGGATGATCGCGCAGGTGTTCGCCGCACGGCACGCCACCCGGACCGTCTCGCTGGGCGTGATCTTCTCCAGCAACAACCGGGCCGCCCTGCCACCGCCCGCGCCGCGGGCGCTGTTCTCGGTCATCAAGGGCCCCCGGCCCGGGTCACCGCGCGAGGTCATCATCGACAACGCGGTCCGGGTCACCCGGATCATCGGCAGCCCCCGCTACCCGGCTCCCGAGGACCGCATTCGCGCCGATGCGGCGGAGGCCTTCGACCGCAGCTACTACCCGGTCGGCATCGCCCGACAGTTCGGCGCGATCCTCGGCAGCGGCAGTCTGCGCCGCTACGACCGGCAGATCACCGCACCCACCGTCGTGATCCACGGACTGGCCGACAAGTTGATGCGACCCGCGGGTGGACGGGCGGTCGCCGAGACAATCCGGGGTGCCCGGCTGGTTCTCTTCCCCGGCATGGGTCATGAGCTGCCCGAAGCGCTGTGGGATCAGATCGTCGCCGAACTGGATGTGACATTCGCGGCCGGCAAGAGCGACGCGCTCGACTCGGCTTCTTAAGGTCCGTGCTGTAGCGTCGGGCTCAGAAACTCGCATCGGGGTGGATCTGTAGATGCGTTGCGGGGAACGCGGTGACTACCTTGACCAATTTGGAAGGTTGTTCGCTGTGCCGAAAAAACTCACCCCTCATTTCGAGGACGTACAGGCCCACTACGACCTTTCCGACGATTTCTTCCGGCTGTTCCTCGATCCGACTCAGACCTACAGCTGCGCGTACTTCGAACGCGACGATATGACGCTGGAGGAGGCGCAGCTGGCCAAGATCGACCTGGCACTGGGCAAGTTGGGCCTGCAGCCCGGCATGACGCTGCTGGATGTCGGCTGTGGCTGGGGTGCCACCATGAAGCGGGCCGTCGAGAAGTACGACGTCAACGTCGTCGGTCTGACGCTGTCGAAGAACCAGGCGGCGCATGTGCAGTCCATCTTCGACGGGATGGACACCTCGCGCACCAGACAGGTCCTGTTGAAGGTTGGGAACAGTACGCCGAGCCGGTGGACCGCATCGTGTCGATCGGCGCCTTCGAGCATTTCGGTCATGAGCGCTACCCGGACTTCTTCAAGATGGCACACCGGGCGCTGCCTGCCGACGGGGTGATGCTGCTGCACACCATCGTCGGGTTCAACCCGGCCAATGCCAAGGAACTGGGCATCCCGATCAGCTTCGAGCTGGCCCGATTCGTGAAGTTCATCATGACCGAGATCTTCCCGGGCGGGCGCCTGCCCTCGATCGAGATGGTCGAGGACCGCGCAAGCGAAGGCGGCTTCACCGTCACCCGCGAGCAGCGGCTGCAACCGCACTACGCTCGGACGCTCGACCTGTGGGCCGAGGCGCTCGAGGCGCATCGCGACGAGGCGATCCGGATCCAGTCCGAGGAGGTCTACGAGCGCTATATGAAGTACCTGACGGGCTGCGCGAAGATGTTCCGGAACGGTCAGACGGACGTATGCCAGTTCACGTTGGAAAAGTAATCCGGTTTGATGATCCGCGCCGCGGGGCATAAACGCCTGACTGGCGTCCTAGCATGTGGAGATCTACGGGGTATGGTGCCTGTCACAGTCGGTGGCGACCAAATTTGAGAGCACGGAGAGGCAGTAGTTGACATGGCTGACACCAAGGAGATGCGTCCGCACTTCGAGGACATCCAGGCCCATTACGACCTGTCCGACGACTTCTTCGGCGTGTTCCAGGACCCGACGCGCAAGTACAGCTGCGCCTACTTCACCGGTCCCGATGTCACGTTGTCCGAAGCCCAGCTCGCCAATGTCGACCAGCACCTCGACAGGTTGGACCTCAAGCCCGGCATGACGCTGCTCGAAGATCGGCTGCGGCTGGGGTTGACGCTGAAGCGGGCCATCGAGAAGTACGACGTCAACGTGATCGGCCTGACACTGAGCAAGAACCAGCAGGCGTACTGCGACCAGCTGCTGAGCACGCTGGACACCGAGCGCACGTTCGACGTCCGGCTGGAGGGCTGGGAGCAGTTCCATCAGCCCGGTCGACCGAATCGTGTCCATCGAGGCGTTCGAGCACTTCGGCTTCGATCGCTACGACGACTTCTTCAAGACGTGCTTCGACATCCTGCCCGACGACGGTCGGATGACCATCCAGAGCAGCGTCGGGTATCACCCGTACGAGCTGGCAGAGCGGGGCAAGAAGCTGACCTTCGACCTGGCCCGGTTCGTCAAGTTCCTGATCACCGAGATCTTCCCCGGTGGCCGGATCCCGAGCACCGGCATGATGGTGCGAGCACGGCGAGAAGGCAGGATTCGTCGTGCCCGAGACAATGTCGCTGCGTAACCACTACATCAAGACGCTGGGCATCTGGGCCAGACCGGCTCGAGACTGCCAAGGCGGAGGCGATCGCGGCCACCGACGAGGAGAATTACAACCGGTACATGAAGTACCTCACGGGCTGTCAGTACTACTTCGTCGACGAGACCATCGACGTCAGCCTCGTCACCTACCTCAAGCCGGGCGCCGCGGCCTGAGGACCGCTTAGGTCAGGCCGCCTTGTCGGCGCCGTTGTCGGCGGTCTTATCGCCGGTGTTGTCGGAATCAGCCTTCTCCGAAGGCTTTTCGATGTTTCCAGGACCTGCCTTCTGCTGATGCTTTTCGGCCTTTTCGGGCTTTGACGACTTCCAGGACTTCTTCTTCGGCGTGTTGTCCGACGCCTTGGTCGTCGTCGGTCGCCTTGGTGTCGTCAGTCGCCTTGGTCTCGTCCGCCACCTTGGTCTCGTCCGCCACCTTGGTCTCGTCGGCCTTGGTCTCGTCGGTCGCCTTGGTCTCGTCGGCCGCCTTGGTCGTCGTCGGTCACCTTGGTGTCGTCGGCCGCCTTGGACTCGTCGGTCGCCTTGGTGTCGTCGGTCACCTTGGTGTCGTCAGTCGCCACATCGGCTTGCGCACCGGCATCCGCATTCACCGCGGCCGTGACCGTCACATCCCCGACGGACGCCGCAGAATCACCCGAGGTGGTCACGTCCTGCTTTTCCGCCGCGACCGGCGGTGCCGCCAGCTTGGCCGCCAACAGCGCGGGAGCAGGGGTTGCCGGGGCGATCTTGGTCGCGGGCGCCGGGCCGGCCCCCACGCCGAGATCACCGAGGAACGCCTGCACTCCCTGGACGGTCGCGACGACCAGCTTCACCCCGACGTTGACCCAGTTCTGCCACGGGTTGAACGGCAGAAGGCTCAACGCCTGCGGCACACCCGGGTCCCCGCTCCAGTCGTATCCGAGGTCGACGAGCACCTTCGTCACGGGGGCAAGCAGGTCGACAAGCGGCTTGACGAGCGGAGCGCCACTGGAGCCCGCCAGCGACAGGATCAGGTCCGCGAGTGGAAGCGAGGTCGCGGGAACCATGACATAGGTGTTGCCGTAGCTGTCCGAGCGGCAGTTGGCCGGGCTGGTATCACAGTTCAGCTGGGGCGCGAGCGTCTTCGGGGTGTAGCCGTAGGGCAACGTCGCGTCCTCGTTGTTGCCGTTGGGCGACAGGTAGTAGCCGTGCACGGTTTCGAATGCGGCCAGCATGTTGAGCAGTGCGAGCGGGTTGCCCCAGTAGCGCGGGGCGTAGGTCACCGGGTCGTACTGGAAGCCGATGGCAGTGGTGTGGATGCCGGTGTCCACGGGCATCGCGGGATCGAACGAGAGGTCGAGGATCGGCACGGGGCTGAGCCACGACGGCCACCAGCCGGCCAACCGCTGCCACAACCCGCCGTCGGGGTTCTCGATGCCGCCGATCGTCACGACTTCCAGTCGCTCCTTCGTCGCATCCGGGAGGTTCAGGCCGTTCAGGTACTGCAGCGCATTGGCGACGACGGCTCCTCCCTGGGAGTAGCCGAAGACAGCGACGTCCTCGGTGGACGCCGGGTCCAGGTAGGGAGTGAGCGCGGTGATCAGATTGTCGGTGCCCTCGCCCACCGACACATCCCACTTCTCGCACCGGCCCGGCACGCACCAGCCGGGGAAGAGGGACTCGGGCAGCGGCCAGAACGACGCGGGGTAGTTGATACCGATGAGATTGGTGGCGGCCGGGCAGTTCGTCTCGTTGGTACACGCGGTGCCCTGCAGGTACCAGTTCCGCGCATTCTCGCGGTAACCCGCCACGACGTTGGCGTTGGGCGTGGCGGTGCCCGGAACGATCAACGCCGTGGCAGCCAGCGCGAGGGCGGAGACAAAGGCCGACGCGATGCCGAGCAGCATCGTGGTCAGCAGCGCAACGAAAATCAGGGCAATGGAGCGAAGCCGGGAATTCATGTGACCAGGGTCACATATCGCGGTGCGGTCTCAGCCGGCAAACCTGTCGGATTGGTGCGGTGCCGTTCGTCAAACAGGTAGAGAGTGGGACACAGGGTTCTCGCTCGCTGACCGGAGAGGACATCACCATGCATTACCTGGCGCTGCTGATCAGTTCCGAACGCGAACTCACCCCCGACGAAGGGGCCGCGGAGATGGCGGCCTATCAGGACTTCCACCGTCACGCCGCGTCGGCCATCCGGGCTGGTGACGCGCTGGCTCCGGTCGCCGCGGCTGCGCGCATCACCGGTGGCCCCGACCATCCGGCGGTCACCGACGGGCCCTTCGCCGAGGGCGCCGAGGTGGCCGGCGGCTACTACGTGTTCGAGGCCGACAATCTCGACGACGCGCTGGAGCTGGCCCGCCAGATCCCGGCCGCGCGCTACGGTGCCGTCGAGGTATGGCCGATGGTGCACTGGGGCGCACCCACGGACCCGGTGGGCAACGCCTGGCTGGCGCTGCTGCTGGAACCGGCCGACGGTGTCATCACACCCGGCACCCCGGAGTGGGAGAACGGCCTGGCCCAGCACGGCGAATTCGGCAAGGCGGCCGGTGACCACGTTCTCGGCGGCGCGCCGTTGCATCCACCGACAACCGCTACGACGGTGAAAGTGCGTGACGGCGAGACGATCCTCACCGACGGACCGTACGTGGAGGGTGCCGAGGTGGCCAATGGGTTCTACTACCTGCGCGCCACTGACCGCGACGAGGCGGTCAAGATCGCGTCGATGATCCCGGCCTCGGTCGTGGAGGTACGACAGCTGGCCGGCGTCTCGGGACTCTAACGCCGTTGACCGCGAACCTGGACGGCGTCTTCCGGCGGGAATGGGGCCCGGCCGTGGCGGCGCTCGCGCGCTGGTGCGGCGACCTGACTGTCGCCGAAGACGCCGTTCAGGAAGCCTGCGCCGAGGCGTTGCGGACCTGGACGGCCGACGGTGTCCCGGACAATCCCGGTGGTTGGCTGGTGACCGTGGCCCGCAACCGGGTCAGGGATCGACTGCGTCGTGAATCAGTCCGTCCCGGAAAGGAATTGGCGGCTGTGCTCGATGACATCCGGGCGCGCACCGACCGCACCGACCCGTACCCGGTCCGCGACGACGAGCTGCGGATGATGTTCACCTGCGCGCACCCCGCGCTGGAGCGGACCTCGCAGTTGGCGCTCACACTGCGGTTGGTTTCGGGTCTGACGGTCGCCGAGATCGCCCGCGCGCTGTTGCAGAGCGAGGCTGCGGTGGGTCAGCGCATCACCCGCGCCAAGCAGAAGATCCGCAGCGCAAACATTCCGCTGCGCGTGCCGCCGGCCGAGTTGCTCCCGCAGCGCACCCCGCACGTGCTCTCGTGCATCTACTCGGTATTCACCGAGGGCTACTGGTCCACGGCAGGTCCGTCGGCGATTCGCGACGACTTGTGCGACGAGGGCGTGCGACTGGCCGGCGAACTGTGCACCCTGATGCCGGCCGAATCGGAAGCACAGGCGTTGGCAGCTCTTGTGCTGCTGCATGATTCGCGACGGTCGACCCGCGTCGACGCGACCGGCGCGCTGGTGCCGCTCGACGAACAGGACCGTGCCCACTGGAACCGCGGCCGCATCGCACGCGGGTTGGAGCGGCTGCGGATGGCCGCGGGATCGACCGGCCCCTACCTGCCCCAGGCCGTCATCGCCGCGGTGCACGCCACGGCGCCGACCTGGGAGCAGACCGACTGGGTCACCATCTGCGCGGCCTACGACACGTTGACGGCGATCACCGATTCACCGGTGGTGCGGGCCAACCGCGCCCTGGCCATCGGGTTCCGCGACGGTGTGGACGCCGGACTCGCCGAGCTGGACAACGTCACCCACGACCCGCGGCTGACGCGGTCGAACCTGGTGCCGACAATCCGTGCCGATCTGCTTCGCCGCGCGGGCAGACGGGACGAGGCGGCTACCTGGTATCGGAAGGCGTTGGAGGCCAACACCTCCGAGCCGGGACGAGCATTCCTGCGCGCCCGCATCGCCGAATGTGTTCGCTAGCTCATCGAGGTGAGAATGCGGAAGACCCCCGCCTGCGGCGAGGGTCTTCCGGTACAGCAGAGGAGGTCTACTCCTCGGTGAAATTGCGCGTGACGGCCGGGTCGACCGGAATGCCCGGGCCCGTGGTCGTCGACACGGTGATCTTCTTCAGGTAGCGGCCCTTCGACGAGGACGGCTTGGCCCGCAGGATCTCATCGAGAGCGGCACCGTAGTTCTCGGCCAGCTTCGTGTCGTCGAACGACGCCTTGCCGATCACGAAGTGCAGGTTGGACTGCTTGTCGACGCGGAAGTTGATCTTGCCGCCCTTGATCTCGGTCACGGCCTTGGCGACATCGGGGGTGACGGTTCCGGTCTTCGGGTTGGGCATCAGTCCACGCGGGCCCAGCACCCGGGCGATGCGGCCGACCTTGGCCATCTGATCCGGCGTGGCGATCGCGGCGTCGAAGTCGAGGAACCCGCCCTGGATCTTCTCGATCAGGTCGTCGCTGCCGACGATGTCGGCGCCGGCGGCGATGGCCTGCTCGGCCTTGTCACCGACCGCGAACACCGCGACGCGGGCGGTCTTACCGGTGCCGTTGGGCAGGTTGACGGTGCCACGGACCATCTGGTCGGCCTTGCGAGGATCGACGCCGAGCCGGATCGCGACCTCAACGGTGGCGTCCTGCTTCTTCGAGGCGGTCTCCTTGGCCAGCTTCGCGGCCTCCAGGGGTGTGTAGAGCTTCGCCTTGTCGATCTTCTCGGCGGCCTCGCGGTATACCTTGCTGTTCTTGCTCATTGATCTTCCAATCGTGTTGTTGGCTTGTGGTTCACGGGCCGATGCCAGCCCTCCCACGGACCTTCTTTGTTGAGTGAGGAACCTTGCCGGCTGTTACTCGAACAAAGCCTGCGTCAGTCCTCACTCGACGCGTACTGCGGACTACTCGACGGTGATGCCCATCGACCGGGCGGTGCCGGCGATGATCTTGGCGGCGGCGTCGATGTCGTTGGCGTTGAGATCTTCCTTCTTGGTCTCGGCGATCTCACGCACCTGATTCCAGCTGACCTTCGCGACCTTGGTCTTGTGGGGCTCGCCGGAACCCTTCTGCACACCGGCGGCCTTCAGCAGCAGCTTGGCGGCGGGCGGGGTCTTCAGCGCGAACGTGAAGCTGCGGTCCTCGTAGACGGTGATCTCCACGGGGATGACGTTGCCGCGCTGGCTCTCCGTCGCGGCGTTGTACGCCTTGCAGAACTCCATGATGTTGACGCCGTGCTGGCCGAGTGCGGGACCGACCGGCGGAGCGGGGTTGGCCTGCCCGGCCTGGATCTGGAGCTTGATCAGCCCGGCGACCTTCTTCTTCGGGGCCATGGGTTGGTGTTTCCTTTCTAAGGGCTCGCGCCCACTTACTCGCCGACTGAACTCGGCTAAATCTTGGCGACCTGGCTGAAGGTCAGTTCGACAGGTGTTTCGCGACCGAAGATGGACACCAGCACCTTGAGCTTCTGTTGCTCGGCGTTGACCTCGCTGATCGACGCCGGCAGCGTGGCGAACGGACCGTCCATGACGGTGACCGACTCGCCGACTTCGTAATCCACCAGGATCTCGGGACGCTCCAGGCTGGCCTCCGAAGCCGCACCTGAGGCCGCACCGCTGGCGGCCTTGGCCGCCTTCTTGGCCGCGCCCTGCGGCAGCAGGAACTTCACGACGTCGTCGAGCGACAGCGAGGTCGGGCGCGACGTGGCGCCGACGAAGCCCGTCACACCCGGAGTGTTGCGCACCGCCGACCACGAGTCGTCGGTCAGGTCCATCCGGACCAGGATGTAGCCGGGCAGCACCTTGCGGTTGACCTGCTTGCGCTGCCCGTTCTTGATCTCGGTGACTTCCTCGGTGGGCACCTCGACCTGGAAGATGTAGTCGCCGACGTCGAGGTTCTGCACGCGGGTCTCGAGGTTGGCCTTCACCTTGTTCTCGTAACCGGCGTACGAGTGGATGACGTACCAGTCGCCCGGCCTGCTGCGCAGATCCTTCTTGAGCGCGACCGCGGGGTCCAGCTCTTCGTCGTCCTCGGCGGGAGCCTGCTCCTCAGCGGGAGCCGCCTCCTCAGCGGGAGCGAGCGGCGCCTCCTCGACGGCCTCGGCGGCGGTGGTCTGCTCGAGAGACTCGGCGGCCTCGTCTGCAATCACGATCGCAGGGTCCGCGGCTTCGGCGATCGCGTCGGACACAGCCGAAGGCGTCTCGCCATTGAAGCTCGTCACGGTTCTCAATCCTCTCTAAATGCTTTGGGCTTGCGCGGCGTCGGTCAGCCGAACACCAGCAGCACCAGCTTGGCCAGCCCCAGGTCGACCACGCCGATCAGCGCCACCATGAACGCCAGGAACACCAGCACCACCGACGTGTAGCTGACCATCTGCTTGCGGTTCGGCCAGATGACCTTGCGCAGCTCGGCGATGACCTGCTTGAGGTAGTTCACGACGAACGCGATCGGGTTGCGCGACGCACCCGAGTCGGTCTTCTTCTTCTTCGCCGGCTTGGCTTTGAAGGGGGTCGCCTCTTCGCCATCCTCGTCGGCGACCGTGACCGCGGCCTCGGTGGCGTCGGCGGTTGTGTCCAGCGCCCGACGCCGTGACCGCTTCCCGGTGGGACGCTGCGGCGTCACCGTACCGGTCGCCGCGGCGTCAGCACTGTCGAGCTCGTCGCTCACCGCACGCTCCTCCATCGCTGTTCGGTTGATGTTTCCGGCGCTCCTTGCCTTAGCAAGCTCAGGCTCGTCGTCGCCGGGAAGGTCGGCACCTTCCAGTGTCCACCATTACAGTATTCAATTGAGCAGGGGCGACAGGACTTGAACCTGCAACCTGCGGTTTTGGAGACCGCTGCTCTGCCAGTTGAGCTACGCCCCTCTGTCTTCTGCGACACTCCTCGCCTTCGCACGCTCAGGCTCGTCATTGTCGCGTGTTCTTTCGCGACACATAACTCGCGCGCTCCCCGACCGGTCAATGGCGAACCGTCGGACAGCGCGCTTGTTCTGGGCGAAACCCCGAGGTCCGAGTGTACAACGGGGAAAGTGCGAACTGCTAATCCACGGCAGCGCGGGTGACCTGGCCGGTTACGGCGTCGAACTTGATCTTGGCCGACGCTTCACCCTCCTGACCCATCAACGTGGTGGACGCCTCCAACACCACTTCGCCGCGCTCGTTGGTCAGAACGTTGCGGGTGACGACGATGTCGGCGCCGAACCGCTCGGAAACCGAGACGACCTCAAACCGGGCGTAGAGCCTGTCGCCCACGCGGATCGGCTCGTGGTAGATGAACTGTTGGTCGACCTGCACGATCTGCATCGTCTCGAAGCCGACGTCGACGTTGCGGAAGAAGTCCTGCTGGACCAGCAGTGCGAGCGTCGACACGAAGGTCAGCGGCGCCAACAGGGAGTCGTAGCCGAGTTCCGCGGCCGCCGCCTCGTCGTGGAAGGCGGCGTCGTCGTTCTTGACGGCCCTCGCGTACTCGCGCACCTTCTCGCGGCCGACCACGAAGAAGTCGGGATACTCGTGGACCATTCCCCGGATATCGGTCTTGAGTGCCATCCGCTAAGCCAGCTTGGCGGTGGCGACCGCCCGCCCGAAGATCTTCTTACCCCCGGTGGTCGCCGTCAGTGCGATCGTGACGGACTTGTCCTCGGGGTCAAGCGACTTCACGCGACCGGTGAACACGATTTCGGCGCCCTTGCCGTCGTTGGGCACCGGCACCACGGCGGTGAAGCGCACGTTGTACTCGGTGACCGCGCCGGGGTCTCCGACCCAGGAGGTGACGTAGCCGCCACCGAGGCCCATGGTCAACATGCCGTGCGCGATCGCCACGTCCAGGCCGACCACCTGGGCGATCTCGTCGTCCCAGTGGATCGGGTTGAGGTCACCCGACACGCCGGCGTAGTTGACCAGGTCCTGACGGGTCAGCGGAATGGTCTTCTCCGGCAACTCGTCGCCGACCTTGACCGAATTGAACTCACGCAGCGCCATCGTTGAAGCCACTCTCTCCGTCGTCTTCGCTACGCCCCGCGAGGGTGGTGTAGGTCTCCTGCACCAACTCGCCGGCCTGATTGGTGATGATGTTCTTGGTGACGATGATGTCAGTGCCGTGCGCCTGCCGGACCGAGTGCACGTAGACATCGCAGTAGAGCTTGTCGCCCGCCTGAATCGGATGCAGGAACTTCAGCGCTTGGTCGACCTGGACGATCTGCGCGTCCTGGATCCCGATGTTGGCGTTGGCGAAGAACGCCGTCTGGGCCTTGTAGCCGAACACCGAGATGAACGTCAGCGGCGCCAGCAGGCCCTGGTAGCCCAGTTCCTCGGCGGCCGCGTCCTCGAAGTACGAGGGATCCTCGTTCTTGACCGCGGTGGCGTACTCGCGAACCTTCTCGCGCTCCACCTCGTAATGGTCGGGATAGCGATAGTGCATCCCGACGATGTTTCCGGACAGAGCCACGGGCTGGAACCCTACCTAGTCGACGTCAGCAGGCCTGTGTTGACCTGCGTGAATAAACCTGGTCAGGCGTCAGCGGGATTCGCGGTGCGCCTGGTGCTTGCCGCAGTTCGGGCAGAACTTCTTGAGTTCCAGCCGATCGGGGTCGTTGCGGCGATTCTTCTTGGTGATGTAGTTGCGGTGCTTGCACACCTCGCACGCAAGGGTGATCTTCGGCCGTACATCTGTACTGGAGGCCACGGTTCCTGCCCTCTTCTTTCACGTTCTCGTTGTTGCCCGGTAGCGGTGGGGGGGCTCGATCCCCCGACCTCACGATTATGAGTCGTGCGCTCTAACCAGCTGAGCTACACCGCCGTGACGGCGTCGCCGCTCGGTACGGCGTCCACCGAGCCCCCTAACGGAATCGAACCGTTGACCTTTTCCTTACCATGGAAACGCTCTACCGACTGAGCTAAGGGGGCCTAACTGCTGTGCTCTCGCACGAGCCAACCCGAAAACGCCGGGCGGGCCTTAAAGAGGGTACAGTCTGGCGCATTTCAACGCCAAACCGCAGGTCATCGGGGCACGGCGCCGAGTTCTGCACCCGGGTCCGCCGCCAGCCCGGACCACAGCCCCAAGCGAGAACTCTGGCGACGCCAGAGGACACCCTCGCCGGCCGGTTGCCCGGGCGACGGGCAATAGTCTGGCAGCATGGCGAACCCCAGTTCTTCAGACCGTCTCTATTTCAAGCAACTGCTGTCCGGGCGCGACTTCGCGGCCGGCGACATGATCGCCACCCAGATGCGCAACTTCGCGTATCTGATCGGTGACCGCGAGACCGGTGACGCGGTGGTCGTCGATCCGGCCTATGCGGCCAACGATCTGGTGGACACGCTGGAGGCCGACGGTATGCACCTGTCCGGTGTGCTGGTCACCCATCACCACCCCGACCACGTCGGCGGCACCATGATGGGCTTCACCCTCAAGGGCCTGGCCGAGCTGATGGAACGCCAGAGTGTGCCGGTACACGTCAACAGCCATGAAGCACAATGGGTTTCACGAATCACCGACATCCCGATGTCGGATCTGACGTCGCACGAACACGGCGACAAGGTATCCGTCGGCGACATCGAGATCGAGCTGCTGCACACCCCCGGACACACCCCGGGCAGTCAGTGTTTCCTGCTCGACGGCCGGCTCGTCGCCGGCGACACCCTGTTCCTGGACGGTTGCGGGCGCACCGACTTCCCGGGCGGCAACGTCGACGAGATGTTCCGCAGCCTGCAGCAGCTGGCCAAACTGCCGGGTGACCCGACGGTTTTCCCCGGGCACTGGTACTCGACCGAACCCAGCGCGCCGCTCGAGGACGTCAAGCGCACCAATTACGTCTACCGGGCGTCCAACCTGGATCAGTGGCGCGCGGTGATGGGCGGTTGACGTTTCGTAACAGCGTTACGTAACGTCGGTCTGATACGACGTCGGTCAACGGCTAAGGAGCCATCATGAGCGGTCCGGTCACCTATCGGCACGACGAGAGCATCGGGGTGATCACCCTCGATGACGGCAAGGCCAACGTGCTGGGGCCCGACATGCAGCAGGCCATCAACGAGGCCATCGACCAGGCCGACCGCGACGAGGTCGGCGCGCTGGTGATCGCCGGCAACGACAAGGTGTTCAGCGGCGGCTTCGATCTCAAGGTTTTCCGGTCCGGCGACATCGGCGCATCGGTCGCGATGCTGCGCGGCGGCTTCGAACTCTCCTACCGGCTGCTGTCCTACCCGAAACCGGTCGTGATGGCGTGCACCGGCCACGCCATCGCGATGGGATCCTTCCTACTGTGCAGCGGGGACCATCGAATCACCGCGCCCGCCTACAACATTCAGGCCAACGAGGTCGCGATCGGCATGGTGATGCCGTACGCGGCCCTGGAAGTGGTCAAGCTGCGGCTGACCCGTTCGGCCTTCCAGCAGGCCGTCGGGCTGGCCAACGTCTACTTCGGCGAGTCGGCCAAAGCGGCCGGCTGGGTCGACGAAGTGGTGCCGGCCGACAAGGTGCTGGAGCGGGCCGAGGAGGCCGCGCGGGAGTTCGCGAACCTGAACCAGGGCGCGCACGCCGCCAGCAAGCTGCGCGCCCGCGCCGAGGCACTGCAGGGCATCCGCGCCGGGATCGACAACATGGAAGCCGAGTTCGGCATCTAGCCGCAGCCGTGCCCAGGGCAAAACAGCGAACCCCCGAACTGGCCGACCGCGTGCTGGAAGTCGCGGTCGCGGTACTGAGCGAGGACGGCGTCTCGGGGTTCACCACCCGCCGGGTGGCCGAGCGCGCGCAGACGTCAGTGCCCGCGGTGTACGAATTGTTCACCGACAAGGCCGGTTTGGTGCGTGCGGTGTACTTCGAAGGTTTCCGGCGGCTGGGCCGCGCACTGGCCGCCGTGCCGGAGACGGCCGCCCCGCTGGTGGACCTCGAACGGCTGATCCCGGTGTTCCGCCGGTTCTGTCTGGACTACCCGGCCCTGGCGCGGGTGATGTTCTCGCGGCCGTTTCAGGACTTCGATGCCGGGCCGCCGGAACTCGCGCCGCCGACCGTGCGGGAGCTGCTGATCGGCAAGGTGCAGCGGTGCATCGACGCCGGTGCGCTGACCGGCGACGCCACCGACATCGCCCACGTACTGCTCGCCCTGGCACAGGGTTTGGCGGTTCAGGAGGGTGGTCGCTGGCTGGGCGGGTCGAAGGCCTCGGTGGATCGGCGCTGGGACGTCGGCGTAAGGAGCCTGCTCCGCGGGTTCGCGGAGTAGCCGTACCGGCGCCGAGAACCACTTTCTCCACAACAAACCCCAGGACGGGTCGGGGAAAAAGTGGTTCTCGGCGGCTACCCTGGCGGGATGACGACCGTCACGGTGCGCCAGCTCTGGCGATTCCCGGTCAAGTCGATGGGCGGCACACCCGTCGACGCGGTGCACATCGACCGCCGCGGCGTACACGCCGACCGGCTGTGGGCGGTGCGTGACCTCGACAACGACATCACCGCCAGCGGGCGCCGCATCCCCGCCCTGCTGAAATGCACCGCCCGCTACGTCGAAGAACCCGGCCACGACGCCGGGCCGGGCAACGTGCCCGCCGTGGTGATCGACTTCCCGGACGGCTCCCAAGGCCGCAGCTCCGACAACGACATCGACGACCGGCTGTCGGAGGTGGCCGGCCGCCCGGTCCGGCTGACCGCGCTGCCCCAGGAATCCGACACCTCCGTGCACCGCCTGCGGTTGCGCCAGTCGCTGGCCGCCTACGCGCCCAGCGAGGTCCGGCAGGATTTCGGGCTGGCCGACACCGACAAACTGCCGGACACCTCGATCTTCTCGGTCAAGGAAGTCGCCACCCTGGCCCGGTTCTCCACGCCGCCGGGCACGTTCGTCGACCTGAGCCCGGTACATCTGCTGAGCACCACGAGCATGACGTCGCTGTCGGCCGACGGTGAGGGTTCGACGCACGCCGTTTCCGGCCGAACGTGCTCGTCGACGTCGACGTCGACCGCCAGCAAGCCGCCGCCGAGTTCCCGGAGGCCGGCTGGACCGGTGCCCGCCTGGACATCGGCGACGCGGCGCTGCGGGTCAGCGGAGCCGACGATCCGCTGCGTGGTGCCGACGCGCCCGCAGCCCGGCATCGACCTGGACCGCTCGATCACCCGACTGTTGGCCGAGCGCACCGACCGGTTTCTCGGCGTCTATGCCGATGTCGCCCGGCCGGGCACGGTGCGGGTCGGTGATGTGGTGCAGGTGCATCTGCCGGAACCGCCGAGCGCACTGCATCGCGCCGCGAGCGCGGTGGGCCGGCAGGCGCAGCGGCGGCTGCAGTGGGTGCTCGAGGCGACGGTGCTGCGCGGCCGCTAACCGCCGATGCCGAGCCGGCGGGCCAGATCCGGGCCGCCCACCTGCGCGATGAAGTCCGGGTCGCCACAAACCACGAGTTGGTCACGGGCCCTGGACAATCCGACATAGAGCCGTTCCCGGGACCGCTCGAACTTGGCCTGCTCGTTGACCACCAGAACCACCGCGCGGCGCTCCAATCCCTTGAAGCCCAGCACGTGGCCGTAGAACACCTGGTCGGTGTCCCAGAAGCTGTCCCAGTACGCGTCATGGCCCTCTGCCTGGCGGCGCGATCTGTTCGGGGTGCCGGCTTCCGGTGGTCAGCAGGGCGACATCCTCAGGGCGCCAACCATTCTCGAGCAGGACATTCACCTGGTCGTCGCCGACACCGATCGCGTCGTCGGCCGGGCACGCCACGAACGTGACGGCGGGGCCGTCACCGCCGAGGAAGCGCATCGGGTGATCCACCAACGGCTGGAACGCGTTGGCGATCTGGCGGGTGTTGCGCAGGTTGTGGTCGAGGATCAGCGGCACCAACGCAATCGGGGGCGCGCCGTGGCGGTCGAACACCCGCTGCCCCTCGTCGCTGAACACGTAGATGCCACCGGTCTCGTCGTCGCGCAGCGAAGCCAGGATCGGGTCCCACCACGCGTCGGCAAAGTCCTGCGCCTCGTCGATCACGACGGCATCGAACCGTCGGCCGGGTTCGAGTTGGCTTGCCAGGTCGGCCATTTTCAGCGGGAGGTCGTGCTCCCAGAACCGGACGGTCTCCTCGTTCCGGATCGACTCGTCGGGGCCTTCGGGTGCACCCCATTTCACCCCGAGGGCGTGAAACTCGCCGACGTAGGCGGGCTGTTGGCGGCGCGGCCATTTCGCGGTGATGCGTTCCAGGTAACTGGCCAGCCCATGCGAGTAGCACACCAGCGCCACCCGCTGTCCGCGCTGGGCGAGCCGACGGGCCTGCTCGACGGCCAGGAACGTCTTGCCGCTGCCCGCCCCGCCGCGCACCTCGACGCGGGGCAGCTGACGGATCGCGTCGAGGATCACCGACTGATGTTCGGTCAGGATGTCGGCGGCGTTCTCGTTCTCCATCGCACGGGCCACGACGTCACGCTGCGGCAGACCCCGCCCGCTCAGAACGAGCTGCAGCTGCTCGATGCCGGCGGCCGTCAGCAGCGGGCGGTCGAGCTCCTGGTCATTGAGCACGTCGTTGAGCCGGGTGACGATGTGGGGCAGGTCGTCGCGGTCGATGACCTTCCATCGCGGGCAGTCCGGCAGCGCAAAGTCCTTCGCCAGCGACGAATTCGGGAAGACGACGACGTGGTCCCAACGCAGCCGGTGCTGGGTCCAGCGCGGGTCGTTCTCGATGAACGACCGCAGGGCGTAGCAGGCCTCGCGGGCCTGACGCACGGGTTCGATCTCGTGGTTGCGGCCGTCGCGGCGGTACTGCAGCCAGCTTTGTCCGTCGTGGGTGATCTCGCCGCCCTTGACCTCGAGGCAGACGATGCCGCCGCCCTCGAGTGCGACCACGAAGTCCACCTCGTGATCCTTGAGGTGGTCGGTGACGCGCTTGCCAGGGATCACCAGATCGCCGGGGTTGCACTGCGCGGTGAGCGCTTCCCAGACGCGGCGTTCGGCCCCGTTGACCAGTCGCGGCGTCTCACTCGACGGGTTACTCATGTCAGGGCTTGACCGTGTGTCGGCTCAGCACCGACACGCGGTTGAACGCGTTGATCGCGGTGGCCACCCAGATGACGGCCGAGAGTTCGTCGTCGCTGAACACCGGGCGGGCCCGGGCGTATTCGCGTTCGGCGGTGTCGTGGTCGGGCAGCGTCGTGGTGATCTCGGCCAGCCGGAGCGCCGCCTGCTCACGCTCGTCGAACAGTTCGGTGTCGCGCCATACGGGCAGCGTGGCCAGTTGCTTCTCGGTCACCCCGGCCGCGACGGCCTTGCGGGTGTGGATCTCCAAACAGGACGGGCAGCCGTTGAGTTGTGACACCCGGACGTTGACCAGTTCGACCAGGGCGCGCGGCAGGCCTGAGTCGGTGGCGAGCGTGGTGACCGCCGTCGCAACCCCGATAAGCGCCCGGTAGGCCGCCGGCGACTGCTTGTCGATGTGGATGTGCGCGAGGTCCATTGCGGGCCTTCCGGTCGCGGTACTGTCGGCTTGATCGTAGCGAGGAGTTGCCGTGAGCAATCTGGAGACCGCGCCGGTCGAATTCGATTGTGTGGCCGGGTCGCCTGAGAACATCGAGATCCTCGAACCCCGCGACGTGCCGCTGGGCGGGCCGCGTGCGATGCGCGTGCGCCGGACGCTGCCGCAGCGGCAGCGCTCGCTGATCGGCGCATGGTGCTTCGCCGACCACTATGGCCCCGAGGATGTTCGGACCCGGCCCGGGATGGATGTGCCGCCGCATCCGCACACCGGGTTGCAGACGGTGAGCTGGCTGTTCGCCGGGGAGATCGAGCATCGCGATTCCAGCGGCGTGCACGCGATGGTCCATCCCGGCGAGTTGAACCTGATGACGGCCGGCGGGGGCATCTGTCACTCCGAAGTGTCGACGCCGGCGACCACGATCCTGCACGGGGTCCAGCTGTGGGTCGCGCTGCCCCACACCGCGCGCGACACAGCCCGCGGGTTCGATCACTATGCACCGCAACCGGTTACGCACTCCGGCGCGGTGCTGACGGTGTTTCTGGGCTCGCTGGCCGGCCAGATGTCACCGGTGCGGACCCACACCCCACTGCTCGGCGCGCAGATCGATCTGGCCGTCGGGGCCTCGGTGGAACTCGACGTCGATCCGACCTTCGAGCACGGGTTGATCGTGGACCGCGGCGCGGTTGAGATGGCCGGCGCGGTGGTCCGGCACGCACGAACTGGCCTACCAGGGACCGGGTGCGCAGGTGCTCCCGCTGACGAATCACGGCGTCGAGCCCGTGCGCGCGGTGCTGCTGGGCGGCGAACCGTTCACCGAGGAATTGCTGATGTGGTGGAACTTCGTCGGGCGAACCCACGAGGACATCGTCGAGTACCGCGAACAATGGCAGGCCCGCTCGCCGCGATTCGGCACGGTGTCGGGCTATCAGGGCACACCGCAGTGGCTGCCCGCTCCCCCGCTGCCGACGACCCGGCTCACACCCCGCCAACCTCCGGGCAGAAGGGACGCACCATGACGCTGACCGACAAGACCGGTGCGCCCGTCACCGTCACCAAAGAGGCCGACAAGTTCATCGTCGGCGTGGACGGAAAGGCGGTCGGGCTCACCGCGTTCGCGGAACGGGACGGGCAGCGGGTGTTCTTCCACACCGAGGTCGACGACGCATACGGGGGACGCGGCCTGGGCACGGTGCTGATCGCCGAGGCGCTGGCCATCACACGGACCGACGGACTGCGGATCGTTGCCGTGTGCCCGATGGTCGCGGCCTACGTCAACAAGCACCACGAATTCGACGACATTCTGGACAAGCCGACGCCGGAGATCCTGCGCTGGCTGCGCGGGTAAAGCCGGATCAGCAGCCCACCCGCGTGAAGAACGCGGCAGCCACGATGCCGATGACGATCGCGGCGTCGGTCTGCCCATTTCGCGCGGTCACGACGACGCCGGCGATCGCAGCGATGCCGATCAGCAGCAGAAGGATGCCCAGCAGGATGCGCGTGCCGTTGACGGCCCCACCGGCGGCGCGCCGCACCGTGGCGTCGGACTGCGGGAACAAACCGTCCTGCGTACCGATCATGGAACATCCTCCCGACGTGTCGTGGGACACATTGTACGTACAAGTGTGATCCAGGCAACAACGGCTAGTCGGCCTAATCGCTATGCGCGCTAAGCGATCAGCGGCGGCGGTGGTCGCCCTGGTGGTGATGGGCCGGGGTGCCGGGCGGATCGATGGATAGGTTCTGGGGCGGGAAAGCCGTGTGGTGGGCTGGGGCGCTGAACGACGGTCGGGTGTCGACGGCTCCGGTGTCGGCGTGGCCGGAAGTGGCCGTGCCGAGGACGATTGGGCGGGAGCGACGGCCAGGGCGGCTCCGGCGGCGATGCTGGTCATGTGAATCCTTCTGTTCGAGTTGGCTTTTGACTTTTGCTGCCGGTGTGGTCCGGCGATGGATCGACAGTGCCGCATCTTCGGCGACGTGTATGTCGGGCAAGCGGTGGATGCAGTGGCGGAATGTGGCGTCCCCCGTTCGGAGGACATTCGGGTACCGCGCTACTCGTGTGGAGGACCCGGCAGCGGCCGTAGCTTCAGATCAGCATCGACACAGGGGGCGATCATGGTTACGCACACACATCCACACCGCGCGGCAGTGACCGGCGTGCAGGTTCTCGCGGGTCTACTCGTCGCGGCGCCGTTGGTGGTGTGGGGCGCGGGGTTCGCTCAGCCGATCAGTCCGCCGCCGACGGACCGTGTTCTGTTGAACCCGACCTTCGCGGTGCCGGAGCCGCTCGCCCGGGTGAAACCGGCACCCCACCTGATCGTCCTCGAACCCTTGACTTGAGCGAGTTTCAACCGAAAAGGAGCCGGCAATGACCGAGTTCGCACGCATCGCAGTACGCAGTCCCCAGCCGTTCGACATCGTCGGGGACACGTTCAGCCTGTGCGGCCTGGGCACGTCCTTCGAGGGGGTGATCGGGTCGGCCGTCCTGTACGACAGCACCGGAGCGGTGCTCTTCCACCTGGCACCCATGCACGTGCAGAACAACGGGTTTGGTTTCACGCTCTTCGACTACACCGTGTTTGTCGGTAATGCGACGACACCGGAGGGCGAACTCGTTGTCTACGCAGACAATCCGAGCGGTTTGGACGAGAACGCTTATGTCGTTACCGTGCCGGTCACCTTCGGACGGATCCTGCTCGGCGCCCCCTACGGCGGGTTCAGCACACACCAGGTGGTCTCGGGTGACACCCTGTCGGCGCTCGCGCAGCAGAACTACGGCGACGCCACCCAGTGGCCACGGCTGTTCACCGCCAACCGCGACCGCATCAGCAACCCGGACGTGATCCGGGTCGGCCAGGTGCTGCGAATTCCGTTGGTGGGGTCCTAGCTGTAATGCAGGTGCTGGTCGGGATGCTCGGTCAGCCAGCGTTGCTCGACCCTCTTGACGCGGTGGTGCTCGAGAGCGATCAGTAGTGCGCCCGCCGTCACCAGTGCGCCGGCGATCAGGCCCAGGACAAGGGACACTCCGGCCTTGCCGTACGCCGTCGCCGCGACGGTGCCGGCGATCAGGACGGTGCCCAGGCCGATCAATATCAACCCCGGTAGCCACAGTGTGTCGATGAAGGACTCGCCGGCATGGGGTTGTGTGGTGCGTGCGTGATCGACAGGGTCGTGATGCGCGCCTTTCATCGCAGCTCCCTTCGTTTCAGCAGGTGTCTCCACCGTACGCCGATTGTGAAGTGGATCACAGTAACGTTTGCGGTGGGAGCTCACCCCGCGATGTCGGCAGCCGACACCACGGCCCACAGCACCTCGGGGTGCTGGATGTCGCTGTGGGCTCCGCTGAAGCTGGATTGCATGGTCTTGATGACGTCGTTGGCGTCCAGCGCGTAGAAGGTGCCGGGCGCGAAGCTGTACGGCTTTCCGGCTTCGGCCAGCGGCATGGTTACCGCCGCCGGGTTCTGCTGGTACCCGTCGTGCCCCATCGCCCCCCAGCGGTAGAGCACATCGTCGTCGGCCTGACTGTCCTGGCGGGCCAACATGCTCGCGGTGGGATACCACCAGCCGACGGCCCGGTCGGCCGACGTGAAGGTCGCCAGCCAGCGGACCGTCGACCCGGCGTCCGAGGCCGGCCAGGCCACCGCCGCGGGAGCCGTCGAACGGCAGTGTCGAGGCGAACGTGAAGTGCGAGAAGGCCCCCTGGATCAGGGTCAGCGATTTCACCGGACTCGCCGCGCCGGTGGCCGTGCCGGGCAGGCCGGACAGTGCATACGACACCAGGCGGGCCCCGAAACTGTGGCCGATCAGGTGGATGCGCACTCCGGTCAGCGAGGCCAGCAGCGGACCGAGGCCGTTCGTGCCGACGACGCCGGCGCGGTTCTTCATCTCGTAGTAGCTCATGGTGCGCAGCACCTCACGCGCGCCCGACCATAGTGCCGTGAAGGGGTTTCCAATGCCCTGCGCATCGTCGTCGGCTGCCGGAGCCATGGCCGCGGCATGGGTCAACACGGTGTTCGGGTCGGCGGTGAGCAGTGCGGCCTCACCCTCGTCCTCGGCACTTTGGCCGGGAGTGGTGACGAGTTGTGTTGCCAACGAATGGAATTCGGTGAGCTTGTCGGGCTGTTGCGGCTGCTCGTCGAGCAACTGGCCAATGGCGGCCAGGTGCTGGTGCTGGTCGGGGAAGGCAGGCGCCAGCGCCGCCGCCAGTTGCGCGCCGGTCGAGGGGACGGGCGGTGCGGTGGCCGGATCGTCGTCGGGGAACAGTAGCGACGGCCACATCACACCCACCGCCGCACAACGGGTTCGGCGGTCGCCGAGCTGATCGGCGAGCAGCCTGAACATCCCCTGGTAGAGGTTGCGTGCCGAGTCCACGCCGTTGTTCCAGCCGTGCGACAGCACGAACAGGTCGGTGATGCCGCCGGCGCTGACCGCCGCCCGCAGCGCATCCGCGCCGGTCGTGGGGTCGGGGTTGCCGTCGGCGGTGAAGACGACTTCGTAGTAGGGCAATCCGTTGATCGTGGTCACGATTCTCTCCTTGTCGTCATGTGCTGGACAGTGCTCGCATGAGGTCGATCACGCCCGCCCCCTGGAAGAACTCGTGACGGCCGATGTCGGTGGCGGAGTCGGTGAACACCTTCCGGACCATCTGCGGCTGCCCGACGAACTCGGTGCGGGTGGACATGAACGCTGCGATCGCGCCCGAAACATGCGCGGCGGCCATCGACGTACCGCTCTGCTCGATGTAGTCGGCGCACCCGGTCGCCCCGGCCGGCGGTGTCAGGGGCGGCACGCCCTCGGCCGCGTGCCCGGTCGCCGCGGAGGTGATGCGCTCGCCCGGTGCCACCAGTTCGGGCTTGCGCCGGCCGTCGAGCGTCGGCCCCTTCGACGAGTCGAACGTGACGCCGTAGGTGTGCGGCCGGTAGCGGTGCACCGAGCCGACGGTGATCGCACCGGCCGCGTTACCCGGATCGGTGATCGTCGACAGTTGGCCGTACACGTCGCCGGTCACCCCGGCGACGTTCGCCCCCGCACCCACTCCCGCCGCGCCGGCCCCGGCGTTACCGGCGCTGACGACGGCAACCACCCCGGTACCCACCAGCAGGTCCAGCTCCTTGCACAGCGGGCTCTGACCGGCCGCAAAATCCCGTGGCATCCAACTACATCCAAGTGACAGGTTCACACCGTGGATTACCAGGTCGCGCCCACCGTTGTTGACCGTGCGGACGTAGTCGAGGGCTTCGATGATGCTGCTGGACAACGCCCGGCCGTTGTCGTCGAGCACCTTGAGGCTGACCAGGTTGGCCTTCGGCGCGACCCCGGACAGCGTCGCGCCGTCGCTCAGAGTCCGTGACGTCCAGTTGGGCCAGCCACTGGCCGTCGGCTCATTGGTGGCAATGCGCAGTTGACTCGGATCGGCAGGCGCCTGCCCGGCGATGATGCCCGCGATGTGGGTGCCGTGACCGAACACGTCGGTCAGCGGATCGCGGGTCGGGTTCGGCACGGCGGCAACGGTGAAGTCGCGGTGCAGTCCGGCGACCACGCTCGCCGACAGCGTGCCGTGGGTGGCGAAATGCGGATGACGGCCGTCGATCCCCGAGTCCAGCACCGCCCAAACCACTCCCGCGCCGCCGCACCCGTAGGTGCGCGTAGCGGCGTCGGCCTTGATGGTGGTCAGCGACCGGTCCAGGTGCGCCTCGACGATGAGGTCGGGCCAGATGTGGTAGATCAGCTCCAGCGCCGCCAGGACGGACTCACTGCGGGGCCCGTCGCCGTTGCCCACCAGTTGAGTCACCTGTTCGCGGGTCAGAACGCAGCGCATGTAGTGCCGGCCGACCGCAACGGGCCGCGGCACCCGCTGGTTGGCGAACACCTCCCGGAACAACCGCAGGAAGCGCTTCTGGATGGCGGCGATGTCGTCGCCGGCATGCGACCGCAGTTCGACGAGCACCACCCGACGGTCGTCGTTGCGATCGGTGAGGAGCGCCTTGCGCGCGGCGGGCGGCATCTCATCGGCGGGCGCGGTCACCAGCCGGCTGACAACTGGGGGCCTGCGTGCGTTGTCGGCGGATCCGGTCATGAACCCATCGTCCGCCTGCCCCGTGTAGAAGTAACGCGTACGCGACTACTCGATTCGGTGGCGGCCCGTCATCACAGATTTGGGGACGGCGAGTCATCAACGGGTAGGGCACTACTCGCGCGTAACGTTGGGCAGCGACCTACCGTCGGAATGAACGAGGGAGGCGAACATGAACGCAACGACGATCATCTGGATCGCCGCGGCAATGCCCGGGTTCGGTGCCGGGGTGAGTGTCCTGCAGGCGCGTTTGGAGCGCTGGGACCACCGCCGCCACGCCGAGGACTGAGCCCGGCACTGGCGTCAGGGCAGCGCGCTGCCCTTGCGCCATTCCATCCACGGCACACTCCAGTCGCCGTTCTGCCACAGCTTCAGTCCCGGACCGCCGGTGTTGCGGATCTCGACGATGTCGCCGGGCTGCGAGAAGTTGTAGAACCACTGCGCGTTGTCGCCGTTGAGGTTCAGGCAGCCGTGACTGGTGTTGGTGTTGCCCTGCGCCCACGTGGTGGCGTTGAGCTGGTGCAGGTAGATGCCGTCGGTACTGATGCGGGTCGCGTACGGGATCGTGGTGCGATAACCCAGCCGCGAGTTGATCGGCAGGCCGTAGGTCGAGGAGTCCATGATCACCGGATTGGCCTTGTCCATCACGGTGTAGACGCCCGGCGGGGTCCAGAACGAGAAGGTGGTGCCGCTGACGGTCTCGGTACCGCCCTTACCCATCGACGTGGGCATGGTGCGCACCAGCTTGCCGTTCTCGAAAACGCTGACCTGCTTGGTTTTGTCGTCCGCGATCGAGACGTGCGCGTCGCCGATCGTGAACGACACCTTCTCGTCCTGCTGGCCGTAGAGACCCTTGCCCATCGGGACGCCGTAGACGTTGGCGTTGACGGTGACAGAAGTGCCCGGAGCCCAATACTTTTCGGGCCGCCAGTGGGCGTTCTGGTCGTCGGCCCAGTACCACGAGCCCTGCACGATCGGGTTCGTGGTCACCTTCAGGTTGCGCTCGGCGTTGGCCTTGTTGGTGATCGGCTCGTCGAAGTGGGCGACGATCACCATGCCCACCCCGTAGGTGCCGCCGTCCCGCAGCAGGTTGCCGCCGGTGGTGTTGAAGTACACCTGGGTCTGGTTGCTCGGCGTCAGCGTGGTGAAGCTGGAGGTCTGCCGGGTCGGCATGCCGCCGGGGCCCCGGCCGGCGATCGTCATGGTGTAGGTGCGGCCGTAGCCCAGCTGGCCGGTCGGCTTCCACGCCTTGTTGTCGGGGGTCATCACGCCGGGGACCGTCCTGCCGCTGTCGTTGACCATGGCGACGCCGGACAACGTGCCCGTCTGCGCGGTGACCATGACGCGGGTCAGCGGGTCGACGTCATCGGCGCCCGGGGTCGGATTGACCTCGAGGTCAGGGGGCTCCGTCGGCGACGGCGCGGGCTGCTGAATGGCCGCGGACACCACCTGGCAGTGCTCCACGCAGCCGGGGCGGTTGGTGACCACCACGCCGCCGAGCACGGCCAGTACCCCCAGCACGGCCGCCAGCCAGGCGCCACGGGCACGACGATCCAAAGTCAACAGGGCACTCCAATGTGTTCGGCGAGGTCTGCCGGGTATTGCGATCGGATTCCGATCGGATGCGTCCATCGTAGACGGGACACCGGTGCAGTGGCGGGTGCCACCGGATGTCGGTTCTACAACACTTCCGACGTCAGTGCGACACCGTTGCCGCCGCGGCGCTTGGCGAGATACATCGCCGCATCGGCGGCGTCGACCAGCCTGTCGATCAGGTTCCCGTGCTGATTGTTGTGCGGTGTGGTGGCCAGCCCGATGCTCACCGTGATCGGCGGATCCGCCGGCGCCGCGATTCGGCGACGGATCTGGTCGGCGACGAGGATGGCCGGTCCCGAATGCAGGCGGTCAACCACCAGGAATTCCTCCCCGCCGAGGCGGGCGACCACCGCGTCACGGCCGACGCAGGACCGGATCTGCTGCGCGGTGCGGATGAGCACCTCGTCGCCGACGGTGTGGCCGTGGACATCGTTGACCGCCTTGAAGTCGTCGATGTCGATCAGCACCGCACACAACGGAACGGCGACCGGGTAGGCGGCGCTGAGGCGTGCGACCGCGGTGGACAGGCCCCGCCGGTTGGTCAGCTCGGTGAGCGGGTCGGTCAGCGACTGCATCGAGCTGGCCTGCAGCAGCCAGAAGCCGAATTGCAGAGTAGGCAGGATCGCCACCGTGACGAGGAGGGCGGTCACCGCCTTGTTGGCCGCCACGCTGATCCCCGACGCACCGCCGACGGCGACGGCTGTCCACACCGCCACGCCCAGCACCGACGCCACGTACCAGGCGATGTGGCCGGCATGCACCTTCGGACCGTGGAAGAAAACCACATAGCCGCCGACACAGAGCAACAACGGCAAGCTGGCCATCGCCGACATTGGATCGAAGAGCAGGACGCAGGAGAACGTGATGACGATGTCGGCGACCGCGACCAGCACCACGGACTGCCGGACCGTTGGCCAGTCCCGCAGTAGCCAGCGCAATACCCAGAGCAGCCCGGCGAGGGCGACCATCGCCCAGCCGACCCTCGGCCACACGCCGACCGTGACGGGCGGAACCAGTGCGGTCACCGCCGCCATGACACCCATGATCGCGCCGATGGCCGCCACCAGAATCCTCAGTGCCGGCAGCAGGCCGAGGCTTCGGATGAAGTCGATGCGCCACTGGTAGTCGTCCGGTTCGCTCCACCATCGGAGCAACAGAGGTCGGAGGGTTTGCTCCACGGTTCAGATTGTCGGCATCGCGGTGACTGCTGGCCCACGTTTCGGCAAAGTTAGCCGGGGGTTGAGCAGCGGCGTACGGGTCCCCGGTGGCTTTCCTGACGATTTCGTCGACGGTCTTGCCATACCGCTGTCTACATCGGGCCACCGACGGGAGCGCCAGTGAGCGAAGGGGCGGTCGATCCGTTGCTGCTGGGGCAGCGCGTCGTCGCCGTTCTCGAGACGGGCATGCGGACGGCCACCTACAAGCTGGCCACACTGATGGCGTTGATCGACCAGTGCATCGAGAACCTGCCCGCCGCGCCGGACGATTCGCTGACGGTGCCGATACCTGACGTCGCCCGTCGCGTCCTCGAGATTTACTGGCGGCAGATCCGGCCGTTCGACGGGCATGAGCTTCGGCAATCGACGCAGCCGCGGGCCCGGATCCTGGTCGCGGCCGGCGAACTGCGGACCGCCGCGGGGCGGGGCGCCGCCTCGCTGGACGTCGCCGCATTGCGGGCCCCCGATGCGTATCAGCGGACGCTCGACGAGATCGTGCTGTGCCTTGCCCAGCAGCCGCTGCATCGGTTACAGAAGCTGCCCGGCGCGTCGAGCAGCGATCCGTTCCTGTATGACGATTCCTACCTGCACGACGGGGTATCCCGTACGACGCTTCGGGCCCACGGGGACGCGATTGCCCTGAAACCCGGTGTCGCGCATGGGCTCGCGCGGCTGGCGGGTTTGTTGAAATCGGCCCTCGAGATCATGTGGGTGGACGACGTTCGCCGGATCAACAAGTTCCTCGACGCCGAGGTGCCTGACGTTGCCGGGCACCTGTTCGGTCGAGAGCGCACGGCACTGGCGACGGTGCGCGAGCCGCTCAAGGACGCGTTCGGTCCGCACTGCTTCTACTGCGGGACGCATCTTCCGGCCGACAATCCGATTGACCATGTACTGCCGTGGTCGCTCGTCGGCATCGACGGGCTGGCGAACCTGGTGCTGTGCTGTCAGCGCTGCAACGGCGATAAGCGCGCCGCCCTGCCGGCGGTCGCGATCGTCGACCGACTGCTCGACCGGGACCGTGGGCTGCTGGAAGAGATCGCCGCCGCCGTGCAGTGGCCCACCCAGCGCGCGCGGGTGGTGGCCGCTGCGCGGGGGATCTATCGGGGACAGCCCGCCGGGGTGCACACGTGGGCGGGCTACCGGCGGAGCGAGCGGTTGGATATCGGGTTCGGGCCACGGTGGATGTGAAGACCCGCCGGCAATCCCCGGCGACATAGAGTGAAACCGTGCGGCGCCGACGCAGGGATCGGTTCGATCGGGTGAGCACTGCGGTGGCAGAGCTCGAGCTACCGGCTGCCGTCTTCAAGACGTGTCCGTGGCAGCCGCGTGCGCTCATCGAAACCGGACTGCGCCAATGGTTACGCTGCTGCGCGGCCGCGTTGCGCGATCACCAGATCATCGGGATGCCTTCGCACGCAGTGGATGAGGCGTGGCACGGGCTCATCCTGTGCACCGCAAAGGTATGCCCAGTTCTGCACCACGGCCTATGGCGAGTTCCTGCATCACCACCCCGAGGGCGGCGCCCTCCCCGGCGTCGTGGGCGCCAGCGATCCGGCCGACGAGCAACTCCGCCGGACGGTGATCGCGTGGTCACTGGTCTCACGGCCCGGCGAGCAGTGTGTGCTCTGGGATCTCGACCACCGTGTCGGCGTGGAGAAGCCGTGGGGCGTCGATTCCGCCCGAGTCGACGAAGTTCAGGCGGCCGTCACGGAACTCCAAGCAGGCGAACGGAATCGGTAGCCGGCATCCCGGGTGGCCCGGTGCCACAGAAAATCATTCGCCCGCGCACCGTCGCCGCCGTAAAGTCTGACCCGCCCGGTGATGTGAGCCGGACGTTGGTCGGTTACCACTTTAATGGAGAGGTCGCGGGTTCGAATCCCGCCTGACCCGCTTCGGCGGGTCGGTAGCTCAGCGGTAGAGCACTTTGAAACCCGGTCTGCACTCCTCACGCCCACATCACCGGGCGCACAACTTCATCGCCGCGTGCCGGACGCCGATCGGTTAACCGGCCCAACAGGTTCGACTCCTGAACCCGGTTGGCACCTCACACGCCCGCGGCACTATCCATACCAACATCGAAGTCCACACCGAACACCGAAAGGAGTGACCCCCATGGACATTCTCCGCATCGTGCGCACCCGCAAGACGGCGCAGTCGGAACAGGCCGACGTGCGCCAGATCCCGAATGCCGCCGGCGGATACACCTTTTCGGTCGACCAGTGGTCGCAAGTGCACCGCTTCCTGACACTGGGCACTGACGGTGGGACGTACTACACCACCGATCGGGAGTTGACGCGCGATGACGCCGCGATGGTGCTGCGCGCGGCGGCCAACGACCCGATCGGCCTCGTCAGCCGCATCGTCGAGGTGTCCGAGTCGGGTCGCGCGCCGCGCCAGAACCCGGCGCTGTTCGCATTGGCGATCGCGGCGTCGGCCGACGACGTCGACGGCCGTCGTGCGGCGCTGGCCGCACTGCCGCGGGTGGCGCGCACGGGTACTCACCTCTTTCTGTTCGCCGGCTACGTCGAGCAGTTCCGCGGGTGGGGTCCGACGCTTCGCCGGGCGGTCGCCGATTGGTACACCGGCAAGCCGGTCGATCGGCTGGCCTACCAACTGGTCAAGTACCGCCAGCGCGGTGGGTGGAGCCACCGCGACATGCTGCGGCTGGCCAGTCCCGCCGGCGTCACCCACCCGGGTATGCGAATGGCGTTCAACTGGGCCGTGGGCAAGGGCCTGGGCGACTACCGCGAGCCGCCGACCAGGCTGACCGGGGAGCAGCTGATTGTCGGGCAGCGCAACGCTGTTCGCCCTGTGCTGCAGCGCCCTACCGATGTACCTGGGGAGCTGGCGATCATCGCCGACTTCGAGGATGCGCGGGCCGCGACGACGCCGGCGGCCTGGGTCGAGATCATCGGCCGTGGCCACGGGCTGTCGTGGGAGATGCTGCCCGACGCGGCGCTGGCCGAGCCGGCGGTGTGGGAGGCGCTGATCGCCAACGGCGTTCCGCAGACGGCGCTGATCCGTCAGCTGCCGCGTCTGACCTCGCTGGGGCTGCTCAGCGGCCAGGTCGGTGAATCGGTGGCCGCCCAACTGGTCGACGCCGATCGCCTCAAGCGCGCACGCGTCCATCCGGTCAATGTCCTTGTCGCACAGCGCACCTACGCGTCGGGCCACGGCGTTCGCGGTCAGGGACAGTGGGAGCCCGTGCCTCGGATCACCGATGCGCTCGACGCCGCGTTCTACGCGGCATACGGGGCGGTGGAGCCCGCGAACAAGCGGACGCTGCTGGCGCTCGACGTGTCGGGATCGATGGGTTGTCGGGTGTCGGGCCTGCCGGTGACATGCCGGGAGGCCGCGGCCGCCCTGGCGCTGGTCACCGCGGCCACCGAGCCGCGGCATCGGATCATCGGGTTCACGGCCGGACGCGGCGGATACCCGAGCACCGCGGTGACCGGACTGGATATCAGCCCCCGTCGTCGTCTCGACGATGTGTGCCGGTACACGGCGGGGCTGCCGTTCGGCGCCACCGACTGTGCACTGCCGATGGTGTGGGCGCGCAAGAAGCGTGTCGAGGTCGACACGTTCCACATCTACACCGACAACGAGACCTGGTACGGAGACATCCACCCGCACCAGGCGCTGCGGGAGTACCGGGAGAAGATGGGCATCGACGCGCGGCTGGTGGTGGTCGCCATGACCGCCACGCGCAATTCGATTGCTGACCCGGCCGATCCCAAGCAGCTCGACATCTCCGGGTTCGACTCGGCAGTGCCGACGCTGCTGGCCGATTTCTCGCGCGGCGACCTCTGAGACGGTGACACGACGCCGGGGGTGGCGGTCTTGACGATCGCCACCCCCGCGCGTGGTGGCTGAGTGTCTCGAGCTGCGATGTGCCACGCAGAGGAAAGATCTGAAAGGTGATCCACGGCAGATGTTTTTACTGCCGAAGCCTTTCGCTCGTCACAGCTATGACCAAAGGCAACAGAAATTCGATAGTGCTTCGATGGGGCGAACCTGTCGATCAGCGATCCGAGTTGTCCGAGTATTACTTTCGACCATCGCTGGACAGAGAGCCAATACTCGACCTTGCGCGCGGATACACGGACTAGCACCGAAGATGGGGGCAGCGTACGACGCTCCGACAGTCTCGGACAGCGTCGCAAAGTGGACCGGCGTGTCCGGGCCGGCCTTCCCCAGTTCCGTCGCCGCGTCAAAAGCGCTTCGGTCGCCAGATCGAGACCATCGTCAGCATCTCGCGCCCCGGGCGAAGCGTTCATCGCAGAGATGTCTCCCGTCCAAGGACGCTATTCGCTGCAGCTCAGCTGCGAGGTGTCCCCACGAAGGGAGCTGAATGGGGCACGACGGCGTCCGCTCGGCGCCCGCCGCGGCCGAGTGCCGAAGCAGCGAGACCTGTTGTTCCAGGAATCACTGCTTCGGGGCGCTTTCGCGTCCCTGAATAGCTCTGACCGTTTTGGCAGGTAGAGCGGCTTTCGGGCCACGTTCTCAATTTGTTACCCAACGCAGGTTGTAATCACGATCGCAACCTATAACGAAAGGCCGCTTTTGTTATAACTTGTCCAGGTGGACCCAACAAGGTTTGTAGCCCCCAACTGGGGACGTGCGATCTCCACTGGCGGGCCGGCAGCGTACTACGCCTTTCAGCCCATGCCTGTGCCAAGGCAACTGACGCTCAAACCGCAGACGATCATGCTCCTCTCCGACGCCGACGTCGCACTAGGTCGATTGGGGGGTGCCGGCCGCTTGCTTCCCGATCCCCACCTCCTCGTCAACGCCTACATCACACGAGAGGCAGTCGCCAGTTCTCGTATCGAAGGCACCCAGGCTTCTGTGACCGAAGTGTTCGACGCCGCCGTGACTGGAACGTTTGCGCGAGCTGACGTACAGGAAGTACGCAACTACATCCTCGCCCTCAGACACGGTCTGAGCCGAATGGAGGCGGGCTTTCCTATCTCGCTGAGGCTCATCAAAGAGATGCACGAAATCTTGTTGACCCAAGTGCGTGGGCAGGAACGCACTCCAGGCGAGTTTCGGCAAACCCAAAATTGGATCTCTTCGCCAGACAACCAGCCGAAGACTGCGCGGTTCGTGCCTCCGACCGTCGAGCACATGTGGACAGCCCTCGACGATTGGGAGAAGTACCTCCACGACGACGAACCACAACTTCCGCTGCTAGTCCGTTGCGCCCTGCTGCATTATCAGTTCGAGACCATCCACCCGTTCCTAGATGGCAATGGCAGGATCGGGCGCCTTTTCATCATTCTTTACCTCGTCAGCCTGGGCAGACTCCCTACGCCGCTGCTCTACATCTCTAGCTACTTCGATCAACGCAAAGGCGAGTATTACGACCGTCTTCAGTTCACCCGAGAGCGCGGTGAGATTGACGAATGGCTGGACTTCTTCCTTACCGGAATCGCCGGTCAGGCGGCGGATGCAGTGAACCGAGCCGAGGAATTGGCCGACCTACGCGAGCACTACCGCCTGGCGTTACAGGGGAGCAGGAGTCGGGCGATCGAAGTTGCCGACATGCTGTTCGCGAGCCCAATCATGACGGTGCGAGCAGTGCAGAACCATCTCGGCGTCAGCCAACCCGGCGCGACCAATCTGCTGCGGACACTGACCTCGGAGGGGATCGTGCGAGAGGTGGGCGAGGGACCAGGCACACGCCACCGCTGGTTCGCTGACGAGATCCTCCGCGTGCTGGATCCATAGGTCAGAGTGCGCACACCTACCCGCGCCTTGTGACAATCCGTGACAATTTCTAACCCTTCGAACGCAATCAGGCCCCCTCGAAAGGGGGCCTGACCAGGGTGGCAGGTGCAGGATTCGAACCTGCGTAGGCGTAAGCCGACGGATTTACAGTCCGCTCCCATTGGCCACTCGGGCAACCTGCCTGGGTACTCGCCCCTCCCCCGAATCGATGACCCGGGTTTGGTGCGACTAGCAGGGTACAACGAGGATGTACCCAAGACGAAACGGCTTAGTTTGTGCGGGCGACCGCAGACCGATGCCACCACCGATACAGAGGGGACGGATCCAATGGCGGATTCATCGTTCGACGTCGTGAGCAAGATCGACCGCCAGGAGGTCGACAACGCCCTGAACCAGGCGGCCAAGGAGCTGGCCACCCGGTTCGACTTCCGCGGCACCGACACCACCATCGCCTGGAAGGGCGAGGAGTCCATCGAGCTGGTCAGCTCCACCGAGGAGCGCCTCAAGGCCGCCGTCGACGTCTTCAAGGAGAAGCTGGTCCGCCGCGACATCTCCATGAAGGCCTTCGACGCCGGTGAACCGCAGGCCAGCGGCAAGACCTACAAGGTCAGCGGTGACCTCAAGCAGGGCATCGACTCCGAGCACGCCAAGAAGATCACCAAGATCATCCGCGACGAGGGCCCCAAGGGCGTCAAGACGCAGATCCAGGGCGATGAGATCCGGGTCAGTTCCAAGAAGCGGGACGACCTGCAGGCGATCATCGCGCTGCTGAAGGGCTCCGACCTCGACGTGGCGCTGCAGTTCGTCAACTACCGGTAACCTGCCGCCCGGCGCCACCGCTTATCGTGGGAGTGACGAGCACCACACCCGCGACGAAGCGAGGCGCCTGTGACCGCGACGGCCCCCGAGACCACCGAGAACCAGACCGACGCCGACTACGTCGACGTCGTCATCGTCGGCGCCGGGTTCTCCGGCATCGGAGCCGCCCACCGCATCCACGAACGCAACCCGGGACTGAGCTACGTCATCCTGGAGCGCCGCGACCAGATCGGCGGCACCTGGGACCTGTTCCGGTACCCGGGCGTGCGCAGTGACAGCAGCATCTTCACGCTGAGCTTCCCGTGGGAGCCGTGGACCCGTGAGGAGGGCGTGGCCGACGGTGACGACATTCGCGAGTACATGACCGCCACCGCCCGCAAGCACGGCATCGACACCCACATCCGCTTCGGCAGCCTGGTGCGCTCCGCGAACTGGGACTCGACCACCGACACCTGGACGGTGCAGGTGCGAGCAGAACGGTGTCCGCAAGGCCTACCGCACCCGGTTCGTGTTCTTCGGCAGCGGCTACTACTCGTACGACGAGGGCTACACCCCCGACTTCCCGGGACTGGAAACCTTCGCCGGCACCGTGGTGCACCCGCAGTTCTGGCCCGAGGACCTCGACTACACCGGCCAGAAGGTGGTGGTGATCGGCAGCGGCGCCACGGCGATCACCCTGGTGCCGGCGGTGTCCCGGCACGCCGAGAAGGTGACCATGCTGCAGCGTTCGCCCACCTACGTCGCCAAGGGCGCCCGCATCTCCCCGTCCACGGAGCTGGTTCGTAAAGTTCTGCCGCGCAGAATGTCTCACGGTTACGCCAAGTGGCGAAACGCCCTGCAGGAGGGCGCCGTCTGGTTCGTGTCGCGCAAGTTCCCGAAGCTGATGCGCTCGCTGCTTCGCCGCGGGGCGATGACCAACCTTCCCGTCGGCTATCCCGTCGACGTGCACTTCAAACCGCGCTACAACCCGTGGGATCAGCGCGTCTGCCTGGACGCCGACGGCGATCTGTTCGCGGCGATCAGCTCCGGTCGCGTCGACGTGGTGACCGATCACATCGACCACATCGACGCCACCGGCATCGCGCTGAAATCGGGGCAGCACCTCGACGCCGACATCATCGTCACCGCCACCGGCCTGCAACTACAGGCGCTCGGTGGTGCGTCGATCAGCCTCGACGGCGAGGAGATCAAACCGCAGGACCGGTTCGTCTACAAGGCGCACATGCTCGAAGAGGTCCCCAACCTGGCGTGGTGCGTGGGCTACACCAACGCCTCGTGGACGCTGCGCGCCGACATGACGGCCGAGCAGGTGGCAAAGCTGCTGTCCTACATGAACTCCCGCGGCTACACACACGCGTACCCACATCGCGGCAGTGAGCCCATGACCGAGAAGTTCTCCTGGGACATCCAGGCCGGTTACGTGCTGCGCTCCCCGCACGCACTGCCCAAGTCGGGCACCGAGCGGCCGTGGAACGTCCGGCAGAACTTCTTCGCCGACGCCATCGACCACCGCTTGGACCGCATCGACGAGTCGATGATCTTCGGTCGGGCGGCGGACCGGACGGCGATCACCGCTTAGCCGGCTCGGTGTCCAACGCCCGCACCGCGCTGACCAGATGGCGCACCTCCGACGCCGACGGTTGCAGTTCGTACGCGTGGTGATGGCAGACCACCGACAGCTGGTACCACATCCGTTTGGCCCGCTCTCCCACCGCAGCACCCCTGAATGCCTCCAGCACAACAAGTTTCGATGCGGTCGACGGCCGCGGCCCGACGTTCGGTGTCCACGACGCACAGAATTCGTCCAGCCAGTCCTCGAACGCGCGCCGCGCCAGCAGTGCGGCTGTCCGGGGACCTCGCAACCCCAGCGTCACCGTCCCGTCCAGCAGTTGGTCGGCGTAGTCGAGTAGGGCGGCCCGGTCGGTCATGAGGACATGGCGGCGAGGTCGCCCACGGCCAGGCGGGTGTCGCGCACCGCGCCGCGGTAGTCGTCGACGCCGGCGTGAACACCGGTACCGGCCACCCAGGTCGCGTTCCGGCGGGCGCTGCCGCCGTCGAGCCACGGCCTGATGTCACGCTTGGGCTCCAGGTACAACGCAAGTGCGATCCGTTGCCGAGTCTCCTTGGTGTCCTGCCATGCCTGCTCGACCGCGTCACGCGACCACCCGGCCGCATACGCCTTGGCCGCGAACACATCCCACGCAGTGGCCTCCAGAGCCTCCCGGCACAGGACCGGAACGGCGGCCTTCTTGATCTCGTCGGGTACCGCGTCGTCGGCGGCGATCGCCATGGCGTCGGTCAGCACCCGATTCGCGGGCCGGCTCGACTCTGCCACCGCCACAGCCGAGTTCGCCGCCCGGGCCACCTCGACGATGCGGGCGGGCGCATGGGATCGGCGCACCGCGGCAGGCAGACGGTCGTCGTGCGTCAGCACGATCACCTGACGATCGGCCGCCAACCGGACCAGCACCTCGAGGAATCCGTCGATCTTCGAGGGATCCATCGCCTGGATCGGATCGTCGAACACCACGAAGCGGAACGGACTGGCCGGCGAGGTGGCCCGCGGGATGAAGATGGCCAGAGCCAGGGCCTGCAGTTCGCCTTGACTCATCACCCCGAACGCATCGGTGTCCGAGCCGTCGACGTCTGCGGTCAACCGCACCCGGCGCGAGGTGTTGCGGCCCTCGAGGTGGATCTTGCCGAGGTTGACGTTGCTCTCCTGCCGCAGGGCCGCCCAGATCTCTCGCGCCTGATCGGCCAGCGGCGCGATGCGCTCGTTGCGCAGCTGAGCTGCGTTGTCCTGCAACCACTTCTGTGCCTCAGTCGCCACGGCGAGTTTCGGATCAGTGGCCGCGGCCGCTTCGGACTTACGCAGCCAGTCCGCCACTTCGATCGCCACCGGCGACCAGGCGTCCTCGCGGGACTTGATCAACGTCGCGGCTTCGTCGTGCAGCGCGGCGTAGGCCCGCGAAACGGCGGGCAGGGTGTGCCCGACGTGGTCGGCCAGCGCGTCACCGTCCTCGGGAACGGCGGCGAACGTGGTGTACGCCTCCCGGGCGGCGGCCAGTGTGGTGAGTTCCTCACCCGCACCGGGTGGTTCGGCCACGGCGTCGACGAGTTCGCGTACCACGTTGCGGGCACGCCGGACCGCGGAGCGGGCCTCCCCCAACGCCCGCACGGCGGCCTGCTCCTGCTGCAGCGCGGCGCGCGCCCGCTGCGCCCAGTCCTCGTCGAGGGTGCCCTGCCCGCAGACGGGGCACGACTGGGTGCCGTGCCGATCGTGGAACTCCAGGCCGGTTTCCAGCAGTCGGCCGCGGTCGACGGCCAACGCATCGGAATCCCGGACCACGTCACGTTCAACGGCCAGCGGCGGCGCGCAGTTCCGCGCACGCGTCGGCGACGTCCTGCGCAGCGGGTGCCGATACGGCGACCGCAAGCTGCCACGCCGACGGAACAGCCGCGGCCCCGCCGGTGATCAACGGCCGCACCGCATCCAGATCCGGTTTGCGCTTCGACACCTGCGTGAGCACCTGCGCCGCGCGCGGATCCTCGTGGCCCGGAAGCAGGGTCTTCAGCGCATCACGGGCCTTGCGGGCGTCGGCGGCCGGCAGCTTGAGCCGTTTCACCTCCGCGTCGAGGCGCGCCATCGCCTCGGTGAGTTGCTCGAGTCCGAGCAGTTTGTAGAGCTGGTCGTAGAAGTCGCTGGGCCGGCCTTCCAGGATGCCGCCGAGTTCGTCGTAGCTCAGCAGCGGCCGGTACATCTCGAGCGCAGCACTCCATCCGAGCGCCGAGGGGTCCTCGCGTTTGTGGCCGTCGCGCTGGACCCACGCCTTGTAGTCGTCGACCTTCACGTCCTCGCCGTTGGACCAATCCACGCCGATGGTGGTCGGCCCCGATCCCTGTTCGGTGAGGCCGACCCGGATCTCGGCCGGTTCACCCTGGTGCAGATTGCGCCAGGACTGCGACCACACCGACGCCTTGTCCTGCCAGCGCGAGTTCACCCCCGTCAGGGCGAACTCGAGCGCCTCGGCAAGTGTCGACTTTCCGGACCCGTTGCGCCCGGCGATCACCAGCAGGCCCGGACCGGGTGGCAACGGAACCGTCAGCTTGGGACCGATACCACGGAACCCCTGCACCGAAATCGACTTGAGGTAGGCGCCCACGGGCTCGCCCTCGGTCGCAGGTTGCGCGGTCAGCGCCTCGACCACCTCGGCACTCGGCGCGCTGTCCCCGAGCACCTCGATGAGGTCGTCGGGGTCACCGAGGGCGGCGAGCACCACCAGCCGCGCATCCTCGGTGAGGCCGTCATCCTCACCGGCCCGACGCAGGACATAGGTCTTCAACGGTTCTTCGGCCACGACTCCCCCTTCGCGCTTGGCCGCACCCAGGGCTCCCGCCGACAAGTTACGTGATGCGCCGACAGCCCGGTGTCGCAACCGGTCCACCGCCCTGGTCACCCGGATCGGCGGTCCTGTCGCTACGCCGCCAACGAGACCGACGGCAGCCGCGACATGGCCGAACTCGCGATGTAGCCCGAGTTGGCCAACTCCGGCCAATCCGGGCGGACACGGCAATACGCTGTCGCCATGGCTCAGCTTCGTCAACCGAAGGTCGTCGTCCTAGGCGGTGGCTCCTGGGGCACCACCGTCGCGGCCATCAACGCCCGCCGCGGCCCGACATTGCAGTGGGTGCGCTCAGCTGACACCGCCGAGGACATCAACACCCACCACCGCAACACCGAGTACCTCGGCAAGGACGTCGCACTGCCCGAGTCGCTGCGGGCCACCACCGACTTCTCCGAGGCCGCCAACTGCGCCGACGTGATCGTGATGGGCGTGCCGTCGCACGGGTTCCGCAGCGTGCTCACCGAACTTGCCAAGGAACTGCGGCCTTGGGTGCCGGTGGTGTCCCTGGTCAAGGGTCTTGAGCAGGGCACGAACATGCGGATGAGCGAGATCGTCGAGGAAGTGCTGCCCGGGCACCCCGCGGGCATCCTGGCCGGGCCGAACATCGCCAAGGAGGTCGCCGAGGGGTACGCGGCCGCGGCGGTACTGGCGATGCCCGACCAGAGCGTGGCGGCCGATGTGGCAAAGTTGTTCCGTACCAAGCTGTTTCGGACGTACACCACCGACGATGTGGTGGGCGTCGAGATGGCCGGCGCGCTGAAGAACGTGTACGCGATCGCCGTCGGAATGGGCTATTCGCTGGGCATCGGCGAGAACACCCGCGCGATGGTGATGACGCGTGCGGTCCGCGAGATGTCCAAACTCGGCGAGGCGATGGGCGGGCACCGCGACACCTTCGCCGGGCTGGCCGGAATGGGCGATCTGGTGGTCACCTGCACCAGTCAGCGCAGCCGCAACCGGCACGTCGGCGAGCAATTGGGGGCGGGCAAGCCGATCGCAGAGATCATCGAGTCAATGAACCAGGTCGCCGAGGGCGTCAAGGCCGCCAGCGTGATCATGGAGTTCGCCGACAAGTACGGCCTGAACATGCCGATCGCCCGCGAGGTCGACGGCGTCATCAACCACGGCGCCACCGTCGAGGATGCCTACCGCGGCCTGGCCGCCGACAAACCCGGCCATGAGGTGCACGGCTCAGGGATTCTGACCCGTCACCTCAGTTGATGAACGGGTTGGTGCCCTCCGGCCGGTCCAGCAGCGGGTTGTTCGCACCGAACGAGTAGGTGCCCGCCGGGCCGATGACGAAGCCGGTCTGGTCGAAGCTGTTGGAGCAGATCACGGCGCCGCCACCGTCGACGCCGCAACTGACGGTGCCCATGCTGATCCGGGTGCCCGGTGCGATCTGCTTCACGGGCTTGTCGAACTGGTAGAGCGGCCGGTCGGCGACGGAGAAGCCCGGCTCACCGGCGGGCCCGCCGGTGACGACGTTGGCGCCGTCGGGCGCCCCCGGCAGCGGTCCGCTGCAGCCGTAGCTGCGGGTGGCCCTGCTCATCAAGCAGGTCACCCCGCCCGGGCCGGCGAACGCGTAGACGCCGTCGTTGACGGTGAAATCCGCCGGTGAGACGGGCGTGAACGCGTTGACGTTGGGCGGGGGCGGCGGACCCGGTTCAGGCGTGGGGTCAGCCCAGGCGCTGCCCATGCCGGCCGCACCGACCGTCGCCGCGACCGCAGCCGCCCCGACGAGAACTCTGCTCAGCACATTGCTCACACTAGGGGTTCGTTCGAAGACCCGCAGTTCGTTACCGCCCCAGTCCATGACCCGCCATGTCTTCGAGGCGCTTGATCCGGTCCGGGATCGGCGGATGCGTCGAGAACAGCTTGCCGAGGCGCTCCCCGGCCCGGAACGGGCTGGCGATCATCAGATGCGCCTGGTCGGCGAGCTGAGGTGTGGGCGGCAGCGGTGCCAGCTCGACGCCGCCGGAGATCTTGCGCAGCGCCGACGCCAGCGACAACGGGTCCCCCGACAGCTGGGCACCCGACTCGTCGGCCTGGTACTCCCGCGACCGCGACACCGCCAGGCGCACCACCGACGCCGCGATCGGGCCCAGCAGCGACACCAGAAGCAAGGCGAGCGGGTTGGCTCCGCCCTGCCGGCCACGGCTCGACATGTTGGCGAACATCGCCATGTGCGCCAGCGCGGTGATCACCGAAGCCATTGCACCGGCGACGCAGGAGATCAGGATGTCGCGGTTGTACACGTGCGACAACTCGTGACCGAGCACGGCCCGTAATTCCTTCTCATCGAGAATGATTGAGGATCCCGGTGGTGACACAGACCGCGGCGTTTCGGGGATTCCGGCCCGTGGCAAACGCGTTCGGGTTATCGGTATTGGAGATGTAGAGCCGCGGCATCGGCTGGTGCGCCGTGGTGGCCAGTTCCTTGACGATCCGGTAGATCTCGGGCGCCTGCACTTCGGTGATCGGCTGCGCCTGCATGGCCTTCAGCGCCAGCTTGTCGCTGTTGAAATAGGTGTAGACGTTGGTGCCGAGTGCCATCAACAAAGAGATCCACAGGAAAATCGAGTTACCGGTCGCATTTGTGAAAAGCCCACCGATGAACACAATCAACACCGACATGCCGACCAGCAACGCGAACGTCTTGATGGTGTTACGTGCCGGGTGCCAGGTCATCAGCTTTCCTCCTACGAGATAACTCGAGTTGTCAGCTGATTAAACGTCAATGGCCATCGATTGGGTTCCGAATCGGCCGTCAGCCGTGCCGGTTCACCGTGTAGTCGACCAGCGAAGCCAGCGCCCGCCGTCCCGGCCCGTCGGGCAGGGCGACGAGTTCGTCGCGGGCCTGCTCGGCGTAACGGCGCACCACCTGCTTGGCCATCGGAATTCCGTTGGATGCCCGTAGGAGCGTCAGCGCCTCGGCCACCGAATCGTCGTCCATCGGCCCGTCGAGCAACTCGCGCAGCCGATCGGCGGCGGGCCCGGTTTCCCGGAGCGCGTAGAGCACCGGCAGGGTGTGCACACCCTCGCGCAGATCGGTGCCGGGCACTTTGCCGGACTCGTCGGGATCGCTGTCGATGTCGATGATGTCGTCGGAGATCTGGAACGCGGTGCCGACGATGCCGCCGAGCCGGCTCAGCCGCTCGATCTGCTCGGCGTCGGCGCCGGAGAACGTCGCCCCGAACCGGCCTGACGCCGCGATCAGGCACGCGGTCTTCTCGTAGACGACCTTGAGGTAATGGTCGACCTCGTCGGCGCCCTCGGAGACGCCCCGGGTCTCGCGCATCTGCCCGGTGACGAGTTCGGCGAAGGTGTCGGCGATGATCAGGACCGCATCCGGTCCAAGCCGGGAGACCAGCCGCGACGCCGTCGCAAACAGATAGTCGCCGGCCAGGATCGCGATGTTGTTACTCCACCGGGCGTTGGCGCTCGGTGCGCCGCGGCGCACCTGGGCCTCGTCCATGACGTCGTCGTGGTACAGCGTCGCCAGGTGAACCATCTCGATGACGGCGCCGGCAACGGTCACCTGCCAGGACTCCGGGTCGGGCCCCAGCGACGCTGAGAGCACCGTGAACAGCGGCCGGAATCGTTTGCCGCCCGCCAGGAACAGATGCTGCACGGCCTCGGACATCAGTTCGTCGGCGCGGCCCAGTTCGGTCTCCATGAGCGCTTCGATCCGCGCCACGCCGTCGCGGGCGCGCTGCGCGAACTCGGCGTCGCCGAAGTCCACCCCCGCGACCACGCTCACCGGTGTTGGCATTGTTCCAACATACTGGGCGGCATGACTTTCCCGCGGACCAGCACTGTCGACTTGGTCGTCGTCGGCGCCGGTCCCGCCGGGTCGGCCGCCGCCGCATGGGCCGCCCGCGACGGCCGTGACGTGCTGCTTATCGACGCCGCCACGTTCCCGCGCGACAAAACGTGTGGCGACGGCCTCACCCCGCGCGCAGTGGCCGAGTTGCAGCTGCTCGGCCTGGGCCCGTGGGTCGACGAACACATCCAGCACACCGGCCTGCGGATGGCCGGGTTCGGCTCGACGGTGCAGGTGGACTGGCCCGGCCCGGCGTTCCCGTCGACCGGTTCGGCGGTGCCGCGCACCGAACTCGACGACCGGATCCGCCAAGTGGCCGAGGCCTCCGGGGCCACCATGAAGCTGGGCGCCAAAGTCGTTGACGTCGAACATGATTCGTCGGGCCGGGTGGTGGCGGTCGTGCTGGCCGACGGGTCCCGGGTGGGCTGCCGCGCGCTGATCGTCGCCGACGGCGCGCGGTCCACGCTGGGCCGTGTGCTGGGCCGGCAATGGCACCAGGAGACCGTGTACGGGGTGGCGGCGCGCGGGTATCTGACGTCACCGCGGGCCGACGAGCCGTGGATCTCCTCGGATCTGGAACTGCGGTCGGTGTCCGGCGAGGTGTTGCCGGGGTACGGCTGGATCTTCCCGCTCGGCAATGGCGAGGTGAACATCGGCGTCGGTGCGCTGGCCACGGCGAAGCGCCCCGCAGACGTCGCGCTCAAGCCCCTGATCAGGCATTACACCGACCTCAAGCGCGATGACTGGGGCTTCGAAGGCGCACCGCGGGCGGTGGCCTCGGCGCTGTTGCCGATGGGCGGCGCGGTGTCCGGGGTGGCCGGGCCGAACTGGATGCTGATCGGTGATGCGGCCGGCTGCGTGAACCCGCTCAACGGCGAGGGCATCGACTACGGCCTGGAGGGCGGACGGCTCGCCGTCGAACTGCTCGACCGTGCCGACCTGTCGCGGGTGTGGCCCGTGGTGCTGCAGGAGCACTACGGGCGCTGTTTCTCGGTGGCGCGCCGGCTGGCGCTGCTGCTGACCATTCCGCGGTTCCTGCCGCTGACCGGTCCGATCGCGATGCGCTCGTCGATGTTGATGGGTGTCGCCGTGCGGGTGATGGCGAACCTGGTGACCGACGACGACGCCGACTGGACCGCGCGGGTGTGGCGGACGGCGGGTGCCGGGTCACGGCTGCTGGACCGTCGCAAGCCGTTCAGCTGAGCGATTTCGGCCGAGCAGGGTGACTTCCATCATCCGGCGCACGCAGGCCCGCGAATCCTCGGAGTTGTCGTACTGCACCAGCCGGCCCAGGTCGACGACGAGCGCGAAACCCGCGTGCACGACGAACCGCGCCTGCCCGGCGGTCAGTTCCGGGCGCACCGCGACCAGGAGCCGCACCCACGACTCGACCGTCGAGCGCTGAATGCGGCGCAGGATCACCTGATCGTCGGCCGGCAGGTTGACCCGCTCGGTGTAGTAGAGGTAGGCCAGTTCGGGATCGTCGAATGACCGGGTGACGTACGACGACATCAGCCGCATCAGCGCCTGATCCGGATCTAGTTCTGCCGCAATCACATTGGCCAGATCGCCGGACACCCGGTCGGCAGCCCGGTGGAACGACGCGGCCAGCATGTCGGCCTTGCCGGCGAAGTAGCGGTAGATGCCCGAAGCCGGCATACCGATCTCCGCGGCGATGTCCTCCATGCCGGTCTCGCGGTACCCGCGCTGGTTGAACAACAACATCGACGCCCTCAGCAGAGCCTCGTATCGCCCTGCGTCAGAAGGGGTTTGAGGCTCTGCAGACTCGGTGGCCAACGCCGGAGAGCCCGTCGGGAGCTCGGCGGACAGGGTGGCCGCGGCCAGATCCGAGAGCACGGCGCGGATCTCGCGGGTGGGCAACTGCGCCCGGTGGTCGGCGATGCTGCCGATGACGGACAGCGTGGCCGCCGACAGCGTCCACCGGTCCCGTGACGTCAGGGCGGGCCGCAACCGCATCAGAGGTTTCTGCAACCGGCGGTTGACCAGCTTCACCTGGTCCATCAGCTCGGCCTGATCGTCGCTGTGCAGATACCGGCCCTCCCAGCGGTACAGACCGCCGCAGGTCCGGTTGGCGATCGTCGTGTCGATGAGCGCGGCCACGATCGCGTCGAGCAGCCCCGACGGGTCGGCCTCGTCGGGGGCGTCGTCAGCGAAGGCGGTGCAGTCCACCAGCTGCCGGCCGAGCGCCACCACGGCGTCGCGGAAGAGTTGGTACTTGCTCGACGAATGCCGGTACAGCGCGGTCGCCGAGATGCCGACCGCCGCGGCGATATCGTCCATGCCCACCGCGTGATAGCCCAGCGCGCTGAACGCGTCGGCCGACGCGCGTGCGATCTGCGCCTTGCGGTCCTTGGGACGCCGCTTCACCTCGCGTGGGGGCACATCCGACACGGTAACGCCGGATTGCGAGGGCCGGGCTAGGACTTGACCGCGGCGTGCAGGGCGACGATGCCGCCCGACAGGTTGCGCCACCGCACCGCCGACCACCCGGCCTCGCCGATGCGGTGGGCCAGCGCCGCCTGATCGGGCCAGGCGCGGATCGACTCGGCCAGATACTCGTAGGACTCCGGGTCGCTGGACACCACACGGGCCAGCGCCGGCAGTGCGCGCATCAGGTATTCCTTGTAGACCGTCGAGAACAACGGCACCGTCGGCGTGGAGAACTCGCAGACCACCAACCGGCCACCCGGCTTGGTCACCCGGGCCATCTCCTTGAGACCGGCCACGGTGTCGACGACGTTGCGCAGCCCGAAGCTGATGGTCACCGCGTCGAACACGTCGTCGCCGAACGGCAACTTGGTCGCGTCGCCGGCCACCTTGGGCACGTCGCGCTGCGCGCCGGCCTTGAGCATGCCCACCGAGAAGTCGCACGCCACACACCAGGCCCCGGACTTGGCCAACTCGACCGTCGACACCGCGGTCCCGGCCGCCAGATCCAGCACCGCGTCACCGGGCCCGATCCGCAGGGCCGAGCGGGTGGCACGCCGCCAGGACCGGTCCTGGCCCATGGACAGCACCGTGTTGGTGATGTCGTAGCGGCGCGCAACGGCGTCGAACATCGACGCCACCTCACGGGGATCCTTGTCCAGCGTCGCGCGGCTCACCGCACCGACGCTACCTGTGAACTTCCCCGATCCGGGAATCAGGACGAGCGGACGGTGTTACACGGCACATGGCTGAAAAAGTGTGGTTCATCACCGGCGCATCGCGTGGCTTCGGACGGCAGTGGTCGATCGCGGCCCTGGAACGGGGCGACAAGGTGGCCGCCACCGCCCGGGACACCTCGACCCTGGACGACCTGGTGGCCGAATACGGCGACGCGATCCTGCCGATCCGTCTGGACGTCACCGACCGCGAGGCCGACTTCGCGGCCGTCACGCAGGCGCACGACCATTTCGGGCGGCTCGACGTCGTCGTCAACAATGCGGGCTACGGGCAGTTCGGCTTCATCGAGGAACTCTCCGAGGCCGACGCCCGCGACCAGATCGAGACGAACGTGTTCGGCGCGCTGTGGATCACCCAGGCCGCGCTGCCGTACCTGCGCGCCCAGCGCAGCGGGCACATCATCCAGGTGTCGTCGATCGGTGGCATCACCGCGTTCCAGAACGTCGGGATCTACCACGCGTCCAAGTGGGCGCTGGAGGGGTTCTCGCAGTCGCTGGCGCAGGAGGTGGCGTCATTCGGTGTGCACGTGACGCTGATCGAACCGGGCGGGTTCTCGACGGACTGGGCCGGATCGTCGGCCCGGCGCGCGGAGCCGCTGCCCGCCTACGCCGACGCGCACGCCGAAGCCGACCGGATCCGCAATCAGCGGATGTCCCAGCCGGGCGATCCGACGGCATCGGCGGCGGCGATCTTGCAGGTGGTCGACGCGGCGGAGCCGCCGCTGCGGGTGTTCTTCGGCTCGTTGCCGATTCAGTTGGCCAAGGCCGACTACGAACAGCGGATCAAGACCTGGGAGCAGTGGCAGCCGGTGTCCGAGTTGGCGCAGGGCTGACCGGGTCGGATGCCCCCGACGACATCCGACCCGTGCGCGTCAACACATGATGACGGCGGCGGGAAGCATCGTGGTCCGGACCCGGTACCGGTGGGACCACTGTGACTACAGCGGGGTGACTACAGCGCCGCCCGCAGCCCTCCGGTGGCGCCGGTGACGGCCTCGTAGTGGCCCAGCAACTCGTCGCAGATCACCGGCCAGGTGCGGCCCAGCACGCTGCGTCGCGCGGCCGGCGCATAGCGACTCCGCTCAGCGATCAGATGGTCTACGGCCGGCGACAGTCGCTGCTCGAACTCGTTGACTCCCAACAGTATTCCGGTTTGCATCGGCGTCACCAGATCGCGCGGCCCCCCGGCATCGGGCGCGATCACCGGCAGGCCGGACGCCATCGCCTCCTGGACGGCCTGGCAGAACGTCTCGTGCTCGCCGGGGTGCACGAACACGTCCATGCTCGCGTACGCGGCGGCCAGCTCGGGGCCGTACAGTGCGCCGGTGAAAACAGCCGAGGGCAGAGCGGTTTCGAGTTTGGCCCGGTCGACGCCGTCGCCGACGACCACGAGCTGCAGGTCGTCGCGGCGGGCCAACGCAGCGAGGCGTTCGACGTGCTTCTCCGGCGCCAACCGGCCGACGAACCCGACGATCGGCTTACCGTCCGGCGACCAACCGCTCCGCAACGCGGCACTGCGGGCCGACGGCGCGAAACCGGTGACGTCAACTCCCCTGGCCCATTTGTGCACCCGCGGAATACGATGGGCGGCAAGGTCTTCCATCGCAGCCGTGGACGGCGCCAGGGTCCGGTCGGCCCGCGAGTGCAGGTGCCGGGTCCACGCCCACGCGGCCCGGGACGCGACACCCATGCCGTAGCTCGCCGCGAAACCCGCGACGTCGGTCTGGAACACCGCGACTGTCGGCACCTTGAGGTACCGGGCCGCGCGCAGGCCGCCGTAGCCCAGCAATGCCGGCGAGGCGAGATGCACGACGTCGGGATGAAAGCCGCGCAGGACTGCCACCATCCGCGGCAACGGGATCCCCAGCGGCAGCGATGTCACCTTGGGGAACATCCGCGACGGCACCCGGTGCACCCGGACACCGTCGTGCACCCGCTCGGCGCGGGGCTCATCGGGCGGATTGTCGGGGGCGATGACGAGCGCCTCGTGTCCGGTGCGGCGCACATGCTCGAGCACCCGCAGCACCGAGTTGCTGACGCCGTTGACATTCGGGAGGAAGCTCTCCGCGACGATCGCAACGCGCACACCAAGAGAGTGCCAGCGGCGCATGTCCGCGAGGTTGCGATGGGGCAGACGTCACACGAAGAGCCGGGGCCGGCGGTACCGTCCTGACATGCGGTCCTGGGCCAGAGTGTGCGCGGCGGTGGCGGTGCTGGCGCTGGTAACCGCGGGCTGCTCCCGGGTGGTCGACGGTGCGGCCCAACCCGATCCGTTCCGGCCGGGCGTGGCGGCGACCGAAGACGGCTACGGCATCGTCGTCGGCCTCCCCGACGCCCCCGCCGAGGTGGAGATCTACACCGAACCGCAGTGCGAGCACTGCGCGGATTTCCAGGCCCGATTCGGCGAAGACCTCAGAAGCCACCTCCAGAGCGGGCTGCTGGCCGTCGTCTACCGCCCGCTGACGTTTCTCGACGACGAATACGACACCGACTATTCGGCGGCCGCCGCCAACGCGCTGTTCCTGGCCGCCGCACCCTCGACGTCGGCGTCGACGTTCCAGTCGTTCGTCGAGGACCTGTGGGCGAATCAGGGCCTGGCCCTGGAGGAATTCACCGACGACGACTTCGCGGTACTGGCCCGTGAGAGCGGCGTCGACGCCGACGTCGTCGCCACGATCAGCGCCGGCGCACCCGGTGTCGACGCCGTCGAGATGAACGACGCCAACATCTCGGCCCTGTCCGAGGTGACCGCCGGGCCGCCCGGCACCCCCACGGTCTACGACGTCAAGAGCGGGCAGATCGTCGACATCTCCGACGCGGACTGGCTCAGTCAGCTGATGCGCGCGGCCTGACTTTCACCGGTGTCGAGCCGCTTTTCGAGTACGGCCAGGCCGAACAGTGCCAGGGCGGCCAGCAGCCAACTGACCACCGCAACGGAGCCGGCCGGGATGAACGCCAGCGAGGCATTGCGGTGCTGCACCCGCACCAGGTCGGGGTTGGACTTGTCGTACTCGACGTAAATCCGCATGCCCGTGTCCAATTCGGACGGATAGAGCACGCCGAGTTCGGGGCGGTAGGTCACCCGGTCGGGTGTGACGAACTCGATCGTGGAGCGTCGCGGCCCGGCACTGAGCACCTCGGCGGCGGCCACCCCCATGTTGGATCCGATGGCCAGGTCGTTGCGCCATGCGCCGGCCACCAGCAGCACCGACGACATCGTCATCACCGCCGCCAGGATCAGCACCACGATGCGCGCCCAGCGCACCACCCGGCCCGGCAGCGTCTGCGACACCTCACCGCCCGGTCCGTGGATCAGGGTGCGCCACAGTCCTTTCAGGGCTTCTACCGCCTTCGGCGTGGCGCGCGCCACCTAAAGGGCCGCCTTGATGGACGCGTGCAGTTGGCGCAGCGACGAGCGGTCGGCCTTGACCTCGATCACCCGCATCCCGGTGGACGGCTCGTCGAGCGCCGCGGCCAGCGCGTCGACCTCCACCTGACGGCAGTCGACGTGATAGGCGCGGCACAGCGCGCCGACGTCGACGTCGTGCGGGGTGCCGAAGATCCGCGACGACACGTCTGAGAACCGCGGGTCGCCCTGCTCGAGCAGTTCGAAGATGCCGCCGCCGTTGTCGTTGGACACCACGATGGTCAGGCGCTGCGGCGTCGGCTCGGTGGGTCCGATGAGCAGACCCGAAGAGTCGTGCACGAACGTCAGGTCACCGATCAGGGCCACCGTGCGACCCGTCGAGTCCCGCTCGTGCGCCAGCGCCGCACCGATGGCCGTCGACACCGTGCCGTCGATCCCGGCCACCCCACGGTTGGACCGCACCGTGATGCCGTGGGTGTCCAGCCCCACCAGCGCCACGTCGCGGACGGGATTCGACGCGCCGAGCACCAGTTGGTCGCCGGGCCGCAGAGCGTCGGCGACCGCGGCGGCCACGTGCAGACCAGTGGTCAGCGGGTGCGCGTCGAGTTGGCCGTGCACGGCCGCGATCGCGTGCCGGTGCACCTCGGCGCAGCGACGCAGCCACGCCGGGTTGGGCTCGCCGGTGGCGACGGCCCGGGTGCCGGTGGCCTGCGAGTTGCCCGACACGTCGGGCCAGCGGGGTCCCGTGGTCAGCGCGAACACCGGCAACGACGGGTCGGCCAGCAGCGCCGACACCGGCCGGTGCAGGGTCGGCCGGCCGGCCATGATGACCTGTTGCGGGCGCAGCAGCGGCAGTGCCAGCGGGTGCAGCGGGTTGGCGGGCACCGGCGCGGTCGGTTCGGCGACCGTCGGCAGCGCCGCGAGGTTCGGGTGCGCACCGGCGCCGTGTCCGGCGATCACGACGGTGTCCGGGGTGAGGTCGATGTCCACGGGTTGGTCGAACGTCACCGCCGGCGTGTGGGTCCACGGCCTGCCGCCGGGCCGGCCCTCGGGCACGGACCCGTCCTCCCGGTCGGGCACCAACGGCTCGCGCAGCGGGATGTCGAACTGCACCGGGCCGGCATTGGCGGTCCGGGACCCGGTGGCCGCCACCAGAACCCGGCAGGTCGCCGAGCGCCACTGCGCGTTGAGCGCGGCCATTTTCTCGGGGGCGTTCTCGGCCAGTCCGAGGCTGATGGCGGCGCGCACCTGGGTGCCGAAGTAGCCGAGCTGCTCCATGGTCTGGTTGGCGCCGGTGCCCAGCAGTTCGTAGGGCCGGTTGGCGCTCAGCACGATCAGCGGGACGCGGGCGTAGTTTGCCTCCACCACCGCCGGACCGAGGTTGGCTACGGCGGTGCCCGACGTCATCGCGATACACACCGGCGCGCCCGCCGCCACCGCCAGCCCGATGGCAAGGAAACCGGCCGTGCGTTCGTCGATCCGCACGTGCAGCCGGATGCGGCCGGCCCGGTCGGCGTCGGACAGCGCGAACGCCAGCGGCGCGTTACGCGACCCCGGGCACAGCACCACGTCGCGGACGCCGCCGCGGATCAGTTCGTCGACGACGATGCGTGCCTGTGTCGTCGATGGGTTCACCTGACCAGCCTGTCATACCCGCGCGCCGGCGAAGAATTCCAGGATCGCACCGTTGACGGCGTCCGGGCGTTCGATGAAACCGAGGTGGCCGGCGTCGGGAATCTCCAGGTAGCGGCCGTTGGGCAGCGCGTCGGCCACCTCGCGCGCCCAGGTGCGGCGGCAGCAGCACGTCGTCGGCGAAACCGATCACCAACACCGGTGTGCGGATCGCCCGGTAGGCGGGTAGCCGGTTGTCCGCAGGCCCGACCTCCAGCTGGGCGCGCAGGCCCGGTGTGGCCTTTATGGGCCACATGGTGAACATGTCCAGCCAGTCGGCGACCGCCCGGTCGTCGTTGAGTGTCTTGGGCGAAAAGTTCTCCAGCACACGGATTTTGGCGTCGTACTCGGGCGGCACGATGACGCCGGCGTCCATCAGCGCGCGTTCGGCCCGGTTGAAGAATGTCCGGGCGCGGTCGTGCCGCCCGCGGGTGGCCATCAGCACCGCCTGGCTGACCAGGTCGGGACGGACCAGCATCAGCTCCTGGGCGATGAAAGACCCCATCGACACGCCCACGACCCGCACGGGGCCGCCGACCAGTTGCTCGATGAGCGCCGCGGTGTCACCGACCATGGTCTCGGTGGTGAGACCGCCGGCGTTCTCGGTGGCGCCGATGCCCCGGTTGTCGAACGTGATGACGCGATAGCCGGCGCGTTGGAACGCGGGGACCTGATGCAGATGCCAGGTCCGCCCCGCGCCCCCGCGGCCGGCGATGAACAGCACCGGGTCGCCGGAGCCACGGTCGTCGTAGGCCAGGTTGATCACCCGGCCACCGTAGCCGAGCCGACTTCGGGGCCGTTGCGGCGCTCGGCGCCCCTAACCGCGCCGGAATCGCTGCCGGGCCGCGTCGATGGCGTGGTCCCACACCAGCGACGACATGGCCTTGAGCTGCGTCGGGTTGGCCAGTTCCTTGCCCATCAGCACGGTGGCGGTGGCCTTGGTGGTCGCCGACGCCTTCGACGTGTGCCCGGAGTCGTAGGGCGGCTGCGGGTCGTACTCCATGGACAGCTGGATGACCTTGGCGCGGTCGGGCCCGGCGATCTGCCCGGCCAGCCACAGTGCCAGGTCGATACCCGCCGACACCCCGGCGGCCGTCACGATTCCTTTTTCGTCATCCCTCTCGACCACGATCCGCTGATCGCCGACCGCCTCCACACCCAGCGCCTTGAGTGCGGACAGGGCCATCCAGTGCGACGTGGCGCGTTTGCCCTTCAGCAGCCCGGCCGCGGCCAGGATGATCGACCCGGAGCACACCGACGTCGTCCACATCGCGGTCTCGTGGGCGCGGCGCACCCACTCCAGCAGGACCTCGTCGCGGGCGTGCTCCATGCTGGAGAATCCGCCGGGAATGAGAATCAGGTCGGGCGAAGGGGTTTCGGCGAACGAGTGCGTCGCGCCGATGACCAGTATGCCGGAATCGGCTGTGACGGGCCCGGATTCGTGCCAGACCAGCCGAACCTCGGCGTCGGGCAGATAGCGCAGCACCTCGTAGGGCCCGATGAAGTCCAGGGCGGTGAATCCGGGATAGAGCACGATCGCGATCTGCATGGGGGTTCCCTTCCTAGGCGACGTCCGGCGACGATGCGGGTGAGGTACGAGCCCGCTGAGGAGCCGGACAATGGGCGAACGTTCGGCGGTAGTGATCGGGGGGCACCCCGATGCGTCGAATGAAGTTGCGCCGCATGGTTTCCGCGCTGCCGAAGCCGCAGCGCGCGGCGATGGTGACGACGGTGTCGTCGGTCTCCTCGAGTTGACGGCGCGCGGCCTCGGTGCGCACCCGCTCGACGTAGGCCGCGGGCGCCTCGCCCACCTGATCGGTGAACACCCGGGTGAAATGCCGGGGGCTCATCGCGGCGCGGCGGGCGAGCTCGGTGACGGAGTGCCCGCCGCCGGGTTCGGCCTCGATGGCCTCCTGCACCTCGCGGATCGGCTCGCGGCGGGCCCGCGGCATCCACACCGGGGCCGCGAACTGGGTCTGCCCGCCGGGGCGGCGCAGGTACAGCACGAGCCAGCGGGCGACGGTCTGCGCGAGTGCCGTGCCGTGATCGTCCTCCACCAGTGCCAGCGCCAGGTCGATGCCCGCGGTGACACCCGCCGCCGTCCAGACCCGCTCCGAACTGCGCACGAAGATCGGCTCCGGGTCGACCTCGACCGCCGGGAATTCACGGGCCAGCGTCTCGGCGTACGCCCAGTGCGTGGTGGCGCGGCAGCCGTCGAGCAGGCCGGCCTGCGCGGCCAGGAATGCCCCCGTGCAGACGCTGACCACCCGCCGGGTATTGGGCGCCACCGCGCGGATCCAGTCCATGACGCGCGGATCGACGGCCACCGCGTGCGTGAAGCCGCCCGGCAGCACCACGGTGTCGAGCGGTGTGCCGGGGTCCGGCAGCGGCGCGGTGACCAGCGTCAGCCCCGTCGCGGCGAGCACGGGTTGGGCGTCGGCGGACACCAGCGAGACGTCGTAACCGTCGTCCCGGCCGTCGGCCGCCAGCAGCAGGGACGCCGACGCGAACACCTCGAACGGGCCCACGACGTCGAGCGACTGCACGCCCGGGTAGCCCAGCACCACGACCGATCGCCTCACACTCCCCATCGTTGCGCGCCGCGGCGATGGCGTCTATGCCGCGTACCCCACAAATCAGGACACCGGCCACGGGGATTTCGGTGTGATCAGACGCGCTCAGCGCGCGAAATCACACCGAAATCACTGGGTGGGGAGCAGCGGGTGACAGTCGGCGATCCGGCGCAGCCACCAGTCGCGCCGATCCCCCGTTGCGCGCAGCACGGCCAGTCGCGCCGGATCGGGGATCACGGGCCGGACCGGCAGATAGCCGTCGACGGGGACGACAGGTTCGGTGACGTCGTCGACGAACAGCCCGCCGGTGCCCAGCCCGCACGCGTGGTTCAGCGTCGGCAGTGCGGCAGCGGCCCTCAGGCCGACCCCGATGCCGACCGCCGAGTCCAGGGCGCTGGACACCACGACGGGGATATCGATCTGCTCGGCAATCCGCAACAGGGCCCAAACCCCGCCCAGCGGGGCGACTTTCAGCACCGCGACGTCGGCACCGCCGGCAGCGACGACACGCAGCGGGTCGTCGGACTTGCGGATGCTCTCGTCGGCGGCCACCGGGATCGCGATGCGGCGGCGCAGTTCGGCCAGTTCGGCGACGCTGCCGCACGGCTGCTCCAGGTATTCCAGCGGCCCGTCGGCGGTCAGCGCGTGCGCCGCGGCGACCGCCTCGTCGAGGCTCCAGCCGCCGTTGGCGTCCACCCGCACCGCCGGGATGAGTGCGCGCACGGCGTTGACCCGGGCGACGTCGTCGGCCAGCGTCTGCCCCGGTTCGGCGACCTTGACCTTGGCGGTGCGCGCACCCGGAAACCGGGCGAGCACGTCGGGCACCTGCGCAGCGGGCACCGCCGGGACGGTGGCGTTGATCGGGATGCGGTGACGTCGCGTGGGCGGTGTTGTGCCGTAAGCGGATTCGACGGCAGCATGCCAGCCAGTGCGCGGCCTCGGCGTTCCCGTATTCGAGAAAGGCGCCGAACTCACCCCAGCCGGCCGGCCCGTCGATCAGGGCCACCTCACGGACCGTGATGCCGCGGAACCGCACCCGCATCGGCAGCGCGACCACGTGCACGCGGTCGAGCAGATCATCCAGTGCGAGCATGAGGCAGATCGTAGGCCGATGAGTTTCCGGCGCCGGAATGGTCAATACACACATACCTCGACCTCAAGGAGAGACACGTGCGCTACATGATGATCATGCGACCCACGCAGGAAGCCGAAGAGGCGTCGAAGGACGTCCCGTTCGACGAGATCCTCACCACGATGGGCCGGTACAACGACGAACTGATCGCGGCCGGGGTGATGGTGTCGGGCGAGGGCCTGGCACCGCCGGAGGACGGCGGCTTCGTGCTCGACTTCGACTCCGACCCGCCCGCGGTCACCGACGGCGCCTACGGCGAGAAGGCGGCACGGTTCGACGGCTTCTGGATCATCGAGGTCGCGTCCAAAGAGGAAGCGGTCAAGTGGGCGGCCAAGTGTCCGCTGGGTCCCGGCGTCAAACTCGAGATGCGGCGGGTCCCCACGATCGACGAGTTCCCGCAGGACAACGAGTACGTGCAGAAGGAGAAGGCCTGGCGCGCGGAGCACGAGAAGCAGCCGATTGCTGACTAGAACTGCAACACGTTCTAGTCTGACCGTATGAGCGACGAACTGCTGCGTCATCCCGTCCACTCCGGGCATCTGTTGGTGGGCGCGCTGAAGCGCCACAAGGACAAGCCGGTGCTGTTCCTCGGCGACACCACGCTGAGCGGCGGCGAGATGGCCGACCGGATCAGCCAGTACATCCAGGCCTTCGAGGCGCTGGGGGCCGGCACCGGCGCCACGGCGGGCCTGCTGTCGCTCAACCGGCCCGAGGTGCTGATGATCACCGGCGCCGGTCAGACCCAGGGCTACCGGCGGATGTCACTACACCCGCTGGGTTCGCTCGACGACCACGCCTACGTGCTGAGCGACGGCGGCGTCACCACGTTGATCGTCGACCCGAATCCGGCGTTCGTCGAGCGGGCGCTGGGGCTGCTGGACAAGGTGGACTCGCTCAAGCAGATCCTGACCATCGGGCCCGTTCCCGAGGCGATGGCCCACCTCGGCGACGCCGTCAAGGACGTGTCCGCGGAGGCGGCCAAGTACGACGCGCGGCCGCTGGTGGCCGCCGACCTCGCGCCCGACACCGTCACCGGCCTGACCTACACCGGCGGCACCACCGGCAAGCCCAAGGGCGTGATGATGACGTCGCAGGCGACGACGACCATGACCACGATCCAGCTGGCCGAGTGGGAATGGCCCGAACGCCCCGCGGTTCCTGATGATCACCCCGCTGTCGCATGCCGGAGCGGCGTACTTCCTGCCCACCCTGGTCAAGGGCGGCGAGATGTATGTGCTGCCCAAGTTCGACCCGGCCGAGGTCCTGAAAACCATTGAGGAGAAACGCATCACGGCGACCTTCATGGTGCCGGCGATGCTGTATGCCCTGATGGACCATCCGGATTCGCACACCCGCGACCTGTCCTCGCTGGAGACCGTCTACTACGGCGCCTCGGCGATCAACCCGGTGCGCCTGGCCGAGGCGATCCGGCGGTTCGGCAGGATCTTCGCGCAGAACTACGGGCAGTCCGAGGCGCCGATGGCGATCAGCTACCTGGCCAAGGACGAGCACGACGAGAAGCGGCTGTCGTCGTGTGGGCGCCCGACGCTGTTCGCCCGGTGCGCGCTGCTGGATGCGGACGGCAACCCGGTGCCGCAGGGCGAGGTCGGCGAGGTGTGTGTGTCCGGCCCGCTGTTGGCCGGCGGCTACTGGCAGTTGCCCGAGCAGACCGCCGACACCTTCAAGGACGGCTGGCTGCACACCGGTGACATGGCGCGGGAGGACGAAGACGGCTTCTGGTTCATCGTCGACCGGGTCAAGGACATGATCGTCACGGGCGGGTTCAACGTGTTCCCGCGGGAGGTCGAGGACGTCGTCGCCGAGCATCCCTCCGTCGCACAGGTGTGCGTGGTCGGCACTCCGGACGACAAGTGGGGCGAGGCCGTCACCGCGGTGGTGGTGCTGCGCTCCGACGCCCCCACCGACGAGGCGTCGATCGGCACCATGACGTCGCAGATCCAGGCCGCGGTCAAGGACCGCAAGGGCTCGGTGCAGGCGCCCAAGCAGGTCGTGGTCGTCGACGCGCTGCCGCTGACCGGGCTCGGCAAGCCCGACAAGAAGGCCGTGCGGGCGCGGTTCTGGGAGGGCGCCGAGCGGTCCGTCGGGTGACGATGCGGGAGCGAGGGACGAGCTCCCGCTGAGGAGGCCGACAATCAGGCCCCGTCGGGTGACGATGCGGGAGCGAGGTCAGGAGGCGCCCGGCACACCCTCGCGCGAAGCAACCGACAGGCCCGTGCCGGTGTCGAACACCGCGATGACGACGTCGCGGTCGCGGTAGCCCCCGAGCGGGGTCAGCCCGGGCGTGGCGACGATGACCTCGGTGGCGGCGTCACCGCTGAGTGGATAGTCGTCGACGTCGTGGCGCCAGTGCGCCGTCACGACGGTCGCGCCGGAGGCCAGTGCGGGGCATTCGCGGCGCATGACGGCGGCGAGCGCGTCGGCTTCGAGGTAGTAGGCCACTTCGGAGAGCACCACGAGATCGAACGGGCCGGCGGGCCACGGATCATCCAGCGACGACTGCGCCAGCGTGACGCGCTGCCGGCAGCCGTGCTGCTGCAGCCGGTGATCGCAATGCCGCAGTGCCGCATCCGCGACGTCGACGGCCGTCACGTGATCGCAGCGTCCCGCGAGCTGTTCGGTGAGGGTGCCGATCGAGCAGCCGGGCTCGAACGCGTGCCGGTACCGCCGAAAAGGCAACAGCGCCATGGTGATCGCGTATTTTCGCTGCTCGTACCAGCGGGTGGAGAGCTGCCAGGGATCGGCGGATTCGGCGTAGATGCGGTCGAAATAGCCGTCGGGCAGCCGGGCGGTCACCGGAACACCACCTCGCCCACCGCGAGCAGGCGGGGCAACACGAACGGCGGAAGAACCGGCGGCGAGTCCGGTGTCGGGGATTCGAACTGGCTGCGAAAGCTGTGTGCCGCATATTGTTTGCGTCCCAGGGCCGACCGGGTCAGCGCGACCGAGGCGGCCCGGTGCCACGGCACCGCGGGATCACCGGGACGGGCCCAGTGCCACATCCACACCGGATATTCGACGAAGGCGGCGCCGGTGCGCCGCGCGGCCTCGGCGGCGGCCCTGCCGACCGCCTCGTGGTCGGGATGGCCGTCACCGCGCCAGGTGGCCGCACACCACGCACCCGCCCTGGCCTCCAGGATCTCGGCGAGCAGGTCGGCCAGCGCGCCCTCGTGATCCGCCAGCTGCCCGTCGGGCAGACCCAGGCAGATCGGCGGTGATACTCCGAGAATTGCTGCGGCCCTGGATAACTCGGTCCGTCGGGTGCGCTCCAGCCGGTCGCGCTCGGACGGCGACAGATCGGGATGGGCGCCGCCGCCGTCGCTGACCGCCACCATCTGCACGTCGACGCCCGCCGCCGCCAACTGCGCCGCCGTGGCGCCCAGGCCGAGCGTCTCGTCGTCGGGATGGGGCGAGACGATCACCAGGCCGGGGCAGTCGGCGAGGTCGAGCGCGGGTAGCCGGTCGGCGGCCAGCCAGTCCCGCACCGGCGTCCCGCCGCCCGCCAGGGGTACGGCCGCGAAACGGTGACAGTTGCTCATGTGGCCGAACCCGCCAGCCGACCCAGCGCTTCCAGGTCGCGTTCGGCATGACTCTGCCGGACGTACATCGTCAGGTCGGCAACCCTTTTGGCATGCAGGCTGTCCTGGGCCAGTGGCCCCGGGCCCAGCGCCCGGCCGGTGCGGGTGAGGGCCTCGTCCACGGCATGTTCGACGACGGCCCTGGCCCGGCGCGCCACCAGCTGCGCCCGGCCGGCACGGTCGAACGGGTCGGCATCGACCTGCGCGGCGGCGGCGTCGAGCGTGGCGCCCGCGGCGGTCAGCGCGGCGTCGACCGCGCCCAGGTGGGCGAGCGCGTGCGGGTCGGAGGCCCGGCGATAAAGCGGTTCGGCCACCGCGCGCGCGCCGCCCAGCCAGCAGGCCGCCACTCCGATGGCGCCATGCCAGAACCCGGGCCGGGTCAGGTATGCACCGGGATCGCCCACCGGCACCGCTCGCGCGCCGGTGAATTGCACGGAGCGCGTGTCACTTCCAGCCATTCCAGTGTTGACCCATGTGCTCGGCAGGGCGCGCACCGCGGGATCGACGGCGACGGCGAACAACGCCCGCTCGCCGCCGGGCAGGCGAGCCGTCACCAGGGCGTGCGTGCAGAAACCCGCGCCCGAACACCACGCCTTGGTGCCGTCGAGCATGAACGTCACCATCGTCGCCCGGAGTCGCGGCGAGGACTGCGTCGGGGGGCTCAGCCGCCCACACGCCCCACAGCTGGCCGGGTTGCGTTGGCTTGGCGCCCAATTCGTCGAGTATCGCGACCGCGTCGACGTGTGCCTCGGCGATGCGCGCCGCGACGATGTCCTCCTGCGCCAGGGCCGCCAGCCGGTGCCAACGTTGCGCCGTGGCACCGGACGCCGGCAGCGGCAGCTCGAGCCGACCGGATGCCAGCCAGTGCCCTACCAAGCCGGCCGTCATGCGGAATCCCTTGCTGCCGCTGGCTTTTGGCGCCGACGGGACATAGCGCGGAGGTGTTCGGCGAACCCACCCGGGGCACGACCCTGTACACGGGCCGAGGTGGTGACGGACAGGGTGGGGTCGCGATGCACGCGGTAGCCCCCGGCCTCGAAACGTTCCACCAGTTCGACGTCCTCACCGGTGGCCAGGGCACGGAAGCCGCCGAGCTGCCAGTAGGCGTCCGCTCGGAATCCCATGTTCGCGCCGTGCACGTGGTCGTGGCCCTTCCGCCCGACGCGCGCGTGATACGCGCGCAGGTACCGGCGCACCGCCGCGGCGGGTGTGCGCCGCCAATCGGACACCCGCACGACGCCGAGGACCATGTCGGCGTCCGCGTCGAGTTGGTGGATCAGCCAGTCGGGATCGACGAGGCTGTCGGCGTCGGTGGTCGCATACCAGGCCGGGCTGTCGGCCCCACACAGCGACCTGGCGAAGGTGAATCCTGCGGCACGGGCGGCCCCGACGTTGCCGGCGTCGACGGTGACGAAGTGGATATCGGAGCCGAACCGACCCGCCAGATCCTCACTGTCGTCGTCGCTGTCATCGAGTACCACCACCACCGAGACCGGCAGCGGTGCGCACGCCGCGGCGGTGGCCACCGCCTTGAGACAGCCCGGCAGGTTGGCGGCCTCGTTGTGGGCCGGGATGACGACCGCGACGGCGGCATAGGGCGACATAGCCGCCGGATAGCCGATTCCTGCGGTTTCTAAGCGCACGACGATGGCACGATTGCATCGTGGCTCTACGCGCGGCGCTCTTCGACTACTCCGGCACGCTGTTCCGCCTGGAGGAGGACGACAGCTGGTTTGTGGGCTTGGCCGTCGACGACGAACTGGTCGACGGCCGCGTCCAGGCCGAGTTGATGCGGCGGCTGACCGCCCCGACGGGCCGCTCGGTGGAGATGGGGCCCGACGAGTACCACGCGTGGGCCAACCGCGACCTGGCGCCGCATCTGCACCGCGAGGCCTATCTGCACGTGCTGCGTGAGTCGGGCCTGTCCGACCACCATGCCGAATCGCTGTACCAGCGGGTGATCACCCCGACGTGCTGGACGCCCTACCCCGACACCCTCGAGGTGTTGCGGCGATTGCCGGAACAAGGCGTGCGCACGGCGGTGGTGTCCAACATCGCCTTCGACTTCCGGCCCGCTTTCGCGGCGATCGGCGCGCACGCCGACGAATTCGTGCTGTCGTTCGAGGTCGGGGCCGTCAAGCCGGACCCACGCATTTTCGAGATCGCGCTGGAGCGCCTCGGCGTCGACGCAAGCGAGGCCGTGATGGTCGGCGACAGCGAGGAGGCCGACGGCGGCGCCCGGGCACTGGGTTGCGGCTTCGTCCTCGTCGACCCGCTGCCGACCTCGGAACGGCCCGATGGCCTGCTGCAGGGTCTCCGCGGCTACGGCTTGGACCTCTGAGTCGACGTAGCCTCGGCTTCATGGCCGAACGCATCAAGCCCCCGTGGTGGCTCAAGCCGACGAACAAAGTCCTGATGACAATGATGCGGCTGGGGATCGCGGGCGAGAAAGGTCCGATGGTGCTGACCGTGACGGGACGCAAATCCGGCCAACCACGCTCGACGCCCATCACGCCGATGTTCGTCGACGGCGAGCGGTATGTGGTCGGCGGCTTCCCCGGTGCGGACTGGGTGCGCAATGCGCAGGCCAATCCGGCGGCCACCCTGACGCAGGGGCGCCGTTCCGAGCGGGTGCGGATGGTCGAGATGCCGCTGGAGGACGCACGCCCGCTGCTGCGCCAGTTCCCGACGCTGGTGCCGAGCGGCGTGAGCTTCATGAAGAAGTCCGGGCTGATCACCGATGGCGCGCCCGAGGAATTCGAGGCTCTGGCGGGACGCTGTGCGGTGTTCCGGTTCGATCCCATTACCGTGTGAGCGTGAGCGACAACCCGTTCGACCCCTCGGTGTGGCAGCCCGTCAACGGCTTCGCCGAGCTGACCGACATCACCTACCACCGTCACGTCGACCCGGCGGGAAGGCCGTTGCCGACCGTGCGGGTGGCGTTCAACCGGCCGGAGGTGCGCAACGCGTTTCGGCCGCACACCGTCGACGAGTTGTACCGCGCACTCGACCACGCGCGGATGTCCCCCGATGTCGGGGTGGTGCTGCTGACCGGTAACGGGCCGTCGCCCAAGGACGGCGGTTGGGCCTTCTGCTCCGGGCGGCGATCAGCGCATCCGCGGCCGCACCGGCTACCAGTACGCCGACGGGGAGACGGCCGACACGGTCGACGTCGCCCGCGCCGGGCGACTGCACATCCTGGAGGTGCAGCGGCTCATCCGGTTCATGCCCAAACCGGTGATCTGCCTCGTCAACGGCTGGGCCGCCGGCGGCGGGCACAGCCTGCACGTGATCTGCGATCTGACACTGGCCAGCCGCGAGCACGCCCGCTTCAAGCAGACCGACGCCGATGTCGGCAGCTTCGACGGCGGCTACGGCAGCGCATACCTGGCCCGTCAGGTGGGCCAGAAGTTCGCCCGCGAGATCTTCTTCCTGGGCAGGGCGTACACGGCCGAGCAGATGCACCACATGGGTGCGGTCAACGAGGTCGTCGACCACGCGGATCTGGAGAAGGTGGCCCTCGAGTGGGCCGAGGCGATCAACGGCAAATCGCCGCAGGCGCAACGGATGCTGAAGTACGCGTTCAACCTGCCCGACGACGGTCTGGTGGGTCAGCAACTGTTCGCCGGGGAGGCCACCCGGTTGGCGTACATGACTGACGAGGCCGTCGAGGGCCGCGACGCGTTCCTGGAGAAGCGCGACCCCGACTGGAGTCCGTTCCCCCGCTACTTCTGAGCGGGGGTTCACGCCACGCCGAGATCAATGCGATGTCCGCGGATCAGGGGTGTTCGGGCTTCCAACCGGGCCGAACTGTCGTGTAGATGTGTGACATGGGTCACGAGATCAAGAACGTCGCCGATATCGTCCGCGTGCACGCCGCGCAGCGTCCCGACGCCATCGCCCTGGTGGTGGGCGACAAGGCGATCACCTTCGCCGAACTCGACGAGCGCTCCAACCGCGCGGCCCAGGCGTTCCGCGCGGCCGGGGTCGGCTTCGGCGACCGCGTCGCGTTCATCGAAAAGAACGGGAGCGAGTTCTTCGAGGTGATGTTCGGCCTGGCCAAACTCGGCGCCGTCGGGGTCGCGGTGAACTGGCGGCTGGCCGCACCGGAGATGCTGCAGATCATCGAGGATGCCCACGCCGGGGTGATCGTCGTCGGGTCGGAGTTCTTCGGTCACATCGAGGCCCTGGAGAACGGGGCGGACCGGTTCACCCGGGCGCACACCATCGTCGCGGTGGGTGAACACGACCGGTGGCCGTCGTTCGCCGACTGGATCGCCGGGCACCCGGCCGACGATCCGGCGGTCGCCGTCGGACCCGACGACGTCGCCGTGCAGCTCTACACCTCGGGCACCACCGGCCTGCCCAAGGGCGTCATGCTCACCAACAACAACTTCTTCGGCCACGTCACCGGGATCATGGAGAAGTGGCGGTTCACGCCCGACAGCGTGAACCTGGCGGTGATGCCGGGGTTCCACATCGCGGGCGCGGGCTGGGCGATGGTGGGTCTGTACAACGGCTGCACCAACATCGTCATGCGCGACGTCGACCCCGCGGCGATCCTGCGGGCGATCCCCGAACACGGGGTCACCAACGCGTTCCTGGTGCCGGCGGTCATCCAGTTCCTGATGATCATGCCCGGCGTCGACGACATCGACTTCTCCACGCTGCGGACCATCGTCTACGGCGCATCACCGATCACCGACGACGTCCTGAAGAAGGCCCTCGACCTGTTCGGCTGCGAGTTCATTCAGGTGTACGGCCTGACCGAAACCAACGGCGCCATCTCACAACTCGACGGCGTCGACCACGATCCGCACCACCGTCCGGAGTTGCTCCGCTCGTGCGGCAAGCCCTACCCGTGGGTCGAGGTCCGCGTCGTCGACGGCAATGGCGGCGATGTCAGGGACGGGACCGTCGGCGAACTGTGGGTGCGCGGGTCGACCAACATGGCGGGATATTGGAACAACCCGGACGCGACGGCGGCCACCGTGACGCCCGACGGCTGGCTCAAGACCGGCGACGCCGGCTTCTTCGACGAAGGCGGCTTTCTCTACCTGCACGACCGCGTCAAGGACATGATCGTCACCGGCGGCGAGAACGTGTACCCGGCGGAGGTGGAGAACGTCCTGATGACCCATCCCGACGTCGGCGACGTCGCCGTGATCGGCGTGCCCGACGAGAAGTGGGGCGAGGCGGTGAAGGCCGTTATCGTGCCGGCAGCGGGCAGCCGGCCCAGCGAGGCAACCCTGCTCGCCTTCGCCCGTGAGCGGTTGGCCGGGTTCAAGTTGCCCAAGTCGGTCGACTTCGCCGAGGCGCTGCCGCGCAACCCGAGCGGCAAACTGCTCAAGCGCGAACTTCGCGAGCCGTACTGGGCGGGCGTCGAACGCCGCATCCGCTGAGCGGCGCATCGGTCAAGCGCCGCGAGCGTGCGCAGAAGTACGCCAGTACCGGCGTGTCGCGGTACTGACACGCACGCTCGCGATAGAGGGTGACGTCATGGAGATCCTGGCCAGCCGCGTGCTGTTCCGGCCGGCGGACTACCAGCGCTCGCTGGATTTCTACCGCGACGCCATCGGCCTGGCCGTCGCCCGCGACTACGGCGCAGGCACCGTTTTCTACGCCGGGCAGTCACTGATCGAACTCGCGGGGCACGGCGCGCCGCCGGCGGGCTCGCCCCCGTTTCCCGGCGCCCTCTGGCTACAGGTCCGCGACGTCTACGCCACCGAATCCGAGCTGGCGTCCCGCGGAGTGGAGATTGCCCGGGCGGCACGCCGCGAACCATGGGGGCTGCATGAGATGCACATCACCGATCCCGACGGCGTCACGCTGATTTTCGTGCAAATCCCAGCTGACCACCCGTTGCGGCGGGACACCCGAGGTTAACAACAAACGAACATCTCCCGACCAATTGCTATTCACCTGCGAATTCTTTGCTCGTTCGTTTTACAGCGTGCCTAATTAACCGCCACAATTCTCCGGTGGACCTTCAGCTGTTTCTTCTGATCACCGTGGTGATCACCGCCCTCGCCTTCGACTTCACGAACGGCTTCCACGACACCGGGAATGCGATGGCAACCTCGATCGCCAGCGGGGCCCTCAAGCCGAAGGTCGCGGTCGCGCTCAGCGCGTCACTGAACCTGGTCGGCGCCTTCCTTTCCACGGCGGTGGCCGCGACCATCGCCAAGGGATTGGTGGACGCCGGGTTGGTCACCCTGGAACTGGTGTTCGCCGGCCTGGTCGGCGGCATCACCTGGAACCTGTTGACCTGGCTGCTCGGCATCCCGTCCAGCTCGTCGCACGCACTGATCGGCGGCATCGTCGGCGCCATGATCGCGGCGGTCGGCGGCCACGGGGTGATCTGGAAGGGCCTGGTCTCCACGGTCCTCATCCCGGCGATGATGGCGCCGTTCATCGCGGGCCTGGTGGCGACCGTCGGCACCTGGCTGGTGTACCGGTTGGTCCGCGGAGTGCCCGAAGCACGCACCGACAAGGGCTTCCGTTACGGCCAGATCGGGTCGGCGTCGCTGGTCTCGCTGGCACACGGCACCAACGACGCGCAGAAGACGATGGGCGTCATCTTCCTGGCGCTGATCTCCTACGGCGCCGCCAGCAAGTCCGACGCGATGCCGCCGATGTGGGTCATCGTGTCCTGCGCCGCGGCCATTGCGCTGGGCACCTACCTGGGCGGGTGGCGCGTCATCCGCACCCTGGGCAAGGGCCTGGTCGAGATCAAGTCCCCGCAGGGCATGGCCGCTGAAACCTCCTCAGCCGCAATCATTCTGCTGTCCAGCCACTTCGGTTACTCGCTGTCCACCACGCACGTCGCCACCGGCTCGATCCTGGGCAGCGGTGTCGGCAAGCCCGGCGCCGAGGTGCGCTGGGGCGTCGCCGGCCGGATGGCCGCGGCCTGGCTGATCACCCTTCCGGCGGCCGGCATCGTCGGCGCACTCACCTACTTCCTGGTGGACGGTATCGGCGGCTTCCCCGGCATCCTGGTGGGCATCGCAGTCCTGGTCGGCATGGCCGGCGCCATCTACCTGCAGTCGCGCAAGGCACCGATCGACCACAACAACGTCAACGACGAGTGGGAAGGCGGCCTCACCGCGGGTACCGGCACGCCGGCTGTCGCCAAGTCCGACTCCCCCGTTGACGCCGTCTAAGCCTGCTGGCGACCCGACAGACTCGAGAGGCTCAACATCATGAGTGCCTGGATCAACACCACTGCCATCGCCCAGATTCTCGCCGCCGGCCTCATCCTCGGTGCGGGCCTGCCTGCCCTGTTCTCCCTCGGAGTACGGCTCAACGCCGAAGGCGTCGGCGTCGCCGAGCACGGCGGTACCGTCGCACAGAAGAATCCGGCGCTGGTGGCGCTGAGCTGGTTCATCTTCGCGGTGGTGCTCGCAGCGGTGATCATCGGTGTGCTCTTCATTGCCCGCGACTTCATCGCCCATCACACGGACCTGTACATCCTTGGCGCGAAACACAAGAAGTAGCGCCGCCGCCATCGTGAATTTAGGGTTGCGTAAGCACCTCTGCGCGGAAGTAGACCCAATGTGAACGGATTTCTCGGCAAGATCGTCGCCTGGGTGACCGCCGGCTACCCGGACGGTGTGCCCGGGCCCGACCGGGTCCCGCTGTACGCACTGCTGTCGCGACGGCTGAGCAATGACGAAGTCCGTGCCGTCGTCAAGGCCCTCCTGGAACGCGGCGAGTTCGACCACGTCGACATCGGGGTCCTGATCACCCAGTTGACCGACGAGTTACCGGTGCCCGACGACATCGACCGCGTGCGCGAACACCTGGCGATCAACGGCTGGCCGCTCGATGACCCGCGCGACACCGACGATCTCAACAACAGCGAGGCCGGCGAATAGCAATCCTGCGCGCGCTCATCGTCCCACCGGGCCCGTCGGCCCTGTCGATGCTTCCCGCGCTCGAAGGCGTGCTGGACGGACGCCAACCACCGGTGCTGCCCGTCCCCGGCGCCGACCCACGCCAGTCCGAAATGCTCACCACGGCATTGCGGGTCGGCGACGACATCGACGACGACATCGCCCTGGTGGTACCGACGTCCGGGACCACGGGGACGCCCAAGGGCGCCATGCTGTCGACGCGCGCGCTGATCGCCAGCGCGTCGGCCACCCACGACCGGCTCGGCGGCACCGGAACCTGGCTGCTCGCGCTGCCCACGTATCACATCGCCGGCCTACAGGTGCTGGTGCGCAGTGCGCTGGCAGGCACCGTTCCGGCCGAACTCGACGTGTCCGATGGGTTCGACACCGCCGAGTTGCCCGACGCCGTCGCAGCGATGGGTTCCGGACGCCGCTACGCATCGCTGGTGGCCGCCCAACTCGCCAGTGCCCTGGCCGATCCCGCCGCGGCCGCCGCTCTGGCCGACCTCGACGCCGTGCTGCTGGGTGGCGGCCCTGCACCCGCATCGGTTCTGGAAGAAGCTGCCGCACAAGGTATTTCAGTGGTACGGACCTACGGCATGAGCGAGACCGCCGGCGGCTGCGTGTACGACGGAGTGCCGCTCGACGGGATGGACGTCCGCATCGGTGAAGACGGCCGGATCGCGCTGGGCGGCACGACGGTGGCCAACGGCTATCGCAACCCGCAGGACCCCGACCCGTTCGCCGAACCCGGCTGGTTTGTCACCGATGATGTTGGCGCACTGGATGATTCGGGCGTTCTGCGGGTGCTCGGCCGCATCGACGACGCCATCAGCACCGGGGGCCTGACCGTGCTGCCGCAACCTGTGGAGGCCGCGCTGGCCACCCACCCCGCTGTCGCGGACTGCGCGGTCTTCGGGGTGGCCGACGACCGGTTGGGTCAGCGGGTGGCCGCGGCCGTGGTGCTACGCACCGGCGCCGAACCGCCGACTGTCGACGAGTTGCGCGATCACGTCGAAGCCACCCTGGCGCGGACCGCCGCGCCGCGCGAACTGCACATCGTCGACGAACTGCCGCGCCGCGGGATCGGCAAGGTCGATCGCCGGGCGCTGATCGCGCGATTCGGCTGAGTGCCGGCGCCGGTTGGCGCGCGCGAATCACCCTAAAGTGGGGGTCATGCGTCGCGAAGTGAACACCGTGGACGAACTGCGGGCCATCGTCGGCCACCCCAGCGAGTACGTGGCCAACAAGGTCGGCGCGAAGCTGGCCCCGATCCACCAGGACTGGCTGGCACATTCGCCGCTCGGGTTCGTCGCCACCACCGACGCCGACGGCAACGTCGACGTCTCGCCCAAGGGCGATCCCCCGGGATTCGTGCACGTCATCGACGACACCACGATCGCGATCCCGGAGCGCCCCGGCAACAAGCGCGTGGACGGTTACCTCAACGTGCTGGAGCGCCCGCACGTCGGCACGCTGTTCCTGATCCCCGGCCGCGGTGACACGCTGCGGATCAACGGCCGCGCGACGGTGCTGTCGGACGCCGACTACTTCGACGCCATGAGCGTGCAGGGCAAGCGCCCGATCCTGGCGCTGGAGATCGCCGTCAGGGAGGTGTTCTTCCACTGCGCCAAGGCATTTCTGCGCTCGGACGCGTGGAAGCCCGAAACCTGGACACCCGAAGCGCTGCCGAGCGTCGCGCAGATGGCGCAGGCATTGCGCACCAACATGAGCCTCGCCGAGCTCGAGCGCTACTACAGCGAGGACAACGTCCGCACGATGCTGTATTAGACGAGAGCGCGGTCTCAGGCGAAAGCCGACATCAGCACCACGTAGACGGCCGTACCCGCCAGGATGCTCACCAGCGCGTGCCCACGCCACAGGTGCAGGCCGGCGGTGACCGCCACGGCGATCAGCAGCCAGCCGAGTTCCCGCGCGTCGGACTCCGGTGCGTGCCGCAGGGTGTAGAGCGCCAGCATCACCATCACGCCGACCGGCATGTGCACGGAGAGGTACTTCACGACGGCGCTGTGCCGCATCGGCGCCAGCACCGCGAACGGCACGATGCGCAACGCCCAGGTGACCGCGGCGCTGACGGCGACCAGCAACGCGATGTGACCGGTGTCAGGCACGCGCCGTCCTCCCCGCTGCGCGACGAACCGCACCAGCAGCACGCCGGTGAACGCCGCGAACGCGCACACCAGCAGCTGACCCGGGGCCAGCATCCAGGCCGCCACGGCGCACCCCGCCGCGCTCAGTGCCGTCAGCCGGTCGGGCCGCTGACGGTAGGCGTCGATGGCCAGCACGATGAACAACGCCGTCAGCGCGAAGTCCAGCCCGCGCAGCCGCTCGATCGGCAGGGCCTCGCCGACCAGCCCACCCAGCGCCGAGGACGCCGTCCAGATCAGGTGAAAGGCGCACTGCATCAACAGAATCTGTCTCGACCGCCACGATCGCGCCTCGGCGGACACCGCCACCGCGTAGGCCTCGTCGGACAACACGTAGGTGCTGTACAGCTTGGCCCCGACGCCCCGCACCCGGTCCAGCGGAAACGACAGCGCGTAGAAGACGTGCCGCGAGTTCACGATGAACGTCGTCAGCGCGACGGCGGCCACCGGCGCGGCCGTCGCCGCGAGACCCACCATCAGGAACTCCAGCGAGCCGGCGTAGATGACCGCCGCGAAGACCGGCGCCCACCACCACGCCAGCCCGGCGTGCACGATGAGCAGTCCCAGCGCCATCCCCAGCGGGATGAACGCCAGCCCGATGGGCGCCGCGAGCCGCAGCACCTCGCGGTTGGAGTGTTCCGGGGTCGAGTGTTCCGGCATGGCCAACAGTGTGGACGACAGGACAGGCCGGGAAGACCCATAGGGTGGCTGTCGTGAAGACCGGCCGCCGCGAAACCATTGCCGTTGCGCTGGCGGTGCTGCTGGTGATCGCCGCGTTCGTGGTGCCCCACCTGCATCTGGGCATCGTCACGCCGTTGATCAACAGCACGCCGTTGCGGATCCACATGTTCGCCGACACGGCACCGATCTTCGGTTGGTGGAACGCCCACGTCGGCTGGGGCACGGTGCCCGCGATCGTGATCGCCGCCGCGGCCGTGCTGTGGGGGCCGGAGCTGGCGCAGCGGCTGCGGTGGCGGACGCTGACCCTGGCGGCGTGGGCGGCGTCGGCGGCGTGGGCGTTCTCGCTGGCGATGGTCGACGGCTGGCATCGCGGTTTCGCGCACCGCCTCGAGGCACAGAACGAATACCTGCGCCAGGTGCCGACGATCACCGACATCCCGGCGGCGTTGCGGACATTCGCCCGCCGGATCCCGGATTTCCAGCCGGACTCGTGGATCACGCACGTCTCCGGGCATCCCCCCGGCGCCCTGCTGACGTTCGTGTGGCTGGACCGCATCGGACTCGGCGGTGGTGCGTGGGCGGCGCTGGTGGTCCTGCTGATCGGGTCCAGCGCCGCCGCGGCGGTGCTCGTCACGGTGCGCGCGGTGGCCGACGAGGCCACCGCCCGCCTGGCGGCGCCTTTTGTGGCGGTGGCACCGACCGCGATCTGGGTGGCGGTGTCGGCGGACGGCTATTTCGCCGGGGTGGCGGCGTGGGGCCTGGCGCTACTCGCGCTGGCGTGCGGCAGAAGGTGCGATTCCCCGCCTTGGCCGCGGGCGGCGCCGGGCTGTTGCTCGGCTGGGCGGTCTTCCTGAGTTACGGCCTGGCCCTGCTGGCACTGCCCGCGGTGGCGGTGCTGTGCTGCGCTGACCGCGTCCGGACGGCCGTGCGGGCGCTCACGGTGGCCGTGCTGGCCGCGCTCGCGGTGATGGCGGTGTTCCGGCTCGCCGGCTTCTGGTGGTTGGACGGATATCACGCTGTGCAGCAACGCTATTGGCAGGGCATCGCCGTGGACCGGCCGTTCCAGTACTGGAGTTGGGCCAACCTGGCGTCGGTGGTGTGCGCCATCGGACTGGGCAGCGTCGCCGGCATCGGCCGGGTGTTCGACGTGCCGCGATCCGGCGGCGCTCGGGCCTGCACCTGCTGGTGCTGGGCGCACTGGCGGCGATCCTGTGTGCTGACCTGTCGATGCTGAGCAAGGCTGAAGTGGAACGCATCTGGCTGCCGTTCACCATCTGGCTGACCGCCGCGCCCGCGCTGCTGCCGCCGCGGTCACACCGGTGGTGGCTGGCGCTCAACGCGGCGGGTGCGCTGTTGCTCAACCATGTCATCCTGACCAACTGGTAGCAGCCGCGACGCCAGCAGGTACCACAGGAACACCAGGACCACTGCCGCCACTGCGAGAAGCAGTCCGTGGTGATAGTCGCGGTCGAGCACGGTCGCGTTGTCGGGACGCTGTCCGGGCTTGTCGTAGACCGGGACGGCCAGCAGACCCAGCACCACCACACACAACGCGGCCACCCCGATCGGCACCTGCAGGCGGCGCGGGAGCACCCGCCCTGCCCGCCCAGCCCATCGCCGCGCAGACCGGAGCGAAGACGAAGTCGTGCAGCAGCACCCCCGCGGCGGCCCAGACCGCGATCCGCACGAGGATCACCGGCGGATTGTCGTACAGCAGCACCGCGCCGTACGCGCCGAGCGACAGGCCGGCAAGAGCCAGCAGCGTGCGTACCGCGCTCATCGGATGACCTCGATGCGGGACAACCACTTCGTCTGCAGCACACCGGGTCTGGCCGGTGCGATCAGCCGGCACGGGTAGCCGTGGTCGAGGTCCAGGGGGTGGCCGTTGAGCGTCAGCGCGATCAGCGTCTGTCGGTCGCGGGCGTGGCGGGCGGGCAGCACGGTGCGCGAATACGGCCCCGGCGGCTCGAGCGACACCATCCGGACGTCCGCGTCGGCGCTGCCGCCGGCGGCGGCCACCAGGTCGGCCAGCACCACCCCGGTCCACTCGGCGCTCGACACTCCAACCCTCCACGCAGGCGATCGGCAGCGTGCGCGTGGACTGTGGCAGCGCCGCGAGTTCGGCCAGCGAGAAGTCGCGGGAGACCGGCCCGTTGGCCACCGTCAACCGGTAATCCGGGGAGCGCGCACTGCGCACCACGCCGGCCGCGATCGCACTGCGGTTCACCGGAACACCCTGCGGGCCTTCACCGGAACGTGGCGCCAGCACGGACAGGCCGCGCAGCAACGGCACCGCCTGGCCCGCGGTCACGACGGTGGCCAGGCCGACGGCCAACCCGGTGCCGCGCAGCACGGCGCGGCGCGACGGCCCGACGGGAGATCCGTCGTCCACCGGTTCGCCCAGGGCACGACGGATGACCGGCAGCTTGACCGCGATGTGCACCAGTACGGCGCCGGCGGCGACATACGCCATCGCGTAGTGACTTGTGGTGAAGAAGAACCGGAACGCGTACCACTGCGCGATGTTCATCAGTCCGGTGGACAGCTGAAAGATCATCGACGCCACCAGCACCAGGATCGAGCCGCGTTCCAGCTGCCGGGTCAGCCCACCGATCAGTGGCCGCTCGAACAGCTTGGGCCACACCGACCACAGCTTGACGACGAGCAGCGGGATCGCCGCGATGCCCGAGACGACGTGTAGGCCCTGCGTGAGGCGGTACAGCCACACCGGCCGGGTGGGCCAGAAGAACCACGGCTGGGGGTGCTGAATGAAGTGACTGATCAGGCCCGTCACGAAGCACACCGCAATCGCGATGCCAAGCCACGCACCCACGCGCGCGGTGACGGCCGTCCCGCGCGGTGACGCCGCCCTCACGTCGCCACCATTGTCGCGACCACCCGGTCGCCGATCCGGTGCACGTCGGCCATCGCCAGGCCGACCTCGTGGGCCAGCGTGGCCGCACAGTCGATGCCCACTGATGCCCACCGGAACCACGGGCCGGTGCTTCGCCGGGACTCCAGGCGCACCCAGTCGGCGTTGACACCCGTTGCGGTGGAATCGAATTCCGCGACGCACCGGCCACCCTGGCGCAGCAGCTCGGCGGCCCGGCGCAACACCCGCCACGGATCGCCGCCCAGGCCGACGTTGCCGTCGGCGAGCAGAACCGTGTGCCAGCGACCGGTACCGGGCAGCGGACCGAACACATCGCGGCGCAACGCGGGCGCGCCGCTGCGGCGGGCCAAGCCGATGGCCGCCGGCGACAGGTCGACCCCCAGCGCCGGGACGCCGCGGCGGATCAGATGCGCCACCAGGCGCCCGGGGCCGCAACCCAGATCGATCGTCGGCCCGTCGCACATGCCGACCACCGCCTCGTCGAAATGGGCGTCGGCGCCGGTTCCACCCAGCCAACTCTGGACCGGCAACGGGTCCACGCTGCCGTCGTCGTGGCGCACCCAACAACGTTCCCCGTCGAGCGCCCGCTCGTAGAGATGGCCGAACACCTCAGCGCCCGTTCACGCGGTGGCCGCAACGAATCGGCTCTGCGGCGAGCACGCAGCCCGGACGACCGGCACGTCGTCGACGGTGTCCACGTCGTGAAGTTCGGGAAGTCGTGTCACATCTTCACCAGTGTCACGCAACGCGGCCAGCGTTACAGTGCCGGTGTCGGCCCGGGACATCGGCACATCGTGCAGGCAGTCGGCCAGCTCGGGCGAGCGCACTCCCAGCGCCCACCAGCCGCCGTCCGCGGCCATCCCGAGCACGACCGGGACCCCCAGCAGCGCACGCGCACACATCGTCAGCAACTCCGGCGTCACCTGCGGGGTGTCCATCCCGATCTGCAGAACCGGGCCGATACCGGCGGCCGACGCGTCGACGTGGGCGTTGGCCAACCGGTCGGCGAAGTCGACCCCACGTTGCTCGACGACGGTGAAATCGGCCAGCCGCGAGCGGATCTCACCGGCGCGGCAGGCCCGGTCGAGATCACCGGTGAGCGCGACGACGCGGGCTGCCGCGGGGGTGGCTGCCACCGCGTCGAGTGTGTCCAGCAGCGCGGCGGCGGCGATATCGGCGGCGGTGTGATCGCCGAGTACGGCGCCCAGCCTGGTCTTGGCCTGCCCGGGCACCGGCGCCTTGGCCACCACCAGGACCGTGACCGGCAGGACGGCGGATGCGGTCACGAGATGGCCTTCCAGAAGTCCAGCGCGGCGACGAGGCTGCCGCGCACGGAACCGCTCACCTTGGATCTGCCGCCGGTACGGGGTCCGTAGCCGACGTCGAGTTCGACGACCGACCAGCCCGCGGCGGCGGCGCGGACCAGCAGCTCGACCGGATACCCCGATCGGCGGTCCGTCACACCGAGCGCCAGCAGGTCCTCCCGGCGGGCCACCCGCATCGGGGCGATGTCGTGCACCGCCAGCCCGTGCTTGCGCCGCAGCCGCCAGCACACCGCGGCGTTGCCGAGCCGGGCGTGCCACGGCCATCGCAACCCCCGCACCGGTCGGCGCCGGCCGACCACGAGGTCGGCGCCGCGGCCCTCGAGCGTGCTGACCAGCCGGGGCAGATCGCCGGGATCCATTGATCCGTCGGCGTCGAGCACCGCGACGATCGGCGTCGCGGCGGCCACCACACCGGCGTGCACCGCCGAGCCGTACCCCGCGACCGGCTCATGCACCACCTCGGCACCGCGCCGGCGCGCAACCTCGGCCGTTGCGTCGGTGCTGTTGTTGTCGACGACCAGCGGGCGGTAGCCGTCCGGCATCGCCGCCAGCACGCCGGGAAGCGCGTCCGCCTCATCCCGGCAGGGCAGGATCACGGTGACCCGACAGTCGGACATCGTCAGTCGTCGAGCGACGCGCCGAGTCGCTCGGCCGCGGCCACATAGTCCTCGATGAAGTCCAGGACCACCTCGCGGGCCGGCTTGACCTTGTTCATCAGGCCCACACCCTGCCCCACGAAGTAGGTCGCCAGCGCCTGCGCGCCCGGATGCCCGGTGGCGGCCAGCTGGTCGACCCGGCGCAACACCGGCTCCACCAGCATCGACTGCAGGGGTAACGGAAGCGCCTGGTGGCCGCCTTCGTTCGGCGTCCAAGCGTCGGTCCAGTCCGAAACAAGTTGGCGCGACGGCTTTCCCGTGCGGCCGGCCGAACGGACGGTGTCCCGTGAGGTGGCGGCCAGGAACTTCTGCACGGTGTGGGGCGCGGTCTCGGCCTCTTCCGTCGTCAGCCACACCGAACCCGTCCAGGCACCCGCCGCGCCCATCGCCATGCACGCCGCCATCTGCCGTCCGGTGACAATGCCGCCGGCGGCCAGCACCGGCACGGGCCGCCCGGACGCCTCGACGGCGTCGATCACCTCGGGCACGAGGCACAGCGTCGACACCTCACCACAGTGTCCGCCGGCCTCGGTGCCCTGCGCGACGATCACGTCGACGCCGGCCTCGATCTGTTTGACGGCATGTTCCTTCGCCCCGACCAGGGCGGCGACGGGAACCCCGGAGCTTCTGCCCGCCTCGATCATGTAGTCCGGGGGCACGCCCAGTGCGTTGGCCATCAGCTTGATCGGGTGGCGCAGCGACACCTCGAGCAACGCTTCGCCGGTGTCGCCGGACAAGTTGGTGCCACCGAAACGCCGCTCCTCTTCGGCCGGAATATCATGCGCGGCAAGCAGTTCGGTGACGAACGCACGGTATTCCCCGGGAATGCGGTCGGCCAGCTGTCCACCCGAGAGATTCTCGCCCTTACCCTCGTACTTGGCGGGGACGATGATGTCGACTCCGTACGGCCTGCCCCGCACCTGGCCGTCGATCCAGGCGAGTTCGTGCTCGAGTTGTTCGGGCGTGAACGCCGTCCCGCCCAGCACCCCGAACCCGCCGGCGTTGGTGACCGCGGCGACCACGTCACGGCAGTGACTGAAAGCGAACAGCGGGAAGTCGATGCCGAATTGATCGCAGATCGGGGTCTTCATACGACCAGTATCGCGACGACCGGTCGTCGAGCGTGCGCGTTCAGGCCCGCAGGGGCGCGAACGCGAACTCCCGCAGCCCGTCGGCCGGGCGCACGGCGGCGGTGAACCCGAGGACCTCGGCGGCCAGCGCCGGGTCGGCGACGATGTGCCGGACGTCGCCGGTGCGGTAAGCACCGGTGACCTGTGGCGCCGGGCCGCCGCGCGCATCGGCCACCAGCCGGGCCACCTCGAGGATCGAGACGGGCAGCCCCGAGCACACGTTGGCCGCGGTGAACCCGCCGCGGTCGGTCTGCACCGACGCAAGGTTCGCCGCGGCGACGTCATCGACGTGGATGAAGTCGCGCATCTGCCCACCGTCCTCGAAGACCTCTGGCGCCCGGCTGTTTTCGAGCGCAGAACGGAAGATCGCGGCCACCCCGGAATACGGGGTGTCGCGCGGCATCCCCGGTCCGTAGACATTGTGGTAGCGCAGCGCCGTCACGGAGCCTCCGACGGCATCGCACCATGCCAGGGCGTAGTGCTCCTGCGCGGTCTTGCCGGCCGCGTACAGGCTGCGCGGCCGCAACGGCGCGTCCTCGGTCACCAGGGCCCAGCGCACCTGCGCCGCGCAGACCGGGCAACGGTGCTCGAACACCCCGGCGTCGAGGTCCTCGCGGCGCCGCGGCAGCGGGTCCACCGGCCCGTGTTCGGGGCAGTCGTAACGACCCTGGCCGTACACCACCATCGACGACGCCAGCACGAGCCGGGTGACGCCGGCGGCGTACATCTGCGCCAGCAACACGGTGGTGGCGTAGTCGTTGTGGGCGCCGTACGCGGGCGCATCGGCGGCGTTCACCCCGGCACCGACCATCGCCGCCTGGTGGCAGACCACGTCGACACCTCTCAGAAGTGGCGCCAATGCGTCGGGGTCGCGGACATCGGCGCGATGCACACCGTCGGGCAGCACGGCGCCGGGACCATGCGCCGCACCGAGCAGGGCGTCGACCCCGACCACCTCGTGACCCTGCGCCCGCAGCAGCGCGCCGACCCGGGATCCGATGAACCCGGCCGCACCGGTGAGCAGCACTCTCACGGCAACGCGAACGGCAGCGTGATGCCCTCGTGCGGCAGGCAGTGGGTGCAGGTGCGTTCGGCGGGCACCGCGGCCAGGGCCTCGTGCACGAGTTGCTTGAACGACACCAGGTTGCGCTCGAACTCGGCGAAAACGTCGACCGCGGTGACCCCTGATCCGGCCTCGATGCCGGCATCCAGGTCGGTGACCAAAGCGATTGCCGCATAACAGATTTCGAGCTCGCGAGCCAGAACCGCCTCCGGGTGACCGGTCATGTTGACCAGCGTGAAGCCCTGTCGGGCGTACCACTGGCTCTCGGCGCGGGTGGAGAACCGCGGACCTTCGATCACCACCATGGTGCCGCCGTCGACCACGCCGGGCAGACCGGCAGCGGCGACCCGCAGCTCGGGACAGTACGGGTCGGCGAAGCTGACGTGGACACCCCCGGAGTCGAAGTACGTCGCCGGGCGGCCGCTGGTGCGGTCCACCAGCTGGTCGGGGACCACCATCGCACCGGGACCCAGGCCCGGCGTGAGGCTGCCGACCGCGCAGGGGCCGAAGATGCGACGCACGCCCAGCGCCCGCAACGCCCACATATTGGCGCGGTAGGGCACGGTGTGCGGAGAGAACTCGTGCTGGACGCCGTGGCGGGGCAGGAACGCCACCTCGTGATCGCCGACGGCGCCGACGGTGATCGGTGCGCTCGGGGTGCCGTACGGGGTGTCGAGGCTGATGCTGCGCGCATCGGGGCCGAAGAACGAGTAGAAGCCGCTACCACCGATGACTCCGAGCATCCGACCATTCTGGCCGACGGCGCGTTGGCAGCGCGCTTCCAGGTTCCTGTGTTTAGTTCACGTCATGGGTGTATCGGGCGCGCGCGTCGCCGTTCGGCTGGGCGTGGCGGCCGCGGCCGGTGCCGTCGCGACGATCGTCGTCGGCCTGACGGTCGGGTGGCCGTACGCCCCCGCCGCCGGCTGGATCGTCGCCGCGGTCCTCTACCTGGCGTGGACCTGGCTGCTGGTCGGCCCGATGGACGCCGCGGCCACCGAGCGGCACGCCACCAGTCACGGCGACGACGACTCGACACCGCGGATGGCCGAACTGATCGTGGTGCTGGCCAGTCTCGCGAGCCTGGCCGGGGTGGGCTACCTGCTGGTGGCCGAATCCACGCAGGGCCGCGACGTCGCGTCGGCCGTGGTCGGGATCCTCGCCGTCGCCGCGTCCTGGGTGACGGTGCACACGGCGTTCATGCTGCGCTATGCCCGGCTGTACTTCCCCGACAAGGCGATCGACTTCCATCAGAAGGACATCGAACCGACATACGCGGACTTCGCGTACCTGGCCTTCACCGTCGGAATGACCTACCAGGTGTCCGACACCGATCTGGTGACCTACGAGATGCGCAGGACGGTGCTGTTCCAGGCGCTGGTGTCGTTCCTGCTCGGTGCGATCATCCTGGCGATGACGATCAACCTGGTCGCCGGCCTGCTCAATCTCGGTGGCTGACGAGTCGACGAACCACCGAGGTACGAGGTGGCGAGGAGCGAGTCCATCGAACCCTGACGAGTCGACGAACCCCCGAGGTACGAGGTGGCGAGGAGCGAGTCCATCGGGCTGCTGACCCGCATGCGACGATCTCCTGATGGCCACCGTCGCACAGTGGATTGAAGGCGCCCGCCCGCGCACACTGCCCAACGCGGTGGCACCGGTCATCGCCGGCACCGGTGCGGCGGCCTGGCTGGACGCCGCGGTGTGGTGGAAGGCGCTGCTGGCGTTGGCCGTGGCGGTCGCGCTGATCGTCGGGGTCAACTACGCCAATGACTATTCCGACGGGGTACGCGGCACCGACGACGAACGCGCCGGACCGCTGCGACTGGTCGGGTCGAAGGTGGCGTCCCCGCGCGCGGTGCTGGCGGCCGCGGTGGCCAGTCTGGCGTTGGCCGCGGTGGCCGGCCTGGTGCTGGCATGGTTCACCACCCCGTGGCTCATCGCGGTCGGCGCTGCCTGCATCGCCGGCGCATGGCTGTACACGGGCGGGTCAAATCCCTACGGGTATCAGGGGTTCGGCGAGGTCGCGGTGTTCGTGTTCTTCGGCCTGGTGGCCGTGCTGGGCACTCAGTACACCCAGGCGCTGCGGGTCGACTGGGTGGGCCTGGTGGCGGCCGTCACGATGGGCTGCCTGTCGTCGGCGGTGCTGGTGGCCAACAACCTGCGTGATATCCCCACCGATGCGCAGTCCGGCAAGATCACGCTGGCCGTCCGGCTCGGCGATGCGCGCACGCGCCGTTTCTATGTCGCGCTGCTGGTGGTCGCCGGCGTTCTGACCGTGGTGCTGGCGCTGGCCACGCCGTGGTGTCTGGCCGCATTGGTGGCCACCCCACTGGCGGTGCGGGCGGCCCGGCCGGTTCGCACGGGACTGCATGGTCCGCAACTGATTCCGGTGTTGCGCGACACCGGGCTGACGATGCTCGTGTGGGCGATCGCGGTGGCGGTGGCGCTGGCGTTCGGCGCTGGTTTCTAAGCCGCCTTGTCGAGGAGCGCGACGACCGCAGCGCGCAACTGCGCGCCGTCGACGTGTTCGGTGATGATCCCGAGCGTGTAGCGGTCGCCGCCGCGCAGGATACCCAGCAGCAGGTGCTCGCATTCGAGCGTTCTGTCCTTGTGCGCCAAGGCTTCCCGCAACGCGGACTCGAGTGCCTTCTTGGCGGCGTGGTCGATCGGGATCTGACCGCGCCGACGCCCGCGGCGCCCGGACCGGCGCAACGCATCGTCGAACGCATCGGGGCCGAACGTACGAGTGACGTTGTCACGAACCGCTTTCAGGTCGATTCCGATCGACGTGAGCGCCTCGGCATCCTCATCCGAAAAATCGCGGCACGATTCGTCGCGGCGACCCGCGTCGACGAGACGTGCGCGCAGGGTCTCGACGGTCAGGCCATACCCGGTGAGCACCGCGGCCAGGTCGCGGCCGGCGCTCTGCAGCACGCCGACCAGCAGATGCTCGGGACCCATCGCACGGTCACCGAGTTCGCGGGCCTCCTCCTGGGCCAGCACGACCGCGGCGCGCGCGTCACGGGCGAACCGCTCGAACATTCGTCATCTCCTCCGGTTGTACTTCTGGTGCACGGCCTGCCGGCTGACACCGAGCGCCTCGGCGATGTCCTGCCAACTCCAGCCCTGCTCACGGGCGTTGGCCACGTGGATCGCCTCGAGTCGTTCCTGCAGGCGCTGCAGTGCGCGCACAGCGCGCAGCCCCAACGCCGGGTCCTCGGCCCCCAGCTCGTCGGACAGTTCCACGGGCTCAGCCATTGCGTCAACATAACTTGACGGCCGCCAAGCGTCAAGGAAGATTGACACTTTTCGAGGGATCGCGCGCCCGAGTCGGGCCGCTGTTTTGCGTTTCAACATTGATAGGGCGGCGTACGTTTTGCGGTGGACACCAGCGTCAATAAAGGAGGCGAGTGAGGGTGAGGATCAAGAAACTAGCGGCACCCGTCGGCGCCGCGGCGATCATGTTCAGCATTGCTGCCGGCACCGTCGTCCCGGCGTCCGCGGCCAACAACATCAAGCCGTTCGGCACGCAGGAGACACTCAGAGACGGCGTCGTGGAAACCGGTTACACGGTTGCCGGGCTTTCCCCGAGCACTGACACCATCCCGTATCAGGTCAACGGCCGGTTGTATGAATCAATGGTGACCGTCGAGGCGGTACAGGGTTGGGCCAATCCCGTGATCCCGTTCTTCAACGCCCGCGCGGAGAGTGGGCAGAACTACCGTGTGCTCGCCAATGTCTGGACACCTCCGGGCGTCAGTGGGGCTGCGGTGCCGCAAGGCAGCCAGTCGAGCGGCAAGATCTACTTCGATGTCGTGGGTGACGTGCCGAACAGCGTCGTCTACAACGACGGGGTTCAGGATCTGATGGTGTGGGTCCCTTAGGCCGGCACGGCGCGGCCCGCACGGCCGCGATCTTCTGACGTCCCAGCCGGACGAGAAACGGCCGCCTTCAGTCCCGCGGGTTCTCACCACGCAACCGGGCCTGCAACTGCTCCCGGTCGCGGCGCCGACGTTCGTCGACCGCGGCGATGCTCGCGGTGGCCCGCCGTCGCAGCGGGCCGAACACCCACATGCCCAGCGGCAGCGCGATGACGATCGCGAACAGCACCGCGACGACGAGCGGGAACTCCGCGACACCGATCAGATGCGCCCCGAAGAAGATGACGGCGGCCAGCAGAGCCACCAACAGCAACCGGGCCACCAGGTAGGCCAGGACGTCGACCACCATCCGGCCGGTCGGCCTGTCTTCGGACACCGCCCGAGCCTACCGACGCGCGTATATTCGTGTTCAAGGAGGTTTCCGTGACGTACTGCTCGTCATACTGGTTTTGGCGGCCCTGGTGTATGCCGGTTGGCGCGCCACCCGGTCGCGTGCGGGTCAGCCAACGAAGCGGGTCATCGGCCCGGATGACGATCCGGAGTTCCTGTGGCGGCTCAACCACGGGGACAAACCCCGCTAAAAGGTCGGGTTGGTTCCGTTCCTCGGGAACCCGTCCGCGACAACCGCGGCCAGTTCGATCAGGGCCTCCCGGGTTTCCCGGCGGAGCCGGTCCAGGCTGATCTCCGCGCCCTCTTCGAGATGCGGATCGAACGGCACCAACCGCACCGCCCGGCAGCGCCGCGAGAAGTGGTCCACCACCTTCTGCATGTCGACCTTGCCGGACCGCGGCCGCACCGCGTTGATCACCGCGACGGAGTTGCGCACCAGATCCTCGTGGCCGTGCGCGTCGAGCCAGTCCAGCGTCGCCGACGCGCTGCGGGCACCGTCGACCGAACCCGAACTCACCACGATCAGGGTGTCGGCGTTGGCCAGCACCGCCGACATCGCCGAGTGCATCAGGCCGGTGCCGCAGTCGGTGAGCACCAGGCTGTAGAACCGCTCGAGCACCTCGAGTGTGCGGACGTAGTCGTCGGAACTGAACGCCTCCGACACCGCGGGATCGCTCTCCGAGGCCAGCACCTCGAGCCGGCTGGGCCCCTGCGAGGTGTAGCTGCGGACGTCGCTGTAGCGCTCGATGCCGTCGGCGTCGCGCAGCAGATGACGCACCGTCGCCGGGGTCTCCAGCGGCACCTTCTGACTCAGCGTGCCGCGGTCCGGGTTGGCGTCCACCGCGATCACCCGGTCGCCGCGGATCGAGGCGAACGTCGACCCGAGCGTCGCGGTGATGGTGGTCTTACCCACACCGCCCTTCAAGCTCAGCAGCGCGATCCGGTAGCAGCCCGACAGGGGCTGATTGACGTGGGCGATCAGGTTCTTGCGGTGCGCGTCCTTCGGGCTCTCCCCGACGTTGATGAGCCCGCCGGAGACGGCGTAGAGCAGCCGGCGCCAGCCGCTCGACGGGGCCGGCTTGGCCTGGCGCAGCAGCGACGTCGTCGACAGGTCCGGGTACGGCGTGGGCGAAACGGTCGGGCGGTACGCCGGCGGCAGCGGCGCTCCGACCGGCGGGGCGGCGGGCGGCAGGTGCGGCGGGGCGGCCGCGGGCACCGGCGCGTAGTACGGCGCCGGCTGCGGCGAACGGGTCGACCGCGGGCATCCCGGTCGGCGGGGTGGCCGCATCCCATTCCGCCGACTCGATCCGCAGCACCGTGGTCGGGTCGGAGAACCGTTGCTCGGACCGGAACCCGCTCACCGGACGCGGCGGGCTGTCGCTGGGCACGGGCGTGCCGTAGCCCGGGGTGTGGAACTCCGCATAGGTTGCTGCGGAGTCGTTCTCCGATTCGGTGGCGGGGTCGTCGCGGTGACGGGTCGGCGATGCCGACGGATCGCCCGCGGTCTCCCGGGATTCGATGAACCACGTTGGCGGATCGTCGTTTTCACGACCATGGCGGGCCTCGGCGCTGTGCGCCGGTTGGTCAGACACTACTTCGGCTCCCCTTCGTGACGCGGTGACAGCACACTATCGCAGCGCGTCAGCCGACCCCCGCGTACGAGTGCAGGCCGACGGTCACCAGGTTGATGAAGAACAGGTTGAACACCATCGCGACGAACCCGACGACGTTGATCCAGGCCGCCTTCCTGTCACGCCAACCGGCGGTCGACCGGGCGTGCAGATACGCGGCATAGACCACCCAGGCGATGAACGACACCGTCTCCTTGGGGTCCCAGCCCCAGTAGCGGCCCCACGCCTCCTCGGCCCAGATCGCGCCGAAGATGACCCCGAACCCGAACACCGGGAACGCGAAGATGGTCGTGCGGTAGGCGATCCGGTCCAGGGTCTGGGCGTCCGGCAGTCGCTGGACGATCCGGGCCATCGGCCCGTCGCGTTCCGGGCCGGCCGAGCCGCGACATCTTGAGCAGGAACAGGATGCTGGCCACGCCCGCGACCAGGAACACCCCGGAACCGATGCTGACGACCGACACGTGGATGGGCAGCCAGTAGCTCTGCAGCGCCGGCATGACCGGGGCGGCGTTGGTGTAGAGCCAGCGTCCCGACACCGTCAGCAGGATCAGCACCGGCACGAGCACGAACACCCACAGGGCGCGGTACTGCGGTCGCCGCAGCACGACCGCGGCGGCGATCAGCCCCGAGAAGCAGGTCAGGTTGATGAACTCGTACATGTTGCCCCACGGCACCCGGTCGGTGGCCAGGCCGCGCAGCACGATGCAGACGAACAGCAGCGCGATGCCGAGGTAGACCAGGGCCAACCCGGCCCGGCCGACCCGCTCGTCGGCGGTGCGACTCGGGGCGTCGCCGACCACGCCGGGGCGGTCGCTGTCGGCGGTGACGGTGCCGCCCGCCGCGCCCGTCAGGACGAGTTCGCGCTCGGTGACCTTGCGGCTGCGGCTGTAGGCCAGTTCGACGGCCAGCAGCAGCAGCGCGACGACCAGGACGACCACCGACGAGGTGAACGCCCAGTCGGAGTACCGGGCCAGCCCCAGGTCGAACGTGCTCGGTGTTCATCAGACCTTCTCCTCAGACCCCGTGGACGACACCGCCGGGACGTCGGCCCGGCGAGCAGTCGTTCCGTGAGCCGCTCGAACTCGTCACCCCAACCGGAGTTGTCGGTGCGGGCCAAACCGCCCAGTTCGACGTTCACGGTACCGGTGATGCCGCGTTTGCGCCTGGCCGGGCACGGGGTCACCCGCACCCAGATCCGGCGGCGCCGGATCACCAGCGACACCAGCAGGCCGGCCATCATCGTCATCGCGAACACCAGCACCCAGATCTGGGCCGGATCGTGGGAGACCTGCAGATTGACGAACGGCGTCGCGCCGTCGAACCGCACCACGCGTCCCGTCGTCGAGGCGTACCTGCTCGCCGGCGCGCAGGTTGACCCGGTCCACCTTCGTCAGCCGGCCCTGGTCGATCAGCCGCGGATCCAGCGAGAACAGCGACTGCGGCCGCCCGGAGTCCAGTCCGGTGTCGCCGCGGTAGATGTCGACGGCCACCGCGGGGTTGTTCAGCGCCGGGTGGCTCGACGACAGCAGCGTGCCGTCGAGTTGTTCGGTCGGCGCCAGCAGTCCCTGGACGGCGATCTGATGCTTGCGGCGTTCGTCGGCGTCGGGGTAGGTGCCCGCGGGCGGGTCGATGCGGATCACGCCCGACGACAGCAGCGTCACGCTGGTCCTCCGGGCGCCACTGCACGGTCTGGCTGCGCTTCTGCCCGTCGGGGAACGTCACGGTGAACGTGGGCGCGTAGCCGTGGCCCTGCAGGTAGACCCGGTCGCCGCCGACCCGCAGCGGGTGGTTGACCTCGAGCCGGTACTGCCGCCACGTATCGCTGTTCAGGTCGTCGCCGGCCTGGTAGTCGATGTTGGCGGCGAACGTCTTGGCCTGCCCGTTGTCGCAGGTAGTGGGCCTGGAAATCGTTGACGCGCACGCACATCGGGTACAGCGAGGTGCCGTCGACGGTGTTGCCGGCGCGGAACGAGTCGAACGCCGCCGGGGACGCCGAGCAGAATCCCGGCCCGCCGTCGGCGATGACGATGACGTTGCCCTCGTAGCCGAACATCTTGCCGACGGCCACCGCGGCCAGCAGGCCCAGCAGCGAGAAGTGGAAGACCAGGTTGCCGAACTCGCGCAGGTAGCCCTTCTCGGCGGAGAGTTCGACGGTGCTCTCGTCGGTCCGAATGACCTTGCGCCAGCCGCGAAGTCGCTGCGACATCTCCGTCGCCAGCGCCTGCGGGTCGCCGGTGGTCTGCGCCTCGGCGTGCTTGGGCAGCCGCGCCAGGTTGCGCGGAGCGGGCACCGGCACCGCACGCAGGCTGCGGGCGTGCTCGATCATCCGCGGGGTGAGGCAGCCGACGAGCGAAATGAACAACAGCACGTAGATGGCGGTGAACCAGAAGCTGGAGAACACCTCGAAGAACTGCAGGCGGTCCAGCCACGGGCCGATGACCGGGTGCTGCCCGATGTACTCGTCGACCTTGCTCTCGTTGAGGCTGCGCTGCGGCAGCAGGGCGCCGGGCACCGCGGCCAGCGCCAGCAGGAACAGCAGCACCAGCGCGGTGCCCATCGATGTCAGCGCCCGCCAGGTGTTGCGGGCCCATGCGAACAGACTGCTCAAATCGGCAGCCTCACATCGCTGACGAACGCGTCGCGCACCCAGGAGACGAAGTCATTCCACACGCCGGTCACCAGCGCGATGCCCACCAGAATCAGCAGGACGCCGCCGAAGATCTGGATGGCCCGGGTGTGCCGGCGCAGCCAGCCCAGTCCGCCGACCGCCCAGCTGGAGCCGAATGCCAGCAGCACGAACGGAATTCCCAGACCCAGGCAGTAGGCGATGACCAGCAGCACGCCGCGCGCCACGCTCGGCGCCGTCGGTGGCCGACGCGACGGTGATCACGCCGGTCAGCGTCGGGCCCAGGCACGGCGTCCAGCCCAGCGCGAACACCGCGCCCAGCAGTGGGGCACCCGCAACGGTGGTCAGCATGCGCGGGGCGAAGCGGGCCTGGCGCTGCAGCGCGGGGATGAAGCCGACGAACGCCAGTCCCATGATGATGGTCAGCACCCCGCCGACCCGTTGCAGCACAAGCTGATTGGTGATCAAGGTGGTGGTCATGCCCAGCACGGCGACGGTGCCCAGCAGGAACACCGCGGTGAAACCGGCGACGAACAGCAGCGCCGAGGCGGCCACCCGAAGGCGTGTCCGGTGACGATGCGCCCGCGTCGTGACGGCACCCGGCGCATCGGCGTCCACTCCCCGTCGACGCCGACGACCCCGGCCAGGTAGGACAGGTAGCCCGGCACCAGCGGCACCACGCACGGCGACGCGAACGACACCAGCCCGGCCAGCACGCACACCCCGAGCGCCAGCAGCAGCGGACCGGTGGCGGCGAGTTCGGCTGTCCCGCTCATTGACGCTGCCCCGGTGCGGATGTCGGGGCGGGCTCGGCGGCGAGGCGCTGCCACGACGGGTTGCAGATCCTCGGCGAGCAGTTCGCGCAGGAACACCGCGGCCACCCGGTGCTCGCGGTCGAGCACCACGGTCGACGGGATCACCGTGGTCGGGTACTTGCCGCCGAAGGCGATCATGGTGCGCATCGCCGGGTCGTAGATCGACGGGAAGGTGATCTTGCGGTCCTTGATGAAGTCCACCGCGGCGTCGCGGTTGTTGTCGCGCACGTCGATGCCCAGGAACGCCACGCCGCTGCTGCGGGTGGCGTCGTAGACCTGCTGCAGTTCACCGATCTCGGTGCGACACGGCCCGCACCACTGACCCCACACGTTGAGCACGACGACCTTGCCGTCGAAGTCGTCGAGCGACAACGTCTTCGCGCGGGTCCATCAGGTCGGGACCGCTCACGGGCCCCGGCCGGTGCCGGCTCTCGGGCGGGTCGTAGAAGATGTCGGTCTTGCCGCCCGGCGCGACGAACTCGAACGTGCCGCCCTGTGCGACGGCGTCGTGTCCGGTGGAGCAGCCGGTGAGCGCGAGCATCGCCGCGCACACCGATGTGACCACCCACCGCTTCACTACGCGGCCGGCTCCGCGTAACCCCAGCCGACCAGCCTGTCGCCGTCGAAGGCGAAGGACGTCAGCGACGCCAGGTTGCACATGCGGCGAGTCGGCAAGTGCGCCAACCGGTTACCGTTCATCGCCCGGCGCAGCGTCTCCACCGGCAACTGATGGCTGACGCACACGGCCTCATGACCGCGCGCCTGGGCCCGGGCACGATGCACCGCGGCCATCATCCGCGCCGCGACCTGCTCGTAGGGCTCGCCCCACGACGGGGTCAACGGGTCGCGCAGGTGCCACCAGTTGCGGGGATCCCGCAACGCCCCGTCGCCGGGTGAAACACGCTTGCCCTCGAAGACATTCGTCCGATTCGATGAGGTCGTCGTCGGTGTCGACGGCAAGCCGGTGTGCGACGGCGATCGGCGTCGCGGTCTGCTGGGCACGTTCCAGCGGTGACGCCACCACGTAGACGATGTCGTTGTGCGCCAGCCAGTCTGCGACCGCGTCCGCCTGTCGCCTGCCGCGGTCGGACAGGTGGTAGCCGGGCAGCCGGCCGTACAGGATCTTCTCCGGGTTGTGCACCTCGCCGTGGCGCATGACGTGCACGATCGTCTTCTCGCCCACGTCAGGCCCCCGGGTCCGTGGCAGCGGCGGCGGCCTGCTGCGGCGGCCGGGCAGCGCGGCGGCGATGTGCGCGAACGCGTCATCGTCGAGCGCGGCCGAGACGAACCACGCCTCGTAGGCGCTGCAGGGCGGGTACACGCCGGCGTCGAGCAGTGCGTGGAAGAACGGCGGGAAGCGCCAGGTCTGAGCTGGCGCGCGCCGACGCGAAGTCGGTGACGGGCGCGTCGCCGAAGAACACGCTGAGCATGTTTCCGGCCCGCTGAACCTGATGTGGGACACCGGCTTCCGTCAACGCGTCGCCGAGCAGACCGGCCAGCCGGTCGGCGTTGGCGTCGAGCGTGGCGTAGACCGCATCGTCGGCGGTGCGCAGCGTGGCCAGGCCCGCGGCCATCGCCACCGGGTTGCCCGACAGCGTGCCGGCCTGATAGACCGGCCCGAGCGGGGCCAGCTTCTCCATCACATCGGCCCGGCCGCCGAACGCCGCGGCGGGCAGGCCGCCGCTCATCACCTTGCCGAAGGTGAACAGGTCGGCGTCGACGGGATCGATTCCGTACCAACCACTTCGGCTGACCCGGAACCCGGTCATCACCTCGTCGAGGATCAGCAGCGCGCCGTGCGCGGCGGTGATGCGGCGCAGCGCGGCGTTGTAGCCGGGCAGCGGGCGGTACGCAGCCCATGTTGCCGGGGCTGGCCTCGGTGATGACGACGGCGATCTGGTCACCGAACTCGGCGAAGGCCTTCTCGACGGCGTCGACGTCGTTGTAGGGCAGCACGATCGTGTCGGCGGCGGTGGCGCCGGTGACCCCCGGCGAGGACGGCAGCCCCAGGGTCGCGACGCCGGAGCCGGCGTCGGCGAGCAGTGCGTCGACGTGGCCGTGGTAGCAGCCGGAGAACTTGACCACCTTCGGACGGCCGGTGAATCCGCGTGCCAACCGGACCGCGCTCATCGTGGCCTCGGTGCCGGAGTTCACCAGCCGGACCCGTTCCACCGGGGCGACCCGGCCGATGATCTCGGCGGCCAGTTCGGACTCGCACGGCGTCGGCGCGCCGAACGACAGTCCACGGGCGGCGGCCTGCGAGACGGCCTCGACGACCGCCGGGTGCGCGTGCCCGAGGATCATCGGACCCCACGAGCACACCAGGTCGACGTAGCGGTTGCCGTCGACGTCGGTCAGCCAGCAGCCCTGCCCCGAGGTGATGAAGCGCGGGGTCCCGCCGACGGCGCTGAACGCGCGTACCGGCGAGTTGACGCCGCCGGGGATCAACTCGCACGCGTCGGCGAACAGCTTTGCGGACAGGTCGGTACTGCTCATGGCCTACAGTGTCCCAGCTGACCCGGGTGCCCAATGACAGGGTGCGGGTCTTCAGGCCGGGGTCAGCGCGAAGACCGGGTGGTCGCGGGCCTGCGGCAGGCTGCGAAAGTAGCCCTCGACGGCTTTTCCGGCCTTGGCCTGGTAGGCCGCGAGCACGCGTTCTCGCTGGTCGACGGGTATCTCCTCGGCAAGGTAGTCGGTGGTGCCGGAACGAGTGGCCAACGTCACCGTCGGGGTGGCCCGGACGTTGCGGACCCACTGCGATTCGCCGCGGGTGGAAACCAGGTAGCGGATGCCGTCGACGACGACCGTGAGCACGGGAATCCGCTGGGCCTCGCCGCCGCTGCGACGGGTCACCGTCAGCGTCTCACTCCCGGAGATCCCGGTGACCATGGCGACCTTGTTGAAGATCTTGCACGGTGAACCACGGCGGCTTGAGGTAGGCCATCATCGAAGTCTGTCCCACGATCGGTCGACCGGCAATGGCGCTCCGACCGCAGTCAGGTTGTCTCGGCCCGGCACCGCGCGTTTGATGGGATGGCATGCAACTACCGCAGTGGCTGGCACGGTTCAACCGGCATGTGACCAACCCGATCCAGCGGATCTGGGCGGGCTACGCGCCGACGTTCGGGATTCTCGAGCACGTCGGCCGCAAGTCGGGCAAGACGTACCGGACCCCGTTGACGGTGTTCTCCACCGATGACGGCGTGGCGATCCTGCTCAGCTACGGGCCGGACCGCGACTGGCTGAAGAACATCACCGCCTCCGGTGGCGGCCGGCTCAAGCGCTACGGCCGCACGTTCGAGGTGGCCGACCCGCACGTGGTGACGAAAGCCGAAGCGGCCGAGCATGTCACCGGGCTGGCCGGGAAGGTGTTCCCCAAGATCCCGTTCGACAACGGCGCCGTGCTGCTGCGGCGGGTGTGAACGCCCCGATGGGCACTGCAGAAAACACGTCGACGGGCCGGCCGATCGAACTGGACAGCCCGGAGTTCCTGGCGGATCCGTTCCCGTCCTATGCCCGATTGCGCCGGGAAGCGCCCGTCTGCCGCGCCCGCTTGAGTTACGCCGGTGACGCGGATTTCTACCTCCTGGCGCGGTACCGGGACTGCGTCGATCTGACCACCGATCACCGTTTCCGTCGCGTCGTTGCGGGCGCCGAGCCGTTCCCGATGCCGGAGGCGATCCGGTTCATGAGCACCGACAGCATGATCCTCAAGGACGATCCAGAGCATCTACGGCTACGCAAGCTCGTCAGCCGCGCGTTCACCCCGAAGGCCGTCGCCCGACTGACCGACCGCGTCGAAGTGGCGACGAACGAGCTGCTCGACAGCTTCGAACCCGGCCGTCAGATCGAGCTGATCAACGACTACGCGCTGCCCGTCCCCGTCACCGTGATCAGCGAGATGGTCGGCGTCGACGAAGCCGACCGGTCGCAATTCCATGACGGCATGAAACTTGTCATGGACGGCATGGCCAAATACGGGATCGAGGAGACCGCGGCCAGGATGGAGCCCCTGATCGACTTGATCCGCGGGGTGATCGAACGCCGCCGGGCAGCCCCGGCCGAGGACATCATGACCGGGCTGATTCATGCTTCCGAGGACGGCGACAGCCTGTCCGACGACGAAGTCGTGGCGATGGTGTTCCTGCTGGTGGTCGCCGGCTATGAAACCACCTACAACTTGATCGGCAACGCGATCGCCACCCTGTTGACCCACCGCGGGCAACTGGTGTCACTTCAGGCGCGGCCCGACCTGATCGGCTCGGCCGTCGAGGAGATGCTGCGTTACACCGGCACCATCGGCGGTACCAAGCCTAACTTCGCCGCCCAGGATGTCGAGTTGCTCGGTGTCACGATTCCGCAGGGAGCGCCGGTCATCCCGCTGCTGGCCTCGGCCAACCGCGACCCCGCTGTGTTCGACCGACCCGACGTCTTCGACATCACCCGCAGCCCCAATCACCACATCGCATTCAGCAAAGGCGCGCATTTCTGCCTCGGTGCCAACCTCGCACGCATGGAGACCCGCATCGCCATCACCAACCTCGTCACCCGATTCCCCGACCTGTGCCTGGCGGTCGACCCCGCTGAGCTCACGTTCGCGCCCGTCCCGTTCTGGAGACGGCTCACTGAGCTACCAGTTGCACTCCGGTGACTCTGATGGGACGGGTTTAGCGTGCGGTTCGCCGATCGACGCGCCGAGTTCAACCGCCTGGTGATCAACCGGGCGGTGCGACCGTTGTCGGGCCGGGTGGTGTTGAGCGGCAAGACCTTCGAGGTGCGCGATCCGCGCATCGTGCCGACGGATGAAGCGGTTTCGCTGCTGCGGGCGCCGTGGCGGCAGGTGGTCGCGGCAACCCGAGTGCCGTCCACGTTGCTGCTCGAGCGTGCCGACGGCTGAGCCTCAGACGCGAACGGCCCGCAGCACCGCCGGCAGACTCGGCAGAAAGTGCTCCGTGGCGAACGCGCGGACGTCATCGGCGGTTTCGAGCGGTTGCAGGCTGGGCAACAGCAGCGCCATCAGCGAGTAGCGCAGGATGCCATCGGCCAATGCGGCCACCGTCGCCGCACCGACCCGGTCGGCGAAGCCCGGCGGGAAGATCACGTGCAACGCCGCAACGATCCGTGCCACCGCCGGGGCGTAGTGCTCGTGTGCAAGCTCGAGTGCCAGTGCGGGGTCGTCGATGATCATCCGGTTGAGCACCCGATGGTCCCGGAACTTCACGATCGCCGCCGTGAACGCCTCGACATAGATATTCGCCTTCGGCCCTGCGGCTTTGATGTGCTCGGCGATCTCGACGAACAACGCCTCGTTCTCGCGGTCGATCACCGCGGCGACCAGTTCGTCGCGTCCGGCGAACCGGCGGTAGATGGTGGTCCGGCTGACCTTGGCCCGCCGGGCCACGTCGTCGAGGGCGACGCGGCGGAAACCGTGTCGTTCGAACTCCGCCACCGCCGCATCGAGGATCGCGGTGGTCGCCGGGTCCGCGTCGGCGCCGCTCATGGCGTGACGCCTTCCCGTGCGTAGCCGGTTTGCGCGAACGTGTTGTAGCGCAACGTCATCGGCAATCGATCCCAGACCGCGTTGACCGCGCGCGACCGCCAGAATGCCGCGAAACGCTGGTAGCGGCGTTCCTGCCTGTCGCTCCACGGCAGGCCGAGCAGCGTCCCGCGCCCGCGGCGGCAGCCCGCCGGTGGTCAGGAATGCGGCCATCGGATTGAACACCGGCGCAACGATTTTCCACGCCAGCGGCGAAACGTCCTTGGGTCTCGGGAAGCCCTTGGTGACGTAGCCGACGCCGTATTGGGCGGTCTTGTGCGGGACGACCACGGTGTCCATCATGTGGTCCCAGTACTTTTCGAACTCGGCGTAGTCGGCGGGCAGCACCCGGTCGCTGACGCCGTAGCGGCGGTACCACGTCTTGGATTCGCGGTAGATCTGTTCCTTCTCGGCATCGGTGAGGCGCTTGACGAAGGTGTCGGCGAAGTAGAGCACCTGCTCGACGAATGTCGCGTGCGCCCAGAAGTAGGTCTCCGGGTTCAGGGCGTGGTAGCGGCTGACTTCCGTCGGCGGCATGTCGCCCTTGATGTCGACGTGGAAGTCGCGGACCCGGGCGCCGGCGTTGTCGTCGCTCGGAGCCGTAGACGGTGTTGAAGATCGGCGGCATGGACCGCTTGACCCGGGCGGCGGTGTCGGCGAAGAACACCGAATGGTCCAGCACGCCCTGGCCGAGCTCGGCCAGCATGTTCTGCAGCACGGCGGGCCGCGGCCCGATCAGATACATCCGGTTGTCCCCGAAGTAGCGCCAGACCAGCGAACCGGCGTCCAGCGGTGCGGCGTCGGCCAGTGCTTCGGTGTGCACCAACTCCGTCATGCGGAACAGTGTTACAGATTGTGCACTCTGTACCAAGGTGTCAAGGCGGGTGACGCGGCTCACAATCCGCCGAGACCTCAGTCGGAAGCTGCGCAGCCGCAGGCTGTTGGCGACCACGAGCACCGACGACGCCGCCATCGCGGCACCGGCGATCATCGGGTTCAGCAGGCCCAGCGCCGCCAGCGGGATGGCGGCGACGTTGTAGGCGAAGGCCCAGAACAGGTTCACCCGGATGGTCCGCAGTGTGCGCGCCGCCAACCGCAGCGCCGTCGGCACGGTCCGCAGGTCACCGCGCACCAGGGTCACGTCGCCGGCCTCGATGGCCGCATCGGTGCCCGTCCCCATCGCCATGCCGATATCGGCGGTCGCCAGGGCAACCGAGTCGTTGACGCCGTCCCCGACCATCGCCACCCGACGGCCCTCGCGCCTGAAGTCGTCGGACCACGGCGGCTTTCTCCGTCGGCAGCACACCGGCGATCACCTCAGCGGGCGCGATACCGACCTCGGCGGCCACGCGGTGCGCCACCGCGGCACTGTCGCCGGTGAGCAGCACCGCCGTGATTCCCATGGCGGTCAGTTCGGCGACGGCCGCGGCGCTGGTGGGTTTGACCGCGTCCGACAGCCGTGATGACGCCGCGCACCCGGCCGTCCCACGCCACCTCGACCGCGGTGCCCGGCTGCGGCGGGGTCAGCAGACCGACCCCGGCGATCGAACCGAGACGCGCCACCGTCACCCGGGTGCCGTCGACCAGACCGGCAACGCCGATGCCGGGTTCGTTGGCGAATTCGGTGACGGCTTCGACGGTCAGTCCGCGTTCACGGGCGGCGGCGACGACGGCCGCGGCGACGGGATGTTCGGACGCGGCCTCCACCGCGGCGGCCCGCGCCAGCAGTGTGTCGGGATCCTCGCCGGGCCGCGGCTCGACGTCGACCACCGACATCGCCCCGGTGGTGACGGTGCCGGTCTTGTCGAGCACGACGGTGTCGATGCCCGTCACGGTCTCGAGCACCTGGGGATCCTTGAACAGAATTCCGAGCTGCGCCCCGCGGCCGGTACCGACCAGGATCGCCGTCGGTGTGGCCAGGCCCAGCGCGCACGGGCAGGCGATGATGAGCACGGCGACGGCGGCGGTGAACGCGGCCGACACCGACGGACCGAACGCCAGCCACGCGGCGAGCGTCAGCGCGGCGATCACCAGCACCGCGGGCACGAACACCGCCGACACCCGGTCGGCCAGCCGCTGGACCGACGCCTTGCCGTTCTGCGCATCGGTGACCAGCCGACCCATCCGCGCCAGCTGGGTGTCGGCACCGACCCTGTTGGCGCGAACCAGGATTCGGCCGTAGGTGTTCACCGAGCCGCCGAGCACGTCGTCGCCGGGCCCCACATCGGCCGGAGCCGACTCGCCGGTCATCGCCGAGGTGTCCAGCGCGCTGGCGCCATCGGTCACGGTGCCGTCGGTGGCCACCCGTTCACCGGGCCGCACCACGAACACGTCACCGACCGCCAGTTCGGATGCCGGGATACCGATCTCCACTCCGTCGCGCAGCACGGTGGCGTCCTTGGCGCCCAGCGACAACAGCGCCCGCAGCGCCGCACCCGCCGAGCGTTTGGCCCGCGTCTCGGCGTACCGGCCGGCCAGCAGGAACACCGTCACCGCGGCGGCGACCTCGAAGTAGACGTGGTGAGCGCCGACCGATCAGCAGGGTGACCGCCGACCACAGGTAGGCCGCCAGGGTGCCCAGCGACACCAGGGTGTCCATCGTGGATGCGCCGTGCCGCGCGCTGCGCAGGGCCGCGCGGTGGAACGGATAGCCGCCCCAAAACACGATCGGGGTGGTCAACGCCCACGCCAGCCACTCCCAGCCAGGGAAGTGCCAGGCCATCGTCATCGACACGACGACCACCGGGACCGCGAGCACCGCCGAGCCGATCAGCCGGGCGCGTCAGCCCGGGCCCGGCGTCATGGTTCATGTGGTCACCGTGGTCTGCGTGACCGCCGGGCGGGACGGCGTCGGCGCTGCCCGGCGCGGCGGCCACCTCGGCGTGATAGCCGGTGGATTCGACAGCGGCGATGAGGTCGCCGGCCGACACGTCCGCATCGTGTTCGACGTGCGCACGCTCGACCGCGAAGTTGACCGTGGCGTGCACTCCGTCCAGCTGATTGAGGCCACGCTCGACGCGCGCGGCGCACGAGGCACAGCTCATGCCGGCGAGCCGCAGATCGGTCACAGTTCGGGTGGAGTTCACCGGACCGACTATACCCCTATGGGGTATATGGGCGGAGGGCTTCCCTGCGCCGCCGCAGATTCGCGACCGCCAGCACCACCAGCACACCCGCGACCGCGGCCAGCAGGAGTGCCAGGGTCAGCAGTGGTGCGTCGTAGACCACCGATGTGGTGGTGGGCTCGCCGTCGATGACGGGTGCCACCTCGACGACCGATTGCGCGCCGGCCCAACTCCACGCGCAGCCCGCCGCGGCGAGGACCGCGAGGATCAGCTGCAGGACGCCCCGGTTCGGCGCCGTCATGGGTTGCCGCCGGCTTGCGGGCCCCGGCGCTCTTCGACGAGCGGCGTCAGCGCGGCGCGCAGGTCGCGGTGGTGCCGCGCCCATGCCTGCGCGGTGCGGCCGCCGGTGAGTTTCAGCCCGATGCCGGTGCGACCCCGCGGCACGCCGCTGAGCTCACCGAGCGCGCGCGACGACTGCCACTTCTCGACGATCGCGGCGTCGCTGTCGTCCTGGCTGTTGTCGTCGGCCTCGTCCGCCTGGTCGGCTTCGTCCAGCCCGGCCCGTCGCAACGCCCGGTTGGTCAGCGCGTTGTTCTTGTGGAGCAGTCTGCTGTCGTAGTAGCTGCGCGAAAAACTGCGCGGCGCGGGATAGACCATGACGATCTCGTCGACCAGGATCGTCTCGGTGCCCTGCCGCAGCGCTTCGTCGGTCAGCACCACCGACGTGTGAATGCGGGCCGCTTTGACCTGCATGGCGAGAAAGGATGTCACCAGCACCAGGAACGCCGTCGGCACCACCAGTTGTACGCCGAGACCGCTGCTGAGCTGGATGAGCAGCATCGCCACCCCGGCTGCGGGACCCGCCAGCAGCCAGTACCAGCTGGCGCCGTACTCGGAGAACAGCACCTCGCGGTCCTTCGGACGGGCTGCCCGGCGACTCGGTCACGATCCGGCTCCGGTGAACCACTCGGCGGCAGCGGGCCGGGTCAGCAGCAGTGCGCCGACGATGATCGGCAGCAGCCCCACCAGCGACAGTATGTGGATGCCGGCGAACACCGCGACCAGTCCCACCAGTACCACGGTCACCAGCGCGAGCACGATGGTGGCGCGCCGGAACCGCGCGTCTCCGAGGCGCATCTTGCCGGTCAGAAAGCCCAGCGCGACACCCGTCAGCACACAGATGACCCCCGAGCCGCGGTGAAAGGTGAGGTAGTTGTGCACCTGCTCGTCGCTGACCGAGTCCGGGGCCACGCTCCGGATGTTGTCGAAGCCCATGGTGGCCGCCAGCAGTCCGCCGACCACGAGCATCACCGCGCCCACGATCAGCAGCCAGAACGCCACCTCCACGGCACGCGGCCGGGATGTCGGCGGAGGGGACGAGGTAGCGGGAGATGACATGGTCGGGCCAGCCTATCGGTCGGTCGGAGACGGGTTTCGAAGGTCACCGGGTGAAGAAGCCGTGACCGTCCTTGCGATGCACCAGGACGATCCCACCGGCCAGCAGCACCGCACCGATGATGCCTGTCCCTGCGTAAATCAGCGCCGCGGCGGTGGGCCGCTGCACCGTGAACAGGCTGCTGGCGGTGTAGAGGATCGACGCGAGCGCGCCGCCCGTCAGCACGGTGCGCGCCCACCGGTAGCCCGCGCGCATCAGCATCAGGAACGTCACCACCACGGTGACGAGCACGACGGCGAAGATCACGGCGATCGCGATCATCAGGGGCGAGGACATCGGCGCGGTCACGGCGTCGCAGATATAGCCGGCAATCATCAGGGGCAACGCCACCACCCACAACCAGAACCCGGTGTCGATGTCTTCGGGCCGCGTCGGCTTCTCGAGCGCCTGCGGCGGCCGAGGTTGGGGCGACTGGGTCACGCCAGCCAGCCGGCGGCCTCGGCGGCCCAGTAGGTGAGCACGATGTCGGCCCCGGCGCGCCGGATGCCGGTCAGCGCCTCCAGTGCGGCGGCGCGTCCGTCCACCCAGCCGTTGGCGGCGGCCGCGCAGATCATCGCGTACTCCCCCGACACCTGGTAGGCGGCCACGGGCACCGGCGACAGATCGGCGGCGGCGCGCACCACGTCCAGGTAGGCCATCGCCGGTTTGACCATGACGATGTCGGCACCCTCGGCGAGGTCGAGTTCGATCTCGCGCAGCGCCTCCCGCACGTTGCCGGCGTCCTGCTGGTAGGTGCGCCGGTCCCCCTGCAGGCTCGACGCGACGGCCTCGCGGAACGGACCGTAGAACGCCGACGCGAACTTCGCGGCATAGGCCAGGATGACGACGTCGGTGTGCCCGGCCGCGTCCAGCCCGTCCCGGATGGCGGCCACCTGGCCGTCCATCATGCCGCTGGGGCCGACCACGTGGGCGCCCGATTCCGCCTGTGCGACAGCCAGTTTCACGTACTGGGCAGTTGGTGGCGTCGTTGTCGACCCGGCCGCGCTCGTCCAGCACACCGCAGTGGCCGTGATCGGTGAACTCGTCGAGGCAGGTGTCGGCCATCAGCACGGTGGCATCCCCGAGGTCCTTGCTCAGATCCCGCAGCGCCACATTGAGGATGCCGTCCGGATCCAGGCCGGTCGACCCGGACGCGTCCTTGTCCTCGTCGCGGGGAACGCCGAACAGCATCAGACCGCCCACCCCGGCGTCGACAGCCGCGGCGGCGGCGCGGCGCAGCGAGTCACGGGTGTGCTGGACCACGCCCGGCATCGACGATATCGGCCGAGGCTCGTCGATGCCGTCGGCGACGAACATCGGCAACACCAGATGCCTTGGCTCCAAGGAGGTTTCGGCGACCAGACGCCGCATCGCCGGCGTCGAGCGCAGCCTGCGCGGACGCTCCGGGAGCGCCATTACGGGTTAGCGCCTTCGACTCTTCTTGCGCGGCGGCGGCAGCGCACCCTCGGCCCGCAGCCGGGCGGCGTGTTCGGCGAGCGCCTCGACCAACGGTCCCACCGCTGCGGTCTCCGGCTGCACATCGACGCGCAGGCCGAATTCCGCTGCGGTTTCGGCGGTCTTGGGGCCGATGCACGCCACGATCGTGCGGGCGTGCGGCTTGCCGGCGATACCGACCAGGTTGCGCACGGTCGAACTCGAGGTGAAGCAGACCGCGTCGAAACCACCGGTCTTGATCATCTCCCGGGTGTGCGCGGGCGGCGGGGCGGCGCGCACCGTGCGGTAGGCGGTGACGTCCTCGATCTCCCAGCCGCGATCACGCAGGCCCTCGGCCAGCGTCTCGGTCGCGATGTCGGCCCGCGGCAACAGCACCCGGTTCACCGGGTCGAAAATGTCGTCGTAGGGCGGGAACTCATCGAGCAGGCCCAGCGAGGACTGCTCGCCGGACGGCACCAGTTCGGGGCTGATCCCGAACGCGCGGACCCGGTCGGCGGTGGCTTCGCCCACGCAGGCGATCCGCACGCCGGAGAACGCGCGGGCGTCGAGTCCGAACTCGCCGAACTTCTCCCAGACCGCACGCACGGCGTTGGTGGAGGTGAACACCACCCATTGGTAGCGGCCGTCGACCAAACCCTTGACGGCCCTTTCCATCTGGGCCGGGCTGCGCGGCGGCTCGACGGCGATGGTCGGCACCTCGACGGGCAGGGCGCCGTGGGACACCAGCCTGTCGCTCATCTCGCCGGCCTGATCCTTGGTACGCGGCACCAGCACGGTCCAGCCGTACAGCGCGCGGCTCTCCCACCAGTTGAGTTTGGCGCGGTGCGTCACGGTCTTGCCGATGGTGACCACCAGCGGGCCGGTCAGCGGACCGGCCGGGTCGTTGGCGCCGATCGCGGCGCGGTCGCTCAGCTCGGCCAGCGTGGCCTCGACGCTGCGCTGCGCGCAGGTGGTGCCCTGCGCGGTGACCACGCACGGGGTGGACGCGTTCAGGCCGTGCTCGATCAGCGTGCGCGCCGAGTCGGCCAGATGCTGCGCGGTGGCCTGCAGAATCAGCGGGCCGGGTGCGGCGGCCAGAGCGGCCCAATCGACATCAGGGGCACGGACGTCGGCGACGGTGTGCGACGAACCCAGCGGCAGGCCGGCATACGTCGGCACCGCGGTGCTGGCGGGCAGGCCGGGCACGATCTCGAAGAACAGCTGGGTGCGGGACACGGCGTTGACCTCGGCGAGCACCGAGTCGATCGACAGCGGGTCACCGGCGACCAGCCGGACCACGTCGGTTCCCAGGCGCGCCTCGTGGGCCAGGATGCGGGCGACCTCCGCGGGATCGCCGAGCGCCGGGCGGATGTCCGGGCCGAGCGTCACGACCGGCGGGGCCAGCTCGTCGACCGGCTGCGCACCGTCGGGGTCCTGGTCACCGTCGCTCGGCGGAGCCGGGGGCTCCGGTGCGGGCGCGGGTCCGGACGCCGGGGGAAGCTCCGAGCCGACGATCGCGAGCACCTGCTCGGGAACGTCGGGGTCGGTGAATACCAGCGCGGCGTTGGCCAGCACGGTGCGCGCCCGCGTCGTCAGAAGGCCCGGATCGCCCGGCCCTGACCCGACGAACAGGATGCGGCCCGGCTTCGCCTTGCGGCCTCGCATGCTCATCTGTATCACTCCCGCTCTTCCATGAGCTCGCGCGCACCCAACTCGAACAACTCCGCGGCCACCGAGAGCCCCAGCTCCCGGGCCCGACCGGTTTTCCCGATGCCGGACGCGCGGATCACGTCGGATCCGTCCAACGCCGCCACGCAGCCGCGTAACGACAGTTCCTCGAAGACATTGCCGTCCTCATCGATCGACTCGACCACTTCCGCGATCGCGCCAACCGGTGCGGAACAGCCCGCCTCCAGTTCGGCGAGCAGGGCTCGCTCCGCGGTGACCGCCGCGCGGGTGTCGGCGTCATCGAGTTCCGCCAACAGTTCCGCGAGGCCGGTGTCACCGGCACGGCACTCGACGGCCAACGCCCCTTGAGCCGGCGCCGGCAACATCTGTACCGGCTCCAACGTCTCGGTGACATCGCCGAGGCGTCCGATGCGGGCCAATCCCGCCCGGGCCACCACGACAGCGTCGAGATCACCGTTGCTTACCCTGTTCAACCTGGTGTCTAGGTTGCCTCGTAGGGGTCGGATTTCCAAACCGAGACCCAGTGCTCTAAGCTGCGCCGCCCGCCGCACGGACGACGTCCCGATCACCGATCCGGCGGGCAACTCGCCCAGCACCAGGCCGTCGCGGGCCACCAGGGCGTCGCGCGCATCGGCGCGTGCCGGGATCGCGGCGATGACGAAGCGGGGATCCGCCGCGGTCGGCAGGTCTTTGTAGGAGTGCACGGCGACATCGATCTCCGCGGCGGCCAGGGCGTCGCGCAGCGCGGTGGTGAACACGCCGACGCCGATCTCCGCGATCGGGGCCGACGACTGGTCCCCGGCGGTGGAGATCACCACGAGGTCCGCAGTGTGGCCACGCTCACGCAGGGCATCCCTGACGATGCCGGACTGCGTCGTTGCCAGCAGGCTGCCCCGGGTACCGATCCGGATCACGTTCGAAGCCAAGCCCTACTCGTGATTCTCGCCGGCGTCGACGTCGAATTCCGTTGCCAACAAAGGCAATTCGCCCGCAGTGGCGACGGCGTCGACGGCGTGCGGATCGAGCTCGAACAGCTCACGGAGCGCCTCGGCGTAGGTGTCGCCACCCGGGGCGCTGGCCAGTTGCTTCACCCGCACGGTGGGCGCGTGCAGCAGCTTGTCGACGACCCGGCGCACGGTCCGGGCCACCTCGTCGCGGTGGGTGGAATCCAGCCCGGGCAACCGGTTGTCCAGCCGCAGCAACTCGGCCTCGACGACGTCGGCCGCACGCTGGCGCAACGCGGTGACAGTCGGTGTGACCTCCGCCATCCGCTGTCCGGCCAGGTAGGTGGCCACCTCGGTGGCGACGATCTGCCGGGCCGCATCGGAGTCGGCGGAGGCCGCCCGCGCCGACGGCTCGCGCTGGATGCGATCCATGTCGATAACCGCAGACCCCGGGCAGTCCCGCGACCGCGGGGTCCACGTCACGCGGCATGCCCAGGTCGCAGACCACCAGGCCCTGCCGCTCGTCTCGGCGCGTCAGCGCATGGTGGACGTCGGCGAGCGACACCACCGGGCGTACCGCACCGGTGCTGCTGACCACGATGTCGGCGTCGGCCAGTGCGACGGCCAGATCGTCAAGAACCAGTGCGGTGGCCACCACGCCCTGCTCGTGCAGGTTTGCGGCGAGGCGCTCCGCGCGCGGCAGGGACCGGTTGACGACGTACACCCGGCCGATGCCGGCCCGTACCAGATGCGCCGCCGACAGCGCGCCCATCGATCCGGCGCCGATCACCGCTGCGGTGCGACCGGCCAGCCCGGACAGCCGGGTGCCGGCCATGTCGAGCGCCACCGACACCACCGACGCGCCGGCGGCGTCGATACCCGTCTCGCTGTGCACGCGCTTGCCGACCGACAGCGCGCGCTGCGCGAGTTCGTGCAGGGTGCGGCCGACGGTGTGATTGGCCTCGGCGGCGGCATAGGCGCGGCGCACCTGACCCAGGACCTGCTGTTCACCGACCACCGCGGAGTCCAGGCCCGAGGTGACGGCGAACAGGTGCTCGACAGCGGCCTCGGCGTAACGGACGTAGGCGTACTTGGTCAGGTCGCCCATCGACATGCCGGAGTGGTCCGACAGCACCTGGCCGATCACCGACAGGCCGCCGTGGAACGCCTCGACAACCGCGTACACCTCGACGCGGTTGCAGGTGGACAACACCATTGCCTCGGTCACGAGCGGCGACTGCAGCACTGTGTCGATGATCTTGGCCTGATCGGCCTCATCGGTGGACAACTGCTCGAGGACGGAGACCGGCGCGCTGCGGTGCGAGACCCCGAAAAGCAGGACACTCACGGTGCACGCTCCCTTGCCGCTACCGGTGACGAATACAGCGAAAGCCGACCACAACGGTAGCCGTTTACCTAGGTGGTCTCCAAATTAGTCAGATTGTTCACAGACCGCCCGTGCGCGCCGCCAGATCCCGGCGTAACCGGGGCTCGTCGATTTCCCAGTAGCTGTGCTCGTCGCCGTCGAGAAGCACCACGGGCAGCCGGTCACCGAACTCGGCACGCAGCGCGGGACTGCCCGCCGCCGCGGCGGCGTCGACGTCCGTGGTGACCAGATCGAAGCCCAGTTCATCGGACAGTTCGGCCAACCGGTCGCGCATGCGAAGGCAGATGCTGCACCCGTCGCGGGTCAGCAGTTCGATGACGGGCCGCTGCACGGTGTCCAGTCTGACATTTGAATTAAGGTCATAAGGGTTCAGCGGGTTGTCAGGCGAGGACGACGTGCAAGAGGGGTGGGTTTCAACGATGGTCGGCGACGGGCCCGAACCGGTGGCCGGTGAGGCCAGTGCCGAGCGCGCCGTCGAGGACCTCGTCGAGACCTCTGACGCCGTCGACGAGGAGCAGCCCGCACCGCCTCCGCAGCCGCCCGCGGACCTGACCGCGGCGGCGTTCTTCGACGTCGACAACACCATGGTGCACGGGTCGTCGCTGGTCCATTTCGCCCGCGGGCTGGCCGCCCGCAAGTACTTCACCTACCGCGACGTGATGGGTTTCGTCTATGCACAGGCCAAGTTCCAGCTGACCGGGCGGGAGAACAGCGAGGACGTCGCCGAGGGCAAGCAGAAGGCGCTGGCGTTCATCGAGGGCCGCTCGACAGCGGAGCTGGAGTCGCTCGGCGAGGAGATCTACGACGAGTTCATCGCCGACAAGGTCTGGCCCGGCACCCGCGACCTGGCCCAGATGCATCTCGATGCCGGCCAGCAGGTGTGGCTCGTCACCGCCACCCCGTACGAGCTGGCGGCCACCATCGCTCGGCGGCTCGGGCTGACCGGCGCGCTGGGCACCGTCGCCGAGTCGGTCGACGGGGTGTTCACCGGGCGTCTCGTCGGCGAGATCCTGCACGGCGCGGGCAAGGCGCACGCGGTGCGGGCACTGGCCATCCGGGAGGGTCTGAACCTGCGCCGATGCACGGCCTACTCCGACAGCTACAACGACGTCCCCATGCTGACGCTCGTCGGCACCGCGGTTGCCATCAATCCGGACGCCGATCTGCGCGACGTGGCCCGCGAACGGGGCTGGGAGATCCGCGATTACCGCACCGTGCGCAGGGCGGCCCGGATCGGCGTGCCCTCGGCGCTCGCGCTGGGAGCCGCCGGTGGCGCCCTGGCGGCCGTCGCGTCGCGCCGGCGCTGACCGCGAGCGCCGAGCCTGACGATCCGGCGGGGAGCGGGGCCGTCGGTTGATAGACTCCACCCCGCTATGGCCATCGCTGAACAGATCATCGGTACGCACTACCGCTTCCCCGACCGCTTCGTGGTGGGACGGGAGAAGATCCGGGAATTCGCCGAATCGGTCAAGGACACGCATCCGGCGCACTATGACCTCGCCGCGGCCAACGAGCTCGGCTACGACGCCCTGCTGGCGCCGCTGACGTTCGTCGCCGTGGCCGGGCGCCGGGTGCAAATGGAGATGTTCAAGCGCTTCGACGTCGGCATCAACCTGGCCCGCGTCATCCACCGCGATCAGAAGATCAAGTTCCACCGCCCGTTGCTGGCCGGCGATGAGCTGTACTTCGACTCATACCTGGATTCGGTGCTGCAGTCCCACGGAACAGTGATCGCCGAGTTGCGTGCCGAGGTGACCGACGGCAACGGCGAGCCGGTGATCACCAGTGTGGTCACGATGATCGGTGAGGCCATCAGCGACGAGCACACCGACGAACAGGTCGCCGCCATCGCGGCGCGCATCGGCCAGGTCTGACCCGTCAGCCGAAGAACATGTTGCGGCGGCCGGCCAGCAGTTGGTACAGCGTCTGCTGGATGGTCTCCCGGACCTGGTCGGTCAACTCGAAGGTGATCATCGGATCGTCGGCCGCGGCGGCGTCGTAGCCGGTGGTCTCGATCGGCGTGCCGAACTCGATGTGCCACTTCGACGGCAGCGGCACCAGGCCGAGCGGGCCGGCCAGCGGGAACAGCGGCGTCACCGGGAAGTACGGCAGCCCGAACAACCGGGCCAACAACTTCACGTCGGCGATCATCGGGTAGATCTCCTCGGAGCCGACGATCGAGCACGGCACGATGGGCGCCCCGGTCCGCAACGCGGCCGAGACGAAACCGCCGCGGCCGAACCGCTGCAACTTGTACCGGTCCCGGAAATGCTTGCCGAGTCCCTTGTAGCCCTCGGGGAAGACGGCGGTCAGCTCTCCGCCGGCCAGCAATCGATGCGCGTCCGAGGTGCAGGCCATGGTGTGGCCGGCCTTGCGCGCCGCCTGCCCGAGCACCGGCATGTCGAACACGAGGTCGGCGGCCAGCAGACGCAGATCGCGATTGGTCGGATGGTGATCGTGGACGGCCACCGAGGCCATCAGTCCGTCGAACGGCAGCACACCGGCGTGGTTGGCGACGATCAGCGCGCCCCCGGATTCGGGCAGGTTCTCGATGCCGCTGACTTCCACCCGGAACCAATTGCGGAACAATCCGCGCAGCAAAGGCAGGAAAACCGCGTCGTTGAGGTGCCGGTCGAAGCCGAACTCGTCGACGACGTAGTCGCCGGTGAGACGTTTGCGCAGGAATTCCGAAACGGCGCCGATCCGCTGCGCGAGTTCGTTGGGAGTGTCGTCCTCGGTCAGTGGGGTGCCGGCAGCGCGGTGCTGATCGATCTCGTGCACCACGGCGGCGAACTCCTCGGCCGCGGCGCGTCCGTCTGGATCGGTGAACAGCGACGGATGCCTGCGGGCGGCATCAGCGCGCTGACCCGCCCGGCGCGCTGCCGCTGCCCGGGTGGAACTCCCGTGCAGCGGAATGACTTTCGCCTTCGACTCACCCACCACGATCTATACCTTCTCCCCCAGATTTGTCTTCTTCTTCGTCAAGGACATCGATGTGCATCTAGCCAAGACGCTGCGCCACCGCCACGGCGCGACCCTCCACAGAGCGTACCCACCGCGGATCGATAATCGGTGTCAATCCACGCCCGCGCACGTAGTCGTCGAACGCCTCCATCGTGGACCACTTCGGCTGATACCCGAGTTCGGTCCGCATCCGGGTGGTGTCCATCACCCGTCCATAACTCATGTAGTCGAGTTGGTCGCGGTTGAGCTCGCGACCACGGGCGGCGCCCACCAGCGAATCGAGGGCGCGCACGCCGATCGCGGGCATCGCCACCCCGACGCGGCCCGAGCGCCGGATCGCCTGCGACATCATGATGATGCCGCTGGCGCCGATGTTGAACGTGCCAGATTTGCAGACCATGGTGGCCCGCTCGAGGGCACCCAGGGCATCCTGCTCATGCAGCAACTGCAGCCGCGCATCGCGGCCGAGCACGGTCGGCACCAACGGCCCGGCCAGATACCGCGACAGGGCCGTATCCATGGCGGGGCCGATCATGTTGGCCAGCCGCAGGATGGTGACCGCGATGTCCGGGCGGCGCCGGCCCAGGCCGCGCGCATAGCCCTCGATGTCGATGCTGTCGCGGGCAAACCCGTCGCGCGGCGGCCGGCGGGCGCTGCTGCCCTCGGTGAACATCACCGGGTCCAGCGGGTTGGAACCGTAGACCTCCGATGTCGACTTCAGGACGACCCGCCGCACCGTCGGCGCCTTCTGGCAGGCCGCGAACAGCTGCATGGCGCCCATCACGTTGATTTCCTTCAGCGTCGCCCGTCCGCCGGACCGCGGTGCATACGACGCGGCGGCGGCGTGCACCACGGTGTCGACCTCGCTGTTACGAATCACCTTGGCGATGAACGGGTTTCGGATGTCAGCGCGAACGAATTCGGCCCGGCCCATCCGGCGCATCAGGTCTTTGCTCGGGGTGATGGCATCAACCGCGATGACCCGCTCGATCGCCGGGTTCTGCGCCAGCCGCGCAGTCAGGTACCCCCCGAGGAAGCGGCACGCCCCGGTGACCAGAACAACCTTGGGTTGCGGGGGGGCTTCACGGGGATCGCTGCTGTCGCGGCCCGTATCCATCCCGACAGGCTACCGGTCGGAGAGGTCGACGGTGTTTCGGGCGCGATACCCGCAGGAAAAACTCAGCTTCTCCCCGAGGTTCCCCGGGGGCGGCCGCAGGATGGGTTGCGTCGGTCTACTTGCCGAGTTTTCTGCGCTGCACGCGGGTGCGGCGAAGCAGCTTGCGGTGCTTCTTCTTCGACATGCGCTTGCGCCGCTTCTTGATGACTGAACCCATGAACTTCGCTGCCTACCTACCGAGTTGCCTGCGCGGAACCGCGATGATCTGACCGCGGTCCCGGGCGCGTCTACTGACACGACTTAACCCGGCCACCTTACCGAAGGTGGGCTCACAAACCGAAAACGGGTCAACCGACTCAGCCGAGACGCCGGCCGCATCGTCAACCTTCAGCCGGCGTCGAAGTAGGACGTCTCCAGCAGATCATGGACCGCTTTGGCGTGCACCCGGAACGACCGTCCGACGCGCACGGCCGGCAGTTCGCCGTTGTGCACAAGCCGGTAGACGGTCATTTTGCTGACCCGCATCAGCCCGGCGACCTCAGCGACTGTGAGAAATTGAGCCTTTGCGACCGGCTGGTCGGAGGCTCCAGTAACTCCACTATCTCGCTTACCGCCCGCCGAATCTCGCGCCGATGGCCCGTTCATAGACGTCATCGCAACCCAATCAATCGGGCACGGCCTGTTCCAGCGGCTTCCCCACCGCTGGCACGAACGCGTGCTTACACGAGGAGAATAGCGGTGCAGATGGGGTTACTGCGACGGGTGTGGGGTAATCCGTTGAAAATAGATGAATTACTCTGCTGTGATTCCTAGCTGCTCAGAGCGTGTTTTCGCGGCCGCGACGGCGTCGGCGACGGCCGCCCGCAAACCACCACGCTCCAATTCGCGAAGGCCGGCCGCGGTGGTGCCGCCCGGGGACGTCACAGTCGCGCGGAGCTGGGCCGCAGTGGTGTCCACGCCCACCCCGGTGGCCGCGTCGGCGGCGCGTTCGCGGCCCCGGTCAAGTCGTTCCAGCAACATCGCTGCCGAACCCGCCATGGTCTGGGACGCCAGCTCGGTGGCCACGCTGCGACTGAGGCCGGATGCGACCCCCGCGTCCACGAGCGCCTCGACCAACAGGAAGAAGTACGCCGGACCTGATCCCGAGACGGCCGTCACGGCGTCGATCTGGCTCTCCGGGACGGTCAGCACCCCGCCGACTGACTCGAACAGCGCGGATACCGCCCTGAGCTGCTCGTCGCTGGCGAACCGGCCCGGCGCCAGCGCGCTGACACCGGCGCCCACCAGCATGGGCGCATTGGGCATCACCCGGATCACCGGAGACCCGGCCGGCAGCTTCGACTCGTAGAACGTGGTCGACACTCCCGCGGCGATCGTGACGAAGACCTGCTCGGCACTGTCGGACTCGGCCTTGGCGGCGGCCTCGGCGATCTCGCCGACCACCGACTCCACGTCGGACGGCTTGACGGCGACGATGATGTACGTCGCGTGCTCGGCGGCGTCGAGCACCGACGTCACCAGCACCGAGTACGCCTCGGCGAGATAGCGGGCACGCTCGGGCACGCGTTCGGCGACCACCATGTCCTTGACCTGGCGGCCCGCCCGAAGCAGTCCCGACAGCAGCGCCTCGCCCATACTGCCGCCGCCGATGATCGCGATTCTGGCCATCCGGGAACCCTAACGGTTGCGGCGCCGCATTACGGCGGCGGCACCATGGCGAGCTGACGGGTCTGCACCACTATCCGGCCGACGCTGTCGACGACGGTGTGATCGGCGTCGAACCAGGTCTGACCGATCTGGGTGGTGGTGCAGATGACGCGCAGCCAGCCGTCGGCGGGCACCCCGCGCAGATAGGCGGTCAACTGCACCGTCGGCGCCCAACCGGTGCGGCCCACCGCAAACGTCACCGGCATCGAGATGTCCCCTGCCGTCAACGCGAACAACGCGTCGGCCGGTTCACCGCGCGGCCGCACCCAGATGCGCGTCAACGGCGACGCATCCTGATTGTCTCGCTCCTCGCCGCCTCGTCCCTCGGCGGTTCGTCGACTCGCCCCCACCGGATGCGACCAGACGCTGGCCATGTCCGGCCGGATGTCGCAGCCGGCCGCGAGGTGGTTGATCTCGGCCATCGGATGGCCGGGGCCGATCGGCGCGATGTCCGGCGGCGGATCCGGGGTCATCACGTCGACGACGGGATTGATCGCCAGCAGCGGTTCGTGCTGTTCCTCAGGCACGCCGACGGTGACCGCCGCGCGCACCGCGGTGCGGTCGGACTGGATGAGCTCGACGTCGACCACGCTGATCCGGCGGCCCCGCTTGCGTACGGCGGTCACCAACCGCACCGGGCCGGGGTCGGGAGCGCCGAGGAAATTCGCCGAGACGGCGAGGGGCGACATCGTGGCTGCCGACGCCGCGGCGCCATCCCGGGTGGCCTCGTGGGCGGCCTTGGCGCACAGGGCCAGCATGACGCCGCCGTGGATCTTCGGGCCGATCGTCCAGTGCGGGTTCAGGTCGGCGGCGTACACCGGCCCGGCAGGGTGCGCCGGGTCGTCGACGCGCCTCAGCGTCATGGCATGCGAGAACGACGCGGTCGATGGGGAGGTCATCCGAACGTCACCCCGTCAGCGCATCAGATGGGTTCGGGCGAACTGCAGCGACTCGCCGAGCAGGGCCTCCCGTTCGGCCTCCGAACGGGCACCCGACGTGGTCACCTCCAACACCACATGGCCGGAGAAGTCGCCGGCGGCCAGCAGCTGGCACACCTCCGCGGTCGGCTGGGTGCCGCGGCCGGGCACCAGGTGCTCGTCGGCGGACGCACCGGTGCCGTCACACAGATGCAGATGCACCAGCCCCTCGCCCATTCGCTGCGCCATGTCCATCGCGTCGCTGCCGGCGGTGGCGGTGTGGGACAGGTCGAGCGTGTAGTGGGCATGGTTGCCGTCCAGCGGATCGTAGGACGGCGCAAACGCCGAGATGCCCACCCCGGGCCCACCCCCGCGTTTACGCATCCGCTGGATCGACGTCTGCCCCACGCCGAAGAACCGGTCTGTCCGGAACGGGAACATGTTCTCCACCGCCACCAGGACGTCGCTGTCGGCTTCCAGTTCGGCGACCTGTGCCGAAAAACCGTCAGCGTAGCGGCGCTGCCACCGGAACGGCGGATGCACGACGACGGTCTGGGCCCCGAGTTGCTCGGCGGCGCGCACGCTGCGCTCGAGTTTGTGGATCGGGTTGGCACCCCACACCCGCTGCGAGATCAGCAGGCAGGGCGCGTGCACCGACAGCACGGGCACGTCGTACTGCTCAGCGAGCCGCTGCACGGCGTCGATGTCCTGGCTGACCGTTTCGGCCCACACCATGAGTTCGATGCCGTCATAACCCAGCCGGGCGGCGTACTCGAAAGCCGCCTCGGTCCGTAGTGGATAGACCGAGGCCGTCGACAGTCCGACCTTGATCGCGGGACGCACAGGCTCGATCTAGCTCGCATGCATGAGGGCCAGCGGGCCGAAGGTGACCAACAGGCCAACACCCACCGCGATCAACGTGCTCGCGATGTCTTCGGTCTTGCGCACCACCCACACCCCGGCGACCAGGCCGAGGGTCGCCAGGATGGCCAGCACCATGGCCACCAGGCTGTTCCACTGCCACAGCTGGTCGAACGCGAGGAACAGCCCGGCCCCGAACGCCACCGCCAGGATCGACTGCAGGGCGATCACGAGGCCGTGCAGCAATGAGCCGGCCGCGCGACGGCTCCTCGAAGTCGTCAGTCGCCGTAGTCGTCTGCGTCGTGGTCGTCGAACGCCTCACTGAGGTCCGCGTCGTCGAGCGCCTCGGCGGAATCCGATTGCTCACCGAGCAGGTCATCGGACAGATCGCCCGCGATCGGCGCCAGGTCTTCGTGCGGAGCGCACGGTGCCACGGGCCATCTCGTCGGCCATCGAGTCGCCGCTGAACAACAGTCCCGCGGAAACCTCTTCGTCGCGGACGTAGCTGACGTCACCGATGCCGAGTTCGTCGGGTCCGGCGACCTCGATGTGCGCGCTGGTGACGTCGGCGGACTGGTAGACGATCACCATCTCGTCATCGATCGGGTCCGGGCTCATCGACTCCGCGCCGGTCGCCTGACCGACGGCAGTCTCCCGCTGCGGGCGCTCGTCGAGACGCCGCGGCCGGGGGTACTCGCTGCGTTCCGGCGGTGCGTCACGACCACGCCGCGGCAGGGGCTCGGGGGCCTGCTCCAGTCTGGTCACCGGGCGGCTCGACTCGTAGCCCGGTTCGGTGTCATAGACGACCGTTGCGGAACTACCGTTGCCGTTGCTGCCGGCCTCCGGCACGGCGTCGTAGCCGGCGTCGTAGCGACCGCGCCGTCGTCGTCGGATTCGGGTTCGTCGCTCTGTTCGACAAGCTCGACGACCGGGAGCTCACCCGAGTCGTCCATCCCCAGGATGGGAATCTCGCCGGTGAGTTCGGCGACCGTGACGGCGTCGTTGTTGCCGCGCCGACGCCGGCGACGGCCACCGCCCACGGGCGGCGATCCGATCGTCCCGTTCTTCGCCAGCAGTTCGGCCACCGAAATCGGCCGCGTCGCCGGAGTGTTGTCTGGTCCAGTCATCGTCTGTTGCCTCTCGACCGGTCGCTCGATTTCCGTGCAAGCCGGTCTGTACCGTGCCGGTCCCCCCGACGTCCAGCATCTCCCACCAGGGTCTCCACCAATGCGGTTCCGTCAGCTTCGCTGTCGAGCTTTCGCAGGATCAGGCCTTCACGCAGCGCCCACGGACAGATGTCCACGGTGTCGATTCCCAGCGCTCGCATGCTTGCCTCAGCCACCAATGCACCCGCCACGATCTGCGGGGCGCGCTCGGTGCTGACTCCTTCCAACTCCGCTCGGTCAGCCGCGGTCATCCTAGAGATGAAAGCTATGAGTTGTCTGAGGCCGTTGGCCGTCAGCGTGCGCTTGACGCTCGGGCCTGCCCCGGATGGCGCCGCACCGGTGAGCCGCGCCAGCGACCGGAACGTTTTGGAGGTGGCGACCGCCAGGTCGGGGGCGCCGGCCTTGAGCACCTCCGCGGCGCCCTCGGCGAGTTCGGTGTCCAGCCAGTCGCGCAGCATGCTGACCCGGCGCCGTCCCGGCGGGTCGTCGGGCAACCATTCCCGGGTCAGCCGCCCGGCGCCCAGCGGCAGCGACAGCGCCACCTCCGGCTCCTCGTCCACCCCGTTGGACAGCTCCAGGGACCCGCCGCCGATGTCGATGTTGATGATCCGGCCGGCGCTCCAGCCGTACCACCGGCGCACGGCCAGAAACGTCAGCCGGGACTCGTCGACGCCGGAGAGCACCTGCAACGCCACCCCGGTCTCCGACGACACCCGCGACAGCACGTCCTCGGAGTTGGTGGCGTCGCGCACGGCCGAGGTGGCGAAGGCCATCAGCTCGGCGCAGCCCGAACTGGCGGCGATCTTGGCGAACTCGTCGACCGTGGAGACCAGCTTGTCGGCACCTCTGCGGGTGAGCTTGCCCGAGCCGTCGATGGCCTCGGCCAGGCGCAGCGAGGCCTTCGTGGAGCTCATCGGGGTCGGGTGGCCGCCCCGGCGGGCATCGACCACCAGTAGGTGAACCGTGTTGCTGCCCACGTCGAGCACGCCTAGTCGCACCCACCCAACCTAGCGGCAGGCGCCTCGGCCGGCCGGTACCGGTCCGGTCCGGTCGTTGTCGTCTACCGTTGGACACCGTGGCAGCCTCCGAATACCCCGGCGAGGTGGAACTCGATTTCCCGCGCGAGTGGGTGGAGTTCTACGACCCCGACAACACCGAGCACCTGATCGCCGCGGATCTGACCTGGCTGCTGTCGCGCTGGACCTGCGTGTTCGGCACCCCGGCCTGCAAGGGCACGGTCGAAGGCCGGCCCGACGACGGCTGTTGCAGCCACGGCGCGTTCCTGTCCGACGACGACGACCGCGCCCACCTCGATGACGCGGTCAGCCATCTCACCGCCGACGGACTGGCAGTTCCGCGACAAGGGCCTGGGCCGCAAGGGCTACCTCGAGATGGACGAATACGACGACAAACCCAACCTGCGGACGCGAAAGTACAAGGGCGCCTGCATCTTCCTGAACCGGCCCGGGTTCGCGGGCGGCATCGGATGCGCGTTGCACAGCAAGGCCCTCAAACTCGGTGTCGAGCCGTGGACCATGAAGCCCGAGGTGTGCTGGCAGCTGCCGGTCCGGCGCACCCAGGACTGGATCACCCGGCCCGACGGGTCGGAGATCCTGCGGACCACCATCACCGAGTACGACCGGCGCGGCTGGGGTGAGGGTGGCCTGGACCTGCACTGGTACTGCACCGGCGATCCGGCCGCGCACGTCGGCGCCAAACCGGTGTACCAGTCGTACGCCGCCGAACTCACCGAACTGCTCGGCGAGAAGGCCTATGCCGAGTTGGCCGCAATGTGCAAGCGCCGCAGCGGATTAGGCCTGATCGCGGTGCATCCGGCCACCCGGGCCGCTCAGTAGCGCTCGAGTCGACGGATCTAACCCTCGAGCTTGTAGCCCAGCCCGCGCACCGTCACCAGGTGCACCGGGTTCGCCGGGTCGCCCTCGATCTTGGACCGCAGCCGCTTGACGTGGACGTCGAGCGTCTTGGTGTCACCGACGTAGTCGGCGCCCCACACCCGGTCGATGAGCTGACCGCGGGTCAGCACCCGGCCGCTGTTGCGCATCAGGTACTCCAGCAGGTCGAACTCCTTGAGCGGCAACGTGATCGGCTCACCGTTGACGCTGACGACGTGGCGTTCGACGTCCATGCGCACCGGCCCCGCCTCGAGCACCCCGTCGGTCAGGCCAACGTCGTCGCCGTCCCCGCCGCGGCGCAGCACCGCGCGGATACGGGCGATCAACTCACGCGCCGAGTAGGGCTTGGTGACATAGTCGTCGGCGCCCAACTCCAGGCCGACCACCTTGTCGATCTCGCTGTCGCGGGCGGTCACCATGATCACCGGCACGCTGGACCGCGAGCGCAACTGCTTGCACACGTCGGTCCCGGACATGCCCGGCAGCATCAGGTCCAGCAGCACGATGTCCGCCCCGGTGCGGTCGAATTCGGCGAGCGCACTGGGACCGTCGGCCACCACCGTCGCCTCGAAGCCCTCCTTGCGCAACAAGAACGCAAGGGGATCGGCCAGCGACTCCTCGTCCTCAACGATCAGCACACTGGTCATCGACTCCGTTGTTCCTCTCCATGGGGTCCGGTGACGGACGTTGGAATTTCTGGGATTTGGGGCTTCTGGGGGATGTGCGCGGCCGGTTCCGCGTAGACATCGGACATCCGGGTCGCCGGATGGGTCGGGATAAGCCGGAATGGACAGAGTGAACGTCGATCCGGTGCCCGGCTTGCTCCACAGCCGGATCGTCCCGTTGTGATTGGCCGCGACGTGCTTGACGATCGCCAGCCCGAGTCCGGTGCCGCCGGTGGCGCGCGAACGTGCCTTGTCGACCCGGAAGAACCGCTCGAACACCCGCTCCTGGTCAGCGCGGGCGATGCCGATCCGCGGTCGGTGACCGCGATCTCGATGTTGTCGCCGCAACGCCGCCGGCTGATCGACACCGCCGACCCGGGCGGTGAGTACGCGATGCCGTTGGAGATCAGGTTGGCCAGCGCGGTCACCAGCAGCGTCTGGTCACCCAACACCCGGAAGCCGCTCGGCGCGTCGGTGGTGACGTCGATGTCGGCGTTGTCCGCGGCCACCTTGTTGCGCGAAATCGCTTCAGCGACAACGGTATCGATGTCCACGGCGCCTAGGTCGGGCAGTCTCTCGGCGCCTTGGAGCCGGGACAGCTCGATGAGCTCGCCGACCATGTTGGCCAACCGGTTGGACTCGGCGAGCACCTTGGACCCGAACCGGCGGACGGTGTCGGGGTCGTCGGCGGCTGCCAGCAGCGCCTCGGCCAAGCACACCCATGGCACCGACCGGTGTCTTCAGTTCGTGGCTGACATTGGCCACGAAATCGCGCCGGGTGGCTTCCATCCGGGCGTGCTCGGACTGGTCGTCGGCGTAGAGCACCGCGAACCGGCGATCCTCCTCGGTCAGCAGCCGGACGTGGCCGCGCACCGACAGCGCCGAGCGCCCCGGTGGGCCGGCCTTGCGCTGCGACAGATCGACTTCGCGGCTCTCGCCGGTCATCAGCGTGCGCTGGGCGGCCACCCAGGCCCGGTCGTCGAGCAGCCGATCGTGCACCAGACCAAGTTGCGACGCCCGGTCATTCATGAAGACCACGTCGCGATGGGTGTCGACGACGACCACGCCGAGCGGGGCTCCGGCGACGATGTGCTGCAGCATCTGCGAAATCGTGATGCCGGCCTGCTGGGCGGCGGCCCGCTGCCGGCGCTCCCGGATGCGGGGCGACGCCACGGCCCCGATCACCATCCCCACGACGAGGAAGATCCCGGCGACGATCAACGCCGACACCACGCTCACGCGAAAATCGTACGCAGAGGATGAACGACATCCCAGCAGCGTGCTGCCAAACCGGGACATGTCACACGCCCAAACGCAGTTGTTCGGTCGCCGTTCACCTGCGTTTACCGGCTGTTCGCCGAAAGATCGCCTGAACCGCCTACTTGGCGCCCTGACTGGCCACCGCGGCGGCGCCGGCGGCTGCGGCCTCCGGATCCAGGTAGGTGCCGCCGGGCAGGGTCGGCTTGAGGTTCTCGTCAAGGTCGTAACGCAGCGGGATGCCGGTCGGGATGTTGAGGCCGACGACGTCGTCGTCGCTCATCCCGTCCAGGTACTTCACCAGGGCACGCAGCGAGTTGCCGTGCGCGGCGATCAGCACCGTCTTGCCGGCCTGCAGGTCCGGGACGATCGTCTCGGTGTAGTACGGCACGAACCGGGCCACCACGTCGGCCAGGCACTCGGTGAGCGGTCCACCGTCGATGTCGGCGTACCGCGGGTCGGCGTCCTGGCTGTACGTGCTGCCCTTCTCGATCGGCGGCGGCGGCGTGTCGTAGCTGCGCCGCCACGCCATGAACTGCTCCTCGCCGTATTTGGCCTTGGTCTCGGCCTTGTCCAGGCCCTGCAGCGCGCCGTAGTGCCGCTCGTTGAGCCGCCAGTTGCGGTGCACCGGAATCCAGTGCCGGTCGGCCTTGTCCAACGCCAGGTTGGCGGTGTTGATCGCCCGGCGCAGCACCGACGTGTACAGCACGTCGGGCAACAGGCCCTGTTCGGCCATCAACTCACCGCCGCGGACCGCTTCGGCCCGGCCCTTTTCGGTGAGATCGACGTCCACCCATCCGGTGAACAGGTTCAGCGCATTCCATTCGCTCTCGCCGTGGCGGAGCAGGACCAGCGTGGTGGTGTCTCCCATGGGTCGAATCCTCTCACGGTCGGGGGTCGCATGTCGGTGCTGTCAGCGACTTCCACCCCATTCAGGCTGGGCTCGTTCCCGGCCTCGTCGTCGATCGAGGTGCGCAAACGCCTCCAGGTTCTTCAGCGACTCCCCGCGGTCCACCCGCCACGCCCATTCCTTCTGGATCGAGGAGCGAAAACCCAACTCCAGCAAGGTGTTGAAATCGGCGTCGACGGCCTCGAGCACCTGGCCGAGCACGCGGTCGATCTCGTCGACGGTGACCGACTCCACCGCCATCCGGCCGACGAGATAGATGTCGCCGACGTTGTCCAGGGTGTACGCCACGCCGTAGAGCCTGCGGTTGCGCTTGAGCAGGAACCGGTAGACGCCCTCGTGGTTCTCGTCGGGCCTGCGGCACACGAACGCCTCGACACGTACCGAGTGCTCGCCGATGGACAGCAGCGTATTGGTCTTGAGCCGGCGCTCACCGGGCAGTTCGACGATCAGCCCCGGCAGTCCGCCGCGGGCGCCCGGATGCCGGGTGTAGACGAGCTCCCGGTCCTCGAGCGCCCCCTCGATCAACGCCTGCACGGCGCTCACGGTGCGCTCGACTGCGCGCTCCTCCGCCCGCTGCGCCGCGCGCATCGTCGCTCACGCGCGGACGCCCCGGCGCCGACTCCACCGCCGGCCGCGGCGGCGGGCCGGTATCGCGGAGGTGTCGCGCTCCGGGCCGCGCTGATGGGTGCGCGCGTAGTCGGTGATGGCACGCCCGTAGGCGGCCAGCAGGGCGTCGACGGTGTGGTCCCACGAGAACGTGCGCCGCGTGGGCGACCGCCGCGGCGCTCATCGCCGCCCGGCCGTCGGGGTCGCGGCCGAGCAGACCGGCGATCGCGTCGGCCCAGTCGGCCGGATCGTGGCCGTCGACCAGCACACCGCTGACACCGTCACGGACCGCCACCGGCAGACCGCCGACCGCGGCCGCCACCACCGGGGTGCCGCAGGCCTGCGCCTCGACGGCCACCAGGCCGAACGACTCGGAGTAACTGGGCACGGCCACCAGATCGGCGGCGCGGTAGAGGTCGACCAGTTGGTCGCGGCTCTGCGGCGGCAGGAACGTCACCCGATGCGTGATGCCGAGTTCGTCGGCCAGCCGCATCAGCCCGTCCGGTGCGGCCAGGCCGCTGCCCGACGGCCCGCCGGCCACCATCACCCGCACCCCCGGCAGCCGGGCCGCCGCGCGCAGCAGCACATCGGGCGCCTTGAGCGGCTGGATGCGTCCGACGAACGCGACCACCGGCTCGTCGTCGGCCAGGCCCAGGGCGGCGCGGGCCGCCCGCCGGTCCCCGGGTGAGAACGTCTGCAGATCGACGCCGGGATGCACCACGTCGATCCGGGCCGGGTCCGCGTGATGCAGCGAAACCAGCTGTTGTGCTTCATCTTCGGTGTTGACGATGAGCCTGTCGGCCTCGTCGACGACCTGCTGCTCGCCGACGGCACGCAACGGCGGCTCGGGTGCGTCACCGTCGGCCAGCGCGGCGTTCTTGACCGCGGCCAGGGTGTGCGCGGTGTGCACCAGCGGAACCGCCCAGCGGTCGCGGGCCAGCCAGCCCACCTGCCCGGACAACCAGTAGTGCGAGTGCACGATGTCGTAGTGACCCGGCTCGTGGTTGGCCTCCGCCCGCAACACCCCGGCGGTGAAGGCGCACAACTGCGTCGGCAGGTCGTACTTGTCCAGACCCTCGAACGGCCCGGCGACGATATTGCGCACCAGCACCCCGGGCGCGACGTGAACCACCGGCGGATCGGCCGACGAGGTGGCGCGGGTGAAGATCTCCACCTGCACGCCGCGCCGCGCCATGTGCAAGGCGCTCTGCAGGACGTACACGTTCATCCCGCCGGCGTCGCCGGTGCCCGGCTGGGCCAGGGGTGAGGTATGAACCGACAGGACGGCGACGCGCACCATCCCATCCTTACACGCGCCTCACCTCAGGAAGCCGCCGCCGATCGGGTCGCCTTGCGCAGCGCCCCGAGTGGATCGGCGTACAGGCCGCCCAGCGAGACGATCCCGGCGCCGGCCTCCTGCACCCGGTTGCCGAATGCGGTGACCCGCAGGTCCCGCGGGGCCAGCACAGAACGTTGCGCGAACGCGGCCTCGACGATCTCCATCCCCTCCGGGTACTCGGTGAACGCCTGACCGCCGACCACCAGATCGTCGGGGTTGAGCAGGTCGCGCAGCAACGCCACACTTTCGCCGAGCACCCGCGCCCGCTCGGCGAGCAGCCCGCGGGCCGGCGCGCTGCCCTGCCGGGCCGCCGCCACCAGCGGCGTCAGCCCGGCTGTCGCCGCTCCGCCCGCGATGACGCCGTGCCTGCGGGCGGCCGCCAGCACGGCCTCGTCGCTGACCGTCGACTCGAGCCCGCCGGCACCGCCGAGCAGGTCGGAACGTGCGGGCAGGTTCGCGATCGTGCCGGGTCCGGTGGCCGGCGTGTGCACCCGGCCGTCGATCACCAGGGCGTAGCCGACCGTCTCGCGGGCATAGATGTACAGGCTGCTCGCCGTCGGCGCGCGCACGCCGAGCAGCAGTTCGGCGCCGGCCATCGCGTCGACGCTGGCGGCCACCGACACCGGCAGGCCCAACGCCTCGGCCAGCACCGCCCCGACGGGGGCCTGCGCCCAGCCCAACCGCTGGTGGTCGACGTGTCCGGTGCGACCGTCGACCACTCCACCGACCGCGACGCCGACCCACAGCGGGCGGCGCTTGTGCCAGCGGCTGAGGTAGCGCCGCGCGCTGGCGGCCAGCGCGGCCAGGGCCGTCCCCTGAGGGCCGCCCGGGGTCGGGGTCTCGACCGCGTCGAGGGTGCGGCCGAGCAGATCGGTCGCCACGATGCTGGTGGTGCGGGCGCCGATGTGCACGCCCAGCGTCAGGAACGGTTCGTGGTTGACCTCGACGGGGATGCGCGGGCGGCCGATCGCCCCCGGCACCGCCAGGTCGGCGCGCTCACGCAGCAGGCCGGCCTCGAGCAGGGCGGCCACCTGCCGGTTCACCGTCGCGATCGACAGCGAGGTGAGGGTGGCGATGGTGTCGCGCGCAACAGGTCCGCGCCGGCGGGCAGCGGCGAGCACCGCCGCGGCGGGAACGTCGCCGATGCGCAGCGACGGCGCGACGATGTGGTGTCGGGCCCGCAGCGGATTGCGGGAACGAACGGGGGTGAGGGTTCGGGCGGGAGGCGGGAGGGTGTCTGTCGAGCGCACGCTGGTGTCCTTGAGTCCGTCGGAGTGGGGGGCGGAATCCGCCGCACCGACCGCGATAGGGACGTCAGGCGCGACGGAGCACGGGACAACAACACATGCCGGCGTGCGCGGCGGCATGGACACCCGTGAACATGGGTAGAAACTTAGCACGGTTACTAGAGTTGGAGCGATGAGCGCACCAGATGCACACAGCCGCGTCGCCGTCGTCACCGGCGCCAGTTCGGGCATCGGCGAGGCAACCGCGAAAGTGCTTGCCGCACAAGGCTTTCATGTGGTCGCGGTGGCACGGCGAGCCGACCGCATCGAAGCGTTGGCCGCCGAGATCGACGGCACCGCCATTGTGGCCGACGTCACAGATGACGCCGCGGTCGCGGCACTCGCCGACCGGTTGGACCGCCTCGGCGGCAAGGTTTCGGTACTGGTCAACAACGCCGGCGGCGCCAGGGGTCTCGAACCCGTGGCCGAGGCCGATCTGGAGCACTGGCGCTGGATGTGGGAAACCAACGTGCTGGGCACCCTGCGGGTGACCCGCGCGCTGCTGCCCCGGCTGATCGACTCGGGCAACGGCCTGATCGTCACGGTGACCTCGATCGCGGCCTTCGAAACCTACGACGGCGGGTCGGGCTACACCTCCGCCAAGCACGCGCAGGGTGCGCTGCACCGCACGCTGCGCGGTGAACTGCTCGGAAAACCGGTACGGCTCACCGAGATTGCGCCCGGTGCGGTCGAGACGGAGTTCTCGCTGCTGCGATTCGACGGTGACGAGCAACGCGCCGGCTCCGTCTACACCGGCATCACGCCACTGGTGGCACAGGACGTCGCCGAGGTGATCGGGTTCGTGGCCTCCCGGCCCTCACACGTCGACCTGGATCAGATCGTGATCCGGCCGCGGGACCAGGCGCCGAACGGGCGGTTCAACCGGCAGGCGCGGTAGCGGTCGCCGGGGCCGAACTCGAGGTCGTCGTCGGTGTCGGGGTGCCCGACAGCGTCGGCGCGTCGGTGGGCGTCACCGGCACGGTGCTCGGGATCGACGTCTGCGCCGGGGCCGCGTTCGGCGGCGGGAGCGCCGACATCGACACCCAGGTGTCCCAGTCCACCGCCCAGTCCCAGATGTCGCCGTCGGCGTAGGACAGGTCGATCGACGTGCCGGTGACCTCGACCGGGTCGCCGTAGACGGCGCTGCCGAAATACTGCTCGGCGTCGTCGGTCGACAGGTTGATGCACCCGTTGGTGACGTTGGTGTTGCCCTGCGCGCCGGAACTGGCCGGGTTGGCGTGGATGAACTCGCCGTTGTTGGAGATCCGCACGGCCCACCGCTCGTGCACGTCGCTGTACCCGGCCGCCGGATTGGACATGTAGAAGTCCGCGTACTTCTCGGTGACCACGTGGATGCCGCTGCGGGTGATGTTGCGCGGCAGATCGGCCTCGCCGTAGCTGCACGGGAAATCGAACAGCACGCCGTCGTCGGTGATCACCTGGATGCGGTGGCTGCCGGCGTCGGCCTTGACCACCTGCCGGCGGCCGATGGCGAAGTCCAGCGTGGAGTCGGTTGCGCCGTAGTTGTCGTCGCCGAACCCGACGCCGTAGAGCTTGGCGTCGACGTGCACGGTGGTGCCGGCCGGGTAGTACTCCCGGGTCCGCCAGTGCACACGCGACCCCTGTGCCTCGTCGGGCAGCCACGCCCAACTGCCCTCGACGGGCGGGTTGGTGGTGACGGTCAGCGCCTTCTCGACGGCCGCCTTGTCGCGAGATGGGGGCGTCGAACTGCAGGATGATCGGCGCGGCGATGCCGACGGTCTGGCCGTCGGAGAGCTGGAACTGGCTGTTCACCACGACGTTGGGCTTCACCGTGGAGAAGGTGCCGGTGACCGGTGTCGCCTTGCCGTCCTGGCCGACCACCGAGCCGCCCCAGGTGTACACGCGCGCCGTAGCCCAGCGGTTCGGTGGTGATGAAGGCGGTGCGGTCCCGGTTCAGCGCGCCCGCGACGACCTTGCCGTCGGCGTTGGTCAGCACGACCCGCTGGAACCAGCCGTCGGCGACCTCGACGCGCACCCTGGCGGTCGGCAGCACATCCGTGCTGGCCGCGGCCGGCGTGAACGTCACCGACGGGGACGGCGGGGGGGCGGCGGCGTCCTTACTGCCCGATCCGCCGAAGCACGCCGCCAGCGCCCCCGGGGCGACGGCACCGAGGGCCAGAGCGCCCAGCGCCCGGCGCCGGGTGACCGGCGGACGGCGGGACGGTTGGCGTGCAGGACTCACGTCGACCCAGGATACGGACCCGCGACCAGGACACTAAATTCTGAGGATCAGATCACAGCGCCGATCAGCACCGGTTCGGGCACCAGCCGGATGCCGAACGCGTCGGCCACCCCGTCTCGGACCCGGCGCGCCAAGGCGACGACGTCCCCGCTGGTGGCGGTCCCGCGGTTGGTCAACGCGAGCGCATGCTTGCCGGACAATCTGGCCGCAGCACCGTCGCCGGGAAAGCCCTTGCCGAAGCCGGCGTGCTCCACCAGCCAGCCCGCGGCCAGCTTCACGCCGCCCTCGGCCGGATAGTTGGGCACCGGACCGGTCACCGCGGCCTGCAGCTCCTCGAACCGTTCGCGGGTGACCACCGGGTTGGTGAAGAACGACCCGACGCTCCAGGTGTCGTGGTCGGCCGCATCCAGCACCATGCCCTTGCGGCGGCGCAGCGCCAGCACGGCGTCGCGGACCCGCGCCGGGTCGGCACGCTCGCCGCCTCGGCGCCCAGCGCGGTCGTCAGTTCGCCGTACCGCAGCGGCGCGCTCCGGCCCGTCGCGTCGAGCGCGAACTCCACTTCCACCGCGATCGGCGCCGGCGTTCCGGACGGCGGATGCTTGAGGATGCTGGTGCGGTAGCCGAAGCCGAGGTCGGACGCGGGCACCCAACGCAGTTCGTCAGTGCGACGGTCGAGTAACCGCACCCGGGTGATGGTGTCGGCCACCTCGGCGCCGTAGGCCCCGACGTTCTGCACCGGGGTGGCCCCGGCCGACCCCGGAATCCCCGACAGACATTCCAGCCCGCCGAGGCCGGCCCCGATCGCGGCCTGCACCACGGCATCCCACTCCGCACCTGCCTCTGCACGAATCATGTTGCCGTCGATGGTGATTCGCGCATTCGCCAGCCGCACCACGGTCAGACCGGTCAGGCGGTCGTCGATCACGACGTTGGATCCGCCGCCGAGCACCAGCGGATCGGCGCCCTCGTCGCGCAGCCCGCTCAGCGCGGCGACGACCTGCTCGGTGGTGGTGCAGGTGACCATTCGGCGCGCCACCGGGCCCACCCGCAGGGTGGTCAGGGGAGCCAACGGCACGTTCTCCTCGACGGACGCGCCCGCGAACAGAGAACCGGTCACGGGCGGTAACGGTAGCCTCACCAGCTATGCCGCGTTCATTCGACATGTCCGCCGACTACGACGGAACCGTCGAACAGGTGCACCGCGCATTCGCCGACGAGCAGTACTGGCTGGACCGGTTGGCCGACTCGGGAGCCGACGACGCCACGCTGGATTCGCTGGACCACGGCGCCGACGGCCGTATCGCGGTCAGCACCACCCAGGTGCTGCGGCGCGACCGGTTGCCGGGCATCGTGACCCAGTTCCACAAGGGCGATCTGCGGATCGGCCGCCGCGAGATCTGGACCCCGGTCGACGGCGACAAGGCGACCGGGCAGGTGACCGGTGACATCTCGGGCGCGCCGGTGACGCTGGGCGGTGACGCGGCCCTGACCCCCGGCGGCGCCGGCGCACTGCTGATCTTTCATGGCACCGTGGAGGTCCGGGTCCCGTTGGTCGGCGGCAAGATCGAGAGCTTCATCAGCAGCCAACTGGTGGATCTCTTGATCGCCGAGCAGCGCTTCACGGCGCGGTGGCTCACGGAAAATCCCTGACCGGACAGTAAAATCTGCGGCCATGAGTCGCCGTATGGACTACACGATCGCGTTCGACGCCCCCGCCGAGAAGATCTACCAGGACTTCGCCAGCCGGCAGTACTGGGACACGTTGATGGATGCCTACGGCTGGCTGACCCCGCAGTCGGTGATCACGCACTTCCACTCCGACGAATCCGGCACCGACATCGCCTTCAAACAGAATCTGCCCAGGATGTACCTGCCGCCGGCGGCGCGCGCCGTGATGCCGGTCGACATGATCATCACCCGCGAACAGCATTTCGACCCGTTCGACGCCGATGCCAACAGTGCCACGGGCACCTACCGGGCGTCGGTGCCGCACGGCCCGGGTCACTTCGGCGGGCGCTACCACCTCACCGAGAACGGGGACAAAAGCCAGATGCGGCTGGCCAGCGTGTGCAAGGTGCACATCCCGCTCATCGGCGGCACGCTCGAGCAGCTGATCCTGTCCAACATCACGATGCTTTTCGACGCCGAGGAGGCCTTCATGGCCGACTGGATCTCCAAGCACCACTGAGCGATACCCCCATGGACCGCCGGCCACTGGGCTCCGTCACGCGGGGCACCACCGGGTACAACCGGCTGCGCCGCTGCGACCGCTGGCTGGTTCATTCGCCGCGGGTGCGGGCTCTGCTGGAGTCAGCGGAAGACCCCCTGGTGGTCGACCTGGGTTACGGCGCGCTGCCGGTGACGACGCTGGAGCTGGCCGCCCGGCTGCGCCCCGTCCGGGCAGACGTGCGGGTGGTCGGCCTGGAGATCGACCCGGTGCGGGTCGACACCGCACAACCGGCGGCGACGGCCGGGGTGCAGTTCGCCCTCGGCGGTTTCGAGTTGGCCGGGCTGCGGCCGGTGCTGGTGCGCGCGTTCAACGTGCTGCGCCAGTACCCGGTCGAGGAGGTGCCGGAAGCCTGGGCGGCACTGCGGGCCGGGCTGGCCGCAGGCGGACTGCTCGTCGACGGCACGTGTGACGAGTTGGGCCGGCGGTGCTGCTGGGTGTTGCTCGACCGCGATGGCCCCGTCAGCCTGACACTGGCGTGCGACCCCAAACATCATCGAGCGACCGTCCGACCTGGCCGAGCGGTTGCCGAAAGTGCTCATCCACCACAATGTTCCGGGCCAGCCAATCCACACGCTGCTGACCGCGGCCGACCGCGCCTGGGCCACCGCGTCGGGTCAGGGCGTCTTCGGGCCGCGGGTGCGCTGGCGGGAGATGGTGGCCCAACTGCACCGTGCCGGCGTCCCCGTCGCACCGCAGCGACGCCCGTTGCGTGACGCGGTGCTCACGGTGCCGTGGGACAGCGTCGCTCCCGTGTGACGGCTGCTCGGCCTACGCTGAATCCCATGCGGATTGCCCTGGCGCAGATCGAGAGCGGCACCGACCCCGCCGCCAACCTCACGACCGTCGAGGAATACACGCGCCGCGCAGCCGCCGACGGCGCCCGGCTGGTGGTGTTCCCCGAGGCCACGATGTGCCGGTTCGGCGTCCCGCTGCAGCCCGTGGCCGAACCCCTGGACGGCCCGTGGGCCGACGGCGTGCGCCGGGCCGCGGCGGACACCGGCACCACCGTCGTGGCCGGCATGTTCTGCCCGTCCGGCGACGGCCGCGTCACCAACACGCTGATCGCCGCCGGGCCCGACGTGGACAGCCACTACGACAAGATCCACCTCTACGACGCGTTCGGGTTCGCCGAGTCGAAGACGGTGGCACCGGGGTCCGACCCTGCGCTGATCGACGTCGACGGCGTCGTGGTCGGGTTGACCACCTGTTACGACATCCGGTTCCCCGAGCTCTACGTCGAGCTCGCACTGCGCGGCGCCCAGGTGTTCACGGTCAGCGCCTCGTGGGGCTCGGGCCGCGGCAAGCTCGAGCAGTGGACGCTGCTGGCGCGGGCGCGCGCGCTGGATACCGCCGGCTTCGTGGCGGCGGTCGGCCAGGCCTATCCCGGCGACGAGATCGCGGCGGCCGGGCCCACCGGCGTCGGCGGCAGCCTGATCGCGTCGCCCTACGGTGAGGTGCTGTCCGCCGCCGGCGCGGATCCGCAGCTGCTGATCTGCGACATCGACATCGACACCGTGGACACCGCCCGGGACACGCTGGCGGTACTGCACAACCGCTCAGAGTTCGCACAGCCCGATAAGGCAGAATCGCGCGGGTGACGAATCCGCCACCGGGCCCGTCCTACCCGGGCGGGCACGATCCGTCCCAGTGGGCGCGACCGGCTCAGACGCCCCCGACCGACCGCATCTCGCATCAGGGGCCGCCACCTGTCGCCCCGACAGAACGCATTCCACGCCAGGAGCAGGCCGGTCCCACGGAGCGCATCGCGCAGCAGGCACCGCCTCCGGAGCCGCCCACCCAGCAGATCCCCCGCCCGCACCAGAGTGCGCCGGTGTACCCCACGCAGACCGCGCAGCCGCAGTCCTACCCCGCGACGGCCCCGAAGGAGAGCAGGCTGCGCCGGTTCGTCAAGGATCCGCTGTCGATCGTCCTGATCCTGGTCATCGTCGCCGCGCTGGGGCTGGCTGCGCTGCTCGGCGGCGAGCTGTACGCCCGGCACCGGGGAAACTCGGTGGTGGCCAAGGTCGTCGAATGCATCGTCAAGGACAAGGCCGACGCGTCGTTCGGCGTGGTGCCGCCGTTCCTGTGGCAGCACCTCAACCGGCGCTACACCAACCTGTCCGTCGAGACGGCCGGCAACCAGGTCCTCGACGCCAAGGGCATGAAGCTCAACATCGACATCAAGGACGTCCACCTGCAGAATTCCGCCGACTCCGCCGGCACCATCGGGTCGCTGGTGGCGACCGTCAACTGGACGGCCGACGGCATCAAACAGACCGTGCAGGATGCCATTCCGTTGTTCGGCGGCATCGTCTCGGGCGTCAAGACCGACGCCTCTGGCGGCACCGTCGAACTCGACGGCCCGCTGGGCACCGTCATCGCCAAGCCGCGGGTCGCCGACGGCACCCTCGGCCTGGAGGTGCAGAGCGTCACCGGGCTGGGCTTCACCTTGCCCAGCGAATCGGTGCAGCCGGCGCTGGACGCTTTCACCTCGCACCTGACCAACGATCTCCCCATGGGTATCAAGGCCGACAGCGTGCAGGTCACCGATACCGGGGTGACGAGCCAGTTCTCCACCCAGAACGCGACCATGCCGCTCGCCAACGACGACCCCTGCTTCGCGGGGCTGTGACGGGCTGAAACGCTAGGCCAGGCCGTCGAGCACGGCACGGGTACCTGACAGTCCCAGTCGGGTGGCACCGGCGTCGAGCAGGGCGCGCGCGTCGGCGGCGGTCCGGATGCCGCCGCTGGCCTTCACTCCGAGGCGCCCGCCGACCGTGGCGGCCATCAACGACACCGCAGGCACGGACGCGCCACCGGCGGGATGAAAGCCCGTCGACGTCTTGACGAAGTCGGCCCCGGCGTCGGCGGCGGCCCGGCACACCGCGACCACGGTGTCGGCGTCGGACAGGCTCATCAGCGCCGCCGACTCGATGATGACCTTGAGGACCGCGCCCGGGATCGCGTTGCGCACCGCGGCGATATCGGCGCGCACCCCGGCGAAGTCGCCGGCCAGCGCGGCCCCGACATCGATGACCATGTCGATCTCCGCGGCACCGGCCGCGACGGCCAGCGCGGCCTCGGCGGCCTTGATCTCCGAAGAGTGCTTGCCGGACGGAAACCCGGCGACGGCGGCCACGAGCGGCCCGGCCGGGCGGTGCGCGACCGCCGCTTCGACCATCGACGGTGAGACGCACACGGCGTAGACGCCGAGTTCGGCCGCCTCGTCGACGAGCGCCGCCACATCGGCGGCCGTCGCCTCCGGCTTGAGCAGCGTGTGGTCGACGAGCGCGGCCACCTGCTCGCGCGTCCAGGCCGTCATCAGAACGGCTCCTCGGTACCGCCCGGGTTGCAGCCGGTTTCGATCATGGTCGCCCCGTCCACGCTGGGTCGCCACGGCTCGAGATTCCAGCTCGTCTTGCCGGGCTCGGCGAACTCGGCCAGCTGCCAGTGACACCGGAACTGCTCACGCATGCCCGGGGTGTCGGCATCCGGGCGCCGACGCGATCACCTCCGCCCAGGCCTCGTCGCTCTGGAGTGTGGTGCCCAGTTGCGCGGCTTCGGCACGGCCGGCCGCAGTCGGGTAGACGCGCAAGCTGGACAGGTCGCCCCAGTGCACCCATTCGGTGTGGTCGACGAACGGCGGGGTGAGCGAATCGTCGGCCCGCGCGGTGCCGACGCCGGCCAGTGACAGCCAGATGCCCGCCGCACCGAGCGCGGCGATCAGGGCGCGCACGCTCAGCGCGACTTTCCCTGGATCTCCAACAGTTTCGGCCGGACGTCGACGAGATACACGCCGGCCGCGCAGGCCGCGATCGCGGATCCGAAACCCGGCCCCATCACGAAGGCCAGAAGTAACGCCGCCACCAGGATGATCAGCCACACGGGCTTGGTCAGCTTGTCGACGGCGGGGTAGGCGTCCGGACGCTGCATGGCCGCGTGGACCAGCGCGTAGACGGCGGTAATCAGAACAGCAATGTGCACAAACGAAAGAACGGCACCCGCCACACCTTGGAGCATCACAACTCCAAGGGTAGGCGGGTGCCGTCCGCGGCGTCGACTTGCGTCGACGACTGCTTACTTCTGGGTGACCTTCTTGGCCGGAGCCCTCTTGGCGACGGGGGCCTTCTTGGCCGGGGCGGCCTTCTTCGCCGGGGCCTTCTTGGCGGCGGCCTTCTTGGCGGCGGCCTTCACCGGCGCAGCAGCCTCGTCGACCTTGCCCGGCAGCTCGACGCCGACCAGCTTGGCGGCGCGCTCACCGACGGCGCGGGTCTGCGACGCGACGGTGCCCAGCGCATCCTGGGTCAGCTCGACGGCCTGGTCGATGTACTCCTCGGCCCGCTCGGCGGCCTCTTCGATCGCCGGCTGGTTGCGCAGCCGCTCGAGGGCGGCCTCGCCGCGCTCGACGAGCTTGTTGTAGGTGCTCTGCGCGGCCTCGGCGTACTCCTCGGCGACCTTGCGCAGCTCGTCGGCGGTCAGCCGCTCCCGCAGGTCGCCCAGTTCCTTGGGCAGATCCTCCTGGAGCTTGGTCAGCCGGTCGCGGGCGTCGTCGACACGCGCGGTCAGCTTGGCGCGGCTCTCCTCGGCGCGGGTGGAAGCGTCGGTGCGGGCCTCTTCGGCACGCTCGCGCAGGGTGCCCACGATCTCGTTGACCGTGGCCAGGGCCAGGTCGGCGGCGCCGACCGCAGCGAGCAACGGAGCCTTCAGTTCTTCAACAGTGGGGTTCTCGGCCATGTTTCTTCCTTTCGACATGTTGGTGAATGTGTTGTGAATGTGTTGGGTCACAGGATGTTTCAGGGTTCTTCAGCAACCCTCAGCGGATCTCGGTTCTTCGTCGTCAATCAGATGCGATCTCCTTCTGGACAGCCTCGTTCTGCTGCAGGAATGACGCGTAGATGTCGAGCAGCACCTGCTTCTGGCGCTCGGTGATCGCCAGATCCGTGACGATGGCGTCCCGTACGGCGTTGGTCTCGCCCGGTTCCAGGATTCCCGCCTGGATGTAGAGCACCTCGGCGGAGACGCGCAACGCCTTGGCGATCTGGTTGAGCACTTCGGCCGAAGGCTTGCGCAGTCCGCGTTCGATCTGGCTCAGGTACGGATTGCTGACGCCGGCCTTCTCCGCCAACTGGCGGACGGACACCTGCGCAGCCTCACGCTGCGTGCGGATGAAGCTGCCGATATCGGACGCAGCATGAGTGACCACAGCGGCAAGATTTTCGTCCTGCGACATGGCTCACCCCTTGACTCATCGTGACTTCGTGAAGCTGACAAACTCCACAGTACGTCAGGGTGCTAGCTCTTGCAAGCAGTTGCTAGCGCAGGTCAGAATATGATTTGCGCCACTGTGTAGATCAAAAGCCCGGCCAGCGCACCCACCACGGTGCCGTTGATCCGGATGAATTGCAGGTCCCTGCCGACGTGCAGTTCGATGCGCCGGCTGGCGTCCTCGGCGTCCCAACGCTCGATCGTCTCGGTGATGATCGAGGTGATTTCGACGCCGTACTGCCCCACCAGATGCTGCGCGCCGCGCACGATCCAGTTGTCGACCTTGTCGCGCAGTTCGTTGTCTTCGAGCAGTGATTCACCGATCCGCACCACCGAGTCGGCGATCCGGCCGCGCAGCGCGCTCGACGGGTCGTCGACGCCCTCCAGGACAAGGCGCTTGAGGGTGCGCCAGGCCGTCTCGGCGGCCCGGGTGACCTCGTCGCGCGCCATCAGCTGCTCCTTGACGGACTCGGCCTTGGCAATCGTCGCCGGATCGTGTTGCAGGTCGGCGGCGAACTCGAACAGGAAACGGTTCGCCGACTGGCGCAGTTCGTGATTGGGGTCGCGGCGCACCTTGTCGGTGAAGTCCATCAGCTCTCGGTGAATGCGGTCACCCACCAGTTGATCCACGAATCGCGGCGACCAGGTCGGTGAGTCGCGGGTGACGACGCGTTCGATGGTCTCCCCGGCATTGAGCGACCATTCGAATGCGCGGTCGCACAGCAACTGGATGAGCGCCTCCTGGCGGTTCTCGGCGATCAGCGTCGACAGCACCCGCCCCACCGGCGGGCCCCACTGCGGTTCGGCGATGCGGCGCACGATCAGCCGGTCGATGACCTGCTGCACGTCGTCGTCGTTGAGCAGTTCGACACCGACGCGCAGGAAGGTCGAGGCCTCACTGGCGACCCGTTCGGCATGCGCGGGCTCCGACAACCACTTGCCGAGCGCCCGGCGATCTGCGCGTCTCGCAGCTTGGTCTCGACAACCTGCTGCGACAGGAAGTTCTCCCGGACGAATGCGCCCAGACCCTCGCCCAGCTGGTCCTTCTTGCGGGGAATGATCGCGGTGTGCGGGATCGGGATGCCGAGCGGATGCTTGAACAACGCCGTCACGGCGAACCAGTCGGCGAGCGCGCCGACCATGCCGGCCTCCGCGGCCGCGCGGACGTATCCCACCCAGGCCGCGGCGGATCCGCTCTTCTGCGCCCAGGTGCACACCAGAAAGATCACCGTCGCGGCGATCAGGAAGCCCAGCGCCACCAGCTTCATCCGGCGCAGCGCCCGCTGCCGCTCGGCATCGGCCAGCGGATCGGCGTCGGCGAAGGACTCCGCCAACGAACCCAGGGTCTGGGAGATGCCCGAGATGCCGGCGGTCCCTGCGCTGATCGGGAGATCGGTGTCCCCGGCCGGCGAAGCCGGAAGATTCGGTCGAGCTGCCACGACTCCATCATCCGCTATCCCGCGACATTGCAGGGTCGACCGGCCAATCCAGTTACTGTGACCGCGGTCGGGGACGACCGCCCGTCGGTCCGCGGGTGGTCGTAGTATCGGCATCACCTAGAGAATGGAAATCTCGACAGTGGCATCTCAGCCCGAGCCCGCAGCCGTGAAAGTCGACGGCCGCAAGCGACGCTGGCACCAGCACAAGGTGGAGCGCCGCAACGAGCTCGTCGACGGCACCCTGGAAGCGATCCGCACCCGCGGCCGCGACGTCAGCATGGACGAGATCGCCGCGGAAATCGGCGTTTCGAAGACCGTGCTGTACCGGTACTTCGTCGACAAGAACGACCTCACCACCGCCGTCATGATGCGCTTCGCGCAGACCACCCTGATCCCCAACATGGCCGCGGCGCTGTCGACGAACCTCGACGGCTTCGACCTCACCCGCGAGGTCATCCGGGTCTATGTCGAGACGGTGGCCGCCGAGCCCGAGATCTACCCCTTCGTCTTCGCGAACAGCTCCGCCAGCCGGAGCAAAGTGATCGCCGACAGCGAACGGATCATCGCCGGGATGCTCGCCGTGATGTTCCGCCGGCGGATGCAGCGTGTCGGGATGGACACCAAGGGTGTCCAGCCGTGGGCCTACATGATCGTCGGCGGTGTTCAGCTCGCTACGCACTCGTGGATGTCGCACCGCCGGATGACCTCCGACGAGTTGATCGACTACCTGACGATGCTGTCCTGGAGCGCGCTGTGCGGCATCGTCGAGGTCGGCGGCTCGCTGGAGAAGTTCAACGGCGAACCGCACCCGACTCCACAGCTGCCGCCGCCGCTGGGCTGACGCGCGGCGGTGAACTATAGGCTCAGCGGCTATGGCCGAACTGCCCTCACTGTGGACCCACGAACCGCACCAGATCCTGAAGTTCGAACCCGGCGACAAGGTGTCCGACATCGACACCGACTCCAGCCCCGGCTTCAAAGGCGGCAAGAAGGACGCGCCCGACATCCAGGCCGAGCGCAACGCGAGGTTCGCCGAGCTGCAGGAGTTGCTCTACGCCAATGGCCGCGCGGGCGACACCCGATCGATCCTGCTGGTGCTGCAGGGCATGGACACCGCGGGCAAGGGCGGCATCGTCGAACACGTCGTCGGGGCGGGCAGTCCGATGGGCATCCGCTACACCGGCTTCGGCGTGCCCACCGAGGAGGAGCGCGCGCACCACTACCTGTGGCGGATCCGAAATGCGCTGCCGAAGGGCGGTCACATCGCGGTGTTCGACCGTTCGCACTACGAGGACGTCCTGGTGGTCCGGGTGCACAACCTGGTCGCGCCCGATGTCTGGGGTGCCCGCTACGACGAGATCAACGCGTTCGAGAAGGAACTCGTCGACGGCGGTATGACCATCGTGAAGGTGGCGATGTTCGTGTCGCTCGAGGAGCAGAAGCAGCGGCTGGCCGCACGCCTGGACCGCCCGGACAAGTACTGGAAGTACAACCCGGGCGATCTGGACGAGCGCGCGCTGTGGCCGGCCTACCGGGAGGCCTACCAGGCGGTGCTGGACAAGACGTCGACGGATTACGCGCCGTGGCATGTGGTGCCGTGTGACAAGAAGTGGTACAGCCGGCTGGCGGTCACCGAACTGCTGATCGAGTCGCTGACGTCGATGAACTTGTCCTGGCCGCCGGCCGATTTCGATATCGAGGCCGAGAAGCAGAAGCTCGCCAAGGCCTGACGCGAGCCGGTTGGGGCGCCGCTATTTGGCGAGGGTGAACTGACCCACGTTGGTGATGCCGCGGTGGAAGAAGTCCGCGCACCCGACGAGGTACTTCATGTAGCGGTCGTAGACCTCCTGCGAGGTGACCGCGATCGCCTCGTCGCGGCTCTTCTCCAGGTTCTCGGCCCACATGTCGAGCGTGCGCGCGTAGTGCGGCTGCAACAGGTGGGTGCGCTCCAGCGTGAAGCCGGAATCGGCGGCCAGCTTCTCGATGTCCTCGACCGCCGGCAGGCGTCCGCCCGGGAAGATCTCGGCCTCGATGAACTGCATGAACTTCAGGTCGCTGATCGTGACCTTGATCCCGTTGTCGTGGAAGAACTTCTGGGTGTGCGCCAGGATGGTGTGCAGCAACATACGGCCGTCATCGGGAAGGATGTTGTAGGCCTTCTCGAAGAACAGCGGGTAGCGCTCGACCTTGAACGCCTCGAACGCGCCGATGCTGACGATCCGGTCCACCTTGTCGGTGAACTCCTCCCAGCCCTGCATTCGGACCTCCACGGTCCGCGAGGTGGGAATGCCGGCCAGCAGCTTCCTGCTGTACTCGCTCTGATTCTTGCTCAGGGTGATGCCGATGACGTTGACGTCGAACTTCTCGACCGCCCGGCGCAGCGCGCCGCCCCAGCCACATCCGATGTCGAGCAGCGTCATGCCCGGCTCGAGGTTCAGCTTGCCCAGCGCGAGGTCGAACTTCGCGTTCTGCGCCTCTTCGAGGGTCATTTCGTCGCGTTCGAAGTACGCGCAGGTGTACCCCATGGTCGGGTCGAGGAACAACGCGAAGAACTCATCCGACACGTCGTAGATCGACTGGGACTCCTCGTAGTACGGCGAAAGTCCGTTCTCGACATCAGACATACGTTTGTCTACCCCTTGCTCTGTGCAATGACCTCAGGGTCCGGACATGCGCCTTGCCGTTTGGCAGCAAGGCGCGAGGTCCCGCAGACTCCCGATCCGGACCCGTAAGGTCCACCGCCGGATAGGCTAGCTAAAGGACCAGGTTCTAGCCAACATACCCTCGTCAGTACGTGTAAAAGCCCTGACCGGATTTCTTGCCGATCACGCCCTGCCTCGACCATGCGTTGCAGCAACGGCGGCGGCCCGTACAGCGGCTCCTTGAACTCGTCGAACATCTTGTCGGCGATCAGCTTGAGGGTGTCCAGGCCGATCAGGTCCGACAACCGCAGCGGCCCCATCGGGTGCGACAACCCCGCGACGACGGCCTTGTCGATGTCCTCCACGGTCGCCACGCCGGCCTCGGCCATCCGGATGGCCGACAACAGATACGGCACCAGCAGCGCGTTGACGACGAAGCCCGACCGGTCTGCGCACCGGACCACCTGCTTGCCCAGCACGGAACTGGCGAACTCCTCGGTGCGCGCGACCGCGGCCTCGGCTGGTCACCAGCGTGCTGACCAGTTCGACGAGCGGCAGCACCGGCACCGGATTGAAGAAGTGCAGTCCCAGCACCCGCTGCGGGTCTTCTGGTCGCGGCCGCGATCTTCATGATCGGGATGCTCGACGTGTTCGACGCCAGCACGGCGTTCGGATCTTCGATGACGGCGTCGAGTTCGGAGAAGATCTCCGCCTTGACGGCCTCGTCCTCGATGACGGCCTCGATCACCAGCTGGCGGTCGGACAGGTCCTTCAGTTCGGTGGTGAACGTCAGGTTGTCGATTGCGCGGTCACGCTCGCGCTCGGTGACCTTGCCCGAGCTGACGCCGCGCTCGAGCGACTTGACGATGCGGTTGCGGCCCGCGGTGACGAGCGCCTCGGTCTTCTCGAAGACCTTGACGTCGACGCCGGCGCGCGCGGACACCTCTGCGATACCGGCGCCCATCTGACCGGCACCGACGACACCCACCCGGGTGATCGAATCTGAACTCACGCTGTTTCTCCCAATGTTCTCGTCCTGAATATCCGCGTCAGGCCCCGCCCAGGCTGGCTGGGCGGGGCCTGCGCTGTCAACTTGTGCCGGGCCGGTGTCCGGCCTGGCTGCCGAGCCTCTGAGCCCGCCAGAGTCGCTCGGCTCAGTGGCTCCGGCCTTCTGGTTCCCCTTCGCCTCGCGCAGGCCAGCTTGGCTCAGTGGCTCAGTGGAACTGACCCTCTTCGGTCGAGCCCGCCAGCGCCGTCGTCGAGCTGGTCGGGTCCACCGTGGTGGCGATCCGGTCGAAGTAGCCGGCGCCGACCTCGCGCTGGTGCTTGGTGGCGGTGTAGCCGCGCTCCTCGGCGGCGAACTCGCGCTCCTGCAGCTCGACGTAGGCGCTCATCTGGTTGCGGGCGTAGCCGTGGGCCAGATCGAACATCGAGTAGTTCAGGGCGTGGAAGCCGGCCAGCGTGATGAACTGGAACTTGAAGCCCATCGCGCCGAGCTCGTTCTGGAACTTCGCGATGGTCGCGTCGTCCAGGTGCTGCTTCCAGTTGAACGACGGCGAGCAGTTGTAGGCCAGCATCTGGTCCGGGAACTCGCTCTTGACGCCCTCGGCGAACTTGCGGGCCAGCTCCAGGTCCGGGGTGCCGGTCTCCATCCAGATGAGGTCGGAGTACGGCGCGTAGGACTTGGCGCGGGCGATGCAGGGCTCGAGGCCGTTCTTGACCCGGTAGAAGCCTTCCTTGGTCCGCTCACCGGTGATGAACGGCTGATCGCGCTCGTCGACGTCGGAGGTGATCAGCGTGGCTGCCTCGGCGTCGGTGCGGGCGATGACGACCGTCGGGACGTCGGCGACGTCGGCCGCGAGGCGGGCCGAGGTCAGGGTGCGGATGTGCTGCTGCGTCGGGATCAGCACCTTGCCACCGAGGTGGCCGCACTTCTTCTCCGACGCGAGCTGGTCCTCCCAGTGCGAACCGGCGACACCGGCGGCGATCATGGCCTTCTGCAGTTCGTAGACGTTGAGCGCGCCACCGAAGCCGGCTTCACCGTCGGCGACGATCGGGGCCAGCCAGTTCTCGACCGACCGGTCACCCTCGACCTTGGCGATCTGGTCGGCGCGCAGCAGCGCGTTGTTGATGCGGCGGATCACCTGCGGCACCGAGTTGGCCGGGTACAGGCTCTGGTCGGGGTAGGTGTGGCCGGACAGGTTCGCGTCACCGGCGACCTGCCAACCCGACAGGTAGATGGCCTTGAGGCCGGCGCGGACCTGCTGCACGGCCTGGTTGCCGGTCAGCGCGCCGAGCGAGTTGACGTAGTCCATGTCGTGCAGCTGCTCCCAGAGCACCTCGGCGCCGCGGCGAGCCAGCGTGCTCTCCTCGACCACGTGGCCCTGCAGGGCGACGACGTCCTTGCGGCGTGTAGGTGCGGGTGATGCCCTTCCAGCGCGGGTTGTGGTCCCAGTCGTGCTGGATCTGTTCGGGGGACTTCGGCGTGCCGACGGTGGACATTTGGGGTGCTCCTCTGGAGTTTGCGGCGAGACATTTGCAAGTTGCCGAGGCGTCGCCGGGATCACCGGGTTGTTAACACCGAAGCAACTTCACTGGTGTGCTAACGACACCTTGCCACCGCGGATATGCGCAGGTCCACCCGTTTCGCTTGCCAATTTTCGCTATGGGATCTGGTTAACTTGCAAATCTTGCGAAGATAACCTCGGGCTTGACCGGTTCAGAAGCTACCCGCTGGTAACAACAATGGCGCAGGTCAGCGCCGAAAAATACCGGACAACCGTACTGTTAGAGCGGGAAGATCGCGGCGATCGCTTTGGTCTCGTCACCGACCGCATATGTGAGCGTTGTAACAGCGCGGTCCGTCAGTTCCGGACCGAACTTGTCGGTCGAGCCGGCCGGATGGACATGGGACAGGATCTCCAGCTTGTCCCGGAGGGCCACCGCGGCGTCGTGCTCGATGACGACCCGCAGCGGCGCGGAGAGCAGCTCCGGGTGGGCGTAGAGGTAGTCCTCGATGACGGTCCAGTACACCGCGTTGTTCATGTGGTCGAACAGATCGATGTCGGTGACGCGGACCGGGTACTCGCGGATCTGCGCGGCATCCTCGCGCCCGCCGGCCTTGAGGTAGGCCTTCCAGCGCAGGCGGTCGACGACGGTGGTGCGCTGCAGGCCCTCGAGGAAGTCATCGGAGATGCGGGCCGGCCCCTGCGTCTCGCGGTTGAAGTTGATCCAGAACGCCTCGGACTCCATCAGACCGCCCTTGCGCCCGTCGATGCGGACCCGCATCTCGCACCACCGGTTCGACGTACCCGAGCACCAGCGCCGCATCCGAAGCATGTCCTGGAACTCGACCGGGCGGATCAGATCCACCATGGTGCGGCGCACAATCCACAACGGGTGGGTCTCCTCGAACCCCAGTTCGCGCAGATGGTCCGTGCCGATGTCCTGGATGTGCCGGCATGCCGCGTCGAACCGCAACCGGCCCGTGCGGTCGATATCACCGACCCGCAACGGCCACTTGCGGTCGAAGACGTCGGGATGCGGGTCGGGCACCGGCATCAACACCTTGGCGAGACCGGTCTCGGCCGTGGCTCTGTCGCCCACCATCGAACGCCTTCCCCTCATCTGCCCCGCCCCTGCGCGATCATGCCAAAAGAGCCCCGGACATCGCCAACGGCGGGCCTGCCAAGAATGCGAAGGGCGCCTTAACACGCGGGTAATCTGGGCGCTGTGTCGAAGACGTTCGTCGGATCGCGGGTGCGTCAACTCCGCAGCGAACGCGGCTTCAGCCAGGCCGCGCTGGCACAGACGCTGGAGATATCACCGAGTTACCTCAACCAGATCGAACACGACGTCCGGCCGCTGACAGTCTCGGTATTGCTGCGCATCACCGAGGTGTTCGGGGTCGACGCGACGTTCTTCGCCTCCCAGGACGACACCCGGCTGGTGGCCGAACTGCGCGAGGTCACGCTGGACCGCGACCTCGACATCGACCTGGATCCGGCCGAGGTCGCCGAGGTCGTCAGCGCCCATCCCGCGGTTGCCAAGGCGATGGTGAACCTGCACCGCCGCTACCGGATCACCACGGCCCAACTGGCCGCGGCCACCGAGGATCGCTTCAGTGACGGCAGCGGCAGCGGGTCGATCACCATGCCGCACGAGGAAGTGCGCGACTACTTCTACCAACGGCAGAACTACCTGCACGAGCTCGACACCGCCGCCGAGGATCTGACGGTGCGGATGCGGATGCACCGCGGTGACCTCGCCGGCGACCTCGCCCAGCGGCTTGCCCAGGTGCACGGCGTGCGGGTCGTCAAACGCATCGACCTCGGCGACACGATGCTGCACCGCTATGACCCGGAGACGAAGACGCTGGAGATGAGCGCCCACCTCTCCGGCGGGCAGCAGGTGTTCAGGCTGGCCGCCGAACTGGGCTACCTCGAGTTCGGCGAACTCATCGACACGCTGGTGGAGGAGGGCAAGTTCACCAGTGCCGAATCGCGCACGCTGGCCCGCCTGGGGCTGGCCAACTACTTCGCCGCGGCGGCGGTGCTGCCCTACCGGCAGTTCCACGACGTCGCCGAGAACTTCCGTTACGACGTCGAACGTCTCTCGGCGTTCTACTCGATCTCGTATGAGACCATCTGCCACCGGCTTTCGACCCTGCAGCGGCCGACGATGCGCGGTGTGCCGTTCTCCTTCGTTCGGGTGGACCGCGCGGGCAACATGTCGAAACGTCAGTCCGCCACCGGTTTTCACTTCTCGTCGTCCGGCGGCACGTGCCCGTTGTGGAACGTCTACGAGACCTTCGCCAACCCGGGCAAGATCCTGGTGCAGATCGCGCAGATGCCGGACGGCCGCAACTACATGTGGGTGGCGCGCACCGTCGAACGCCGCGCGTCCCGGTATGGTCAGCCGGGCAAGACATTCGCGATCGGGCTGGGCTGCGAACTACGGCATGCACACCGGCTCGTCTACTCCGAAGGGCTTGATCTGTCCGGTGACATCACCGCCACCCCGATCGGCGCCGGCTGCCGGGTCTGCGAACGCGACAACTGCCCCCAGCGTGCGTTCCCCGCACTGGGCCGCGCGCTGGATCTCGACGAACACCGCAGCACGGTGTCGCCCTACCTGGTGCAGCAGCAGTGACCGAGCCTGAACCGGCGCGCCTGCCCGTCACCAGCGGTGTGCGCGACGTCGGACCGATCAACTGGGTGATCTGCCGACTCGGCGCGCGGGGGATCCGCGCCCCGGAGTTCCACCTGTTCAACGCGATGGCCCGGCACAGCGCGCTGTTCTGGACGTGGCTGCCCTTCTCAGCGGTGCTGCTCTACTGGGGCAGGCTGTCCCGGCGAGACGCCGAGGTCGTCATCCTGCGCGTCGGTCACCTGCGCGACTGCGAATACGAGTTGCAGCAGCACCGCCGGCTGGCGCGGTCCCGCGGAGTCGACGATGCCCTCCAGCAGAAGGTGTTCGAGGGCCCGGCGGCCGACGGCCTGACCGACCGCCAGCGCACCCTGCTCACCGCCACCGACGAGTTCGTGCTGGACCGCACCGTGTCCCCGGAGACCTGGGCCGCACTGGCGAGGTCACCTGAACCGCAAGCAGCTGATCGAGTTCTGTTTCCTGGCAGGGCAATACGACACGCTGGCGGCGACGATGAACACGTTGAAGCTGCCGCTGGACTTCCCGGACTAGCCCGTACCGCCGAACGTCGTGGTCTCCTCTGCGGTCACCTGGAAGCCCTGCGGCGGTCCGGCCACCGCGCCGAAACACGCGACACCGCCGTCGGTGGCCATGCAGGTGGCGCCGTACGAGTCGATCCGGTGCCCGGTGGGAAGTTGCTTGACAGGACCCGGATAGGTCGGGGTGGCGAACCGGGGTGATGCCCGCTTTACGGGTCCCGACCGGCCCGGGCAACTGCGCGATAGACCTCGTCGTCGCCGTTGTCGAGACCGGGAAGCGTCGCAGGAGCGCGTTGTGTCACAACCGATCTGGCCGCCACTGAACATCGACATCTTGCAGGTCAGCCCGCCGCCCACGGTGAACACCGGGAACATGTTCTTCGCCCCGCTGCCGACGACGTAGCTCTCGTCGCCGACGAGGTAGTCGATGGGATCCGGAAAGCCGGGCGGCAGGCCGGCGGTGCGCGGGCCGACGCCGGTACCCGACGGTGCGATCACCAGCCATTGCTCGGGCGGAGTTCCCTTGGCGCACAACGTCTGTCTGCGTGCTCCGTCGGTGACCGCGCACTCGAAATCGGCGAAGACGATCTTGTGGCCGGCCGGCAACTCCGCCGCGGCGGCGCCGCTGGGCTTCACGAACAGCGGATTGGCGGTGGCCCGTAGCCCCCGCTGGGACTGATCAGCGGCCAAGGCGATCTCGTTCGCGCCGGCGGGTGCACCCGGCAGCGGGCCGTCACAACCCGCCATGCCCTGCGCGGGCCGGATGGCACACAGCAGCCCGTCCGGCGTCTGGAAGTAGACCTCACCGCCGTCGACATAGGCGTCGGACGCGACGGCCGGGTACCCGGACAGGTCGGGCACCTCCGGGGCGGCCGCGGCCGGCACCGCTGTGAGCTCGGCGCCACGCTGAGTGCCACCGCCGAGAGCAGAGCTGGAAACGCCGCCGACAACCGCATCGGACTAGAAGTTGATCATGTGGCCGGCGAGTCCGTGGAAGCACTCCTGCAGCGCCTCGGACAGCGTCGGGTGGGTGTGCACGTTGCGGGCCAGTTCGTTGGTGGTCAGGTCCCACTTCTGCGCCAGCGTGAGCTCGGGCAGCAGTTCGGACACGTCGGGCCCGATCAGGTGGCCGCCGAGCAGTTCGCCGTACTTGGCGTCGGCGATGAGCTTGACGAAACCCGTCGGGTCGGCCAGCCCGTGCGCCTTGCCGTTGGCGGTGAACGGGAACTTCGCGACCTTGACGTCGTAGCCCTCGTCGCGGGCCTGCTCCTCGGTCAGGCCGAAGCTGGCCACCTGCGGTTGACAGAACGTCGCGCGCGGCATCATCCGGTAGTCGCCCAGCGCCATGGTCTCGGCCCCGCCGATGGTCTCGGCCGCCACCACACCCTGCGCCTCGGCGACGTGGGCCAACTGCAGCAGCCCCGTGACGTCACCGATGGCGTAGATGTGCGGCACGTTGGTGTGCATGTAGTCGTCGATGCCGATCGCCTTGCGCTCGGTGAGCGCCACCCCGGCCGGCCTCCAGCCCGAAGCCCTCGACGTTGGGCCCGAAACCGATGGCCTGCAGCACCTTGTCGGCCTTGAGTTCCTCGGTCTTGCCGTCCTTGCTGACGGTGACTATTACGGACCCTTCGGCGCCTTCATCAGTGATGGACTCCACCTTGGTGCCGGTGAGGATCTTGACGCCGAGCTTCTTGTACTGCTTCTCGATCTCCTTGGACACCTCGGCGTCCTCGTTGGGCAGCGCCCGCGGCAGGAACTCGACGATGGTGACGTCGACGCCGTAGTTCTTCAGCACGTAGGCGAACTCCATGCCGATGGCACCCGCCCCGGCGATGATGATCGACCCCGGCAGATCCCGGGTCAGGATCTGCTTCTCGTAGGTGACGACGTTCTCCGACAGCGACGTGCCGGGCACCAGCCGGGTGCTGGACTGCCGGTGGCGATGATCGCGTTGTCGAACGTCAGCGTCTCGGTGCCGCCCTCGTTGAGGTCGACGGTCATGGTGTGCGGGTCGGTGAACTTCCCGTAGCCGTGGACTTCGGTGATCTTGTTCTTCTTCATCAGGAAGTGCACGCCGGCGACGCGGCCGTCGGCGACCTTGCGGCTGCGGTCGAAGGCGGCGCCGTAGTCGAAGGTGGCCTCCCCGCTGATGCCGAACGTCTTGGCTTCCTTGGTGAAGATGTGGGCGAGTTCCGCGTTGCGCAGCAGCGCCTTGGACGGGATGCACCCGACGTTGAGGCAGACGCCGCCCCAGTACTTCGGTTCGACGATGGCTGTGTTCAGCCCGAGTTGGGCGGCGCGAATCGCCGCGACATATCCGCCGGGGCCGGCTCCGAGAACGACGACGTCATAGTGGGTCACGCCTACCCACCCTAATGGTGCGGAGAACAGGGCGCGGCGGTGTCACGCATCCCGTCGCCCCGAAAACGCTAAGGCGTGAGCCAGCCGAATGCGTACGCCCCGTACAGCACCGCCGCGCCGCACGCCGATGCGAACGGCGCCACCATGATGCCCACTGCCAGCGCGGACAGCATCGGCCTGGTTTCGGTCATCGAGACGAGCAGCGCGGCGACCACGCACACGATCACGTAGAACAGCACGCAGGCATCGGGCCACGTCTTGTCGATCGACTGGAACCACCAGAAGTACAGGCCGGCCCCGATGGCCTCCGCGGCGATCCACACCCCGGCCACCACCAGGGCGAACTTCCAGCGCTTGACGAACTGCAACTGCCCGGGCACCGCGACCGGATGGGCGGGCTTCGGCAGTGGTTCGGGAGGTCACGGCCGAACTCAGGTCGACGTGCACATCGGTCGTCGGACGGGTCGTCGGAACGGCACCGAGTCCGCCGGTGGGGTGAGGTCGAACTCGTCCGCGTCGTAGGACACCAGCGGCTCGGGATGCGGACCGGTGTCGAAGAACGGCGCCGGATGCGGCTCCGTCATCGGCAACGCGCCGGTGTCCACGCTGCTCAAGCACCGTGCACCACCTGGGTCAGGACGAGCACCCCGAACCAGCCCGGAGCAACCGCCAGGCAGAACGCGCCCAGTGCCGTCACCCAGCGACTGGCCGAGACGAGCAACAGCGCCAGACCGAGAACACTGGGCACCGCCAGGACGAGTCCGATCGCCACATCGGGCCGGACCGGGGCCGTGACCAGCAACGTAGCCACCACTCCCGCGATCACCCCGGCGGCTACGCCGACCAGCATCACACCGGTCAGCCATCTCGCCCGCGGCAGGGGGATCACGAAAGAAAACGGTACTCCGCAACCACCCGTTAACCGTGGACCTGCGCGGCGTGCCCTGTCGGAATGGCGCAGGCGTCGGCGGCCTCGGCCACGATCTCGCCGCGCGGTCCGGCCGGCCGCTCGCCCTTCTCGTAGCCGGCGCCGGTGACCGCCGCAGCGGCGCTGAGCTGCCGATTCTCGTCGTCGGTGAAGGCCCGCCCCCGCGACAGGAAGCGCATTCCCTCGGGGGCTTCGAGGCTGAACCCGCCGCCACGGCCCGGCACCAGGTCGATCACCAGTTGGGTGTGTTTCCACGCGTCGAACTGCGGGCCGGAGATCCACACCGGCACTCCGTCGGGCTGACGGTCGCAGACCACGTCGAGCAGGCCGAGCAGGACGTCGCGGTCCCCCACGACGAAGTCGCCGTCGGGGTAACACATCGGCGACGAACCGTCACAGCAGCCGCCGGACTGATGGAACATCAGCGGCCCGTGCCGCTGCTGCAGTGTGCTCAGCAGGTCCGCGGCGATGCGGGTGATCAACACGCGGGCGGGGGGCACCATGTCGGCAACCCTACGCCCGCGGCCAGCAATGTCGGCATGCCCGAACAGAGCGGTACCGACCAGTATTTGTGGCTCGAGGACGTCAGCGGAGACGACGCCCTGGACTGGGTGCGCGCCCACAACGAGCCGACCATCGCCGAACTGGGCGACGAACGGTTCGAGGAGATGCGCCGCGAGGCGCTCGAGGTGCTCGACACCGACAGCCGCATCCCCTATGTGCGGCGCCGCGGTGAGCACCTGTACAACTTCTGGCGCGACGCGGCCAACCCGCGCGGCCTGTGGCGGCGCACCACGCTGGACGAGCTACCGCACCGACAGTCCCGACTGGGACGTGCTGATCGACGTCGACGCCCTGGCCGCGGCGGACGGCGAGAACTGGGTGTGGGCCGGCGCCGAGGTCATCGAACCGGATCTCACGCGGGCGCTGATCGGCCTGTCACGCGGCGGGTCGGATGCCACGGTCATCCGCGAATTCGACATGCGGACAAGGGAATTCGTTGCAGGCGGTTACGAGCTGCCGGAGGCCAAGACCGACATCACCTGGGAGAGCGCGGATTCCGTCCTGGTGGGCACCGACTTCGGTCCGGGTTCGCTGACCGACTCCGGGTATCCGCGGATCGTCAAACGCTGGCATCGGGGTCAGCCGCTGGCGGAGGCGACGACGCTGTTCACCGGCGAACCCTCCGACGTCAGCGTCGGCGCGGGCTACGACCCCACGCCGGGCTACGAGCGCCTGTTCATCGCGCGGTCGTTCGACTTCTTCAACCGCGAACGCTACGAACTGCGCGGCGAGGAACTGATCCGTCATCGACGTGCCCACCGATGCCGGGATGTCGGTGCACCGCGAGTGGCTGTTGATCCGGCCGCGCACCGACTGGTGGCTGGGTTCCACCGATGTATCCGGCGGGTTCGCTGCTGGCCGCAAACTACGACGAGTTCCTCTCCGGGACAATCGAATCTCGCCGTCGTTTTCGAGCCCGACGCGCACACCAGCCTGGAGTCGTTCTCCTGGACGCGCGACCGGCTGATCCTGCTCACCCTGGTCGACGTCGCCAGTCGCGTGGAGATCGCCACACCCGGCACGTGGCAGCGCGAACCGGTGCCGGGCATCCCGCCGAACACCAACACCGTGATCGTCGACGTCGACGAGTACGGCGACGAGATCTTCCTGGACTCCAGCGGATTCGACACCCCGTCGCGGCTGTTGTGGGGCCACGCGGGTGACGAGGTCGACGGAGATCAAGAGCGCCCCGGCGTTCTTCGACGCGTCCGACATCGAGGTCACCCAGCACTTCGTCGCCTCCGACGACGGCACGATGATCCCGTACTTCGTTGTGGGGCATCATGATTCGACCGGCCCCGGACCGACCCTGCTCGGCGGGTACGGCGGTTTCGAGAACTCCAACACCCCGGGCTACGGCGGCGTCCTGGGCCGGCTGTGGCTGGCCCGCGGCGGCACCTACGTGCTGGCCAACATCCGCGGCGGCGGCGAGTACGGACCGACGTGGCACACCCAGGCCATGCGCGAGAACCGCCATCTCGTGTACGAGGATTTCGCCGCGGTCGCGCGCGATCTCGTCGACCGGGGCATCACCACCGTGCCGCAACTCGCCGCGCAGGGTGGCAGCAACGGCGGGTTGCTGATGGGCGTGATGCTGACGCGCTACCCGGAGCTGTTCGGCGCGCTGGTGTGCTCGGTACCGCTGCTGGACATGAAGCGGTTCCACCTGCTGCTGGCCGGGGCGTCGTGGGTGGCCGAGTACGGCGACCCCGACAACCCCGACGACTGGGCGTTCATGGCCGATTTCTCGCCGTACCAGAACATCGCCGGGGACGCCGCATATCCGGCACTGCTGATGACGACGTCCACCCGCGACGACCGGGTGCATCCCGGGCACGCCCGCAAGATGACGGCGGCGCTGGAGGCCGCCGGGCACCGGGTGCGCTACTACGAGAACATCGAGGGCGGCCACGCCGGCGCGGCCGACAATGCGCAGACGGCGTTCAAGTCGGCGCTCAGCTACGAGTTCCTGTGGCGGGTGCTGGGCGACAAAGGCTGAATTGCCCCGTTTCCAGCAAACATCCATACTGGGGCAAATGCACGTCAACACCGAGGGGCTGCGCTCGGGAGCCGGTAGGTCCTTCAACGCCGCCGACCATGCCTATGAAGGTGCGGGCAATCTGTCGCGGGCCGCAATCGCCAGCGGAATCTTCGGCAACTTCGCCGAAGCGGACACCTTCCATGAAGCGGTCAGCGGTGCCCATCGGCGTCACGTCTCGATGATCGAATCCCACTTCGAGAAGCTCGGCACCGTCGGCGACAAGGCACACAGCGCCGCCGCCGAATTCGCGGAGATGGAGAAGCTCAACGAAGCCCGGCTTCGCGCCGTCAGGGATCAAGCCTGAGTCGGCGCTGAGCTACTCGTTCCTGTGGCGGACGTTGGATCCAGCCTGATCAACAGCGAGTTGTCTGCCGGGACAGGGACGCCGCGTGTGCTCGCTGTCACGCGCGCAGGCCGCGGGTGACGAGGTATGCAGGCAGGTAGCAGAGCGCAAAAGCGCCCACAGTGACGACCGTGACCAGACCGAACTGGACGTACTGCCCACGCGCGACCAGGTGGCCCTCGCGGGCATCCATGAAACCGAAGCCGCAGCCGAGGAACACGACCATCACCGCGGCGACCACCGTCAGCGCCAGCCGATGATCCGGGAGTTGCATCGCCACCGTCGCCGCGCACATCGCCGTCGCAGGAACCAACAGCCACCACATCTTCGCGTTGGTCACATCGGTTCCGTACGAATCCGGCGGTCCGACAACCGCGGTGGCGGGACGCGATTGCCTGCCGGGCTCCTCGTCATCGGTATGAAACGCGTACACCTTGTCGCCGATCTTGATGTACGAGGTCGCGAAATAAGCCGTCAGGGTCATGCTGAACACGCCGGCGAGCGCCAAGAGCGCGCCACCGCCCAACTGGGGCAACGAGCCCAGGACCGTGAACACCGCGGCACCCGCGGTACCCCCCCAATAACATCGTCGCGCAAAGGATTCGCCGCGCTTCACAACGAGTGGCAGCTGAGTCAAGACCAGGCAGATCACCGCGGCGCTGTAGAACACCACGGTGTGGGTCTGATGGAACAACGACTGTCCTGCGGTCACGGTGTTCACCCGATTACTCCCTGGCCGTTCGTCGCTTTCACGATCTGCTCGTGAAATATTCGTAAACCTTGTCGGCGCCGGCTTCGCCCATCCAGCCGCCGACCACCGCGGCCGGTGCGCCCAGGACGAAGGCGCCCACCGGACCCCCTATCGCGAGGCCGGCGGCTGCCATCGGCTCCCCCAACATCCACGCGCCCGCCATGGACCCGCCGACTTCCATCGAGGCGTGCGCAAATGTCTTTTCGCCCGACGCCACTTCGTACAGCGCGACGCCCCAGTCGAGTGCACTGCTGACGTGGCCGAGGGTCTTTCCGACTTTCTTCAGCGCATCCACGTCAGATGGGGTCAAACCGAGTTGGTTCTCGAGCTCGCGCAGCGCCTTGTAACCGTCGCTCGTCACCCCGTAGGCGTCGCCGGCGTGCTCGAACCCTGCCTTCTGGTCAGGCGTCATCGGCGGCACGATCCCACGGGCGTACGCGTCGGTGATCGACTTCGCACCCGCGGCGCTCACACCTGCGCCCACCAGTTGTTCCTGCAACCTGGCCAGTGCAGCGGTCTGGTCCTGCACCTCCAGCCCGTCCAGCATCCTGGTCGCGTCATCGGCGCTCATCGGCAGCGGACTGAACCCCAGCTGTCCGGTCTGCAGCTGACGCTGCATCTCGAGTCGCTTGTTCGCCCGGTCCCGCATGTCGCCACCCAGGATCGGATCCTTGGCGACGGGCCCCGTCGAGTTCGCGACGTTCCAGTCATCGAGCCGCTTGCCGGCGAGCCAACCGGCTTCTTCCCTCGCTTGTGCATCGCCGAACCGGGCCGCGCCCTTCTCCGGGTGCATCACGCTGTCGTAGTCCTGCAAGCGCTGTTTGGCGTCCTGGGCTCCCAGGTCGTTGCCCGTTCGGTGTTCGCGCTCGTACTTCTGGACGGTTGCGCGGTCCTTCTCGAGCTGTCCCGACTTCTCGTACTTCTCCGCGGCCTCTTTCGCGGAATTGTCGGGAACCGCGTCGGCGTCGTCCAATTCGTCCGGCACATAGCCGGACTTCAGCAGCGCAGTCTCGGCGCTGTGGAGTTGGTCGACGTAAGCGCCCTGGACGTTCGCCACAACGCCCAGCGACATCGCCGTCTGAGCCTCTGCTTCGTCGATCAGTTGACCGAGAACCACCGGTATCTGCGGCCCGTAGGAGTTGATCTCGTCGTCGATGGAATGCAGCGCCGCATTCAGCTCGGCGATCTCGGCTGCGCTGTCGCGCTGCGCGGTGGCCAATGCCGCGGCCGTCTGTTGGAGGTTTGCGGCGATCTTGGTCAACTCCTCGGGATGACCGGCCAGCAGGGCGCTCATACGCTGCACTTCGGCAGCGTCGTTGATCGGGTGCTCGCTGCCGTTGTTGCGGTTGTAGGCGTCCTTGAACTGCTGCTTGGCCTTGTTGAACTGGTCGTCGGCATCTTTGACATGGCTACCGGCCGAGTGAAACGCACTCAGCCAGATCATTGATTGCCCCGGCGTCACCGGCGTGCAGCTGATCGGCAATCTCCCAGGGGTCGCCACCGGCTGCAGCGATGAGTTGATCAGCCGTGAACCACCTGAACTGTGGCTTCTCCGACATTCCGCCCTCAACCGATCGACAATTGCCGCCTTATGGCAGCCGACATTCGATTCTAGTGTTTGCTGGAGCGGCCACAACTCACCCCAGCGCAGGCTCCCGCACCGGGCGGCGCCCGATACCGCCGAGCAGCGTCAGGATGACCCCCACCACCACCAGTCCCCCACCGACGGCCAGGGTCACGTTCAGCCACTGATGCATGCTCGAGATCGCTTGACTCACCAACGAATCGGCGATCTGGCGGATGTCGCCGGAGGTGTCGCTCAACGCATTGCCCATGTACCGCCGCCCCACCTCGAGCCCGGCCCAGCCGGCCGCACCGACCAGAAGTGCCGAAACACCAAGCGCCGCAATGGCTTTACCGCGGCGGCGGGCCACCGCAATGGTCAGCAGGGCGAACACACCGGCGAGCACGGTCGCCCCCACGCTGACCCACGGACCCCAGGTAGCCGCCGGCCGGAGCTGTCCGGGCCGCAGCGCCGACGGGCGCGTTCTCGGTCAGCGGGACCGGCAGGCTCGACGGCGCCTTGATGCCGAAGTCCTGCAAGGTCTGCTGGAACGAACTGTCGGCCAGCATCGGCCCCAGGTCGATCACCCAGCGACCCTGCGGATCGACGTCGCTGGACACCGAGTCGGTGAACATCCAGCGGTGGGCGAAGCGGTTCGCGATGGCGAACTGACCGGGAAAGGCGGAACTTCGCGTGTACGCGGTCGCCGCGGTGCCGAACAGGTCGGTCCGGACGTCGTAACCGCTGTTGGCCGCAAGCGTCACGAGCTGAGTGGTGAGCTCGGCCGCCACCGCCTGCTGCAGCGCCGGGTCGGCCGCGGCGCGCTGCGAGAAGGCGGCGTACCCGTCGGAGTCGACGACGTTCTGCTGGGCCCACGCCGCCGGTAAAGCCACCGCCAGGGCGATCGTGGTGACGAGCCACATCAGTGCCGTCAGCACGAACCGCAAGCGGTTGCCTCCTCAGTCCGGCGCTGCCACTCAATCAGACAAGGCACGCCCCACGATCAGCTGATCGGCGCGACCGACCACGTCGTGGTCCTTGTTGTCGTACTCGAACTTACCGAGGACATGCCGCATGGCGTTGATCCGGGCACGCTTCTTGTCGTTGCTCTTGACCACGGTCCACGGCGCGATCTCGGTGTCCGTCCAGGCGAACATGTCCTCTTTGGCCGCGGTGTAGTCGTCCCACTTGTCGAGCGACGCGAGGTCGGTCGGCGAGAGTTTCCACTGCCGGACCGGGTCGACCTGACGGATGGTGAACCGGGTGCGCTGCTCGCTCTGCGTCACCGAGAACCACAACTTGGTCAGGCTGATGCCGTCGTTGACCAGCATCTGCTCGAACAGCGGCGCCTGCCGGATGAATTCGGCGTGTTGCTTGGCGGTGCAGAACCCCATGACGCGCTCCACTCCGGCACGGTTGTACCAGGACCGGTCGAACAGCACGACCTCACCGGCGGCCGGCAGATGCTCCACGTAGCGCTGGAAGTACCACTGCGTGCGTTCCTTCTCGGTGGGCTTCTCCAGCGCGACGACGCGGGCGCCGCGCGGGTTGAGGTGTTCCATGAACCGTTTGATGGTGCCGCCCTTGCCGGCGGCGTCGCGGCCCTCGAACACCATGCACATGCCGATGCCCGTTGACCTGGCTCCACTTCTGCAGCTTCAGCAATTCGATCTGCAGCAGGCGCTTCTGCTCCTCGTACTCGGCGCGGGTCATCCGGTCGTCGTACGGGTAGTTCTCCCGCCAGGTGTCGACAACCTCGCCGCCAGGATGCAGAAGCAGCACCGGGTCGTCGTCATCGTCGTCGCGGACGGTGTACGTGTTGTTCGGGTCGACGTGCAGCACCGGCAAAAGGTATCTGCGCCGCGGTACGCGACGGTGACCGGAAGGTGAACGGGAGGGGTACTACTTCAGCGTCTTGCGCGGACGGGCCAACGCCATCTTGGTCATGAACCCATTCATCCTCGCCAGCGCTTTCAGCGAGTTGTTGTAGTAGTTGCCGCCCGCCCCGACGTTGGTGCGCGGGACCACGACGGTCTCCTGCCGGCAGAACTTGCGGATGCCGTCGGCACCGCCGAACCGGGCGCCGATACCGGAGGCTTTCCAGCCGCCCATCGGTGCGGTCGTGCACATCAGGTTGGCGACGACGTCGTTGATATTGACCGCCCCGCAATCCAATTGCACCGCAATGTCTTTGGCTCGCTCGACATCCTTGGAGAACACCGAGGCACTCAACCCGTAGGGGCTGTCGTTGGCCAGTCGTACGGCCTCGGCGACGCTGGAGACCTTCATGATCGGCAGCGTCGGTCCGAAGGTCTCCTCGGTCATGCACGCCATCGAGTGGTCGACGTCCACCAGCACCGTCGGCGGGTAGAAGCTGCCCTGGCCGTCGCGGCGCTTACCGCCGGTCAGTGCCCTGGCGCCGTTGGCCAGCGCCTCGTCGACGTGACGCTCGGTGACCGCGATCTGGCTCTCGTCGATCAGCGCGCCGACGTGGTGGCCCTCCCCCGCCCCGACGTCGAGTGCGTTGACGGCGCGGACCACGGCCGCGACGAACTGGTCGTACACCGACTCGAGCACATAAACGCGCTCGACGGACACACACATCTGGCCGGCGTTGAACATGCCACCCCATACCGCGGCATTGGCGGCCAGATCGACGTCGGCGTCCTCGCACACGATCATCGGGTCCTTGCCGCCCAACTCCAGGCTGACCGGCGTGAGTCGCCGGGCGGCGCGTTCCATCACCTTCTTACCCGTGGCCGTCGAACCGGTGAACTGGATGTAGTCGGCGACGTCGATGACGGCCTCGGACACCTCCCTGGCACCCTGCGCCAGTGCGAACACCGGCGGCGCACCCGATTCCCGCCAGCCTCGCACCAGCAGTTCGGCCGTCAACGGCGTGCGCTCGGAGGGCTTCAGTAGCACCGCACAGCCCGCCGCCAGCGCGCCGAGGGCGTCCATCATGGCGTTGGCGACCGGGAAGTTCCACGGCGCGATGATCCCGACGACGGCGCGTGGCCGATAGTGCACAGAGATCTTCTTGATGGCCAGGAACGCCAGCGGGGCCGGCCGGGTCTCCGGCGCCAGCGCCTTCTCCATCGTCTTGATGTAGTAGGACGCGATCATGATCAGCATCGGCACTTCTTGCGTCGCGTCGGCGGCCGACTTGCCGGTTTCGGCGATCAGCAGCCGTTCGATCTCGTCGCGGTGCTCACCCAGCCACACCGCGAATCGGGCCAGCGCCTTGGCGCGCCCCTCCGCGCCACGTTGCTCCCACTGACGCTGAGCGTCGCGCAGTCCGGCGGCCAGGGCGGGCACGTCGGCGGGGTCGGTCCACTGCACTTCACCGGCGACGGCGCCGGTGGCGGGGTTGAGGATGGTGCCGCTTCCGGACAGCTCGGCACGGTGTTGAGTGACGGTCATCGCCCCATGCTAGCCATCGACTGTGATCTGCATCGCACCGGGGTTGACACCCGTCAAGTGCGCTCGCCGTCAGTCGGCGATCCCCCGGACATAGGCTGCCTGACCGAGATGCTGGGCGCAGTCGTCGACGATGCTGACCAGGCGCGCGCTGGCGGTGACCGCCGGCGTCCAACGCTTGTCCACGATGCGCTCCAACTCGTCGCCGGTCACCGTGGTCACGTAATCGAGCGTCATCGCATGCACGGCCCGGTAATAGCCGGCCAGCAGGTCCGCGCCGGCCCGCACCTTGCCGACGTCCTCGGCGGTGTGCCCGTAGCCGGTGTCGCCGCGCGGCAGGTCCAGCCCGAACCGGTCCACCCAGCCGTCGCTGCTCCAGATCTGCTCGATGCCGGCGATGTCGGCGACCTGCGCGTCCTGCACTCGGGCGCTGTGCCAGATGAGCCAGCCGATGCTGTTGGCACCGGCCGCGGGCTGGTAGGCCGACAACTCGTCGGTCAGCCCATCGGTGAGGTCCTCGACGTGTTCGATGATCCGGGTGAACAGATCACGGAGGAGCTCCTGGGCGGCGGATGCGTTCTGGTCGGCCATGGCGCCGACGTTACGCTCGCGGAATTGCGGGCCGGCTCGTCGGTCACCAGTCCCCGCTCAGCGTGGCGCACACTTCCGCCAACGCCTGTGGCGCACTTCGGCACAGCTTGGGAAAGCAGAAGAAGTCGTGTGGCATGCCGACGTAGGTGGTCGCTCGGACCTGCACCCCGGCGTCGCGCAGCGCCTTGGCATAGCGCAGGCCGTCGTCGCGGATGGGATCGTGCTCGGCGACCTGAATCAACGCGGGCGGCAGACCACTGAGGTCCGGCGCGAAGAGTGGGGACGCATACGGATGGCGCAGATCCTGTCCACCCAGGTAGTGGTCTCGGCTCGCCACGACGTCGCGCCTGCTCAACACCGGCACATCCACGACCTCGTCCAGCGACGAACTGGACAGCGTGAAATCGAGTATCGGACAGTGCAGTACCTGATAGCCGATCGCGGGTCCGGACCGGTCGCGCGCCATCAGAGCCAGCACGGCCGCCAGGTTGCCGCCTGCGCTGTCTCCCATGACCGCGACGCGTTGTGGGTCGGCGCCCAGCTCGGCCGATCCGCCGACTGTCTCCACCAGCACGGCATAACAGTCCTCGGCCGCGGCGGGCCAAGGGTGTGCCGGGGCGGTCCGGTATCTGATCGACACCACGACAGCTCCGACGGTCGCGGCGACGCTGCTACACAACCAGTCGCATTGCTCGTGATACCCGACGACGTGTCCGCCGCCGTGCATATTCAGCACCAGCGGCAGCGGCAGCGACCCTGCGGTGTCCGGCCGGTAGCTGCGTACCGGCACGCCGGCGGCGGTGCCGTCCTCGATGGTGACCCCGGCCGCGGCCTTGCCGAGCAGTTGGTCCACCAGTGGGTTACGGGGAAATGGGCCCAGCGTGCGAGCGATGTCGTCATCGTCCATATCGGCGATCCGCGAGGCGATCAGTCGCCTGAGCAACCTGACCCGCAGATCGATCTTGGCCATCATCCCCTCCGCCTACGGGTCGAGTCGGTAGAACCGCAGAAAGTCGTTCTCGATCGGCAGCACCGACGTCACGCTGTACCCGGCCTGCTTCGCGTACCGCTCCAGCGTGTCGCGCCGCATGACCGTCCCGGTTTCGGCCGACGGCTGCGAGACCATTCCCGACGGTAGGCAGTCCAGGACGCTGTATCCGTAGAACAGCTGCTCGTTCGGGTCGGCCGGCGCGTGGAACGCATCGGCCACCCGCTCATCGGCAACGATCACGGCGCCTCCGGGCGCGAGCATCCCGCGCACCGCTGCCAGGACGTCGACCGGTCGGGACATGTCGTGCAGTGCCTCGACGATCACGGCCAGGTCGTATCGGTCTGAGAACGCGGGGTCGGCGGCGTCACGGGCGTGGAACGTCACGCGGTCGGCCACACCCGCCTCGCGGGCGTTCACCCGGGCCAGTTCGATCGACGGCTCGTCGAAATCGAAGCCGTCCACCGTGGTGTTGGGATAGCCGCGCGCGATGGAGATGGCGGCCCAGCCGACGCCGCAGGCGACATCCGCGACCCGCGCCCCGGCCTGCAGCTTCGCATGCACATCGGCGACCTGCGGAAGGTACTCGGTGGTGAACGAGCGCACCAGCCACGGGCGGTTGAAATCACCCTGCGCCTCGACGGCGTCCGCTCCTTCGATGACGACTCCCTCGCCGGTGCGGTACGCGCCGACGAGTGCCGGGAGCACGCCCCCGAGAGCTGCGAGCGATCGGCACATCGCCGCCATGGCGAAGGGACTCTCCGGGTCGATCAGCGCCTCGGCGTGGCCGGGCGGAAGGGTGAATCGCCGCTCGAGTTCGGGCTTCGCCTCGTCGTCCACCTCGAGGATGCCGGTGGCAGCCTGCTGCTCGAGCCACTCACGGGCGTATCGCGCATTGATTCCCGCCCGTTGCGCGAGTTCCCCGCGCGTGAGCGGACCGTGCTGGGCGAGCGCGCGGTAGAGACCCAGTCGGTCGCCCAGATAGACCGTGAAGACGTCCATCGTGCCCAAGGCCGAGCCGAACAACCGCTCGACGAAGGCATCCCGAATCTGATCCGTGTCGGCCATCGCATTCCCCCCATGACATGCCCGGCTCAGCATCCCATCCGGCCACGGCCGGGGTACCCCCATTGACCGATGTCAGGGTGGCGCCAGCCCGGGCACCACGACGGTGGCCGGCGCGGGTCGACCCACCGGCGGCGCCATCCTTGCCTGCTTTGGCCTTCGCCTTCAGGCACCCTCAGATCGCATCGCCTCGGCCATCGCCACTTGGCCCTCGAAGCCGTGTGCGATAGCCATCGCCCGGTAGCGACTCACCAGGTCCCGGTAGGCAGCCTCATCACCGTGCGCTCCCGCAACCAACGCTCGCAGCCGCCCCAGCGGTACCTCGTATAGAACGAATCCGGGTTCGGTCGGCACGGCGGCCAATTGGTCGATGGCGGCCTGAGCTTCCTGCAGGTCCGTTTCGATGCCGCGACGCACCAGCGACTCGACCAGAACGGTGGTCGCCGGCGCCCGAAGAAGCATCTCACCGGTGTCGAACAAATGGCCGAGGATCGTTCGGGACGTCTCGATGGCGCTGTCGATATCGCCGATCTGCGCTTTGTACCGCGCCGTCGCAACGTCGGCCGTTGCCGCGTTCAGCAGGTCACCATGGCCGCGTGCTTGTTCCCCTCCCTCCCGCAGTAGTTCGAAGCCGGCCTCCTGATCCGCATCACCCAGGTGGGTCAGAATCGTGCCTCGGGCGACTCGAGCCAACGCCAACGACACGTTGTCACCGAACCGTTCCGCATTGTCCAGAGCGACAGCGGTGTCGCGAACGATGCTCGCGTCCGGCATGAGTGCACGGTTCAGGACGGGACTGCGAAACCGGCTGTGGTAACAGCGGATTGGGTTATCCCGCCCACGGTACGAGCCATCTCGACTCCGGCATGTAGATCGTCGCGCCGCAGGCACCCGCATCGGCGATCCGGCGGGCCCGCTCCCAACTGACTCGGGCGGCGTCGAGATCGCGGTTAGCGGACCACGCGGCGGCGCGCATGTGCCAGCCATGCGCCGCGCGCAGCTCTCCCGCGGCCTGCAGATGTTCGGCGATCAGCGCCGCGTTCTCCTCCACCGCGCTCGGCGCACGCTCTTGGATCGCGGCGGCCAGGCGCCGGTGCCATTCGGCGCGATCGGATTTCAGCTGCGATTCGTAGGCCACCGCGCGGATCAGGGGGTGGTGGAAGGCGTACTCGGCGTTTGGGGTGAACCACACCCGATCGACCAGCTCCGCGTGCAGCAGCTCATCGATCACCGCGTTGACATCCAGTGCGGCGAGCAGGTCGGCGCCGAAGCGGGCTCCGATCACCGAGGCCGCGTTGAGCGTGCACTTGGCCGCGGTGGTCAGCCGGTCGATGCGCGCCTCGATGGCCGCCTGCACCGTCGCCGGCACGCTCACCTCGGCGACGTCCACCTGACAGATGTAGCCGCCGCGTTCGCCGGTCAGCACGCCGCGCTGGGCCAACTCGCGCACCATCTCCTCGGCGAAAAACGGGTTTCCGGCGGCCCGTTCGGCGATGGCCGCCGCGAGCTCGCCGACCGACGGATCCGACCCCAGCAGTTCAGTGATCAACGCCGTGGTATCCGAATCACCCAGTGGGGCAAGCGTTATCGTCTGGGCGCCGGGTACCCGCATCAGCGCTCCTTCATATTCGGGGCGGGAGGTGATCAGCACCGTCGACGAGGTGCGCGGAGTGACGGTGAGAAAGTCGGCCAGCATCGACTCGCTGACCGCATCGATCCAGTGGGCATCCTCGATGATGAACAGCGCCGGGTCGGTACGCGCCAGCGACACGGCGTTGATCAGCGCGGTCAACCGGCGCCGCCGCGCATCCGGATCGATCTGGGGCGGCGGCACCTCGGGGTCGGCGACGCCCAACAGGTCATCAAGCAGCAGCAGATCCTGCGGGTCGGCATCCAGGATTTGTTCCCGGGCCCGGGCCCGGGCGGCTTGGCCGTCCAGGTCAGCCACGCCGAGGCCCGCGCGCAGCAGCCCGGCCACCGCACCGAAGGAGATGTCACGGGCGTGCGACTCGCAGAACGCCCAAAAGACCTCGACCCCCTGAGCGGCCGCCAGCGCCGCGGCCTCCCGGGCCACCCGGGACTTGCCGATGCCCGGTGCTCCCACCACATTGACGACGCCGCCTCGGCCACCCATCGCGCGGTCCACCAGGGCGTCCAGGCCGGTCATCTCGCCCTGCCGACCGACCAGGGTCGATTCGGAGCGCCCGGCCAGGCCGTGACGCCGCTCGATCGCCACCAGCCGGCGCGCGCGCACCGGTTCGTCGGCCCCTTTGATGCGCACCCACTCCGGTTCGGCCAGCAGCACGGTGTGCTCGACCAGCCGCGCGGTCGACTCGGACAACAACACTCCCCCCGGCGGAGCGACCGATTCCATCCGCTGCGCCAACCCGACCTGCTGCCCGGTCGCGGCGTACCCCAGCGATCCCGAACCGATCTCACCGGCGATCACCCGCCCCGAATTCAGGCCCACCCGCACCCGCAACTCCAGGCCGTCGTGGTTTTGGACCTCGACAGCGAGCCGCTTCGCCTCGTCCTGAATCGCCAAGGCCGCAAGACAGGCACGAAAACCGTGATCCTCCAACGCCACCGGGGCACCGAACAGCGCCATCACCCCGTCACCGGTGAACTCGACCGTGCCACCGTAGCGCTGCACCACCGCCACCGAGCGGTCCACCAGCTCGGTCATGATCTCGCGAAAGCGCTCCATCTCCAGCGCGGCCGCGATGTCCATCGAGCGCACCACATCGGCGAACAACACCGTCACCTGCTTGTACTCAGCCGACCGAGTGGTCGGAGCAAGAGCCGTACCGCACTCGCTACAGAACTTGGCCGTCGTGCGTGATCGCGCGCCACATGCCCCACAGACCAGGCCCGTGGCAGTCGACACCATCCCCGATGGGGTCCACATCAGTATCGTTTCACCGCAGACGCACGGCGTTCACCGATTTCAGCCCGCCGGCGCACCTCCGTGGAAGACGGCCTCGACGTTGTTGCCGTCGGGGTCCCGCACGAAGGCGCCGTAATAGCCGGGGTGGTACTCCGGCCACAGCCGAGGCTCATGCAGTGATTCCGCGCCGAGCGCCAGCGCCGCCTCGTAAAACGCCTTCACCGCGTCGACGTCGGCGGCCTGGAACGCGATATGCACCTCGCGGTTGGGCCCCGACGCGTCACCGGCGTTGGCATCGGCGATCCAGAAATCGGGGTGGCCGTCACGGCCGTAACCGATGGCCACCTGAAAGTCCATCTGACGCGTGAAGCCCAGAACGCCGAGCACGCGATCGTAGAACTCCTGCGCCTTGACCCAGTCGCTGCAATTGATTCCGAAGTGATCGATCACAAATCCGATCCTGGCACGGGTGCCGACGGCGTCGTAGATTGCTTAGGTGAGCTATGACCTCGTCATCCGGAACGGCACCATCGTCGACGGCCTGGGCGGTGACCCCTACCCCGGAGATGTTGCTGTCAGCGACGGCGTGATCGTCGCCGTCGGAACCGTCGACGGAACGGGCACCCGGGAGATCGACGCGACCGGCCTGCTCGTCACGCCCGGGTTCGTCGACCTGCATACGCATTACGACGGCCAGGCCATCTGGAGCGAACGTCTCACCCCGTCTTCGGCGCACGGAGTCACCACTGCGGTGATGGGCAACTGCGGCGTCGGGTTCGCGCCGTGCCGGACCGAGGACCATGACGTGCTCGTCGACGTGATGGCCGGCGTCGAGGACATCCCCGGTGTGGTGATGGTCGACGGCCTGCCGTGGACGTGGGAGACCTTCCCCGAATTCCTCGACGCCCTCGATGCGGGTCGACGCGATATCGATGTGGCGGCATTCCTTCCGCACTCCCCGCTGCGGGTGTACGTGATGGGTCAGCGCGGCGTCGACCGCGAACCAGCCACTCCCGAGGATCTGGCCCTGATGCGCAAACTGGCGGCCGAGGCCGTCACGGCCGGCGCGCTGGGCTTCGCGTCGTCGCGGTTGACGATCCACAAAACCGAAAGCGGACAACCGATTCCGAGCTTCGACGCCGGGCACGACGAGATCGAGGCCATCGCCCGCGGGGTCGACGATGCCGGTGGCGGCCTGATCCAGTTCGTGCCCGACCTGGTCGCCGGTGACTACGAGCCGGCGCTGCAGACGGTGTTCGACGTGGCGGCCGACGTGGGTCTGCCGGTGACGTTCACGCTGGCGATCGGCAATGCCGGCGACGCCGTTCTTCCTCGACGCAATGACCATGGTCGAGAAGGCGAACGCGAACGGCGGCGATATCACCGCCCAGATCTTCCCGCGGCCGATCGGGTTGGTGCTCGGCCTGGAGCTCTCCGGCAACCCGTTCGTGATGTATCCGTCCTATCAGGAGATCGCCGGGCTGCCGCTGGAGCGAGCGCGTTGCCGAGATGCGTAAACCTGAAGTGCGCCGGCGCATTCTGGCCGACAAGCCGGGCAGTGACGGGCACCCGTTGATGTTCGCCGCGCAGGCGTTCAACTACATGTACCCGCTCGGCGATCCGCCGAACTACGAGCCCGTCACAATCGGATTCGATCGGCGCCCGCGCACGGTCCAAGGAGGTGAGCCCACTCGAGGAGGCCTACGACCGTCTCCTCGACGACGACGGCCACGCCATGCTGCTGGTGACGCTGGCCAACTTCCGCGACGGCTCGCTGGACACCGTCGCCGAGTTGATCCGCCGCGAGGACGTGGTGCTCGGGCTCGGCGACGGCGGCGCGCATTACGGCATGATCTGCGATGCGTCGTTCCCGACCTACATGCTGACCCACTGGGTGCGCGACCGTGCTTCGGGCCGGCTGTCGGTTGCCGAGGCGGTGCGCGAGCTGACGTCGGTACCGGCGCGGGTCGGCGGGCTGGCCGACCGCGGCCGAATTGCCTTGGGATACAAGGCCGATCTCAACGTCATCGACGCCGCGGCGCTGCGGCTGCACAAGCCGGTCATCGTCAACGACCTGCCCTCGGGTGGCCGTCGGCTCGATCAGACCGCCGACGGCTACGTCGCGACCGTCGTCTCCGGTGAGGTGATCGCCGAGCGCGGCGTGCCCACCGACGCCCGGCCGGGCCGGTTGATCCGGGGCCGTCAACCGGCGCCGTCGGCGTGACCCGGGTCGCGCCGCTGCCGCAGCCGTGGAGCGACGCGGACGCCGCAGCGATCGGCAGCTGGGGACATCCCGACCGCACCTATGAGCCGCTGCTGTTGGTGCGGTGCCTGCAACGGCATCCGGCGATGGCCGGCCGGCTGCGCAAGATGGGCGAATCGCTCTATACGCACACCCGGCTGCCACCGCGCATTCGCACCATCGCCATCCTGCGCATCTGCGGGCTGGTGCACTGCGAATACGAGTGGGGCGGGCAGGCCGCGTTCTGGGGGCCGATCGCCGGGGTCTCCGGCGCGGAGGCCGACGCGCTGGCGGTCGGCGGCGCCGACGATCCGCGCTGGAGCCCGGCCGAACGGGTCCTCATCGACGCGGTCGACGAGGTGGAGCGCACCGGCGCGTGGTCGGAGCAGACGTGGGCCGCGCTCGGCGCAGACTTCGACGACGAACAGCGGATGGAACTGCTCATCGCGGTCGGCTGGTACCGGACCATCTGCACCCTGTGCAACGGGATGGATCTGCCCGTCGAGGGCTGGATGCGAAGCTGGCCCGGTTCAGCGTCTTGACGCCGCGCGCCGCAGCGCGGGGTGTTGCTTGACGAGCAATGGCAGCAGCAGCCGTCGCGGCATCACCTGGAACAACCGGGTGAACACCTGGCTCGGCAGGCCCGGGAGCACGCTGCCGCGGTCGTCGGCCAGCGCGTCGATACCTGCCCGGGCGACCTCACGCGAGGGCATCCACAGGAGCTTCGGGAACGCGTCGGCGAACGTCCGCTCGTCTATACCCGCGGCCTGTAGGAACCCGGTACGCACCGGCCCCGGATGCAGCGTCGCGACGGTGACGCCGGTGCCGGCCAACTCCGCGCGCACCGCATCGGTATACGCGCGGACGAACGCCTTGGTGCCCGCGTAGCCGGCCTGGCCGGGGAACGGGTGGAAGCCCGCGGTCGAGCCCACGTTGAGGATCGCGCCCCGGCCGCGCGGCACCATCTGCTGCACGGCGCGCGTCGTCAGATCGATCACGGCCTCGACGTTGACCCGGACCTGGGCGATCTCGTCGGCGACCGACGCCTCGGCCACCGGGCCCATGGTTCCGATCCCCGCATTGTTGACCAGGATGTCTACGGTGAGGCCGCGGCGTTCCACCTCGGCGAGCAGGCCGGCGCGGGCATCGGCGTCGGCGACGTCGCAGGCGATCACCTCGACGCGTACGCCGGGCAGCTCGGCAGCAAGTTCGCGCAGCTTGTCCTCGCGGCGGGCGACCAGGGTGACGCCGTGGCCGCGCGACGCGAGTTCACGGGCGATGTCGGCGCCGATGCCCGACGAGGCCCCGGTCACGACGGCGGTGGCGGTCGGCGACGGCTTCGGCAGGGGCATCGCTCGAACCTACCTGCGGTTCCCTCTCCCACCCGACTGTGCGATCTCACCCGCTTCCCTCGGGTTGTCGGGTATGAAAACCGCGCAGTCGCAGAAGGGGTTACCGCGCCAGGATGGCGTCGGCGGCCGCCCGGCCCGTGCGCACGGCGCCCTCCATGTAGCCGGCCACCCAGTAGTCGGAGCCCGCGACGAAGAACCGGCCCTCCGGTTGGGCGTGCGTCGGACCGATGGCGGTCAGATCGCCCGGTGCGTAATGCGCCATGTAGCCCAGCGTGAAGGGTTCGGTGGACCACTCGCGGGTGAACAGCGCCCGCGGCGTGCCGGCCTGCGGTCCGTACATGCGGGTCAGCGATTCGAGTGCGTCGCGATCCCGCGCCGATTGATCGCCGGCGACGTGGAACGAGTACTGGGCCGGCGCCACCAGCGCGGAGAGCACCCCGGGGCCTTGCACCCAGGTCGAGCCCAGCAGCCCGTCGCTGTAGGCCGAGCCGTTCTTGCCGAGCTCACGCCAGAACGACGTATCGTACGCCGCAACGACTTTCGCGGTCAGCGAGTTGCGGATCCGCCGCAGCGCACGCAGCCGCTGGTCGCTCAGTCCGGTGATGTCGACCCGGCGCAACGGCGCCACCGGAATGGCGCAGACGACGTTCGCCGCGGTGACGACCTCGCCGGAGGCCAGTGTGACCTCGACGCGGTCCGGGCGTACGGCGATCGCGGTGACGACGACGGACAACCTGATGCTGTCCCTCAGTTCGTCGGCCACGCGGTGAGCGACGGTGGCGCTACCTTCCGCGACCGTCGATCTGGTCCACTGGTCGATGTCGTAGTAGCCGCTGAGTCCGTCGCCGGTGATCGCCGTCTTCCGGAGCTCGGCCAACAGCGAGGTCCGCTTGAGACTGTCCGCGGCCAGCCCGGCCTTCGCCAGCTCGAACATCCGCACCACGGCGTCGCGGGCGCCGACACCGCGCAGCCACTCGTAGAACGAGGCGACGTCCAGCGCAACGGCATCGGGGTGTGACCACGGATCGTCGGGGTCCACCCCCTTGGCGAGGTCGACGAACAGTGCCACCACCCGGTCATAGTCGGCACGGTCCTCGTCGGACATCCACGGCGCCGGGTCACCGACGAGCACCGATCCGTCGATGTCATAGACGGTTCCACCGGGCTCGGCGATGTAGCTGTCGCGCAACGTCAGACCCAGCTCGTCGACGAGACCGCGGTAGGCGGTGTGGGCCGACCCGATCAGTTCGCCACCCAGTTGGACGACCCTGCCGTCATCGAGCGTCGTCTGCAGCACCCGCCCGCCGATTCGGTCGCGCGCCTCCAGCACCGTCACGTCGCACCCGGCACGCTTGAGGTCACGCGCCGCCGACAATCCCGCCAGGCCCCCACCGAGCACCGCAACATCAAGCACGACAACCCCTTTCATGTGCTCAGCGCAGAAGCGCCTACCAGTTCGATCAGTAGCTGTAAAAGCCGCGGCCGGACTTTCGGCCGGTGTGCCCTTGGGCGACCAGTTCCCGCAGGATCTGCGGGGGCTCGAACCGCGAGCCCAAGGTGTCGCGCCGAGGTGGCTCGGCGATGCCGAGCCGCACGTCGAGGCCGACGAGATCGGTCAACGCGAGCGGGCCCATCGGATGGCCGTAGCCGAGCTTCATCGCGGTGTCGATGTCGGCGGCCGACGCGACGCCCTGCTCGACCATCCGCATCGCCTCGAGCCCGATCACGACGCCGAGCCGGCTCGATGCGAAGCCCGGCGAATCGCTCACCGTGATCGGCGTCTTGCCGAGCGCGGCGACCCAGCCGCGGCGCGGCGCGCAGCTCGTCGTCGGTCCGGCGTGTCGCACGATCTCGACGAGCTTCATGACGTGCACCGGGTTGAAGAAGTGCATGCCGACGAGCCGCCCGGTCGTCGCAGGCGCCGGCGAGCTCGTCGATCGACAGCGACGACGTGTTGGTGGCGAGCACAGCATGCGGAGTCACCACGTTCTCGACGCCGTCAACACGCCTGCCTTCAGTTCGATGTGTTCCGGCACGGCCTCGACGACGAGCTCCCGGTCGGCCAGGCCGTCGAAATCGGTGACCACGCGCAGTCGGCCGGCGACGGTGTCCCAGTCCTCGGTGATCGTGCCGCGCTCGACGGCGGTACCGATCGACTTCTCGATTCGCTCGGCAGCGGCCCGGGCACTACCGGCATCGTTCTCGCGCACCACGACATCACATCCGACGGCGAGGAACGCATGCGCGATGCCCGCGCCCATCCGGCCGCCACCGACCACGCCGATCAGCTCAGGAATCACGGTCACGGCGCCTCTCCAGGAATGCGGTCATGCGCCGATACTTCTCGTCGCTTTCGAAAAGGACCGCCTGCGCGATGTTGTCGATCACCGGATGCGCCGCGGCAGGTGCATGCATCAGTGCTTTGGTGAGCCGGACGGCGTTGGGCGATCCCTTCGCGATCCGACCAGCCAGCTTGAAACGCGCTGGCCAGCAGTTCATCTGGCGTGACGACTTCGATCACCAGACCCGCCGCCAGCGCCTCCTGTGCGTCCAGGACTCGGCCCGCGAGCAGGACCTGTTTGGCGACCGGCTCCCCCACCAGTTCCCGTAGCCGCCAGCTGCCGCCGGCAGCGGCGGCGATCCCCAGACTCGCCTCCGGGTTTCCGAACCGGGCGGCCGCGGCGGCGATGCGGAAGTCGGCCGCATAGGCCAGTTCCGCGCCGCCGCCCAGCGCCCATCCGTCCACCGCGGCGATGACGGGCATCGGCAGATGCAGAATCCGCTGGAAGGAGACGAATTGATGCCGGCGAGCGCGTCGGAACTCCGACGCTCCCGCATCTGCGCCAGGTCGGCGCCCGCCGCAAACACCCCGTCAGAGCCACTGATCACCAGCGTTTTCGGCGCCGCCTCGAGTCGCACGCAGACGCCGTGCAGTTCGGCGACCATCGCGGCGTCGATGGCGTTCTTCTTGTGTGGCCGCACCAGTTCGACGTGCACACAGTGCTCGAGGTCGGAGACGCGCAATGTGGAGTAGGACCCTGCAAAGGACTCTGTCAAGGTGGTTTCCGTTGTCGTCATGCGAGATCCCTCGGAATGCTGCGATGCCAGTGCTTGCTCGCGAACGGTTCACCGTTCTCGAACGTCTCCACGAGCACCTCGATATCGAAGTGGGTGGCGTTGGTCAACAGGGTCAGCGTCGACTGCGTCAGGGTGCGGCCCTCGGGGAAGTCGACCTCGAAACCGGCGTACGCCTCGGCGCGCTGGTCGAAGTTCCGGGTATCCAGTTCGACCAGCCCGCGGTAGTGGTTCTCACACGCGAAGCCCTTTGAACTCAACCACTTCTCGCTGTGCGCCGTGCGGCAGCTGGTCTTGCGGGCCAATACATCCCGCTCGACCTTCCAGGTGATGCCGTGACCGGTCTGGAGGACGGGGGGCGCAACATGGGCCAGCGGCGGTTCTTCGAGATCGTCGAGGCCGGCGATCACCGGGACCACCAGGCTTGACGCCGAGCGGTCGATCTCGAGCGTCACGGGCTCGGGCGGTGCGGTCACGTTGGGCCAGTCGCTGCCCGCGATGGCCAGCCGAAGCAGATTGCCGTCGTCAAGACTCCACGCGGTGGCCTCGAGTTCGACCTCGACGTCTACCCATTCGCCGGGCACCAGCGCCACCGGATCCGCGTCGTATCCACCGCGGTGGGTCAGATTGAGCAGACCCCGGGTGATCAATGCCGATGTGCCGTCGGGGAACACATCGCACAGCTTCGCCGACACGAACGCGACGGCCCGATCGGCCCGCACCCGCAGCCGCAGCACGGCATGCCCGTAGACATGCAGATCGTCACCGGGGAAGTCCCATGTCAGCGACCCGGCGTTGTCGTACCGTTGATCCGTCGGCTGCCCCCAGGGCAACGATCCCGCACAGCTGTTCCAGGCCGAGGTGCCGATGTCCCCGATCATCGTGTGCCCGACAATGCCTGCGCCGAGATCAATTCGAGGTTCTTGGTCTCGGCCAGTGGCAGCCCCGGATGGGCACGCCAGATACCGTTCATCCTCGCGAGGTCGGGTTCCGGACGGGTGCTGCGGCGGTGGAAGACCTGCACGCGGGGCTCGTCGCCGACCCCGTTGTCGTCACCGCGCAGCCAGTGGCCGAACCAGCGCGCCATCTCCGCGGTCAGGTCCACCCAGGGTCCCGGCAGCGACTTCTCGGTGCCCATGTGACTCCATGGGCCGATCAGCAGCTTCCACGGCGTGCCGGCCTCCTCGAAGGCCTCCACGGTGCGGAAGGTGTTGTTGCGGTAACCATCCGCCCACCCGGCAACGATCATGGTCGGGCACGTCACGCGCGCGTAGTCGGGCCGGATCGAGCCCTGTTGCCAATACGGCTGACGCCGTTGCTGTTCCCGCCAGGTGAACAACCACGGTTCGTTGTTCTCGACGCGGTGCGCCCACTCCGCCCGCCAGTCGCCCTCCCACAGCGACGGCACCGGCGGCATGGCATTCATGGCGATCATGAAGGACGGGTAGTCGACGACGTCCAGCAGCCCGAATGCGCCGCCCATGTTGTGGACATCGTCGTTGAAGCGATCGTCGGAGGAGTAGATCGGCACGATGGCCTTGAGCGCTGCCGGCCGGGTGGCCGCGACCTGTAGTGAGTTGAACCCGCTGTAGGACCAGCCGAACATGCCGACCGCGCCGTTGGACCAGTCCTGGGACGCCAGCCATTCGATCACCATGGTCAGGTCGTCGAGCTCCGTGACCGGATACTCGTCGGTGGCAGGTCCACCTGAGGATCCCGTACCGCGACGTCGACGCGGCACACCGCGAATCCGTACCTGGTGGCGAATTCTTCGTAGTGGTGGCGCTCGAGGTTGTCGTCCTTGCGGTACGGCAGGGCTTCGAGCAGGACGGGCACCGGCTCGTCGACGACCGGTCGGTAGAGCGTCACCGCGAGGGTGACGCCATCGGCCATTTCGATGCCATGGTCCTCGGTGAACATCGTGTACATCAAGCACTGACCTCCGTGTTGCGGGCCTTGGACCAAGACGCGGCCAACGGGCCGGATAGCTTCCTGGAGTGCGGGGACGATCCGAGCACCGCCGACAGCAGCTTCTGGGTGTACGGATGTTGGGGATTGCCGGTGACTTCCGCCGCCTCCCCGGATTCGACGATCTTGCCGCGGTGCATCACGGCGACGTGATCGCTGATGCGCCGGACGACGTCGATGTCGTGGGTGATGAACAGGTAGGCGAGCCCACACTCGCTCTGCAGGCGCAGCAGCAGGTTGAGAATCTGGGCCTGCACCGACACGTCCAGAGCGGACGTCGGTTCGTCGCAGACGATCAGGTCCGGTTCACACGCCAACGCGCGCGCAATCGCGATGCGTTGTCGCTGACCGCCCGAGAAACCGGTGATGCGGGAATCCAGGTCGATGTCGGTCATACCGCACAGATCGAGCAGTTCACGCACCCGCTCCTTGCCGCCCTTGCGGTAACGCCCCTGGGCCCGAAGCGGTTCGGCCACCACTTCGCCGACCGTGAAACGCGAGTCGAGTGAGTCGTAGGGGTCCTGTAGCACCACCCCGACCGTGCGCTGAAGGTCGCGCGCGGCCTTGCCGCGGCGTGGTCGGGGCCGGCCACCGAACAGCAGCGTCCCGGAGTCCGCCTTCTCGAGGCCGGTGACGATGCGCGCCAGGGTCGACTTACCGGAACCCGACTCGCCCACCAGGCTGGTGGTCTTCCCATATTCGACGGTCAGCGACACGTCATCGAGGACGGTCACCGTCCCGAAACGCTTGGAGACGGAACTGATCTCGACAATCGGCTCTCTGGGTGCCGGGTGCTTGTGGTTGCGGTCATCTCGCGGCCCCGATCTCGAGCGGATGGTGGCAGGCGGTCCAGTGTTGCGGGGTGATCTCGCGCGACTGCGGCACCTCGGTGCGGCAAGCGTCGTCGGCGTGTTCGCAGCGCGGCGAGAACGGGCACCCCATCCGGGGGGCGCGCGCCGATGGGCTGCCGGGTATCGCCACGAACGGGTCCTTGAGACCGGCCGCCCGCCCGCTTTCAAAGCAGCCCAGCAGTTTGCCCGTGTACGGATTGCGCGGGCTATCGAAAACCGAATAGACATCGCTCATTTCGAGCATCTGCCCGCCGTATAGGACCGCCACCGAATCGGCCATCTCAGCGACCACCGACATGTCGTGGGTGATCCATAAGCACGTGAGGCCGTTGCGCTCCTGCAGATCGACGATCAGTGCCAGGATGTCGGCCTGCACGGTGACATCGAGGGCCGTCGTCGGTTCGTCGGCGATCAGCAGCGCCGGTTCGAAAGCGAGCGCCATGGCAATCATCACGCGCTGCCGCATGCCCCCGGACAGCTGGTAAGGGTACATCCGCGCGACCCGTTCGGGATCGTTGATGTTGACCTGTTCCAATGCGGCGATGGCCTTTTCGTTGGCCACGACTTTCTTCTCGCCACCGCGGACCGTGAAGATCTCACTGACCTGCCTGCCGATCCGGACGACGGGGTTCAGGGCCGCCAACGCGTCCTGAGCCAGATAGGCGACCGTGTGGCCGCGCATGTCCCGCAACGCCGGACCATTGAGGCTGAGGATGTCGGCGCCGCCGACGCTGACCATTCCCGAGCCGATGGTGGCCTCGCTGGGCAGCAGCCGGCTGGCCGCCAGCGCGATGGTGGATTTACCCGATCCGGACTCCCCAACCAGCGCAAGCGTGGTGCCCGCTGCGATGTCGAAACTCACGTCGCGGACGGCGTGATGTTCGCCGTAGGACACCGACAGATTGCGTACCACCACATCCGAGCCGACCTTGCGCACGGGTGGGCTCGCCTCGCCGACGACATCGGCATGGCTTTCCAGTGGTTTCGAGGTCATCGCGGGTTTCACGGTCACGGCTGATTTCACAGTGCTCCTACCTTGGTCCGGGGGTCGACGAACGCTCGAATCACGTCTGCCGCGAGGTTTCCGATAACGACGACGATCGCCGCCACGATGACGGTTCCCATCAGCACCGGGCGGTCCACATCGGCGAAGGCCTGCGTCTGCAACGCACCGATCCCGGGCCAACCGAAGATCGCCTCGACGAACACCACGCCGGAGAACATGATGGCGACGTCCATGCCGAGCATCGTGATCGACGGCGGCAACGAGTTGCGCAGTACGTGCCGAGTGACGATGTAGCGCTTGGGCAGTCCCTTCGCCACGGCGGTACGGGTATAGGACGCGGCGAGCGCGTCCTTCATGCCGTCGCGAACCAAGTTGGAGTAGTAGGGCGCGCCGAGCACACCGAGCGTCACCGCGGGCAGCACCAGATGCGACCACCCGGTACCGCCGTCCACCGGGAACACGGGAATCAGATAGCCGAACGCGAGCAGCAGCAGAAAGCCCAGGGCGAAGGCGGGAATCGACAGCAGCGCCACGTTGAAGGCGGCCAACGCCCAGCTGCGGGTCTGCCGCAGCGCCTCCCACAGGCCGAGGCTGGCGCCGAGGATGATCTCGATCATCAGGGCTGCCCCGGCCAGCATCGCGGTGGCCGGCAGGCGTTCGAGGATCAGGTCGAGGACCGGACGGTTGCGGGTGTAGGACTCGCCGAGGTTGCCGTGCAGCACCGAAGCGACGTAGTTCCATAGTTGGACGGCCAGTGGGTCGTTGAGATGGAGGCGGTCGCGAATGCTGGCCAGCAGTTCGGGACTGGCCTTCGGTCCGGCGATCGAACGGGCGGGATCGCCGGGCAGCAGGTACTGGATGACGAACGTCAGCAGGATGACCAGGGCAACGGTGAGGATGCCGTACAGCACCCGCCGGGTCAGATATCGAGCCATGAGTTCCGCTCCGAGAGAGAGTTGCGCCGGTTGATGCCTTCGGCGATGAGCACGAAGGACAGCACGGTCGCGATGGTCAGGGCCAGTGGTACGAGAAGCAGGTGGGGCGCGTAATCGATTGCTGCCGAGCCGCTTTGCAGCAGATTGCCGAGCTCCGGTTGCGGCGCCTGGATCCCGGCCCCGAGGTAGGACAGGCCGGCACCGATCACCACGACGGCCGCTCCGTTGAGCGCCGCGATGTTGAGCAGCACCGTCGAGATGTGCGGCAACACGTGGCGACGCAGGATGGTCAGCCGCGCGACGCCGTGCACCCGGGCGGCCTCGACGAACCCGCGGCCCGCAGCCGAAGGACTTCGCCGTACACCAAGCGCGCCGTCCAGGCCCAGTACAGCGCGGTGACCACCACCACGATGCCCCACATCCCCGGCCGACGATGCTGGCAAGCGCCAGCCCCGACAACACGATCGGGACCGAAAGGAAGACGTCGACGATGCGCATCAGGCTCTGCTCGACGAATCCCCGGAAGAACCCGGCGAGGAGGCCGACCACGGTGCCGAGCAGCACCGAGGTGACATTGGCGACGATCGCGATGATCAGGGTCGCCCGCAGCCCGGTAGCACTGCGCGCCAACATGTCCCGGCCCAGTGAGTCGGTGCCGAAGAAGTGCCCCGGACTGAAGGGGCCCAGCGGAGCACCGAGATCGGTGAGGCCGTCCTTGTACATCACGTAGGGCGACCCGAACAGCGGTGCCAGCAGTGCGAACAGCACCAGCAGGCCGAGCAGCCCGAACCCGAGGTAGAGCACCCGGCTTCGGCGCGGAACCTTACGCGGCCTGGCTCGCGACGGCGAGTTCGTTGCGTACCGCGGCGGCAACGATTGTGCTCATGTCATACCCACATCCGGTCGTAGTAACTGCCGGTTTCGCAACGCAAGTGGTAGTTCTGCACGCGTGGCGAACGCATCGCCACGAAGCGCAGGCTGCCGGTGAACACCCCTGGCGCGTCCCGGGCGACGAGGACTCGGCGTCGAGCCAGATCTGGTTGCTTTCCTCGACGGTCAGGCTGTTCTGCGAGTTCAGCGCCAATGCGTCGACCGCCGGATTGGAGTAGCCCTGGTAGTTCGACGACGCATCGGTGACGAAGTTGCCTGCCAGCAGGTCAAGTCCGGTGGGCTGAACCTGGTAGTAATCCGGCCGAACATGTCGGCTTCGCCGTTCTCCACGGCGGTCCAGAAGGCCGCGTTGGACAGTGTCGTCACCTCGAGGTTGACCCCGATTGCGGCCCACTGCTGTTGCAGGACCTGGCTGGCGTTGAGCCAGTAGTCGTTTTCATTGCAGTAGAACTCGAGGTCCAGCGAGCCGACGCCCGCGTCCTTCATCAGCGCCTTGGCGCGGTCCAGTTCATACGAGTAGGGCGTCACCTTGCGGCGGTACCCGGGCTCGGCCTCCGGTATCACCGCACCCCACGAAACCTGCAGTCCACGGGAATATTTGGTCAGCTGCTCACGATCCGTGGCCCAGTTGAGTGCCTGCCGGATCCGCGGATCCGCGAGCTTTTCACTGCCGACGTTGATGGCCACCCAGCTGGCCCCCAGGGTGGGAATCTGGACGGTGAACTTGTCGCGCACCCCGGTGTTGCCCTGCACGCGCGCGGCGATGCTGGCGTCAGCCCCTCGCCCAGGATGTCGACGTCGCCGTTCTGCAGTTGCAGGAACTGCAGCGACGGCTCGATACCCCAGCGGTAGGTGACCTCGTCGAGGAACGGCAGTCCGGGCCACGGAAAGTACTTGTTGCGGACGAAGTGCGACTTCTGGTTCTTGGATCGTACGAGGTGATCATGAACGGCCCGTTGCCCACCGGCGTGCGGCCGAACTGCTCGCCGAGCCGCTCGACCTCTTCTTTGGGCAGGGCTGCGGCATAGGGCTGCGACAGTTGACCGATGAACGTGATGTCGGGCTTTTTGAGGTCGACGACCAGGGTGTGGTCGTCACGGGCGCTCAGTCCGGGCAGTTCGGTGGTGGTGCCGGCGATGACGTCGTCGGCGCCCTTGATCGAGCTGAAGTACCGTGCGGCCCAGGATTCGGTCGCCGGATCGAGACCCGGCGCCAGGCGTAGATGTAGTCGTCGGCGACGAGGGGGCGCCCGTTGTGGAATGTGAAGTCGGGTCGCAGCCTGATCACGTAACGCGTGCCGTCTGCGGAGATCTCCGGCATCGCGGCGGCCGCCGCAGGGCAGCCGGGCCGTTCTGGCCGGAGAACTGGAACAGCGGGATGTACAGCAGGCTGGTGAGTGCTTCCCACGAGTGCAGGTCGTAGCCGATCGCTGCGTCGTACGAATTCCCCTCGGCCGTCCAGGCCGTGACGACCGAGCCACCCGGCCTCCCCCGGCTGACGTCTCCGGGTCCGGGTGGTGCCGCCGTGAGCCCGGAGGGCGGTCCTTCGATCTGCGTTGCGGTCACGCCGGAGTGGCGCCCGCAGGCAGGACAGCGCGACGGCTGCCGTGCCCACGCCGCCGAGGACAAGGAACTTGCGGCGGCTCATCGGATCGAACGCCATCATGATTCCGTTCTCGTCGCGCCGTCGGAGTAACGGTCGTCTCCCGGTGGCAGCAGCAGGCTCTTGACCTCGAGGTATTCGCGCAGCCGTGCACACCGAGTTCACGGCCGTTGCCGGACTGCTTGTAACCACCGGTGGGTGCGAGCACGTCGAAGGGCGCGCCGTTGATCACCACGCGACCGGTTTGCAGGCGGCGCGCGATGTTGAGCGCCCGCTGCGGGTCGATGCCCAACCGCCCCGGACAGACCGTAGATCGAGTCGTTGGCGATGCGGACCGCGTTGTCGGCGTCGGCGTAGCCCATCAACACCGCGATGGGGCCGAAGATCTCCTCGCGCTCTATCGCCATGCTCGGTAAGACATCTGCGACGAGGGTAGGCAACACCCAGTTGCCGGCGTCGAGACCATCGGGAATTTGTTCGGCGGTGGGCACGCCGCCGGTGACCAGCCGCGCCCCCTCGGCGACTCCTGACTTGAGGAGCCGAACACCGACTCGTACTGGGCACGGGTGGCGATCGGTCCGATGTGTTCCCCGGGCAACCGCGGATCACCGATCCGCCAACCGGCGGTGAGGTCTGCGGCGGACGGTGATCACCTCGTGATATTGGCTCCGCGGAATGAGAATTCGAGCACAGGCCGTACAGGTCTGGCCGGAGTTGTAGTACACGCCTGCCAGCGCACCGGTCAAGGCGGCTTTCAGGGTCGAATGCGTCATCGAGGATGATTGCCGCGGATTCGCCGCCGAGCCCGAAGCCCACCCGTTCCATGGTGCCGACGGCGGTGGCGGCAACTCGGCGGCCAGCCTCGGTCGACCCGGTGAGCGATACCGCGGCGATGCCTGGGTGAGCCGGCATCGCCTCGCCGACAACCCCTCCGGTGCCGAGGACCAGGTCGACGATGCCGACCGGTGCGCCCAGCTCGTCGGCGACCTCGACGATGATCTCGGCGAGCAGCGTTGCGTCCAGCGGCGCGTCAGGCTGGGCTCGAAGACCACCGTACACCCGGCAGCCAGTGCGGCGGCGATCTTGATGGACGCGAGGTAGAGCGGATAATTCCACGGGTGATCGCCCCGACCACGCCGATGGGCTTGTACCGCACCACTCTGGCGCCGAGCGTTTCCTCCAGTCGAATTCGCGAGCGACGGCGGCATAGGAGGGGAACACGTCGACCGCCAGCCCGGTCTGGACTTCCCGGGCATTGTCCACCGGCGCGCCCATCTCGGCGGCGATCACCGCGGCGAACTCGTCGATCCGAACAGAGATCCGATCTGCGACCTGGTCGAGGACCTCGCCCGGAACTCCTGCGCGGTGCGACTCCAGACGCTTCCGGCCTCCTGCGCCGCCACGACGGCCCGGCTCACCTTGGCCGGCCCGCCTGCGGCCACGCGTCCTATCACGTCGCCCGTCGACGGGTCGACCACCGCGACGGCTCGCGCGGACCCAGCGCGACCTCCGGCCGCCGATCAGCACCCGATCTGTCCGCTGCGGCAGGTCTCGCTCTGCCACAGGTGAACTCGTGGCCATCACGCGCCCTGACCGCTCAACTTGTCCAACAGCCAACTCTGGTAACCCGCGATCAGCTTCTCGGACTCCAGCATGATACGGCCCGCGGCACCGCGCCGGAACGGATTCCCTTCTGAACCGACCCGACGAGCACGGTGTCCTCGGCCCCGACCTCGTTGTCGAAGACGATCATGTCGTCGATCGATTCCTGGCCGACATCCGGCCTGAAGTAGTAGTCCAGGTAGCCCTGGCCGTTGTCCGGGCCCATCGGGATGACCGGCCCGATCTACAGATTCCGCAGTCCCGGGTTGATGTTGACCTTCATGTTCGGAAACAGCGCGAGTAACGTCCTTCGGGGACCGCTCCGTCACGGCCCGTGTATCCCTGGGTTCCGTTCGACGCCGGACCCCGGGGGCTGTAGTGGACCGTTCTGCCAGGCCATCGTGGGCTCGAGCACCAGTTGGTAGGCCGCCATGTCCGGTGTCGAGCACGTGGCTGAAACCGGGGTGGGCCGTCGGGCAGTGGTAGCACTCGAGGTAGTTCTCGATCGCGACCTTCCAGTTGCACTTCAAGTCGTATCCGACGCGGAAATGGAACTGCAGGTTGTCGACGTCGAGGCCAGCACCGGCGGTCAGCGCCGGAACATCGGCCAGTTGCGACTCGAGTGGCTCGGCGAGACTCGGCCAGGTTGGCGAACAGGAACGGCCCCACGGCGCCGCCGCCGCCTGGCGCAACCCGAGTCGGCCTGCGGGAAGTCCGCTTCCGATTGCGATCGTGGCGCGCCCTTCAATCCGCCGTCCAGCCCGTAGGTCCACGCGTGGTAGTGGCATTGCAGCGTCCAGCGTTGACCGCACTCTTGGAGCACGACTTTGGCCGCGCGATGCCTGCAGACGTTGTGGAAGGCGTTGAGCGAGCCGTCCCGGTCGTGTACCACCACGATCGGTCGGCCGGCGATGTCGGCGGTGACGAACTGGCCGGCCTCGGCGACGTCTGCGGCGCGTCCGGACGTACTGCCAAGTGCCGGAGTAGATCCGGTCCGTTTCGGCTTTGGTGACGGCCGGATCGGTGTACCAAGTCAGCGGCAGCGTCTTGCCCTGTTCGAGATCGCGGGCGATGCGTGCCGCCTTGGCCGCGCCGACGCCGCATGCTGTTGGTGGTTCATGTCACTAAGACTCCCTTCCGGCTGTTGAAATCAGTTGTGGGTGTCGGGCACTGGCCGCCCGAGCCCTTGCCACTGCGATCGCCGTCGTGCATCGAGTTCCCAGCGACCGACCGCCATCCGCCGCGAACACCGCACCGGTGACGTATCGCGACTCATCGCCGAGCAGGAACGCCGCCACGTCGGCAATCTCCTGCGGGGTGCCGAACCGCCCGAGCGGGATCAGGTCGAGCATGCGCTCCTGCGCTCCCGGACTCGACAGAATTCCCGCGACCGCGTTTTCGGTGGGGACGAATCCGGGCGCCAACGCATTGACGCGGATGTGGTGCGGGCCCCATTCGCGGGCCACCGATTTGGTGAAGGCGATCATGCCGGCCTTGGCCGCGGCCGATGAGCCACCAGCGGAGCGCCGGTCCAGCCGTATCTGGCGACGATATTGAGGATCACGCCCGGCTTACCTTCGGCGATGAGGCGCTTGGCCAACGCTCGGGACGCGTTGAACGTGCCGTACAACGAGATCTCGACAACAGCCCGGAAAGCCCGGGAGCTCATGTCGATCGTGCGCGCGGTGAAGTTCCCCGCCGCGTTGTTGACCAGACCGTCCACCCGCGACAACCCCTCGAACATCGCGGCGACGGCTTCATGGTCCCGCACATCCAGTGCACGCACCGACACCGATCCGGGTGCTCCCGCGAGACTGTCGGCGGCCGCGTCGAGCTTGTCCTGAGTGCGCGACACCAGGACAACGTCGTCGCCGTCGTGGACCAGGCGATGGGCGATGCCGTAGCCGATCCCGGTGGCACCACCGGTGACGACGATCGTGCGCGCGCTCACGCGTCGGTCCGTGCGGTGGCGAGCGCAGAGACCACGACCGGGGTCCAGGTCCGCAGGGCTTCCGCCCGCCGCGAGTACCGCTGCAGCGGATACTCCAGCGTGAACCCGAGGGCGCCGAGGATCTGGTGGCACGCGCGCATGACCCGGAAGGCAGTGGTACCGGCCTGTTGCAACACGTATTCGTCGGGCCGGCGGTCGGCCGCCATCAGCAATCCCTCACTGGCCGTTGCGCAGTCGGCGAGCTTCTTGGCCACGGCATCCAGATCGGTCAGCGGCCTGCCGAACGCGATCCGTTGTTCGGCATAGTTGGAGGTGAGCGCAAGTGCCCCCGCCGTCAGGCCCGCAAGGTAGCCGGTCATCGCGGCGATCCAGGCGTCGACGGCGGCACCGGGCAGCGTGGCCTCCGCGGTCGGTCCCGCGGTGATGCTCGCCACCGCCTGCGCGTCGATGTACGACACCGGCTCGGCGTCTACGATCTCGACCAGTTCGGCGCCGCTGCGGCCGACGAGCCAGACGGTGTCACCCGGTCCGCGGTAGCGCGCCAGTTCGATGCCCCCTCCGACGTCGGCGCTCAGGGCCACGCCGTGCCCGAGCAGGTCGTCGATCAGATCGACCGAGGCCAGGGCGCGGCCGAGCTCGACGGCGGCGGGCCCGAGGAAGTCGACACCGTCGGGTTCGGCCGCGACGTCGAACCAGCCCGCCTCCGTTAGTCGTTGGCGGAGCATGGGATTGCGGTCGTCGGCGGGCGCGGTGGGCGACCACTCGCCGGGTGCTGGCGCCGACTCGCAGATCTTTTTTATGCTGGCTGCGAAGTCGCGGATGTCGGCGGCGTTGGTGAGAGTGTCGATGGTCATTACTGGTGGTTCCCTTCGGATGTCTGCAGTTGGCTGAGTTGCTCCCGCAATGTCTCGGTGTGCTCGCCGAGTCGCGGAGCGGTGCGCGCGTGCGCGGTGGCTGCGCCGTCGATCTTGAAAAGTGCGCCGAGCAGGCTGACCGTTCCGAAACCGGGTTGATCCAGCTTCTGGACGAGTCCGTTGGCACGCACCTGCTCGGCGTCGTGGGCGTGCGCGATGTCTCGTACCGGACCAGCCGGGATGCCCTGCTCTTCACACCGACCGATCCAGTGCGCGACGGGCTGCGTCGAAAACACCTCGGCGAAACGGTGTTTGAGCCCACTGCGGGTGGAGTACTCCGTCACGTCAGCCGGCTTCGCCTGGGGGTCGGCGGCCCAGGGGTCGTCGATCCCGAGTAGCTCTTGCACCTTGACCCGTTGTGCGAGGTTCAGGCAGGCCAGTGCGAGGAACCCGTCTGACGCGCGGTAGCAGCGGTAGTAGGGCTCGAGTTCGTCGGATTCCACGACACCGGCGGCGATCTCCTCCAGTCGGGCCTTGTCGCAGAACGCCTGCTCGGTAGCGACAGCTTCACCCACCGAGACGAATCGCTGCACCTGCACCGCCAACGCGGCGCCGAGCAGCGAGACCTCGACACCCCTGGCGGGCTCGTCGTCGTCGCCACGCCGGAATCGGTCCGTCAGACCTAGCAGCGCTGCGGAAAAGGTCAGCAGCCCTGCCGTGAGGTCGGCCATCGCGATTCCACCGGATCGGCGCGGTACGTCGTCGTCGGCCCGCGCGTCGGCCAGCAGCAAACCGGAGGCCGCCTGCGCGATCAAGTCGTATCCCAGCGTCGCCGAGTCGGGACCGTCGCTGCCGAATGCGGAGACGCAGCACCACACCGCGTCGGGGTTCGTCGCCTTGACGGATTCGCGATCGAGACCGAACTGCTCGGCGCGCGTTGGCGGCATGTTGTGGATGACGACGTCCGCGCTGCGCATCAGTGCTCGGCTGAATTCCTGTCCTGCAACCGTTTTCAGATCGGCGACCACCGACTTCTTGTTGCGGTTCAGAGACAGGAACCACTTTCCGCCGTCGGCCGTCACCGGTTCGTAGTGCCGCCAGGCGTCTCCGCGCGGCGGTTCGACCTTGATCACCTCGGCGCCGAGATCGGCGAGCAGCATCGCGGCGAAGGGGCCGGCCACGTACTGGGCGTAATCCAGCACGCGCAGACCCTCCAGCGGCAACCTCTCGGTCATGACCGGATTCCGATCCGCCGGCGGGAGATGTTCTTGCGCTGGATGTCCGACACTCCGCCGGCAATGGTCGTCGCGACCGCGGCGCGGGCGAACGCCGCGAGCTTGCCGTCCAGCACCGCTCCGGGGCCGTGCTCGACCAGCGCGCGCGGTCCGACCAGGTCGACGGCGGTGGCAGCGAGCTCCTGCATCAACAGGGCGATCGAAAGCTTCGCCATCGACGACTCCGCACTGGCGTCCCGGCCGGCGGCCAGCCGTTCGGTGGCGCGTCTGCCGTGCTCGCGTGCGATGTGTACATCGCCGCGGATGCGCGCCAGGGTCTGCCGCCCGCTTCGGTCGGTGACGAGGGGTTCGAGTTCGTCGAGCAGGCGCAGCATGACGCCGACCTTCTCGCTGGTGACGCGCTCGTAGTCGAGCGTTCCCATCAGGATCTGCCAGCCACCGTCGATCTCCCCGACCACCTGGTCGGCGGGCACCGCGACGTCGGTCAGTGTCAACTCACCGATGGTCCCGCCGCCGAGCGTCTGGTGGACGTCGACGACGATGCCCGGGGTGTTGATATCGACCAGGAAGACGGACAGCCCGCGGTGCCGGGATTCCGGGGTTCCGGTGCGAACGGCCAGGTAGACCCAGTCGGCATGCTCGGCGCTGGACGTCCAGATCTTGCGGCCGTTGACCATGAACCGATCGCCGTCGCGGACGGCCGTGGTACGCAGCGAGCCGAGGTCGGTGCCCGCCTCCGGCTCGGAGAAGCCCTGGCAGAAGATCAGCTCACCGGAGGCGATCCGCGGGATGAACGCGGCACACATCTCCTCGGTCGCGTACTGCAGCAGCGCGTTGCCGATGGTCTTCACCGAGAGCAGGTAGCTCGACATGGGCAGCCAGTGGTAGCCCATCTGCTCCTCGACCGCGAATGTCACCAGGGGATCGAGCCCGCCACCGCCGAACTTGACCGGCCAGTGCATGCCGATCAGGCCGGCCTTTCCGTAGGCGGTGTACGCGGCGCGCGAATCGGCATCCGACGGCGAGCCCTGGACGGGCGGCGCGCCGCAGCCCAGCGTTTCGAACTCCGCTGTTAGGCGCGTGAGCTCCCGGGCCGTATCGGCGAGGACGGACGCGTGGGTCTCGGTGTGGGTGTCGGCGCTGGATGTGGTGTGGACTGCGGTGGTCATGGGTGCTTCCGTACTCCGATGCGTGTCGAACCGATGGTGTTCATTTGCTGATAGGGACTTTTGCTAGCTGGGCAGAGGCAGTGAGCGCTGTGGCCGGGGTCAATGAGACGGCGCCGCCTTACTGACTTTCGAGTCAGACATCGAGGATCAGCTTTGGCGATCGCGACCTGCCGACGCAGATCATCATGACGCTGTTCGACTGGCGTTCGGCTTCGGTGAGAACCTCGTCCGCGTGCTCGGGTTCGCCGGCAAGGACCGCGGTTTCGCAGGTGCCGCAGAAACCTTCGCGGCAGGCCCAAGGCTGATCGGGCACCACTTCGAGCACCTTGTCCAGGATCGACGACCCTTCGTCCACCGCAATCGTGACGCCGGACCGGGCCAGCTCCACCGCGAACGCCCGGCCGCCGGTCGGCACCTTCGCGGGCTCCTGGGTCGAGCTCCCGAATCGCTCGAAATGCACTGCGGCAATGCGATCTTCGGCGCCGCATACGTCCTGAACGGCGCGCAGCAGCGGTTCGGGCCCGCAGCAGTACACATGGGTTGCGGCCGGGACTCCCTCGAGTTCACGTGCGATGTCAATCCGGCCCGCGGTGTCCTCAGGCACCAGTGACGCCGCCGAACCATAACTTTCGACTTCGTCGCGAAACGCCATCGAAGCCAGGGTTCGGCCGCCGTACACGACCTTGAACGGCCTGCCCGACTTGGCGATCGATCGCGTCATCGCGAGGATGGGCGTGATTCCGATCCCGCCCGCGATGAACAGGTAGGAGTCGGCATCGACCAACGGGAAATGGTTGCGCGGTGCGCTGACCGTAATCGTGGTTCCCGGCGTCACGGCTTCGTGGAACTCCCTCGATCCGCCCCTGCCGTTCGGTTGCTCGAGCACTGCGACGACATACCCGTCGCGGTCTTCGGGTTCCCCACACAGCGAGTAGTGCCGCACTGCGCCCGAGGGCAAGGTGAACTCGAGATGCGCACCGGGACACCAGGATTGCAACGCCACGCCTTCGGGATGCTCGAACCGGAATGATCGGACGCCGTCCGCTTCCTGCCTGACGCTCCGCACCACCAGGGTCGTAGCGCCCGGTGTTTCGGCGTATGAAACGCGCTTCCGCATACCGAACACGGTAGGTCCGCGACGGTGCCCAAGTCAAGCTTTTACTGACTTTCAAATCAGTAGTTACTGATTTATGCGTCAGTACGGATACCTACTGAGAAGCTATTTCCGCAGCGACACCCCGCACCAGCGCGGTTGCGGTCTTGGGTTGCGTGGCGCTCCGGCAACGACACATCGATGGCGTGCAGCGTGCCGTCGGGCTAAGGCCTAGGCGTCCGCGTTGGCCATGGGCGCAAGGCTCTTATTCGGCCCGTACGGAGCGGCGCAGTTCGAACTCCAGCACTTCGTCGATCCACCGTTTGCGCTGCGTCGGCGACGGGCCGGCCCCGCGGACCACCGACTGCACCGCCAGACCATCGAGGAGTGCGGTGATCCTGGCTGCGGATACCTCCGGTTCGAGGCAGTCGAATTCGCCGGCCCCGTTGCCCGCCAGAATCAGGTCACGAACCGCCGAGCGCCACACGACATCGATATCCCGCATCACATCGGCCAATTCCTGGTCCCGTAGCGCCTCGGCCCACCCGTCGATCCACAGCCGCCAACCGGGGGCGCCGGCGGCGGATAGTAGAGCTTGATCACCGCTTTGAGCCGGGCAAATGCCGTGGTCCGGCGCTCGACGATCTTCGCAAGGTCATCCAGGTCATGCTGCATCGCGCGCGGAAACGCCTCGGCAAGCAGGGCTTCCTTGGTGTCGAAGTGGTAGTGGATCAGTCCGGTGCTGACACCCATTGCCGACGCAACGTCGGCCACCCGCGTCGCCGCGATGCCCCGCTGCGCTATCTGGTCAACCATCGTGTCGATGATCTCGTCCCGACGGAGCAGGACGTTCTTTCGCGCCATGACCGCCAGTCTATCGCTTCTGACCTCGACATTGACGCCATACCCCCTGCGCGCGTACATATTGAACTGATTCACCAGTCAGGAGAGGAGATCGCCGCATGGCCGAGAGTCGCTTGCCCTCAGCCTCACTAGCTCGGGTGCTCGGGCACTTTCCTTTTGTCCGGCAGATCGGGCATCGTAATGTGCGGGCCCCAATCAGCGGCACGCACAGTCTGCGCGAATGACTCGGTCACCAGCGGAATGAGCGGGTTCGCGACGCCCATCCGGTACACCACCGACACGGTCCGATGAGCCCATTTCGATTGCACAGGAAGAACATTCACACGATCATGCGACACGATGCCGAGTGCCGGGACGATGGCCACCCCCAGTCCCGCTGCCACGAATTCGGTCACCAGATCGTAGTAGTCGGTGCGCAGCGTGATGTTCGGGACAAAGCCCATTTCTGCACAGATCCGGTAGGTCGTCGACTCACCGCCGGTTCCCGTGCCACTCGATATCCAGTCCGCCCCACCTGCGACCGGACCAATACTCTGGCTGTCCGGTACGGGCATGTCGGGCGGACTCAGAAACACCAGCCGCTCTGCGATCAGCCGCGTTTGCCCCAGCAGCACGGGAAAGGTGCGGGCCAGCGACGCGTACTCGTACACGATCGCGATGTCGAGTTCACCGGATTCGACCATGACCGTGGTCTCCGGCGGCTCGGCGATGCGCAGGGTGACGTCTGTCGCCGGATATGCGGCTTTGAACTGCGACAATGCCAGCGGCAGCAGCCGAGCGCCGGCGGTCGGGAAGCAGCCGATCTTCAACCGTCCGGTGCGGCCCGCGCCGATCGAACGGACGTCCGCATCGAGTTCCCGAAGGTTCGACAGCACGCTGGTGGCCCGTTCGGCGAGCACCCGTGCCATGGCGGTGACCTGCACACCACGCGCACCGCGCTCGAACAGCACCAGGCCTGCGGCTCGTTCCAGCGCGTCCATCTGCTGCGAAACCGCCGAGGCCGTGTAGCCGAGTTCGCGAGCCGCCGACGCGAACGAACCGGTTTCCACCACCACCTCGAGGGTCTGCAGGTGGATCGGATTGAGCATCGGGGGCGGCCTCTCGTATCGGACCCGCCTATTGAACACCTACTCGACGCACGAGGAGCACGTAACAGATGACCGACATACTTTCGCAGATCGACGAGTGGGGCCCGGAGAAGGTCGTGGTCGTCTCCGATGCTCGCACGGGCATGAAGGGCGTCCTGGTCATTGACAACACCGCCCGTGGCATGGGCAAGGGCGGGACCAGAATGAGCCCGACCGTGTCAGTGGGCGAGATCGCCCGGTTGGCCCGGGTGATGACCTGGAAATGGGCCGGCGTGGACATGTTCTTTGGCGGTGCCAAGGCCGGCATCGTCGGAGACCCCAACGGGCACAACAAGGAAGAGATCCTGCGCGCCTTCGCCCGCAAGCTTTCCAACGAGGTGCCCCGGGAGTACGTGTTGGGTCTGGACATGGGCCTGACCGAATACGACGCCGCCATCCTTGCCGACGAACTCGGTGACCGTGGCGCGGCGGTGGGGTGCCCGCTCGAACTCGGCGGCGTTCCCTACGACCAACTCGGGGTGACTGGATTCGGGGTGGCGGAATCGGCAGAGGTCGCCGCACAACGACTGGGCATCGATCTGACCCGGGCCACAATTTCGATCCAGGGCTTCGGCGCAGTGGGCAAGGCCGCCGCCCGCCGCTTCGTGGAGTTCGGCGCGACGATCGTCGCCGTGTCGATATCGGCAGGCGCACTTCATGATCCGAACGGGCTCGACGTCGATGAACTGCTGCGGCTCACCGATGAGTATGGCGACGACTCGGTGCGGCATTACCCGGGGCTCGCGGTGCTGCCGGCCGGGACCGAACTGACCGTCGACTGCGATGTCCTGGTGCCCGCAGCGTGTCACGACGTCATCGACGCGCGCATCGCCGGTGCGATCACCGCCAAGCTCGTTGTCGAGGGCGCGAACCTGCCCGCCAGTCGCGCAGCGCTCGAAGTGCTCGCCGACCGCAAGACCTTGGTGGTGCCGGATTTTGTCGCCAACGCGGGCGGGATCGTCGCGGCGGGGGTCGCAATGGAAGCCAGATACTCGCCGTTCCGGCCCGACTTCGACCGCATCGTGTCCCTGGTAGCCAGCATGATTCGAGACAACACTGCCAATGTGCTCGACGCTGTCGACGCATCCGCCGAATTGCCGCATGACGCCGCGCGACGCATTGCGCAGTCGCGCGTCCGCGCCGCGATGGTGGCCCGCGGTCAGGTCCGGGCGTCGAAATCGATTGGAGCATAGGCGATGACATTCGAGCCCACATCCAACCTGCGCGCCCGCTTCGCCGCCGCACTGTCGACGATGTACGGCGACGAGGTGCCCGCATACCGCACGCTGGTGGACGTCGCGGGTGAAGTCAACGCTTCGGCAGCCGGCGATGGACCAGTCCGACTGAGCGGTATCGACCGGGTCACCGAGGAGCGGCACGGCGCCATTCGCGTCGGCACCCCGGGCGAGCTGCGCCAGGTCGGCGAGATCTTCCGCGGCTTCGGCATGTATCCGGTGGGCTTCTACGACCTGCGCGACACCGGCGCGACACCGGTGCCGGTGGTATCCACTGCTTTTCGGCCGACCGACGCTGTTGAGCTGGAGCTGAACCCCTTTCGGGTGTTCACCTCGATGCTGACCGTCGACGACGAACGGTTCTTTTCCCCCGATCTGCGCGACCGGCTCAATGCCTTCCTCCGCGCTCGCACGCTGTTCGGTAACGACCTGCTGGCGCTGGCGCGGCGGGCCACGGACAACGCGGGGCTGTCCGGTCATGACGCGGACCGATTCGTGGAACTTGCCACGGCGGCGTTCGAGCTGTCGAGCGCGCCGACGGACCGCGCGTGGTACACCGAACTGGCGGAGTCTCGGCGGTGGCCGCCGACATCGGTGGTGTGGCGAGCACGCACATCAACCATCTCACCCCGCGCGTGCTCGACATCGACGAGTTGTACCGCCGGCTGCAGTCGCGGGGCATCCAGATGATCGACAAGATCCAGGGCCCGCCGCGATGGGGTGGACCCGATGTTTTGTTGCGCCAGACGTCATTTCGTGCGCTCGACGAGCGGCGCCGGTTCATCGAGCCGGACGGCGCCATCACCGTGGACACCACGCGGGTGCGCTTCGGCGAGGTGGAGCAGCGCGGCATCGCGCTGACACCCCTGGGCCGGGAACGCTACGACGCGCTGATGCGCAAGACCGATCTCGCGTTCGCACAGGGTGCGTCCTGGCAGGACGCCGGCCGGACCGTGTGGGAGGATCCGACTTCCCCACCGACGAGACTGGTCTGCGCCGTCTGGGCCTCGGCTACTTCGACTACCGCGTGGTCCCCCGAGCGGCCGGCATGTCGCACCGGGCCGCGACCGGTCCCGGACCTGGCAGACCCTGATCGACGCCGGGTCCTCGAAGCGACCCCGATCGTCTACGAGGACTTCCTGCCTCGCAGTGCCGCAGGCATCTTCCAGTCCAATCTCGTCGGTGGCGGTGCCCGACCGGCCCCAGCGGACAGGAACGGGTCTGCCTACGGAATCGATTGGCTTGAAGACGTGCTCGGCCGCACCGTGCACATTCCCGAAGAGCTGTACGCGGCGCAGAGTGATCGCTCGCTGCACGCTGCCGCGAACAGCTGGCTCTTGATCCCCACGTCGATCTCCCTCGATCACCGCGACATCACCTCAGTCTGGAGACCAACAATGCACACTGAAACCATCCCCGCCGACCGGCCGGCTCAGCGACATCGCCTCGGCCGCGCTCACTCGGATCGGCGTCGATTCCGGATCGACGACCACCGGCGACGTATTTTCCCGGAGTCCGATCAACGGTGAGACGCTCGCGCCGCCTGTCGTCGAGCACCCCGGAGGATGTCGACCGGTCTGTGACGGAGGCCCACGGGGCTTTCGCGGAGTGGCGGCTCGTTCCCGCTCCGCGGCGCGGCGATCTCGCGCGCCGGCTCGGGAGCTGCTGACCGAGCACAAGGCGGACCTGGCGACCCTCGTCACGCTCGAGGCCGGGAAGATCGAGTCGGAGGCGCTCGGCGAGGTCCAGGAGATGATCGACGTCTGCGACTTCGCGGTCGGACTGTCGCGCCAGCTGTACGGCCGGACCATGCCTCGGAGCGCCCCGGGCACCGGCTGAGCGAACACTGGCATCCGCTGGGCGTCGTCGGCGTGATCACCGCATTCAATTTCCCGGTCGCCGTGTGGGCCTGGAACGCCGCTATCGCTCTGGTCTGCGGCGACACTGTGGTCTGGAAGCCGTCCGAGTCACCCCGCTCACCGCGGTGGCCTGCACCGCCCTGCTCGACCGCGCTGCGCCGGGAGATGGGCATCTCCGCCGTCCTTCATCACCTCGTGCTCGGGCGGCCGCGATGTGGGCGAGCGCATCGTCGACGACCCACGCGTCGCGCTGGTCAGCGCCACCGGCTCGGTCCGCATGGGCGCGCACGATCGGCCCCCGGGTCGCCGAGCGTTTCGGGCGCAGCCTGCTCGAACTCGGCGGCAACAACGCGGCGATCGTCGCCCCGGAGCGCCGACCTCGATCTCGCGGTGCGGGGCATCGTGTTCGCAGCGGCAGGCACCGCCGGCCAGCGCTGCACCAGCCTCCGACGCCTGATCGTGCATCGAGTCGATCGCCGACGAGGTCGTCGCGCGGATCAGCGACGCGTATCGTCACCTGTCGATCGGCAGTCCGCTGGACGCGGGCACGCTGGTGGGCCCGCTGATCGACGAAGCCGCCTTCGCGCTTTCGGATCGCGCTGGAAAAGGCCCAGGCCGACGGCGGCGAGCCTGGTGGCCGGCGGCGGGCGGCGCTGGCCGGCGGCGCCCGACGCGTACTACGTTGCGCCGGCCGTCGTGCCATGCCGCATCAGACCTCCGTGGTCCCGCGACGAGACGTTCGCGCCCATCCTCTATGTGCTGACCTACGACACCTCGACGACGCGATCGCGCTGAACAACGCCGTGCCTCAGGGTCTTTCGTCGGCGATCTTCACCAGGGACCAACGCGAGGCCGAGCTGTTCGTATCGGCGGCAGGCTCGGACTGCGGGATCGCGAACGTCAACCTGGGCACCTCGGGCGCGGAGATCGGCGGCGCCTTCGGGGGCGAGAAAGAAACCGGCGGCGGGCGGGAGTCGGGCTCGGATTCCTGGAAGGCCTACATGCGTCGGTCGACGAGCACGGTCAACTATTCATCGGATTTGCCGCTTTCCCAGCGTGTGAACTTCATCTGATACCGCTCCGAAATCGCATAGAAGGGTGTGAACCATGATCGCCGCCACCAGCAGTCGGGATGCCATGACCGCCTGGGATGACGATCCCGTCGTCGCAGCGTGGCCCGGGCTGCCCAGAATCGATCGTGACCTCACGGCCGACGTGTGCGTCGTGGGCCTGGGCGGATCCGGGCTGGCGGCGGTGGCCGCACTCGCCGAACGCGGACTCGACGTCGTCGGTCTGGATGCAGGCCGGGTCGGTGCCGGGGCCGCGGGCCGCAACGGCGGCTTCCTGCTCGGCGGTCCCGCGTCGTTCCTGCACCGTTCCGTGCAGACGTGGGGAGTGTCGTCTGTCGAGCTGTACCGCGCCACGCTCACCGAGATCGACCAGCTTGCCGAGCTGCTCGGTCCCGAGGTGATCAGGCGGACCGGGTCGATCCGGTTGGCCGGACTCCCGGGTGAGCCGGTCGATGCCGCCGAGCTGAAGGACCGCGAGGCGGACACCGCCGACTGCGCCGCCCTCGCCCGGGTGTTGCGGGAGAACGACATCGCGGTGGAGGACTACGACGGTGAACTCGGCCGCGGCGTCTACCTGCCCGATGATGCCGCGATGAACCCGGCGCGGCGGTCGCTCGGCCTGGCGGCAACACTGCGGTCGCAGGCGGCGTTGTACGAGAACTCTCCCGCGTTGTGCATTGAAAGCGGTTGCGTGCGAACCGAATCGGGTGTGGTCAGCGCACCGGTCATCCTGGTCGCCATCGACGGCCAACTCGAGTTCGCCTTGCCCGAGCTCCGCGGCCGGGTCCGTAGCGCCCGGCTGCAGATGCTGGGCACCGACCCGGGATTGCCTGCGCGGCTGCCGTGCCCGGTGTACGGCCGGTGGGGCTACGACTACGCACAGCAGGATGCCGCAGGCAGGATGTTCGTCGGCGGCGGCCGGGACATGTTCGTCGACTCCGAATGGACCGCCGACACGACTCCCACCGCTGCGGTGCAGGCGTACATCGAGCAGGTGGCCGGGCGCATGGCCGGAACCACGGTGACCGTGAGTAGGCGGTGGGCCGCCACGGTCGGCTACACAGAGGACGGTCGGCCGCTGTGCTCGGAAGTCGCGGACGGGGTGTTCGCGTTCGGCGGCTACAACGGCACCGGCAATCTGGTGGGCCCCATCGCCGCCCGCGCCGCGGTTGCGTTGGCGTTCGACAGCTCACCCGTGCCCGACTACTTCTGCAGCTGACCTGCACTGGTCCTCAACAGGTTTTCGGACAACCGCGTGCGACCAGGGCCACACCCACGCGATCCAGAAACACCTGGGGGCGGTTGTGCAGTATCCCGCTTGTGAGTCTGATGTCGAGCCAACCGAACTCGGGTAAGCGAGCGTATCTCTCGACGTCCCAGCTACGTTGACGCGGATCCGTCCAATGATGGGCGCCCTCGAAGTCCACACCGACGAGATGGTCTCGCCAACCCATGTCGATACGCGCAAATAGGCGCCCGTCCTCGTCGCGAACCTCGATTTGCGTATCAGGCCTGGGAAAACCGGCCTGCACCAACAGCATTCGGGTCAGTGACTCGTGCGGGGACTCCGCACCGCCGTCGACGAACGCCAGCGTCTCCCGCAGTCGGCGCAGGCCACGCACGCCTGGATGTCGGACGATGATGTCCTCAACGGCGGCCACCTTGACATCGGTGGCGTTCATCAACGCGTCGATACGCTGCACGGCTTCCATCAACGGCAGACGCCGGCCCAGGTCGAAGGCGGTGCGCGCCGGTGTCGTGACGGGTAGCGCACCTGCGCTCAGCGTTTCACGCGAGCCCAGTTCGTCGGTGTATACCGCGATCCCGGGTGGCGGTCGACGGTTGGTATGAATCAATTCGACGGGCGTATCCGCGTCGATCCACTTTGCCCCCAACACTGCCGAGGCAGACAGTCCTGCAATCACGCCATTGCGACCGGACCACAGCCATGCGGCCCTGGCACGCTGCCCGGCGGTGAGTTCGACGCCTCGAGGCACCCACACGCCGGAGTTGCAGCCCGTTGCCGTTTTCTCCGTTGTGCACCGCGGTATGGAAACGCCTTAACTCACGGAATGTGAGTGCGCCGACGGCGAGCGCTTCCGAAGCCCGAAACGGCCATTCGATCGTCTGCATGCGTGCAGATTCGCAGCGGCGCGCGCGCCGTTCAGACGGCCATACACAGGACAACCACGCGAGTGTGCGGTCTCATACGGCCCGCGCGGCGAGTCGCGTATGAAACCGCACCGTCGGCCACCCAGCCATACGAAAAAGCCCGGCCCCGCGAACGGGACCGGGCCTTCTCGGTAAGACGGACTAGAAGTCCATGCCGCCCATGCCACCGGTCGGGTCGCCCGCGGGTGCGGACGCCTTCTCCGGCTTGTCGGCGACGACGGCCTCGGTCGTCAGGAACAGCGCCGCGATGGACGCCGCGTTCTGCAGCGCCGAGCGGGTGACCTTGACCGGGTCGGCGACGCCGGCCTTCAGCAGGTCCTCGTACACGCCGGTGGCGGCGTTCAGGCCGTGGCCGGCGGGAAGGTTGGTGACCTTCTCGGCGACAACGCCCGGCTCGAGGCCGGCGTTGAAGGCGATCTGCTTCAGCGGAGCCGACAGCGCGACGCGCACGATGTTGGCACCGGTGGCCTCGTCACCCTCGAGCTTCAGCTCGTCGAGCGACGGAGCCGACTGCAGCAGAGCCACGCCGCCACCGGCGACGATGCCCTCTTCGACGGCCGCCTTGGCGTTGCGCACGGCATCTTCGATGCGGTGCTTGCGCTCCTTGAGCTCCACCTCGGTGGCAGCTCCGGCCTTGATCACCGCAACACCGCCGGCCAGCTTGGCCAGGCGCTCCTGCAGCTTCTCGCGGTCGTAGTCGGAGTCGCTGTTCTCGATCTCGGCGCGGATCTGGGCCACCCGACCGGCGATGGCGTCGGTGTCGCCGGCGCCCTCGATGATGGTGGTCTCGTCCTTGGTCACCGAAACCTTGCGGGCCTGTGCCCAGCAGCGCGACGTCGGCGGTCTCCAGGGACAGCCCGACCTCTTCGCTGACGACCTGGCCACCGGTCAGGATCGCCATGTCCTGCAGCATCGCCTTGCGGCGGTCACCGAAGCCCGGCGCCTTGACGGCGACGGACTTGAAGGTGCCACGGATCTTGTTGACCACCAGGGTGGACAGGGCCTCGCCCTCGACGTCCTCGGCGATGATCAGCAGCGGCTTGCCGGACTGGATGACCTTCTCCAGCAGGGGCAGCAGATCCTTGACGGTCGACACCTTGGAGCTGACCAGCAGGATGTAGGGATCCTCCAGGACCGCTTCCTGACGCTCGGCGTCGGTGACGAAGTAGCCCGAGATGTAGCCCTTGTCGAAGCGCATGCCCTCGGTGAGCTCGAGCTGCAGGCCGAAGGTGTTGGACTCCTCGACGGTGATGACACCCTCGTTGCCGACCTTGTCCATGGCCTCGGCGATCAGGTCGCCGATGGTCTGGTCGCCCGCGGAGATTCCGGCGGTGGCAGCGATCTGCTCCTTGGTCTCGACCTCCTTGGCCGACTTGAGCAGGGTCTCGGTGACCTTCTCGACGGCCTTCTCGATGCCGCGCTTCAGGCCGAGCGGGTTGGCTCCGGCCGCCACGTTGCGCAGACCCTCGCGCACCAGCGCCTGGGCCAGCACGGTGGCGGTGGTGGTGCCGTCGCCGGCGACGTCGTCGGTCTTCTTGGCGACTTCCTTGACCAGCTCAGCGCCGATCTTCTCGTACGGGTCCTCCAGCTCGATCTCCTTGGCGATGGACACACCATCGTTGGTGATCGTGGGGGCGCCCCACTTCTTCTCCAGGACGACGTTGCGACCCTTGGGGCCCAACGTCACCTTTACCGCGTCCGCGAGGGCATTGAGGCCCCGCTCGAGGCCGCGACGGGCCTCTTCGTCGTACGCAATTTGCTTAGCCATTGCGAAGTGATTCCTCCGGATTGGGGATGCACGTCTTTTTGGTCGGGCGCAGTGCCCGCGACGGACGGCTTGGGTGTGCTCCGCAGGTGCGGCCCCTTGCCTCACCGTCCCGACCTAGCACTCGCCGGTCGCGAGTGCCAACGTCATTTCTAGCACTCGCCCATGTCGAGTGCAAGATTGCCTATGTCGCCCGCAACCCGTCGATGACCACGGCCGTACCCCGTTCGGCGGCGTCTGCGTTGTAGGCCTGCATCGCCTGCAGACCGACCAGGAGCGCCTTGATCTCCGGAACGGTGACATCGGCGCGCACGGCGCCCGCCAGTTGCGCCGCACTCAACAGGTCTCCGAGCAACGCCAGGAACTCCGTCTCGGCGTCGGGTGCCGCATCGTTGACGTCGATCCCCTGTCCGGCGAACGCGTCGACCAGGCCGCGGTCGGACGCACCCCACTGCAACACCATGGACCGGAGGAACACGAAGAGTGCGCTGCCCGGATCGGTCGAGTCCAGCAGCGCCCGTCCCGCGTCCACCACACCCCGGATGCGATCCTCGACCACCGCCCGGAACAGGTCCTCCTTGGTGGGAAAGTGCCGATAGACCGTGCCGGCGCCCACGCCCGCCCGGCGCGCGATCTCGTCGATCGGAACCGACAACCCGTCGGCGGCGAACGTCTCGTAGGCGACTTCGAGCACCCGGGCCCGGTTGCGGGCCGCGTCGGCACGGAGCGGTCGGCCGACCTCACTCAACGCGCACCTCACCGCTCGCCGGAATAAACGGGGCGATCGTTCCGTATAGTAGAAGTATCCGGGGCGACCGCTCCGTTTACATCCTAAGCAGGGAGACCTCCATGTCCAAGTGGACCACCGCCGATATCCCCGACCAGACCGGTCGCACCGCCCTCATCACCGGCGCGAACACCGGACTCGGCTACGAAACCGCTGCCGCGCTCGCCGCGAAGGATGCACGGGTCGTCCTTGCCGTCCGCAACGTGGACAAGGGCAGGGACGCGGCCCACCGCATCGAACAGGCGACCCCCGGCGCCGACGTCAGCGTGCAGGAGCTCGACCTCGGCTCGCTCGAGTCGGTCCGCGCTGCCGCCGAGGAACTGAAGTCGAAGCACGACACGCATCGACCTGCTGATCAACAACGCCGGCGTCATGTACCCGCCGAAGGAGACCACCGAAGACGGATTCGAGTTGCAGTTCGGCACCAATCATCTCGGCCACTTCGCCTTCACCGGACTTCTGCTGGACCGCCTGCTCCCGGTAGCCGGATCGCGGGTGGTCACGGTCAGCAGCATCGGGCACCGCATCAACGCCGCGATCCACTTCGACGACCTGCAGTGGGAACGCAGCTACAGCCGGGTCGGCGCCTACGGTCAGTCCAAGCTGGCCAACCTGTTGTTCACCTACGAACTGCAGCGCAGGCTCACCGGCCTGCGGACCACCGCACTGGCCGCGCACCCCGGTGGATCGGACACCGAACTGATGCGGCATCTGCCGCGGGTCATGCAGGTGGCCGTGCCGCTGCTGCGTCCGCTGTTCCAGGATGCCGCTGCGGGCGCGCTGCCCACTCTGCGCGCGGCGACCGATCCGGCTGCACTCGGCGGGCAGTACTACGGCCCCGATGGGCTGGGCGGAACCCGCGGCTACCCGAAGGTGGTGCCGTCGAGCGATCAGTCCCACGACACGGACCTGCAGCGTCGGCTGTGGGCGGTCTCCGAGGAACTGACCGGGGTGACGTATCCCTCGACTGAGGTGTCAGGTCAGTACGCGGTCACCCAGTGACACGAACTCCCACCCGCCCGCGCGTAGCTGTGTGATCGCATCGGCCATGCCGGCGGCGGTGCCGGACCCCGGGTGATTCATGTGCGCGATCACGATCGACCCGGGCGCCGCGGCCATCACGTTGGAGCGCACGGTTGCGGCCGGCGCCGTCGCACCGGCGTCGCCGTTCACCGTGAAGCCGAGCGGCTGCAGCCCGAGCTCGTGGACGATCTGGACGGCGATGTCGTCATAGTGCGCGGTGCCCGGACGAAACCAGGTGGGCGGTCTGCCGGCCAGCGCCGTGATCTTCTGCTGGCTGTTCCACACCTCGGCGACGACCTCGTCCGCCGATCGTGTCCCGGCGATGCCGTAGGCGGACCGGCCCGTCACCGACAGCGGGACATGCCGGGTGCCGTGGTTGCCGATCTCGAACAGGGGATTGGCCACCAGTTGCGCGGCCCGATCCGGGTTCCTGTCTATCCACTTCGCATTGAGGAACAGCACCGCGGGAACGGCATTGCGCTCCAGGGTGGCGAGCAGGGTGTCGTCACACGCACCGGGGCAGGCATCGAAGGTGAGCGCGATCTGGCGTCCGCCGGCCGGGAAGGACGTGGTGATTCCGGGCAGTGCCATTCCCCACTGTGTCGGCGCACGACGCGCGTTGAGCCCGGCGACGGCGCCTGGATCCAATGCGGTCGGTTGCGCGGCCGCACGCGGCACGGCGCGGACGGTCAGCGAGCCAACGGCGGCGGCGGCCAGGAAGGTCCGCCTGGTGATCACGTTGCGGACGCTAGGCGCGGACTCTGAATGCCGTATGTCGCGGCACTGTGGGTTGGCTGGGCGGGTTTCCGCGGTGTGAGATTCTGGACGGCGATGTCACTGATCGTGCCGCCCTATCCCCCGCCCCGGTACACGAAAGACGAGCCGGAGGTCAGTGCGTGGCTGCGGCGCGGTGGCGGTCCGCCGGACTACGACGCGTTCGGTTTGGTGAAGTATCACTACCTGGCCAACCAGCAACAGACCGGCGGCGACTACGGCCTCTACCGCGTCGACATCAGTCCCGCCGGCGGCGGACCGGGACCCCACTTCCACCGCGCGATGTCGGAGGCGTTTTTCGTACTGTCCGGGACGGTCCGGCTGTACGACGGCAACGACTGGATCGACGGAAATCAGGGCGACTTCCTCTATGTGCCACCCGGCGGGATCCACGGCTTCCGCAACGAGGCCGACGAGCCGGCGTCGATCCTGATGCTGTTCGCTCCCGGCGCGCCGCGCGAACACTATTTCGAGGGCCTGGCCCGGGTGGGCGAGATGACCGACGACGAACGCCGCGAGTGGTTCATCAAGAACGACAACTTCTTCGTGTAGCCGTCACCGAGAGACACGCCACCGGACACGCCGTGAAGATGCGTGGCCGTAACCGCTTGCCCTAAGCTGCATTCCGTTCAGGAGGAGTCTTCGGGTGCGGGCTGACGCAGCGCCCAGCACCCAGGCTTTGCGGGGCTGGCAGCACGCCGGCTGTGGACGGTCTCAGGAGAGCTGACGGGAGTGACGTACGCCGTCAACGCGATGGCCTGACGCCGCAGAGCGGGTCCCTCCGCCGCGAAGCTTCTCGCGTTCCGCCGGCCGTTCCGCACTCTTCTTCAGCTGCCCGAAGCCTGCCTCTCGCCGGACCCGCAGACCTTCGCGGATCTCTTGGCGTAGCTCGCTGGGGTTCTCACGCCGCTTTTGACGGTCGTCCGGTCCCTTGTCACGACCCGCTCGCCACGGTTCCCGGGCCTGCTGCTGATTCTGAACATTGCGGTGGATCTCGCCGTCGGACAGGTACGGACGAGTGTCACCGGGCTCATCGTGGCGACGGTATCCGGCATCGACGACAGGACGAAGAACTTGATCGACCTTGTCCACGAGCGCGTCGGGCACGCCGACGTCACGAAACACCTGCGTGAGTGGGAGGTTCTGGGTCGGCACAAGGTAAGTCGTGATGGACCCGCGCTCTTCGCCGATTCTCGGGATCACGCTCTCGGGCCGCAAGTCGGTCGGATCGGCCGCCGCTATCGGCGGGCCGTGGACGTAGACAATGCCCGCCAGCGCGTTGGCAGACGAGACCAGGTTCCACGGACGATCGGGCGGGTCAGACCAGCCGTCATACTCACCGATCACGATCGTCGTGTCGTAGGGAGACTCCGCAATGCGCCTGACCCGGTAATTCAAGATGGGAATGTGGGTGCCCACCTTGAAGTACTGGGCTACGCCCGCCTCCGGCGGGGCGATCAGGACAACCCTGACGTCCGCCTGGTTCGGACGATCAGAGCTGTTGGCCAACTCTGCGGCGACTCTCCAAGCAACCATGCTGCCCATCGACTCGCCGATGATCACGACTTTGCCGTCGTTCTGGCGCACGGCGGCGGTGGCCTGCTCTACGCCGTCCAGGATGGCCCTGTCTGAATCAAGCGCATCCTGCGAGTAGTCGACCACCTGCGGGTCGGCATCGTCGTGAAAGTGGATCCCGATAACGGGATACGTCTTGGCGACAATCGGATACTGCGGGTTGATTGGCTTGAAGACGGTAGCGCCGGGGATCAACACCGCTTGCTCGACGTCGCTGACCGCGTTCGCCACCGCTCCCGTCCCCAGCAGAGCAGTGATGGTGATCACGGGAACCAGCTGCTTGTACCAATCGACCATTTGACTGTTCCCCCGACCCACCCGCAGTTGTCATAAGCCTCTGGACATCGCGGCGTTGCCACGGAGCATCTCACACCGTTCGTCACCCGCCTGGCGGGTTTTCAGAATCAGCGTCGGCTTGGCACAGTGCCACGACGCGCCGAGACACGCCCGGTGAAGATGCGTGGCCGTAACCGCTTGCCCTAAGCTGCATTCCGTTCAGGAAGGAGTCTTCGGGTGCGGGCTGACGCAGCGCCCAGCACCCAGGCTTTACGGGGCTGGCAGCGACGGGCGCTGGTGAAATACCTGGCTGCCAAACCGCGTGACTTCCTGGCTGTCGCGACGCCCGGTTCCGGCAAGACGACGTTCGCCCTGCGCATCGCGGCCGAACTGCTGGCCGAGCGCACCATCGACCAGGTGACCGTCGTGGTGCCCACCGAACACCTCAAGGTGCAATGGGCGGCGGCCGCGGCCCGCGCCGGCATCGCGCTGGACCCGAAGTTCTCCAACGCCAACGCGCAGACGTCGTCGGAGTACCACGGCGTGGTCGTCACCTATGCCCAGGTCGCCAGCCACCCGACCCGTCACCGCGTGCGCACCGAGAACCGCAGGACGCTGGTGATCTTCGACGAGATCCACCACGGCGGCGACGCCAAGAGCTGGGGCGAGGCCATCCGCGAGGCCTTCGACGATGCGACCCGGCGCCTGGCGCTCACCGGCACGCCGTTCCGCAGCGACGACAGCGCCATCCCGTTCATCACCTACGAGGCCGACGCGGCGCGGGTTCCAGCGCGCCGGGCCGACCACGCCTACGGCTACGCCGAAGCGCTGGCCGACGGTGTGGTGCGCCCGGTGGTGTTCATGGCGTACTCCGGCGAGGCGCGCTGGCGCGACAGCGCCGGCGAGGAGCACTCGGCCCGCCTCGGTGAACCGCTCAACGCCGAGCAGACCGCCCGTGCGTGGCGCACCGCACTGAATCCCGCCGGCGAGTGGATGCCCGCGGTGATAGCGGCGGCCGACACCCGGCTACGACAGCTGCGCGACCACGTTCCCGACGCCGGCGGCATGATCATCGCCTCCGACCAGACCACCGCGCGCGCCTACGCCGACCTGCTGACCACCATCACCGGCGAGGCCCCCACGGTCGTGCTGTCCGACGACCGTGGCTCCTCGGACCGCATCACGGCGTTCTCCGAAGCGACGAGCCGTTGGCTGGTGGCGGTGCGCATGGTGTCCGAGGGCGTCGACGTCCCCCGGCTGGCGGTCGGTGTGTACGCCACCAGCGCGTCGACGCCGCTGTTCTTCGCGCAGGCGATCGGGCGGTTCGTGCGGTCCCGGCGCGCCGGGCGAGACGGCCAGCATCTTCCTGCCGTCGGTGCCCAACCTGCTGCAACTGGCCAGCGAGCTGGAGGAACAGCGCAACCACGTGCTGGGCAAGCCGCACCGGGAGTCGCAGGACGATCCGCTGGACGCCGAACTGGCCGAGCAGCGCAGGGACGAACCCGGCGAACTGGACAACGGTTTCGAATCATTGGGCGCCGACGCCGAACTGGATCAGGTCATCTTCGACGGCTCGTCGTTCGGCACCGCGCACCCGGCCGGCAGCGACGAGGAGGCCGATTACCTCGGCATCCCGGGCCTGCTGGATGCCGGCCAGATGCGCGACCTGCTGAGCCGCCGCCAGGACGAGCAGCTGCAGAAGCGCACCGCGTCGGGTGAGACCGCGCCGCCGTCGACGCACGGTCAGCTACGCGAACTGCGCCGCGAACTCAATGCGCTGGTGTCGGCGACGCATCACAAGTCGGGTAAGCCACACGGCTGGATCCACAACGAACTGCGTCGCCGCTGCGGCGGCCCGCCGATGGCGGCCGCCACCCGCGATCAACTGCAGGCGCGCATCGAGGCGGTGCGCGACCTGAACCGCGAGCTGTAGCGCGTCAGCCGTCGGCTTGCTCGACCGGCTCCTCGGGCAGGCACTCGTCGATGATGACATCACCCAGGTTGAGCGGGCCCACGCCGTTGATCACCAGGCTCATCTGGTAGGTGCCCGCCGGCAGGTTGAACGTCAGCGAACGCTGCACGCTCTGGCCGGGTTCCAGCGGATCACAGTCCAGCGACTGGCTGTCACCGGTTCCCTGGTCATCGAGGTCGAAGATGTCCTGGTACTGACCCGATGTCTCGTCACCGGCGTTCTTCTCCTGCCAGTTGACAGTGAAATCCTCACCCGCACAGGGGCTTACCGGATCGGTCACGAACGTGACCTGGTCATCGAGCACTATCTGTGCGGCCATGGCGCCTCCTGTGTCGGGATCACCAGTGTGCGCTGCAACCGTGCGCCGTGGAGGGACTTCGCCGCCCGGTTCGCGATCAACGCCCAGCAGACCAGCGCCGAACCCCACGACGTGATCTGTCCGTACTTCTCGTAGATCGCCGCCGCCTGCGCCGTCTCCGTCGCCAGATCGGGTCCGTCCATCTGCGGATCCGACGCGTTGCGCACCGACAACCATTCGGGCGGTGACGCGGCGTCCGCGAGGGCCAGCCCCAGCGCCGCATCGTCCATCTCGACGGCACGCGCCGTGGGATCGACGGTGCGCAACCCGTAGTGATCGGCGGCGTCGTCGAACGCGAAGAAATCCGTCGTCAGCGCGCCCGCCGGCGTGGCATCCGAGTCCAGCCACACGCGCGGCGGACGGTTGCCCGGCGGCAGCTTCTTCGCATTGACCGGCATCAGCGTCTGCTCGACGAGCGTGAACTCCGCGGGGTCCACCGTCGCACCGCCGACGTACTCACTGTGCGCAAAGGGTTTGTGGGAGAACTGCTTTGTGCAGTCCCACCGGACGTGCCGCGCCACCACGACATCACCGAGCACCGTGTCGGCGCCCACACCGCCGGCGGTGCCGGTTGTGATCACCAGCGACGGCCTGACCTGTTCGATCAACTGCCGCCAGAGCGCCACGATCGGCAGCCGGGATCCATCGGTGGCCGGGTGCAGGTCGGACTTGAACACCACCGCACGGGTCTTCCCGATTTTGGTGAGCGCCCACAGGCCCGACCGCTGGTAGTGCAGGGCAGGAGCCCGAGACCCGGTGATCAAGGCGCGCAACGCAGGCCAGCCGTTGCGGTACTGGGTCCACTGCGTGGTGTCCAGCCCGGGCGTCAGGATGTCCGCCGCCGCGTATCCCTCGGAAACGGTGTATGTCACCACCAGCACGTCGGCCCGCGGCAGGGGATCGTCCTCGGCCGGCGCCACGCCGATGCCGCACCGGCTTCGGCGCGAGCCCGGCCGGCCACGGAATCGGATCGGGCGCAAGCGGTTTGGCGAGATCCACCGCCTCCGCGCTGAGCGGTGTCGCCGCGAACACGTACCCGGCCGGCCGCCGAGGATCGAACTCGATGATGTGCTGCGCCAGGTCGACGGCGTTCTCCGGAGCCGTCAACGACTTCCGCAGCGTGGTATCGGTCATCGCTACTGCCCCGTGATCTCGGCGAGGTCGGCATTGAGCTGATCGGCGTCGAATCCCTCCGGCGACTTGCCTTTTCGCAGGTACTCGGCCGAGACGTAGGCGATGCTCTCGTCGTTGTACTTGGTCAGGAACGCAGGATCGACCACCTGCTCGCGGCCCCAGGTCACCACGATCAGTTCGCCGGCGCGACGGGCGACACCACTGACATAGTGGCCGCCTTCGATTTTCGAATTCTTGACCACGGTCCAGGGCCGGCCGGCGTGGAACTGGGCCATCGCACTCTCGGGGAATCGCACCCCGATACCGATGGCCCCGAACAGGTAGATCGCCAGGAAGTGCTGCTCGAGGTCGCCGGGGTCGATCGCCAGGTAGGCGCCGACCTTGTGACGCTTGCCCGCGGCGTCGATCAGCCCCGTCTTGCGGCGGTAGCTCGCGGCGGCCTGCATGTCGGTGCCCTGATCGGTCGGGTTGCTTCCGACCGGACCCGCCGAGGGGTCGTAGCCCGTGATCGCGGAGTAGTTCTTGATGGCCGCGGCGGTGTCGGCCTTGGCCTGCTTGGAGCCGTTCGCGGTCCACAGCATGGTCTCGTGCAGTCCGCCGGCGATCACGCAGTCGCCGACCGTGTCGTTGCCGAGCATTTGCCAGTTGCCGACCACGGCGTCATGGCCGAAGTTGGCCGGCGGCGTGGGCAACTCCGCGGGCACCAGGTACCTGGTCATCTTGAGCTTGACGGCGTCCGGACGGGCGGGCAGCTTGCCGAGCTTGAAGTTGACCTCGGGCGCCTTCGTCGTTGTAGTGGTCATGATGTATTCCCCTCCGATGTTTGCTGTAGTGCGGCAGTGGTGCACTGCTGCACGCTCAACAGCGTGATCCCCGCAGTAAGCGGGCGCGCGAGTAGCGCGGTACTCGAATCGGAGCGGCGACCTGGGAGTTAGCTGTGGATCAGCTTGCTATAGGCCGAGCAGTGCGGGCAGGTCGGCGACCGAGTCGATGACGTGGCCCGGCTGCATCGCGAATTCGTCGGCGGCCCAGCGGTCCAACGTGTCCTGACGGAACTTCCCGGTGCGCACCAGCACGCCGGTCATCCCGACGACCTGGGCGGCCAGCACGTCGTTGTTGAGGTCGTCACCGACCATGTACATCTCGTCGGGTTCCACCCCGAGGCGGGCCGCCGAGGCCAAGAACCCCGCGGGGGCGGGCTTGCCGACGGCGGTGGCCTTGCGGCCCGACACCTCCTCCATGCCCAGCAGGTAGAGCCCGGTGTCGATGCGCAGTCCGTCGGTGGTGGTCCACGAGGTGCTGCGGTGCATCGCCACGACGGGCACGCCCTGGGCCATCCAGTCGTAGACCCAGCTCAGAGTCACGTGGTCGTATTCCGGTCCGGCGCCGCCCAGCAGCACCACATCGGGCTTGTCGGGCATCGGGCCGCCGCGGGTGTCCACCGAGGCCACGATGTCGATGCCCGGCATGTCATCGGCGATGTCGCCGCTGTTGACCAGGAAGCAGCGGGCGTCGGGATACCGGTCACGGACGAAGTCCGCGGTCAGCACGGCGGCGGTGACCACCTCGTCGGGAGCGACGGCCATCCCGGCCTCGGTGAGCAGGTCCGCGATCTGCACGCGGGTGCGGGTGGTGGTGTTGGTCAGGTAGGACCGCGCGATCTGATGGTCGGCGAGCGTCGCCAACGTCTCCCGTGCACCGTCGATCGGTTTCCACGACGTCACCAGCACGCCGTCGATGTCGAAGAGCACTCCACCGATCGCCATGCTGCGACAGTAAACGTACGAGGTGGACGCGCAACTCGGGCGTTCGAGCGCCGGTGACCGCGCCCGGTTAGGAGCGTGCCCAGACGCTGTCGGCCACCCATGGGGACGCTTCGGCGGCCACCGCCCACGCCGAGGAGGCCGGGACGTCGATGACGCGGTAGTGCTTGGCACCGGCGGCGGTTGCCGCGATCAGGGTCGCGACCCCGGCGCGCCGCTGAAAGAACGTCTGGCGGACGGTCCACCCGATGATGCCCGCCGTCTCGATGCAGTCGCGGCGACGTTCGACGCTGCCCTGGCGCGCCACCAGCCAGCCGCGGTCCACCCGGTGGCCCAGCGCCCGCACCCGGTCGGCCGCCAGAAACCCGCAGACCAGCGTCAGCACCACCCAACGCCGGCCAGACCCAGCCGGGCACACCGACCGTGAGCGCCGCGATCACCAGTCCGATCGCCAGCACCGCGGGCCCCGTCAACGCCCGCGTCCAGCGCCGCCGCGCGGCGGCGGGTCCGTGCGGATGCAGCGGACCGGTCACGACCTGCTCGTCGCCCACCAGACCGGCCAGCACGCCGCGCGCCGTCTCGGCCGGGCACGGCGGCAACAGCAGCGACGCCTCACCGGCGCTGCCCACGCCCGTCATCGCCGCGTCGAGCCGGGCGCCGCCGAGCGCCCGCACCAGGATCGGCTCCCGCAGGGTGCCGCCGCGCAGCCGCCGCATGTCGAAGGTGCGTTCGCGGACCCGCAGCAGCCCGTGGGTCAGGTGCAGGTTCTGCCCCACCCTGGTCAGCACCAGGTTGCCGTATGTCAGCAGCGAGCGGCCGACCGCCAGCAGCACCGACGCGAGCACGATGACGGCAAGCAGCACGACGACGCTGGCCACCGCGCCGAAGCGCTGGGCCGCGTCCAGGCCGGACCGGGCGATCCGCGACCGGCTCAATGCCTCACCGAGACCCGCCTGGCCGAGCAGGGCCCAGGCGGCGGCGAGCATCAGCAGTCCCGACCAACTCAGCGGGCTGTAGCGCAGCCAGGACGGCTGCCAACGGGCCAGCACGGCAACGGGATCGGCTGCCGGCGTGGCCTCGGCGGGCACCGGACTCGAGCCGGCCAGCAGGATGGCCCGCAGCCGCGGCACCTGTTCGGCTTCCACCGCGTCAAGCTCGAATGCCTTGTCCCCGTGGGCCTCCTGCCCGGTGCTGACCCGCAGCACCGTCAGTCCGAGCAGCCGGTGCAGCAGCCGCGCATCGGTCTGTACCGAGCGAATCCGGTTGCGCGGCACCGACAACGCATTTCGCTGCAGCACGCCGGTACGCAGTTGCACGTCCTGCTCGTCGATGCGGTAGGTGGTGGTGAACCAGCGGGCCAGACCGAACGCGACGATGAAACCCAGCCCCAGCAATGCCCACAGCGGGTTGCCGGTGGCCGATCCGAGGACGAACGAGCTGATCAGCAACGGCAACTGGCGCAACGCTTCATGCACCGGATGCACCAGCAGCATCCGGGGACTCAGGCGCTGCCAGTCACTCATGTCGCGTCGTGCGTCCCGAGGGCCGCGATGTCGGTCAACTGCGCCACCACCTCGTCGGCCACCGCGGCGTCGAGCGCGACGATGTGCACCGCGCCCGCCGACGACGCCGTCGTCACCGTCACGTTGGCCAGCCCGAACAACCGGTCCAGCGGCCCCCGGTAGGTGTCGACGGTCTGGACCCGCGAGATCGGCGCGATACGGCGCTCCTGCGTCAGCCAGCCCGTCCGGGTGTACACCGCCTGCGGGCTGATCTCCCAGCGGTGCACGCGGTAGCGCCACAGCGGAACCACCACCACGAACATCAGCCCGATCAGCGCCGTCGCCACGGCGACCAGCGTGTGCAGCCACCCCAGTCCGCCGTCGACCACATACCAGACCACTTGTGCCACAACAAGAAACACGATCGGAATTGCCGCCCCCAGCGCCCACACCAGCGGGGCCCGGCGGCTGGGCGGGTGCGCGGGCTCGGCGAGTCTCATGGCTTGTCGGCGAAGACCGTGTTCCAGTCGTTCTTCATGTCCACGACCGTCCACCCCGCCGGCCCGGCCTCCTGCAACGCGGTCACCAGTTTCCCGCTCGCCGGCGGGTTGGCGTCGTAGGCGTATTCCCGTTCGGCGTCGGTGTGATGGATCAGCACACCGAGGCTGGGCAGCGGGTTGTCGATCGTGGTGTACTGCAGCATCGCCTGATCGCCGTCACTGTTGCCGACGGCCAGAATCGGTCGGCGGCCGATGAATTCGTGTATCCCGGAGGGTTTGCCCTCTTTGTCGTCGACGAAGACATAATCCATGGTCTTGACGAGAACCGGTTTACCGTCCCGCATTTCGAACTTGGTGGTGCCGGTGGATCCGACCACCTGCTCGGGCGGAATGCCGTACACCCGCTCGGAGAACGTCCGCATGAAATCGGCGCCGCCACCGGAGACGATGAATGTCCGGAAACCGTTGTCCCGCAAATAGTTCAGCAACTGCTGCTGCGGCGCGTAGGTGAGCTGGTCGTACGGCCTGTCGAAGCGCGGATGCCTGGCGACGGCCATCCAGTCCCGCACTTGCTGGTCGAATTCGTCCGTCGTCATCCCGGCGTGCGTGAGCGCCAGCACGTGCAACAGCCCCTCGTGACGATCGCCGGCCAACAGCGTCGCCACGTCGCCTTTGAGTGCCGCCTGCACCATCGGGTCGGCGGCGAGTGCCGGCTCGTTCGGTGCGCGCCGCTTGAGCTCGTCGAAAACGAACGCCGCCTGGAACGGCACAGGCGCCTCGGTCCACAGCGTCCCGTCGTTGTCGAAGACCGCGATGCGGTCGGCTTCCGGAACGAAATCCGCACCGCCGGGCGTGGTGACCCGGTGCACGAAGTCGACGATGGACGATTTGGCGGCGGTGTCGTTCCACTCCGACAGCGCATCGGGTTTCTGGGCGTCCACGTCCGATCGGCAACCCGTCAAGGACGCCAGCATCGCCAGCAGAACCACGATCAGTACGCGCATGGAGCACAGTATGTTCGATGCCATGAGCAAATGGGCCGAAGCCGACGTCCCCGACCAGTCCGGCCGTGTCGTGATCGTCACCGGGGCCAACACCGGCCTGGGCTTCGACACGGCCCGCGTACTGGCGGCGCGCGGAGCGCATGTGGTGATGGCCGTCCGCGACACCGCCAAGGGCGACGCCGCGGTCGCGCAGATCTCCGGCACCGCGCCCCGGGCCGACGTCAGCGTGCAGAAACTGGACCTGGGTTCACTCGAATCGGTGCGCGCCGCCGCCGACGAACTGCGCGCCGCCTATCCCCGCATCGACCTGCTGATCAACAACGCCGGCGTCATGTACCCGTCGCCGCGGCAGACCACCTCCGACGGTTTCGAGTTGCAGTTCGGCACCAACCATCTGGGACATTTCGCCCTCACCGGCCTGCTGCTGGGCAACCTGCTGCCCGTCGAGGGCTCGCGGGTGGTGACGGTGGCCAGCAATGCCCACAAGCAGCGCGCCGCGATCCACTTCGACGACCTGCAGTGGGAACGCGGCTACGACCGCCATGCCGCGTACGGCCAGTCCAAGCTGGCCAATCTGCTGTTCACCTACGAACTGCAGCGCCGGTTGGCGGCGAAGCACGAACCGACCATCGCGGTGGCCGCGCATCCCGGTTTGTCCAGCACAGACCTGATGCGTCACCTGCCGCGCCTGGTTACGCCCTTCGTCCCGCTCATCGCCCAGTCGCCGGCGAACGGCGCGCTGCCGACACTGCTCGCGGCGACCGACGCGACCGTGCAGGGCGGTCAGTACTACGGGCCCGACGGGCTGGGCGAGTGGCGTGGCGCCCCGAAACTGGTGCGTTCGTCCAAGCAGTCCCATGACGCCGATCTACAGCGGCGGCTGTGGGCGGTGTCGGAGGAACTGACCGGCGTGAGCTACCCGGTCTAGCCGTGCGCACCGTCGAGGAGCACCAGCGCGTCGTCGCCGATCTGATCACCGCCCGCCCCGCGGTGCGCCTGCCGCTGGCCCAGGCCGAGGGTCTGATCCTGGCCGCCGACGTGGTCGCCGGACTCTCCCTGCCGGGTTTCGACAATTCGGCGATGGACGGGTACGCGGTGATGGCCGCCGACATCAGCGGAGCCGGCGCGGCCACCCCGGTGAAACTCCCTGTCGCCGAGGATATTCCGGCCGGTCGCACCGATCTGCTGACCCTGGCGCCGGGTACCGCGCACCGGATCATGACGGGCGCTCCCTTGCCGGCCGGCGCCAACGCCGTGGTCCCGGTCGAATCCACCGACGCCGGCACCCAGACCGTGGAGATCCGGGCGTCGGCCAGACCCGGCCAGCACATCCGCAGTGCGGGTGAGGACGTCACCGCGGGCACGACGGTGCTGCGCGCGGGCCAGGTGGTCACGCCGGCCGCGCTCGGCCTGGCGGCCGCCCTGGGCATCGCCGAACTGACGGTGTGGCCGCGCCTGCGCGTGCTGGTGATGTCGACGGGCACCGAACTCGTCGCCCCGGGCACGCCGCTGCAGCCCGGGCAGATCTACGAGTCCAACGCGGTGATGCTGGCCGCCGCGGTGCGCGAGGCCGGCGGCGAGGTGATCGCCTCCCCGATGGCCGGCGATGACGTCGACGAGTTCCGCGCGGTGTTGCGGGCCCATGCGGTGGACGCCGACCTGATCATCACGACCGGCGGCGTCAGCGCCGGCGCGTACGAAGTCGTCAAGGACGCCTTCGGTGACGAGGTGGAGTTCGTCAAGGTGGCGATGCAACCGGGCATGCCGCAGGGCGCCGGGCGGGTCGCGCTGAACGGCATGGACCACCCAGCGACCCCGATCGTGACATTGCCGGGAAATCCGGTGAGCGCGCTGGTGTCGTTCGAGGTGTTCGTCCGGGCGCCCCTGCGGGCGGCGATGGGGCTGCCGCACCCGCAGCGCGCGCAGCGCACGGCGACGCTGACCGAGGCGTTGACCTCGCCACGCGGCAAGCGCCAGTTCCGGCGCGGGGTGCTCGACTCCGACGTCGTCACCAGCTACGGACCGCCCGCATCCCATCATCTGCGCTGGCTGGCGTCGGCCAACTGCCTGCTGGAGATCCCCGAGGAAGTCACCGAATGCGAAGCGGGAACGGCCGTACAGGTGTGGGACCTGTCTACATAGAATGACCCGGTGGCCCGACGCCCCCGCACGTCCGAAGCACTACCCCTCGATCCGTCACACGTGGTGCAGCTGATCCGTTCCCAGATCCCACCGATGCACCGGGCGGGTCTGCCCTTCGTCGGCGGCAGCCTGGCTGTGGCCGCTCTGGGCCGCCGGCATCGTTGGGCGTGGACGGCCGGCCTTGCCGCTGCGGCCGCCAACGCTGCCTTCTTCCGGCACCCGCCCCGTGTCCCGCCCACCCGGCCGGGTGTGGTCGTCGCCCCGGCCGACGGTCAGGTCTGCCTCATCGAGAACGCGGCGCCACCGCCGGAACTCGGGCTGGGCGACGAGCCGCGGCCCCGGGTCAGCATCTTCCTGTCGGTACTCGACGCGCACGTGCAGCGCGCGCCCGTCGGGGGTGAGGTGGTCGCCGCGATCCATCGGCCCGGGTTTGTTCGGCACCGCCGACCTGCCCGCCGCCAGCGTCGACAACGAACGCAACAGCATCGTGATCCGCACCCCCGAGGGGGCGGACGTGATCGCGGTCCAGATCGCGGGGTTGATCGCGCGCCGGATCATCTGCGACGTCAAGGTCGGCGACAAGCTCGCCATCGGCGACACCTACGGGCTGATCCGCTTCGGCTCCCGGCTCGACACCTACCTGCCCGTCGGCGCCCGACATCCTGGTGTCGGTGGGACAGCGCGCCGTGGCCGGCGAGACCGTCGTGGCCGAGTTGCCGTGACGAAACCCAGGGAACGCGCCCCGAGGGGCCGTTGCGGTTCCTGCCGAGCGCCATGACGGTGCTGGCCATCTGCCTGGGCCTGACCGCGATCAAGTACGCGCTCGACGGCCGGCCGACGGAAGCCATGGCGTTGATCGCCGCCGCCGCGATCCTCGACGCCCTCGACGGGCGGATGGCGCGGGTGCTCAATGCCACGTCGAAGATGGGCGAGGAGATCGACTCGCTGGCCGACGCGATCAATTTCGGAGTCGCCCCGGCATTCATCGTCTACGCGTTGCTGCTGCAGGACACCCGGGTGGGCTGGATCGTCGTGCTGCTCTACGCGGTGTGCATCGTGCTGCGGCTGGCGCGCTACAACGCCCTGCTCGACGCGGATCTGCCGGCCTACACCAAGCAGTACTTCGTCGGGATGCCTGCGCCCGCCGGGGCGATCGGGGCGATCGCCCCGCTGGCGGCTCAAGATGCAGTTCGGCGACGGCTGGTGGACGTCGTGGTGGGCAGTGTCGCTCTGGATGATCGCGGTGTCTCTGCTGGTGGTCAGTCGCATCCCGATGCGGAAGATCCACACCTTCGGGGTGCCGCCGCGGCTCGTGGCACCGCTGCTGGCGCTGCTGGCCATCGCCACCGCGGCCGCGTTCGTCTTCCCCTACCTGACGATCCTGGCGATCATCGTCGCCTACGTCTGCCACATCCCGTTCGCGGTGCGCAGCAAGGCGTGGCTGGCCGCACACCCCGAAGTGTGGGACGACAAGCCCAAGCAGCAACGGCAGGCGCGCCGCGCAATCCGCCGGGCGCATCCCGGCAGACGCGCCGCCGCGGCACGGCGGTCGGCGGCCAGACTCCGGCTACGGCGGCCCGGAGGCCATCCGTGAGTCAACTTTCGCTCACCGCCCGGCTGAACACCTCGGCGACGGACTCGCGCCGTGGAGTGGTCCGCCTGCACCCCGAAGCCGTTGCAGCCCTGGGCATCCGGGAATGGGATGCGGTTTCGCTGACCGGCTCGCGCACCACGTCCGCGGTGGTCGGCCTGGCCGGGTCCGACACGCCGCCGGGCACCGCACTGCTCGACGACGTGACGCTGTCCAACGCCGGCCTTCGTGAGGACACCACCGTGATCGTCGCGCCGGTGACGGTTTACGGCGCGCGGTCGGTGACCGTGACGGGTTCGAATCTGGCGTCGCGTTCGGTGCCACCCGCCACGCTGCGGCAGGCGCTGCTGGGCAAGGTGATGACGGTGGGCGACACGGTGTCGCTGCTGCCCCGCGATCTCGGTCCGGGCACCTCCACCTCGCAGGCCAGCGCCGCGCTGGCGACGGCGGTCGGGATCACCTGGACCTCGGAGCTGCTGACCGTCAGCGCGGTCGACCCGGCGGGACCGGTGAGCGTGCAACCCAACTCGGTGGTCAACTGGTCCACCGGCACCGACGACGCCGGCGGCCGCGGCGCCGACCGCGGCGGTGTCCGCTGCCGGGCGCCAACGCCGCTGACAGCACCCGCACCGCCGAGCCGACGGTGTCGTTCGACGATCTCAAAGGCTGCCACGTGCAGGCCGGCAAGCTCACCGAATGGCTCAAGTTGTCGCTCGACGAGCCGCAACTGCTGGAAACCCTGAAGGCCACCGCCCAGCTGGGCGTGCTGGTGTCCGGTCCGCTCGGCGTCGGCAAGGCGACGATGGTGCGGACGGTCTGCGCCCAGCGCCGGCTCGTCGAACTCGACGGCCCCGAGGTCGGCGCGCTGGCCGCCCAGGACAGGTTGCGGACGGTCGCCGACGCGGTGGCCGACCGTCCGGGACGGCGGCGGCGTGTTGCTGATCAGCGACATCGACGCGCTGCTGCCGGCCACGCCCGAAGCCGTCGCCACGCTGATCCTGGCCGAGCTGCGCACTGCGGTGGCCACCCGCGGCGTCGCGTTCGTCGCCACCTCCGCGGTGCCCGACGGGCTCGATGCCCGGCTGCGCGCACCCGAGCTGTGCGACCGCGAACTCGGACTCACCCTGCCCGACGGCACCACCCGCAAGCAGCTGCTCGGGGTGCTGCTGCGCAACGTGCCGGCAGGCGAAGCTCGACCTCGATGAAATCGCCGGGCGCACACCGGGATTCGTCGTCGCCGATCTGCAGGCGCTGGTTCGCGAGGCGGCGTTGCGGGCGGCGTCGCGGGCCAGCGCCGACGGCAAGCCGCCCGCCCTGACGCAGGAGGACCTGATCGGGGCGCTGACCGTGATCCGGCCGCTGTCGCGGTCGGCCACCGAGGAGGTGTCGGTCGGTTCGGTGACGCTCGACGACGTCGGCGACATGGTCGCCACCAAGCAGGCGCTCACCGAGGCCGTGCTGTGGCCGCTGCAGCATCCCGACACGTTCGAGCGGCTCGGGGTGGACCCGCCGCGGGGCGTGCTGCTCTACGGTCCGCCCGGGTGCGGAAAGACGTTCGTGGTGCGTGCGCTCGCGAGCAGCGGCCGGTTGTCGGTGCACGCGGTCAAGGGCGCCGAACTGATGGACAAATGGGTCGGCTCGTCCGAGAAGGCCGTGCGCGACCTGTTCCGGCGGGCCCGCGATTCCGCGCCGTCGCTGGTGTTCCTCGACGAGATCGACGCCCTGGCGCCGCGGCGCGGGCAGAGCTTCGACTCCGGCGTCACCGACCGGGTGGTGGCCGCCCTGCTGACCGAACTCGACGGCATCGAACCACTGCGCAACGTCGTCGTGCTGGGCGCCACCAACCGGCCCGATCTCATCGACCCGGCGCTGCTGCGGCCCGGCCGGCTGGAGAAGCTGGTGTTCGTCGAACCGCCCGACGCCGACGCGCGCCGCGACATCCTCCAGGTCCTCGGCGAAGTCGGTACCGCTGAGCGACGACGTGGACCTGGACAAGCTGGCCGGCGAGCTGGACGGCTACAGCGCCGCCGACTGTGTGGCGCTGCTGCGCGAGGCCGCGCTGACCGCGATGCGCCGCTCGATCGACGCCGCCGATGTGACGATGGCCGACGTCGAGAAGGCCCGCGAAACCGTGCGGCCGTCGCTGGATCCGGTTCAGGTGGAGGCGCTCAAGGCGTTCAGCGAAGGCCGGTGACGATGCCGGGCCAGCACGAGCGGTCGCCGAAATCGACGTAATGGCGCGATCTACTCGGACTTTCGCGCCGAAACGTCCGTCTCGGCGAGGTTCGCCAGCCGGGCCAGCGAGCGGCCCAGTGACTCCTCGGTCGTGCTGCGCGCGCGCTCGAAGCGTTTCGGGTCGTTGAGCTTCGACCAGTCATAGGTGTGCGTGACGCGGGTGTGCGCGTCGCTCGATCCAGGGGCTCGAGCTGCCACCGCCACAGCTGCCCGATCGGTGCGCCGCCCGGCTCGGCGGGCATCCACGCGATCAGCCGGCCCTCCTCGAATTCGACGACGTGGTTCTCCCGCACCGCCTGCTGCGTGAGGGTCATGGAGAACACGTCGCCGACCGCATGCACCCGTTGCCCGGCAGGCGCTTCGGACAGGTTGTCGTTGCCGTCCCAGCGGGGCTGCTGCGCGGGGTCGGCGATCAACTCGAAGAGTGCCGCGGCGGGTGCCGCGATGTCCCGGCTGGCGCTGACGACTTTGGACTCGGTCATGCCTGCCATCATGCGCGCCGTCCCGCGACGAGCAGAGCCCGGACCGCCGCCGCGACGTCCGCCTCGAGCCACCGCGGCATCCGGCGGTCGGCGGCATGCCGGCGCACCACCGCGTAGGGCAGGTCGACGACGGCGCGGGTGACGGCGTCGATCGCCCGCGGGTCGGCGGTGCCGTAGAGGCGTTCGGCCAGCTGCGAGACCCGCGCCGCCAGCGGCGCGTTCATCGCGGCCAGGGTGTCGCCGAAGGCGGCGTCGGGCGCGCCGTCCACCAGGTCCGCGGGCCGCAGCGACAGCAGCAGCCGGGCGTCCTCGGGCTCGTCCCGCGCGAACCCGACGGCCGCGACGCCCATCGCGACCGCGGCGTCCACGCGCGGTGTCCCCGGTGGCGGCCATCGCCCGGACCTGGAACCGCTCGAGCGCGCGCAGCCAGGTCGCCACGAGCACACCGTCGCGGTTGCCGAACCGGTGATACAGGGTGCCCGCCGGGGCGCCGCTGGCCTTGGCGATGGCGGCGACGCCCGCGGCCCGCGGCCCGCCCGCGAGCACCAGTGCCCGCGTCGCGTCCAGGATCGCGTCGGTTTCATGCTTCCGCGGCGGTGCCATGATCTAGTACAGTCCTTCTATATGGAACGATTGCCCTATATCGATGAATATGCCATACCGGTCCCCGCCGACCGCACAGCGACATGGCAGGCCGTGCTGCGAGGCCATGTGCCGCGAACCCGCACGACCCCGCCACCGTCCCGCTCGGCTTCGTCCTCGACGAGGCCACGCCACCGGAGCGATTCGCGCTGAAGGGCCGGCACTGGTTTGCGGTCTACCGGCTGGTGTTCGAGCCTGACCGAATTGCCCGACGGATCGACCCGGTTGGCGGCGCAGACCTGGGCCGCCTTCCCCGGCGTCAAGGGCCGGATCTACCGCGCTCTGGTGATCGGCAGCGGAGGCCACCGCGTGGTGGTCCGCGCGATGCTCAATCGCATCGCCGCGGTCGGCAGACAAAACCGCCACCATGTCCACCCCGTAGACTTCCACCGGACATAGCCCTCGACGGCTGACACCCCGAGCACGATCAGATCGCGCGAAAGACCGGAGTGCCATGCTCGCCATCCTGATCGCCCACGCGATCGCCACCGCCGCGGCGCCGCTGCTGGTGTACCGGTGGGGTCGGCGGGCGTTCTATCCCCTGGCGCTGGTGCCGCTGGGCTCGCTGGGCTGGGTGGCCACCAACTGGCCGAGCAACCAGTCGGACGACCACAAACTGCGCCTCGACTGGGTGCCCGAACTGTCGATGGACATCGATCTGCGGTTCGACACCCTGGCCGCGATCATGAGCGTGCTGGTGCTCGCGATCGGCGCGCTGGTGCTGCTGTACTGCGCCGACTACTTCCACCACCACGACGGCCACACCGAGAAGCGGCTGCCCAGCTTCGCGGCCGAACTCGTCGCGTTCTCCGGCGCCATGTTCGGCCTGGTCGTCAGCGACAACATGCTGGTGCTCTACGTGTTCTGGGAGCTGACCTCGGTGCTGTCGTTCCTGCTCGTCGGCCACTACGCCGAACGGGCCACCAGCCGCCGCGCGGCGACCCAGGCGCTGATGGTCACCACGGCGGCGGCCTGGCGATGCTGGTCGGGATCGTCATCCTCGGCCAGAGCGCCGGCACCTACCTGCTGTCCGAACTGGTGGCCCAGCCGCCGTCGGGCACCGCGGTCAGCGTCGCCCTGGTGCTCGTTCTGATCGGCGCGCTGTCCAAGTCCGCGATCGTGCCGATGCACTTCTGGCTGCCGGGCGCGATGGCCGCGCCGACACCGGTCAGCGCCTACCTGCACGCCGCCGCCATGGTCAAGGCCGGCGTGTATCTGGTGGCCCGGCTGACGCCCGGATTCGCCGACGCGCCGCCGTGGCGGCCGGTGATCGTCGTGCTCGGTCTGCTGACGATGCTGTTGGCCGGTTGGCGCGCTGTCCGCGAGTACGACCTGAAACTGATTCTGGCGTTCGGCACCGTCAGCCAGCTCGGCCTGATCACCCTGCTCGTCGGCACCGGCGGCGGCGACCTGATGCTCGCCGGGCTGACCATGCTGTGCGCGCACGCGATGTTCAAGGCCGCGCTGTTCATGGTCGTCGGCATCATCGACCACGCCAGCGGCACCCGCGACATCCGGCGGCTGGCGTGGCTGGGACACCGGCTGCCGGTGTTGTTCGTGCATCGCCGCCGCGGCCACCGCGAGCATGGCGGCGCTGCCACCGTTCCTCGGCTTCGTGGCCAAAGAGGCCGACTTCGAGACGCTGATGCACAGCGCGTCGCTGGGTCCGTGGGCGCCCTGGGTGCTGGCCGGCGTGGTGGCCGGGTCGGTGTTCACCACCATCTACAGCCTGCGTTTCCTGTGGGGTGCGTTCGCGCGCAAGGGATTACGCGGTCCCAGCACGCGGGTGCAGCAGCTGCACCCACCGCCGGCCAGCTTCCTGTTCGCGCCCGCGTGTACTGGCCGCCGCGGGCCTGGTGTTCGGCCTGACGCCGGGACTGCTGGAGCGACATGCTCGAGCCCTACGCCGACTCCGTGCCCGGCGGATCCGATTACCACCTGGCGCTGTGGCACGGGTGTGAACCTGCCGCTGCTGCTGTCGGTGCGGTGTGCTGGCGGTGGGCACCGCGTCGTTCATCGCCCGGGCACGGCTGCCCCGGGCGCGGACGGGCTGGCTGCCGCTGGGCAATGCCGACCGGATCTACGACGCGACGCTGCGCGGCCTGGAATTCGTCGCGTTCAAGGTGACCGGCGCCACGCAGCGCGGTTCGCTGCCGGCGACGCAGTCGGCCATCCTGCTGACACTGGTGGGCCTGCCCGTCGCGGTGCTGGTCGCTCGGCGCCCGCGACCGCCCGGACCTGCGCTTGTGGGAGGGCCCGCTGCAGCCGGTGGTCGGCGTGCTGATGGTGGCGGGCGCGCTCGGGGCCACCGTGATGCGCAACCGGCTGGCCGCGGTGCTGCTGGTCGGCGTCACCGGATACGGCTGCGGTGCGATCTTCGCCTTCCACGGTGCCCCCGACCTGGCACTGACGCAGTTCCTGGTGGAGACGCTGACGCTGGTGATCTTCGTGCTGGTGCTGCGCACGCTGCCCGCCGAGGCCGATGCGGAGACCATGCGCCGGTTGCGGCTGCCGCGGGCGCTGCTGGCGATCGCCGTCGGTGCCACCGTCACCGGTCTGGCCGCGTTCGCGATGGCGGCACGCACCACCACTCCGATCGTCGGCGCTGCTGCCCGACGCCGCCTACGACCGCGGCCACGGCTCCAACACCGTCAACGTCATCCTGGTCGACATCCGGGCCTGGGACACCCTCGGCGAGATCTCGGTCCTGCTGGTGGCCGCGACCGGGGTCGCGTCCCTGGTGTTCCGGCACCGGCGTTTCGGCGCCGCGCCACGCGTCCCGCAGGCCGCAGGCCAGCCCGACATCGGTCCGACCTGGGCCCATCTCCTCGACAGTGGCCCTACAGCCCGGCTGTCGGTGACATCACCTGGCTGCGCGGCAGCGAGTACCGCGATCCGCGCTACCGGTCGCTGGTGCTCGAGGTCGCCACGCGGATCATCTTCCCGCTGATCATGGTGCTGTCGGCTGTACTTCTTCTTCACCGGGCACAACACCCCGGGCGGCGGATTCGCCGGCGGGCTGACCGCGGGCCTGGCGCTGGTGCTGCGCTATCTGGCGGGCGGCCGCTACGAACTCGGCGAGACGCTGCCGCTGGACGCCGGCAAGATCCTCGGCGTCGGGCTCGGCCTGTCGGCCGGCACCGCGATCGCGTCGCTGTTCCTGGGTGCGCCGGCGCTGTCGTCGGCGCTGATCGAGTTCGACGTTCCGCGTGCTCGGCCACATCAAGTTCGTCACGGCGTTGTTCTTCGACCTCGGGGTGTACCTGATCGTGGTCGGCCTGGTGCTCGACGTGCTGCGCAGCCTCGGTGCCCGCGTCGACGAGGAGATCGATCGCCGCGGACAGCGAGGCGGTGCCGCGATGACCGTCTACCTCGTCCCACTGATCCTGATCGGCGCGCTCACCAGTTGCGGCGTCTACCTGCTGCTGGAGCGCAACCTGACCCGAATGTTGTTGGGGCTGTTGCTGATCGGCAACGGCATCAACCTGCTGATCCTCACCGTCGGCGGCCCGTCGGGCAATCCGCCGGTCCGTGGCCGGACCAGTGCGGGTGAGACGACGACCGCCGATCCGCTGGCGCAGGCGATGATCCTGACCGCGATCGTCATCACGATGGGCATCGCCGCGTTCGTTCTGGCACTGACGTACCGGTCCTACCGGCTGACCACCGCCGAGGACATCGACGACGACCCCGAGGACACCCGGGTGGCCGAGCTCGCCGAATCGGCGAGGCTCGACGATCCCGACGACGACGACGACGCGCACGTCACGCATCCCGACACCGACGAACCCGACGAACTCGATGCGCTGCCCGGCCGCGAGGGCTCGCGATGACGTCGACATCCACCTCGGCCAGGTGCTGACCCCGCTGCCGGTGCTGATCCCGATGATCGCCGCGGCGCTGACGTTGATCGCCGGCCGCCGGCCGCGGCTGCAGCGGTTCATCACGCTGGGCGCGCTGTCGGCGGTGCCGGTGGTGTGCGCGGTGCTGCTGTACCTGACCGACCGCCACGGCACGATCGCGCTGCAGGTCGGCGGCTGGGGACCGACCGAACCCGGGATGGGGCCGCTGGGCATCACCCTTGTGGTGGACCGGCTCTCGGCGCTCATGCTGGTGGTGTCGTCGATCGTGCTGCTGGCCGTCGTGTTCTACGCGATCGGGCAGGGCATCCGCGACGGCGACGAACGCCAGCCGGTGTCGATCTTCCTGCCCACCTACCTGGCGCTGTCGGCGGGCGTGTGCAACGCGTTCCTGGCCGGCGACCTGTTCAACCTGTTCGTCGGCTTCGAGGTGCTGCTGTCGGCGAGCTTCGTGCTGCTGACCATCGGCGCCAGCAAGGAGCGGGTGCGCGCCGGCATCTCCTACGTGATGGTGTCGATGGTGTCGTCGCTGGTCTTCCTGTTCGGCATGGCGCTGGTCTACGCGGCGACCGGAACGCTGAACATGGCGCAGCTGGCGGTGCGGCTGGACGGCGTCAGCGCCGGCACCCGCAGCGCGCTGTTCGCGGTGCTGCTTGGTGGCGTTCGGCATCAAGGCGGCGGTGTTCCCGCTGTCGACCTGGCTGCCCGACTCCTACCCCACCGCGCCCGCCCCGGTCACCGCGGTGTTCGCCGGCCTGCTGACCAAAGTCGGTGTCTACGCGATCATCCGGGCGCACTCGCTGCTGTTCCCCGACGGCGGGCTGGACGGGGTGCTGCTGGTCGCGGCGCTGCTGACGATGCTCGTCGGCATCCTCGGCGCGATCGCCCAGAGCGACATCAAACGGCTGCTGTCGTTCACCCTGGTCAGCCACATCGGCTACATGGTGTTCGGGGTGGCGCTGTCGAGCCGGCTGGGACATGTCGGGTGCCATCTACTACGTGGCGCACCACATCATCGTGCAGACCACGCTGTTCCTGGTGGTGGGCCTCATCGAACGCCAGGCCGGCGCGTCGACGCTGCGACGGCTCGGCGGGCTGGCCGCGGCCAGCCCGGTGCTGGCGTTCGTGTTCGTGGTGCCCGCGCTCAATCTCGGTGGTATTCCGCCGTTCTCGGGGTTCATCGGCAAGGTGGCGCTGCTGGAGGCCGGCGGTCAGGACGGTTCGGTGCTGGCCTGGATCCTGGTCGCCGGGTCGGTGCTCACCAGCCTGCTGACGCTGTACGTGGTGACCCGGGTGTGGACCAAGGCGTTCTGGCGCGCCCGCGTCGACGCCCCCGAGGGCGAGCTCGCCGCGGCGGCCACCCCGTGGCGCTGCTCGAGGCACCCCGACTCGACGCACGTCGACTTCGCCGACCGCGACGACGTCGGCCGCATCCCGGTCGGGATGCTGGTGCCGACCATGGCGCTGATCGGTGTCGGGCTGGCGCTGACCGTCGCGGCGGGACCGATCTTCGCCTACAGCCGACCGCGCCGCCGCCGAGATCCTCGACCGCGGCGAGTACATCTCCACCGTGCTGGGAGGTGATCCGCGGTGAAGCAGAACATCGGCCTGGGCAAGCGGCATCACGCGACGACGGCTGACCCTGCGCATCTGGGTGCTGGTCTGGCTGATGCTGGTCTGGATCCTGTTGTGGGGCAATATCTCAGCGGCCAACATCGTCAGCGGTCTGGCGGTCGCGCTGGTGATCACCGTGCTGCTGCCACTGCCGCCGGTGCCGGTCGAGGGACGCGTGCACCTGCTGTCACTGGCGCGACTGGTGGCGCAGGTGACGTGGTATCTGGTGTTGTCCAGTACGCAGGTCGCCTGGCTGGCGATCAGGCCCGGGCCGCCGCCGCTGACGGCGGTGCTGCGGGCCCACCTGGACATCAAGTCGGATCTGGTGCTGGCGCTGGCGGTCAACATCATCAACCTGATTCCGGGATCCATCGTGCTGGAGATCGACCAGGTCCGCCGGATCATCTACGTCCACGTCATCGACGTCAGCACCGACCGGGCCGTCAACCAGTTCTACCGCCAGGTCCGCCAGGTGGAGCGCCTGCTGGTGGCCGCGTTCGAGCGCGACAGCGAATGGCGGCCGGCCGCAAAGGAAGACGCATGACGGTCAGCGAGAGCAGCGAGTGCGGGAACGGATCGCGCATGAACACCGTCTGGGTGATCGCCGCGGTCATGCTGGCGCTGGCCGCGGCCACCACCATGTTCCGGCTGCTCGCCGGGCCGGGCACGCTGGACCGCCTGGTCGCCCTGGACACGCTGATCGCGGTCACCATGTGCGGGATCGGCACCTGGGCGGCGTACAGCCTGGACACCACCGTCACCTACAGTCTCGCGGCGCTGGCGCTGATCAGCTTCGTCGGCTCGGTGAGCATCGCCCGTTTCCGGGTGCGCGACATCGACCGGACCGAGGAGGCACCGTGACCGCCGCGAACCTCACCGACATCCTGTGCGCCGTCCTGATTCTCGGCGGCTCGGCGCTGGCGCTGACCGCCGCCATCGGCGTGGTCCGCTTCCCCGACACCCTGTCGCGGATGCACGCCGCCACCAAGCCGCAGGTGCTGGGTCTGCTGCTGGTGCTCGTCGGCGCGGCGATCCGGCTGCGCGGCCACGCCGACGTCGGGATGATCATCCTGACGGGCATGTTCACCCTGATCACCGCGCCGGTGGTGGCCCAGCGGGTCGGCCAGCTCGCCTACCGCGAACAGAACCTGCAGGACGACCTCGCCGTCGACGAGATGCGCGCAGTACACAACCGAACTGGACCAGGACGACGATTGACCGCCCGCGATGACCCCGACGAACCGCCCGACCCCCAGTAAGGGACAACCTACTCGCCGGACAGCTGAAACTCCACCATCGCCGTCACGGTCTCCACCGCTTCCCGCAACGCGGCCAGTCGCTGCACCGGGCCCGGTGCGGCCAGCACGGCATACCGGTCGGCCGCACCGATCGGCACGCGGGAGGCCAACGCGTACAACCGATCTCCGTCGTCGGCGGGCAGACCGCCCAGAATGTCGTCGCGGCTGCGCAACTGGATGTCCCGCGCGCCGGCGATCGTCTCCAACAGCGACCAGATGCCGTCCTCGACGCCGATGATCTCGGCGGGCCCGACCGCGCCCGGCTCGTCGGGCCAGTCCTGGACGACCGCGCGTCGGATACGGGTCGTCGGGAAGCCATTCGATGACCCGGAAACGTTCCTGCACACTGCATTTCAGTTCATACTGGCCGGCGCCGTGGTCGGCGAACTGGACGATCCGCGCCAGCGCGCCGACGTCGTGACGCTCGTCGCCGCCACCGACCTCGCGCCCGCGCGCGATCAGCACCACCCCGAAGGCCGGGTCGTCGGTGGCCAGGCAGTCCGCCACCAGCGCCGAGTAGCGCGGTTCGAACACCCGCAGCGGCAGGTCCTCGCCGGGCAGCAGCGCCGACTGCAGGGGGAACATCGGGGTACCGGGGCGCGACGGCCTAGACATCGAGCTCGTCCACCAGCGCGTCGACCACCGCGCGCAGGTCGCCGTCATGCTCCTCGGCGACCCGGCGCTGACGCTGGTAGGACGCGCCCAGTCGCGGGATGTCGGCCACCCGTGCCAGTTCGTCGGCGCAGCCCAGCGAGCGGGCCACCGGCTCCAGCCGGGTCAGCAGGTCGTCGAGGTCGTCGGTGACCAACCGCTCGTTACTGTCGGCATCGAGGATGATCACCGCGTCCAGGCCGTAACGCGCTGCGCGCCATTTGTTTTCCTGCACATGCCACGGCGGCATGGTGGGCAGGGACTCCCCGGCGTCGAGCCGGCGGTCCAGGTCGACGATCAGGCAGTGCGTCAGGGCCACCAACGCCGACAGCTCGCGGACGTTGGACACCCCGTCGAAGATCCGCACCTCCACCGTGCCCAGATGCGGGGAAGGTCTGATGTCCCAGCGCACTTCGTTGATGTGGTCGATGATGCCGGTCTTCTTCTGATCGCCGACGAATCCCTCGAATTCGCTCCACGTCTGGAACTGGAACGGCAGGCCGGCCGTCGGCAGCTGCTGGAACATCATCGACCGGTTGCTGGCGTAGCCGGTGTCCTCGCCACCCCACCACGGCGACGACGCGGACAACGCCAGCAGGTGCGGGTAGTAGTTCAGCAGTGACGTGATGATCGGCATCACCTTGTGCGCCGAGGACACCCCGACGTGTACGTGCACACCCCAGATCAGCATCTGCCGTCCCCACCACTGGGTGCGCTTGATCAGTTCGGCGTAGCGCGGCGCGTCGGTGAGCTGCTCCGACGACCACTGCGCGAAGGGGTGCGTGCCCGCGCAGAACAGCTCCATCCCGCGGTCGTGCACCACCTGCCGGACCGTGCGCAGCGTGCCGCTCAGATCGTCCATTGCCGCGGCACTGTTCTCACAGATGCCGGTGACGATCTCGACGGTGTTGCGCAGCAATTCCTTGTGCACGTGCGGGTTCTCGCCGAGTTCGGCGATCACCGCGGCGGCCTCGTTGCTCAGATCCCGGGTTTCGGCGTCGACAAGGGCGAACTCCCACTCGACGCCGACCGTCGGCCGGTACGAGCCGGCGAAGTCGATGTGTCCCGAGTCAGCCGCCGGTGATGACACCGCACGCGACCCGCTTGCCGGCGTCACCGGTGGCCATGGTGGTCTCGTCCGGACCCGGGGTGCCGTTGACCTGGTTGTAGCGCTCCGGCGGGATGTTGGCGAAGTTGTCGGCGTTCTCGTGGATGATGATCGCCGTCTTCTGCCCGGCCAGCAGGTCGTCTTCGGTGAACGCGTCGGTGGTGGTCACCACCATCCCGGAACCGTCCTGCCGCACCTGCAGCGAGCTCAGGTCGCCGCTGGCGGGGTGTCCGCTGTGGCCGGGAACCTGGAAATGTCCACCGGCGGAAAGGAAGTCACCCGGGTTACCGCCCGTCGGCGCAACGGAGTTGGCTTCGCACTTACCCACCGAGTGGATGTGCAGGCCGTGGAATCCGGGCGACAGCTTGCCGGTGGCGGTGGTCTCGACCGTGACGGTCGCGTAGCCGGTCTCGAATTCGAACGTCGCGGTGGCCACCTGGGTGCCGTCGGCGGCCTTCATCGGAACGACGAGCTTCGACGCGCTGCCCTCGGCGCCGTGCGCCCCTTCGCCCGCTCCGCCTTCCGCGCCGTGCGCCGCGGAGGGCGCCGGCGACCCGGTCCAGATCGACGGCGTGGTGCCCGGCGAGGTGGCCGGCACCTGCCCCGGCGGTGCGCATGCGCTCAGCAGGACGACGGGGGCGGCGAACAGGACGGCGGCGGCGGATTTCGCGAGCGGCGTGACCATGGTCGAGAGCCTAGCCTGTGACCAACACGATCACGCCCGGTGGCTGCTCGGCCACTTCCGGGATTCGCGGTTCGACCGGCGCCTCCAGCACCCTGCCCACCTCCTCGGCGGCCTGCTGCTCGCCTTCGGCCTCGCCGAAGTACACCGTCGTCGCGGTGACATTGGGCGGCACCGGCAGGTTTCCGGTCTCGGTGACGTTCCAGCCGGCCTCCCGCAACCGGCCGGCGGTCCGGTCGGCCGCGCCGGCCACCTCGGAGACGTTGAACACCCGAACCTCGGCCTTGGGCGCCGGCTCCTCCGACGTCGGGGCCGCCGACGGTGGTCGCCACCGTGGGCACCGAGGTGCTGTCGTCGCTGGAGTCGTCGCCGCCGCCCATCGCCTGGAAACCGACCAGCAGGAACACCACACCCAGGAACAGCAGCACCATCACCATGGCCCGCAGGGGCAGCCCGGAGGAATCGGGGACGCGCTCGTTCATCGGGACCACCCTATCGGGGCGGGCATCCGATCAGGAAAACGAACCGGGCCGCGCAGATCAGGGGACCTCGAACCCGAGCTTGCGCGCCGCCTTGGCCTTCTGCCGGCTGGCCCGGACCCGGCGCAGCCGCTTGACCAGCATCGGATCGGCCGCCAGCGCCTCGGGGCGCTCGACGAGGGCGTTGAGCACCTGGTAGTAACGCGTCGCCGACATCGAGAAGAGTTCCTTGATGGCCTCTTCCTTGGCCCCCGCGTACTTCCACCATTGCCGCTCGAATGCCAGGATGTCGTGCTCGCGGCGGGTCAGCCCATCGGTGAGCTCAGCGTCATCCCCCGATCGCTCGGCCCTTGCCATGGCGCCGTCCATAATCGTTTTTTGGCCTTTCGCCAACCCAATCTGACATCAGTCCGCTCGGCGAACATTCAATCACGGCTGGCACAGTTGGGACGGCACCAAACCCCGCGCGTCGGCTGACTTAAGCTTGCCGACCATGGCAGTCAGACCAATCGTGATCGTGGGAGATCCCGTCCTGCACACCCCGACCCGGCCGGTGCCGGTCGGCGAGGACGGTTCGCTGCCCGCCGATCTGGCCGATCTGATCGCGGACCTCTACGAGACGATGGACGCGGCCTACGGGGTTGGACTGGCGGCCAACCAGATCGGTGTGCCGCTGCGGGTGTTCGTCTACGACTGCGCCGACGAGAAGGGGCAGCCAACGCGCCGGCGCGGCGTCGTGGTCAACCCGGTGCTGGAAACCTCCGATGTCCCCGAGACCATGCCGGACCCCGACGACGACGACGAGGGCTGCCTGTCGGTGCCGGGTGAGTCGTTCCCGACCGGCCGGGCGACGTGGGCGCGGGTCACCGGGCTGGACGCCGACGGCACTCCGATCACCCTGGAGGGCAACGGCGCTGTTCGCCCGGATGCTGCAGCACGAGACCGGGCACCTCGACGGCTTCCTCTACCTCGACCGGCTGGTCGGGCGCCATGCCCGGGCCGCCAAGCGCGCGGTGAAGGCCAACGGCTGGGGCACGCCGGGGCTGTCGTGGACGCCGGGCGAGGGACCCGACCCGTTCGGCCACTGACGATGACCACCGCTGCCGTCGGTCGGCAGCCGCGTCAGCGTCCGCTACCGCTCGCCCGCCGGGGCCGACAAGCCGCTGACCGACGTCATCGGCCATCTGGAGGCCGCCACCCCCGTGCTCGTGATCCGCACCAAGTCCGACGGGCTGGTCGAGGTGGCTCCCGACGATGTGGTCAGCGTCCGCGAGCTCTCGCATGCGCCGGTGCGCACCTCGAGATCCGCGCGCTGGAGCACGCGGCGGCGCTGGCCTGGCCCGGCACCGAACAGCAATGGCTGGCCGGCTGGTTCCTGCGGGCCGGCCACGGTGTCACAAGCCGCGCCAATTCAGCTGTGCCACTGGACTTTTCAGCGCAATCTGCACTGCCCTGCCCGACATCGTCGACTGGTACCGCGCCCGCGGCCTGCCGGCCTGGCTGGCATTGCCGGAGCGGCTGCTGCCGGTGCGCGCGGCGGGCATCAAGCAGACCACGGGTGCTGGTGCGCGACGTCACCGGCGCGACCGCCGCGGGCGACGTCGACCTGGCACCGGTTCCCGACGCGGCCTGGCTGGCGATCTACGAACGCGACGTCCCGGTGGACGTGCTGACCGCGGTGGTCGACGGTGAGGTCGTCTTCGCCGCGGTCGCGGGTGTCGCGGTGGGCCGCGGCGCGGTCACCGCGGCCCCCGACGGCACCCGCTGGGTGGGCATCTCGTCGGTGCGGGTGGCGACCGGAGCATCGCCGTCACGGCCACGCCCGGCAGGTGTGCGCCGCACTGCTGGCGTGGGGCGCCGCACGGGGCGCACGGCGGGCCTACGTCGAGGTGCTCGCCGACAACACCGCCGCGATCACGCTGTACGAGTCGATGGGTTTCCGACTGCACCACAGCCACCGGTACGTCGAAGCCGAGTCGCTGCTGGGTCAGCGCTGACCCTTACGATCTAGCCCATGCGCCTGGCCACCTGGAACGTCAACTCCATCCGCACGCGGGTGGACCGCGTCGCGGACTGGCTGGAGCGCGCCGATGTCGACGTGCTGGCCATGCAGGAAACCAAGTGCACCGACGCGCAGTTCCCGACGATGCCGTTCGCCGCGCTGGGTTACGAGGTGGCCCACGTCGGGCTCAACCAGTGGAACGGGGTGGCCATCGCCTCCCGCGTCGGCCTGGACGACATCGAGGTCGGTTTCGAGGGTCAACCGACGTGGAGCAGCAAGCCCGATGAGCGAGGCGGCCGCCGAGGCCCGCGCGCTGGGCGCGACCTGCGGCGGTGTGCGGGTGTGGAGCCTGTACATCCCCAACGGCCGCACCCTGGAGGACCCGCACTACACCTACAAGCTGGATTGGCTTGCCGCCCTGCGTGATACCGCCGCGGGCTGGCTGAAGGACGATCCGGGCGCACCGATCGCCCTGGTCGGTGACTGGAACATCGCGCCCACCGACGAGGACGTCTGGGACATGACCGCCTTCGAGGGCCGGACGCACGTGTCCGGAGCCCGAGCGCGCGGCGTTCAACGCGATCGTCGATTCCCAATTCACCGACGTGGTACGGCCTTTCACACCGGGGCCGGGCATCTACACCTATTGGGACTACACCCAGCTCGCGTTCCAGAAGCGCCGCGGTATGCGCATCGACTTCATCCTCGGCTCGCCGGGCCTGGCCGCGCGGGTGGCCCACGCCGAGATCGTCAAGGACGAACGGCGGCCCGGAAAGAAGGGCACCATTGCGCCCAGCGATCACGCGCCGGTCATGGTGGAGCTCACGGGCTGACGAACCCGGATCGTCGTCACGCGTGTTCCAGATTGCGCGACTCCTCAACGGGCTCGTCCCGCCCCCGCAAGCGGGGGGACCCCCAGCCCGCATCGTCGTCACGCGGTGTTATCGGCGCCCGCCTCAGTGCCGTAGCGGCCCGGATTGAACATCGACGCCAGCGCACCGATGAGCATCATCACCGCAGCGGCGATGAACACCACCGTCAGACCGGAATGGAACGGCTCGGTGATCAACTCGGGGAAGAACGTCTTGCCGGTCAGCACATCGGCATTGACACCCGGCTGATGCAGCGCGCCCGACGGGGCCAGCAGTTCCTCGATGGGGTTGTAGCCGAGGAACGCGGCGAACAGGCTGCCCACCGGTGGCAGGTTCGCCGACGTCGTGGGCGACCGATGCCGAGACGCCCTGCGCCTGCAGGCCGCTGCTGAGCGCGGTCGGCAGCGTGTTGGCCAGCCCGACGATCATCAGCGAGAAGAAGACACCGATCGACAGCGACGAGCCCGCGTTGAAGAAGGTCGCCCGCACACCGGACGCGGCGCCGCGCTGGGCGGCGGGCACGCTCGACATGATCGCCGCGGTGTTGGGCGCGGTGAAGATGCCGCCGCCGAGGCCGTTGAGGAACACCAGAACGGCGAACACCCAGTAGTTGAAGTTCACCGGGATCATCACCAGCGCAATGAAGGTCGCCGCCATCAGCAGCATGCCGCCGACAGTGAACGGCCGCGCGCCGAAGCGGTCGGACAGCGAGCCGGCAATCGGTCCGGCCACCAGGAAGCCGCACGGTGATCGGCAGCAGGTAGATGCCGGCCCACAGCGGCGTGGACTCGAAGCTGTAGCCGTGCAGGGGAAGCCAGATGCCCTGGAGCCAGATGATGAGCATGAACTGCAGGCCGCCGCGGCCCATCGAGGACATCAGCCCGGCGAGGTTGCCCATGCCGAACGACGCGGACCGGAACAACCGGACGTCGACCATGGGCGAATCGACGTGCAGTTCGATGAAGCAGAACGCCACCAGGGACAGCAGACCGAAGGCGATCGCCCCCAGCACCAATGGGTTGGTCCATCCGGTGGTGGAGTCGCCGTAGGGCTGGATGCCGTAGGTGATGCCGGCGAGCAGCACCGTCAAACCGACACCGAAGGTCAGGGTGCCCGGCCAGTCGAGCCGGCCCGCGGTTCGGGCGCCGAGCTCCCGCAGCGAGCGGACGCTCCAGATGGTGCCGAGGATGCCGATCGGGACGCCGACCCAGAAGATGGCCTTCCAGTGCCACTCGGACAGGAAGCCACCGATCAGCAGGCCCAGGAAGGAGCCGGCGACCGCGGCGACCATGTTGACGCCGAGCGCCATGCCGCGCTGATTCGCCGGGAAGGCATCGGTGAGGATCGCCGACGATGACGCCATCAGCATCGCGCCGCCGACACCCTGGATCACCCGCCAGCCGATCAGCCACAGGGCACCTCCGCCGAGGTGGAACGGGTCGAACGACAACGCGACCGCGGCGAGGGTGAAGACGACGAAGCCCCAGTTGTAGATGCGGACGCGACCCAACATGTCGCCGAGGCGGCCGAACGGGACGACCAGCACCGCGGTGACCACGAGGTAGCCCATCAGCATCCACAGCAGGTAACTGACGTTGCCCGGAGCCAGCGGGTTGAGGCCGATGCCGCGGAAGATGGCCGGTAGCGAGATCAGGACGATCGACGCGTTGATGGTGGCCAGCAGGGTGCCCAGCGTGGTGTTGGACAGCACCACCCACTTGTAGCGGGGGTGGTCGTGGTCCATCCGCATCCGGCGGCGCGCCGTGATGGTCTCAGCGGTGTCGCCCGCGCCTGCAACGGTGTCGGTCATCTCGATCTCTGTCGTCATCAGTTATTCGTCCGCTCAATATCCACTAAGCACAAAACACATATATTAGCTATACAAATCAAGCCGGGGCAATTGTTATTCCCCCGGTGTGACTAAGTCGTCCTTACGTGGTTGCGTTACGTTGAAACCGCCAACCCACGCGGGAGCGCGCACCGAGCGCGCTGAGAGGACGGCTGGGGCCGTCGACCGTATGAACCTGACCGGGTAATTCCGGCGTAGGGAGTGACGACGATGACCAGGCCCGCCAACACAGAACCTGCGTTTCTTCCCCTGACCCCGCCGGGGCAGACGCCGCTGCGGGTGATGACGATCGCCGGTTCCGACTCGGGCGGCGGCGCCGGCATCCAGGCCGATATGCGCACCTTCGCCATGCTGGGTCTGCACGGCTGCGTCGCGGTCACCGCGGTCACCGTGCAGAACTCGGTCGGCGTAAAGGGTTTCCACGAGATTCCGGTGGACGTGGTGGCCGGCCAGATCGCCGCGGTGGCCTCCGACATCGGCATCCAGGCGGCCAAGACCGGCATGCTGGCGTCGACGCGACATCATCGCCGCCGTGGTCGGACACCTGGCGCACGGACGTTCTCGGTCCGGCGGCCGCTCCGGTACCGCTGGTGGTCGACCCGGTCTGCGCATCCATGCACGGCGACCCGCTGCTGCACCCGTCGGCGCTGGATTCGATTCGCACCCAACTGTTCCCGTTGGCAACCCTGGTGACACCGAACCTCGACGAGGTCCGTCTGCTGGTGGACATCGAGGTCGTCGACACCGACACGCAACGCGAGGCCGCCCGCGCCCTGCATGCCCTGGGCCCGCAATGGGCGCTCGTCAAGGGCGGGCACTCTGCGCTCTTCGCAGATGAGCCCGGACCTGCTCTACGACGGCACCGACTTCTACGAGTTCGACGCCCCCCGCGTCGACACGGGTAATGATCACGGCGCCGGCGACACGCTGGCGGCCGCCACCGCCGGCGCACTGGCCCACGGTTACCCGGTGCCCGACGCCGTGGCGTTCGCCAAGCGGTGGGTCACCGAATGCATCCGCGCGGCGTACCCGCTCGGCCACGGCCACGGCCCGGTATCCCCGCTCTTCCGTCTGAACCGGCTCTCAGATGAATCTTGACGCCATCGCCGGTGTTGCGCACGAACCCGCAGGACCCCCGGCAGGTGTCGTCGTCCTGACCCATGGCGCCGGCGGCAGCCGGGATTCGCCGATGCTGATCCGGATCTGCGACGAATGGGCACGCCGCGGCTGGCTCGCCGTGCGCTACAACCTGCCGTACCGGCGGCGCCGGCCCAAGGGCCCGCCGTCGGGTTCGGCCACCGCCGATCAAGCCGGTGTCGTCGAGGCGATCGAGCTGGCACGCACGCTGACCGACGGGCCGGTGATCGCGGGCGGCCATTCCTACGGCGGGCGGATGACCTCAATGGTCACGGCCGAACACGCGGCGGCACTGGATGTCCTGACGCTGTTCTCCTATCCGCTGCACCCACCGGGCAAACCGGAACGCGCGCGCATCGAGCATCTGCCGCGCATCACCGTGCCGACGGTGTTCACCCACGGCACCGCCGACCCGTTCGGCACGATCGACGAACTGCGCGCCGCCGCGGCACTCGTCGGCGGCCCGACCGAGATCGTCGAGATCACCGGCGCCCGCCATGATCTGGGATCCAAGACGCTGGACGTGCCGTCGCTCGCGGTCGACGCCGCACAGCGACTGCTCAGCTAATTGCAGCGATGAGCGTGCCGACGCCTGAACATCGCCTCGGCCGGCGACTTCGGCGACGTGGGTCCCCACCGGTCGGGGACCGATCGCCTCAACTTACTCGTGAGTAAGAGGCGGTACCCTGGTTGCCATGACTGCTGAGCAATTCGACGTCGTCATCGTGGGCGCCGGCTTCGGCGGAATCGGTGCGGCCATCCAGCTCAAGAGGCTCGGTTTCGACAACTTCGTCATCCTCGACCGCGAGGACGACCTGGGCGGAACCTGGCACGTCAACCACTACCCGGGCCTGGCCGTCGACGTCCCCACCACCACCTACTCCTACTTCTTCGAACCCAACCCGAACTGGTCGCGACTGTTCACGCCGGGCCCGGAGATCAAGCAGTACGCGGCCGATGTGGCCGACAAGTACGACGTGCGCCGGCACATGCGGTTCAACGTCACCGTCGAGAGCGCGCGGTGGGACGAGGACGCCCGGATGTGGCAGGTCACGCTGGCCGACGGCACCACCCTGACCGCCCGGTACCTGATCACCGCGACCGGCTTCCTGTCGCAACCGCGGATGCCCGACATCCCGGGCATCACCGGCTTCGCCGGCAAGGTCATCCACACCACCGACTGGGAGGACGGCTTCGACCCGGCCGGACACCGGATCGCCATCATCGGCACCGGCGCCACCGCCGTCCAGCTCATCCCGGAGCTGGCCAAGACGGCCGCCGAGCTCACCGTCTATCAGCGCACCCCGATCATTGTGGTGCCCAAGATCGACCTGCGATTCGGTGAGCGGGCCAAGCGCCTTTTCGCCCGGGTCCCGCTGACGCAGCGCGCCGTGCGAGCGGTGACCGACGCGATCTACGAGTTCATCATCTACGTGGGCCTGCACCATCGGACGTTGAATCGGCTCAACGTCGGCGCATCCGATCTGGGCAAGATGAACCGCTTCGCCTGGATCCGGGACAAAGAGCTGCGTGACAAGCTGACGCCGGACTACGACTTCGGCTGCAAACGGCCGACGTTCTCCAACGGCTACTACCGCAGCTTCGCCAAGCCGAACGTGCACCTGCAGGCCGACGGCATCGATCACATCGCATTGGACGGCATCGTCAACGCCGACGGCACCAAGACGGAGATCGACACCCTGGTGCTGGCCACCGGATTCGACCTGTGGGAGGCCAACTTCCCGGCCTTCGAGATCATCGGCCGCGACGGGCGCAACCTCGGAAAGTGGTGGCGCGACACCAGGTTCCAGGCCTACCAGGGCGTGACCATGCCGTACTTCCCGAACTTCCTGAGCCTGGCCAGCCCGTATGCGTTCCTCGGGTTGAACTTCTTCAACACGATGGAATACCAGATGCGCCACATGGATCGACTGTTCGGTGAGCTCAAGCGGCGCGGGGCCACCACATTCGAGATCACCGAGGACGCCAACACGCGGTACCTGGACCGGATGACCGAGATGATCGGCGATTCGGTGTGGGCCATCGGCAACTGCGCCACGTCGCGGTCGTACTACTTCAACCCCAGCGGCGAAGCCACCCTGCTCCGCCCGATGTCGATGCGCACGGCGATCCGCGAGGCATCGGACTTCCCCCTGTCTGACTACCAGATCAACTGAGAGGCAACACCTTTCATGTCTTCTTCGAGGCTTGACGGCGCCGGTGTCCGGTCCCGGCTGACCCGCTACGCCGGGCTGGCGCTCGCCGCCACCGGGGTGGCGCACTTCGCCAGCCCCACGCTGTTCGATCCGCTGACCAGTCAGGCGTTCCCGCGCCGCACCCGTCAGCACACCTACATCGACGGCAGCGTGGAGACGGCGCTGGGACTCGGCCTGGCCACCCGGCGGACCCGTCGCTTCGCCGCCGTCGGCGCCATCGCCTATCTGGCGTATCTGGGCGGCAACGTCGTGCGAAACAACCGCTGAGGCGGAGAATGTCCGTTAACATAATCGGATGCTCGCCAAGCTCCGTCAGCTTCTGAGCTATGAATTCACCGTCGCCGAACTGATCGGGCTGGCGATCATCCTCGTCACGCCATACCTGGTCATCGGGGCGATCTGGTCGTTGACGCACACCGACCACCTGCAGAACATGCACGGCATCGACCTCGCGGTGTCCTTCCTCGGGTCGATCGTGTCGTGGCCGGTGCTGCTGCTCTCGAATGTGTGCATGACGTGAGCGCCGGCGCACCGCCGTTCACCACCTCCGACACCCGGATCCAGATCACCCGGCGGACCGCCCGCTGGGATGACCGCGAGGTCAGCTGCGCCGACGCGATGGACTTCTGGTCGTTCGCCGCCGGAGCAGCCAACGTGGTGATGCAGCTGGCGTGGCCGGAGGTCGGCCACGGCGTCGCCGAGAGCACCGTCACCTCCGGCAGCCTGATGCACCACCCCTGGAAGCGGGCACGCACCACCTTCAGCTACCTGGCCGTGGCGATCCTCGGCAGCCCGCAGGACCGGGCAGCCTTCCGGGCCGCGGTGGACCGCGCACACCGCCAGGTGCGCTCCACCCCGACGAGCCCGGTGACGTACAACGCCTTCGACCGCGACCTCCAGATGTGGGTCGCCGCTTGCCTTTTCGTCGGCATGGAGGACACCTACCAACTGCTGCGGGGCGAACTCACGCCGGAGACCGCCGAGACCTTCTACCGCTCCGCTTTTACCCTGGGCACCACGCTGCAGGTCACCGAGGACCAGTGGCCCGCCACCCGCGCCGGGTTCGACGACTACTGGAACTCCGCGTGCGAGCGCGTCGCCATGGACGATGTGGTGCGCGGCTACCTCACCGACCTGATCAACCTGAAGATGGTCACCCCGTTGCTGCGGCCGGGGCACACCACACTGCTGCGATTCCTGACGACCGGCTTTCTGGCGCCGGTGTTCCGCGACGCGCTGGGGCTGCGGTGGTCCGATGCCCGGCAGCGGTGGTTCGAACGGCTCTTCCTGTTGGTGGCGTTCGTGAACCGTTTTCTCCCGCAGTTCATTCGGCAGGGCGGCAGCTACGTTCTGCTCTACGACATCAGGCGCCGGGCGCGGCTCGGCAAGCGGCTGCTCTAGACCGGCGCGGCAAGTCCGGCGATGATCCGGTCGCACACGACGTACATGTCCTCCCTCGCACGTTCGGGGTCGGCGGCCCGCGAGACGTAGAGCGCGGCCTCGTCGAGCGCACTCAGCAGCACGTGCGCAGTGGGCCGCAACGGCAGCGGAGGTATCGCACCGTCGGCAACCGCCTGGGCCAGCAGGCTCTCGATGATGCCCAGGCCGTACTTCAGGCCGACTTCGCGCCAGCGCTCCCAGCCCAGCACGGACGGGGCGTCGATCAGGACGATCTGTGCGATGTCGGGGGCCGCGCACCGGTCCAGAAACAATCGCGCCCCGACGCGCATCGCCTGCAGCGGTCCCGGCGGCTCCTCGGCGAGGATCTGCCCGACGACGTCGGCCGCCAGTTCCTCTTCGACCTGTTCGTAGAGCGCGGCGAACAGGTCGGTCTTATCGGCGAACTGGTGATAGAGCGCGCCCCGGGTCACCCCGGCCGCCTCGACGATCGCCTGTGTCGAAACTTCGCTGAAACCCTTGTCGGCGAACAGCTTCCGAGCAGCCTGGAGCAACTGAGCGCGGGTGGCGGCGGTGCGCTCGGCTTGGGTGCGCCGGGGCGGGGGGTTGACTTTCATACCGTGTGTACGTAACTTTCATACTAAGTGTTTGTAAGTTTACTCTGCGAAAGGATATCCGAGATGCCGAACGTCACGCTTCCACAAGCCACGATCGAGTACCGCGAACTGGGCCCACAGGACTCCCCGCACCCGCCGGTGCTGTTCGTCCATGGCGCCGTGGTCGACTCCCGGCTCTGGTCGGGCGTGGCAGAACGACTCGCCGGGCAGGGCTTCCGTTGCATCCTGCCGAACTGGCCGTTGGGCTCGCACACCATCCCCGTCACCGACCGCTCAGCGCTGTCGCCGCAGGGAGTCGCCGAGCTGGTCCATGGATTCATCACGGCGCTCGACCTTCACGAACTGACCCTCGTCGGCAACGACACCGGCGGTGGGGTGTGCCAGTTTCTGATCGACGCCCATCCCGAACGCATCGGCAGGCTGGTGCTGACCAACTGCGATGCGTTCGACAAGTTCCCGCCGTTCCCCTTCAATGCGGTCTTCGCGCTGATGCGATCCACCGCTTCGACGAGAATTCTGGCGGCAGCCATGGGGCCCAAGGTATTACGCCACTCGCCGGTCGGTTACGGCCTACTGGTGCGCGATCCGGATCCGGCACTCACGGCATCGTGGATCAAGCCGGCCGCTTCCGATTCCCGGATCGCCGGCGACTTCGCGGCGCTGGCCCGTGGCATCGGCCGCACCGATCTCACCGACGTCGCGCCGCGACTGCACCGGTTCACCAAGCCCGTTCGACTGGTGTGGGGTACCGCCGACCGCTGCTTCACCCCGGAGTTGGGCCGGCGATTGGCCGCGCTGTTCCCGGACTCGTCGATGGTCGAGGTCCCTGGAGCGAGAACCTTTGTCCCGCTGGACAATCCGGGTGCGGTCGTCGACGCGATCGTCGCGGTGAGCGGCGCGAGGGCGGCGAACTAGGTCAGACGGTCTGGCTCAGGCCGGGTCTTGGCGGTCGCGGGCGCGGCGCACTGCTTCGTC
>CAVZZD010000013.1:0-141827 GCA_963779655.1 uncultured Actinomycetota bacterium | reverse complement strand
TGACGTCGGACACCGGCCGGTTCCCGCTGCCCAACGGCGTCAGCGCGAACGTGCTGCCGTTCGAACAGCGGCCGCCCGAAGTGGACGCGTTCAACATCGTCGTGCAGCGTCAGCTGACCGATTCGATGCCGTTCGAAATTTGGTACGTTGCCAACCGCGGACGCCACGTGTTCGCCGGGGACGGGCCCAACAACGACATGAATCAGCCGACAATCGCCGGCTTCCCCGACGTGCCGCAGAACGAGCGACGGCCGTTCTTCTTGGGATCAAGACGCCGAACCAGAACCTCGGGGGTGCGTTCGGTCTCACGCAGGGTCTCGGCTATTTCTGCAACTGCGCGAAGAACTGGTACGACTCGATGCAGGCGCGCTTCACGCGGCGCTTCTCGGGCGGCTACTCGGTGCAGGCGAACTACACCTGGCAGAAGGCGGTCGGCCAGGGCGACAACTACTTCTACTGGGATCCGAACCTGAACAAGGGCGTGCAGGATTGGGACCGCACGCACATCCTGAACGTCATCCTGATCTACCAGCTGCCCTGGGGTCAGGGAAGGCGATGGGGCAACGACTGGTCGCTACTGAAAAACGGTCTGCTGGGCGGTTGGCAGTTCAATGCCAATTACACCCTTCAGAGCGGGCTTCCCTTCGCCGTCGACTATGCCGGCGCCGCCTCGGATCGCGATACGGGTCCAAACCGCCCCGACGTCAGCGGCGACATCGCGATCTATGGCGACCGGACCGAAGTCCTTCGACGTGACGCCCATCGGCGCCCCCGGCAGTCCGTACAGCAAGCCGGCCATCAGCACGTTCGGCAACATGGAACGCAACGCGCTCCGTGGGCCGGGCTACCGCCGGACAGACGCGTCGATCTTCAAGCACGTCAGGTTGGGCGCCACTCGCGACCTCGAAATCCGGCTCGAGGCGGTCAACCTGTTCAACAACGTCAACCTTGGCAACCCCGATACGGGGATCGGCACCATTACCGATCCGCGCACCAACGCGGGGGTCATCAACTCGACGGCGTTCGGGAATTCCGATCCGCAGCGGCAATTCCAGTTCGGCTTCAAGTTCAGCTTCTAGCCGACACGCCGGTCCCGACCGAAGGGCGGGTTCCGAAAGGGGCCCGCCCTTTTTGTTTTGTATAGGGGTAAAGGGGTACGGGCAAGGGCCTGAGGGCGCGCGGGCTGGGACGTGCGCCGTGAGCCGTGTGCCCTGAGCCATGGTGCCCGTCCCTCCGTCGTCGCGCCCGGCGCGTCGATGGGATACGATCCTCTCCGATGCCCCCTGCGCAGCTGCTGGTCTTTGGACCGCATCCCGACGACCTCGAGATCGGCATGGGCGGCACCATCGTCCGGCACACGTCGCGCGGTGCAACCGTCGGTCTCTGTGACCTGACGCGCGGCGAACTCGGGAGCAACGGCACGCCCGACGACCGTGTGGCCGAGGCCCAGGAGGCGTCGAACGTGCTCGGCGCCGCCTGGCGCGTCAACCTGTCGCTGCCCGACGGCGGTCTGTCGCTGGCCCGTGACCAACGTGACGCCATCATCGATCTGATCCGCCGCACCCGGCCCGACGTGGTCGCGATTCCGCACGGCACGGATCGGCATCCCGATCACGTCGCGGCGCACGCACTCCTGCTGCGTGCCCTCTTCGATAGTGGACTTCGACGCGTCGTTCCAGGTCTCGAGCCGTGGCGGCCCAGCCGCATCTTCGAGTCCTTCATCAACGACACCGGGCGTCCGACGGTGCTCGTGGACGTCACCGACGTCTACGAACGGAAGCGCGCGGCACTCGGCTGCCATCGGTCGCAGTTCGCGCCGGACGACCGTGGCGCTGTCTCGACGCGATTGACGTCACCACGGTTCATGCAGCTCATCGAAAGCCGGGATCGGTTGTTCGGTGCGATGGCTGGCGTCAGCGCGGCCGAGGGCTTCGTGTCACGTGAGCCGTTCACGGTCGATCACCTGTTGCCCTCTGGAGACAGCGTCGTTTCGCTGGCCTCTCAACTGTGAACATCGGTATCGTCTGCTACGCGTCGGTCGGCGGCAGCGGCGTTGTCGCCACCGAGCTCGCGACGGCGCTCGCCGAGCGCGGGCACCAGGTCCACATCATCAGCAGCGAGGCGCCCTTCCGGCTGCGAGATCAAGCCGGGCTGACGTTTCATCGGGTCGAGACGCCGTCGTACCCGCTCTTCCGCGAGCCGCAGTACCTGCTGTCGCTCGCCAACAAGATCGTGCAGGTGGCGCGCGCGCAGGCACTGGATATCGTCCACGCGCACTACGCGATTCCACATGCCGCCGCAGCCTACCTCGCGCGGCAGATCATCGCCGACAGCGGACGTCCGGCGCCGGCGGTGGTGACGACGCTCCACGGCACCGACATCACGATCGTCGGCAGCGATCCGTCGTACACCGAAACGGTCGCCTACTGCATCGAGCAGTCCGACGCTGTGACGGCGGTGTCTGAAAGCCTGAAAGCGGATACGTACCGGGCACTCGGTGTGACGCGGGACATCCAGGTCATCCCGAACTTCCTCGATTGCGCCAGACACGCACGGCGGGCGCCCGGCGAGCTTCGTGAACAGCTGCTTCAGGGCGCGGAACACCTGGTCGTGCACATGTCCAACTTCCGCCCCGTCAAGCGGGTGGATGCGGTCATCGAGATCTTCCGTCACATCCGCGCGGAAGAAGCCAGGGCCCGACTCCTGCTGGTGGGCGACGGCCCCGACGTCCATCTGGCCCGCGAGCGCCTCTCAACCGCCGGCCTCATGGGTTCCGCCGAGTTCCTCGGTGAGCAGCTCGACATCGTGTCGGTGTTGTCGGTAGCCGACCTGTTTCTGCTGCCGTCATCGCAGGAGAGCTTCGGCCTCGCTGCCCTCGAGGCCATGGCGTGCGGATACCCGTCGTCGCGTCGCGAGTCGGCGGCCTGCCAGAAGTGATCGAGCACGGACGCACGGGACTGCTTTACGACCCGGATGACCTCGCAGGAATGGCTGCAGGTGGACTCGCCCTGCTGCGCGACACGGCTCTGCATCAGCGGATTGCCGCGGCGGCTCGCCAGCAGGTCGTCGAGCAGTTCTGTACGGATGTCGTGGTGCTGGTTACGAGGAGTGCTATGCGCGCCTCATCGGCGCCTCGGCCCGCGCCGGCAGCGCTCGACGAGCACCTGAAGTGCGGACGGCCGCACACGAACGGCGAACGTGCGATCCTCGAAGAGGACTTCTCCGTCAGCAGCAAATGGGCAAAGGCGCTTCAACTCGATGTGCGCCGTCGTTGCCCGCTCGACATGGAGCACGGCCGGCCCGAGCGGGACTCCCGGTCCTGAGCGCTGCCAGCTTCGTCACGAGCGAAAGGCGCCGGCGACGAGGCACGATACAAATCTCGAGCACTCCGTCCTCGTCCGTCGCGGCGATCGGCAGCGTGAGGCCCTGGCCCATCTGCCGCTGGTTGGCGACGACAACGGTGTGGGCGCTCCCCTCCCACGACCACGGGCCGGACGGTCCTTCACCGCTTACCCGCGCCTCGTCGAGCGAATCCGTCAACAGAATGCGAAGGGCTGCCGAGACCAGATACGCGTTGCCTCCAATCAGGCGTAACGGCGTACGAAGCGGCGATCTCGAGGCGGTCCACTGTGACACGTCCCGGGTGCTTCGCGCGATGAGCCCCGTGCCGCCAACCGTACAGAACACGCGTCCGTTCACCTCGGCCAAATCCACGCGCCGCGTGTGGCCCTGGGACAGACGCGCAGCCGCGGCCCCAACGGAACAACACCGGCGGATGCCAGTCAGTTGGAACGGCACTGCGTGGTCAAGCCCGGGAACCTTGTCGATCGCCTTCGCCGCCACCGCCTCAGTCACCTCCGGCAGCATCTCGGCAGGCACGTTCCTCAACCAAGGAAACGTGACGTTCCCCGGCTTCTACGGAGTCATCAACGCCACCGGTGGCCGATTCGTCAACTCCGGCACCATGAACTTCAACGCTCCAGGACCCGGTGCCGGCATCTACGACGGCAGCGACGGTCAGTTCGCCTTCACCGACAACGGCACCATCAACGTCACCACCGGCACGGTGGAGGTAGACGGACTCACGGGTCACATGGGCCAGATCCACCTCACCGCCGGAAGCCTCACATTGCGCCCCGGGTCGGGCACCAACGGCGCCACCAGCCTCGGCAAAGTAACCGTCAACGCGGGGTCCGTCTTCGACCTGGCCGCGTCCCAGGCTCCGATACCAGGCAGCTGGCTTCTTCCGGCCGGCCAAACGATCAACGGTGGCGCCTCCGGCCCAGGGACACTGGCCGTGGGCGGAAGCGGCGGCCCAGTGGCGGTCGAGTTGGCTGGTTCGGACATGCTGCCGGGTCTGGTGGTGCGGGGTCGGTCGACGGTGTTGACGATTGATGCTGGTGTGGGGTTGTAGGCCGGGCTCGCCGATCTGGAAAAGGCGATGGCCGAGCACCCCAGCGACCATCTGGTGATCTACGGCTACTCGCAGGGCGCGACCATCGCGAACCTGGAGAAGCAAAGGCTCGCCGAGGAGTATCCGGCGGGAACTGCACCCCCGACATTGACTTCGTGCTGGGCGGTGACCCCAATCTGCCCAACGGCGGGCTTGAGGCGCGGTTCCCGGGTCTCTACATCCCGTTCCTCAATTGGTCTTTTAACGGCCCCGAGCCAACCGACACCCAGTTCGATACGGCCGTCATCACCCGGCAGTACGACTTCATCGCCGATTTCCCGCTGTATCCGCTCAATCTCGTCTCCGATTTGAACGCGATCCTGGGCTTCTTCTACGTGCACTTGAACGGCTTCGACGTCAGCCTGGCTGACGATGCGTCGGCGCCGGCGGTGTCAAAGGATCCCACCGGTAAAACCAGCTACTACTTCTTCGAGACCCAGGACCTGCCGTTGTTCGGTCCGCTGCGCACCCTGGGGGTGCCCGAGGAGGTGATCGATGTGTTCGAGCCGTTCTTCAAGGTGATCGTGGACCTGGGCTATGACCGCAGCATCAAGCCGTGGGAACCCACCCCGGCACGGCTGATCCCGTCACTGAACCCGGCGACGGTGGCGACCGATCTGGTTGACGCGATCGGCGAGGGGATCAACAACGCCGCAACCCTCGTCGGTTTGCCACCGTTGCTGCGCATCCCCGCGCCGGTCACTCTCGCGGTACCGGCTAGCGAGACGGCAAAACCCGAGGTCTCCCAAAAGGTCACGGCGACTGACACGCTGACCCAAACCGAGCGGGTGACGTCGACGGGAACGGCGGTCGTTAACACGGTCACGGCGGACCCCCGATCCGCACCCAGCACCCGGTATCCGTTACCGAAACCGTGCAAACGGACGTCTCCCGCAGGTCGCTCCGACTGAAACCGAAACCGAAACCAGCCATGTGACGTCGACGAGGAAGGTGATCGAAACCGCCAAGGCACACGAAGTGTCGACGGGACCGAGGGCAACGCTCAATCCTTCGGTTGGCGCCTCCACGCCCGAGCCGGCGAAGTCTGCCGGTCAGCCGGCGGCGCCTCGGCCCGTGGTGCGCGGCTCGCTTGGGGTGGGCGAGCAGCTGCGCGATCTGCCGCACCGCGGCAATGGCGGTCGCCGGGCCACCCGGACCTCCGCTGCCGGCGACAAGGCGGCGATGGCCGGACCATCCTCGGTCGCATCCACGTCAGCCGCTTCGTCCTCGACAGGCGGCGACTCATCCGGCGGCGACGCCGGCGGTTCCTAACCGACATGATTTAACGCCTGTGCCGGGCAGGTTGGCGTTATCGAGGGCTGCCGCGATGACCAACGAGTGCACCACATCGGCGAACAGCACCGTTACCTGCTTGTACTCGGCGGTAGCACTCGAAAGTCCTCGATCGTCGCCTCGGCCCACGCGATGTGTCCTTGGAAGCCAAGCGATTTCGCCATTGCGCAATAAGATGTGACCAAGTCCCGGTAGGCAACATCGTCGCCGCGAGCCCGCGTCAGCAGGGCGCGCAGCCGCAGCAGCCAGATGTCGCGCAAAGCTAAATCTTCCTCGGCTGCCGCGGCGGCTAACCGCTCGATCGCTGCCTCGGCTTCGGTCACGTCACCGTCGGCGCCGCGGTCGAGCAGTGTCTCCACCAGAACCCCCGTCGCTGGAATGCCCCACTGCAGCAGCTGTCCTTCCCGGACCAGATGGTCGACGGCGGCGCGGACGAGCGGTATGGCTTCATCGCGATCTCCACGCCGAGCCGTCTCACGAGCCAAGTACACGTCGACGATCGGTAAATCGGCCAGGTTATGTCCCCCCCGCAAGAACGCGTCGCCGGCCTCGGTCAGGAGCTTGCGTCCGCGGTCACGCTCTGCAGCCGTGTGGCGGTGCACCAGCGCAAGGCCCAACGCGAGCCGGGCGAAGGCCAGCGCGAGGTCATCACCGGATCGGTCGGCAATCCGTAGGGCATCCTCGCTCTCGCGCACCACACGATCGTCGGCGGCAAGCGCGCCAGCCGGTATTCCCACGGAGTAGGCGTAGGTGACGACCGTGGCGTAGGACATCGGGTCGGCGCTATGGGCCATGACGAAGCCGTGGCGCAGGTCCTCTTGCCATCCCGGATGACCCAGGTAATACCGGGCGATCGCCCGCGTCGTGAAGGCGATCGATAGTGGGGACCCGATAATGAAGTTGCCTTTAGCCGGGTCTCCGTCGGCCAGGTCGATGACCCTTTGTGACCACCGCAGCACCTCTCCGAACTCAGCGGTCTCAAACTTGGCGTAGATCGGCGCGAAGGACAGCCCCACCGTCAGGGTCGGATCGCCAAGCGACTCGATGAGGGCCCAGGCTTCCGATGCCAGCTCCGCCGCCTCACGCAGCTGGGCGTGATAGGCGTGATCACCCAGCAGCCCAACCATGGCGATGGCCAGCGACGCCTTGTCTCCGGCGGCGGTGCACAACTCCCGCAATTCAACAAAGCGGGCCCCGGCAACGTTTTCGTGGACTCGCCAGGCGATCCCGCACAACATGGTGCGCGGGGCGATCCGCATCGACAGCTGGTCGGGGTCTTGTTCGGAGTTGGGGTCAGGGAGCGCGTCGGCGATCTTCTGGGCGCGCTCCCAGCTCAGCCGCGCCGCGGCGATGTCGCGGTTGGTCGCCCACGTAGCGGCGCGCATGTGCGAGGCGTAGGCGGCGTGCAACTCACCTGCGGCCTCCAGATGTTCGGCCATCAGCGCCGCGTTCTCCTCCACCGAGCCAGGCTCGCGTTCTTGGATCGCGGTGGCCAGGCGCCGGTGCCACCGGGCGCGATCGGATTTCAGCTGCGATTCGTACGCCACTGCGCGGATCAGCGGGTGCCTAAACGTGTACTCCACGTCCGGGGTGAACCCCACCTGATCGATCAGCTCGCCACTGAGCAGCTCGTCGAACACCGGATCGACGCCCAGCGCGGCCAGCAGCCCGGCCCCGAAGCGGACGCCGGTCACCGACGCCGCGTTCAACGTCCGCTTGGCCGGGGTGTCCAGGCGGTCGATGCGCGCCGCGATGGCGGCCTGCACCGTGGCCGGCACGCTCACCTCAGCGACGTCCGAGCAACAAACGTAGTCACCGTGGTCACCGTTCAGGACATGGCGTTCGGTGAGGTCGCGCACCATTTCCTCGGCGAAGAATGGATTCCCGGCGGCCCGCTCGGCGATGATCGCCACCAGCTCGCCGACCGAGGGATCCGAACCCAGCAGCTCCCCCAGCAGCGCCGCGGCGTCCGAATCTGCCAGTGGGGCAAGCGTTATGGCTTGGGCGCCGGGCACCCGCGTCAGCGCTCCCCCATACTCGGGGCGAGACGTGATCAGCACCATCAATTTGGTCTGCGGGATCACCGCGAGGAAGTCGGCCAGCATCGACTCGCTGACCGCATCGATCCACTGCGCATCCTCGATGATGAACAGCGCCGGTTGGGTGCGCGCGAGCGACACGGTATTGATCAGCGCGGTCAGCCGGCGTCGCCGGGCATCCGGGTCGATCTGGGGCAGCGGCACCTCGGGGTCGGCGATGCCCAGCAGGTCATCAAGCAGCAGCAGATCCTGCGGGTCGGCATCCGGGGCTTGTTCGCGAACCTGGGCGCGGGCGGGGTCGCCGTCGAGGTCAGACACGCCGGTGCCCGCCCGCAACAGCCGGGTCACGGCGTAAAACGGGACATCCCGCGCATGGGATTCGCAGAAGGTCCAATACACCACGACCCCGCGACCGGCCGCGAGCGTCGCTGCTTCGCGGGCCACCCTGCTCTTGCCGATGCCCGGCGGTCCCACCACGTTCACGACACCACCGAGGTGACCGATTGCCCGGTCCACGAGGGCGTCGAGGGCGGCCATCTCCGCGCGCCGACCGACCAGGCTGGCCTCGGTGCGCCCGACCAGGCCATGCCGCGGGCCGATCGCCACCAGTCGACGCGCGCGCACGGGTTCGTCGGCGCCCTTGATGCGCACCCACTCGGGTTCAGACAGCACCGTGAGGTGCTCGACCAGACGCACGGTGGATTCCGAGAGCATCACCCCGCCCGGTGGCGCGGCCGCTTCCATCCGCTGCGCCATCCCGACCTGCTCGCCGATCGCGGCGTAACCCAATGACCCGGAACCGATTTCACCGGCGATAACCCGGCCCGAATTCAGGCCCACCCGCACCCGCAGCGACACGCCGTCGCGGCGCGCCACCTCGGCCGCCAACCGGTTCGCCGCCTCCTGGATGGCCAGCGCGGCCAAACACCCCCGAAAAGCGTGATCCTCCAACGCAACCGGGGCGCCGAATAGCGCCATCACACCGTCGCCGGTGAACTCCACCGACCCGCCGTAGCGGTGCACCACCGCTGCCGAACGCTCCACCAGGTCGGTCATGATCTCCCGCAACCGCTCGAGATCCAGGGCCGCGGCGAGGTCCATCGAGCGCACCACATCGGCGAACAGCACCGTCACCTGCTTGTACTCCGCTGTGCCACCCGAAACCGGAGCCGGGGCGTCGCACTCGTTACGGAGTTTGGCGTTCTCCCCCAGCGCATTCATGACCGACTAAACCCCACCCTCGACCATTGCCTCGGCCCACCCGATGTGTCCTTCGAAGCCAAGCGATTCCGCCGTGGCGCGGTAGCGACTCACCAAGTCCAGGTAAGCGGCCTCGTCGCCGCGGGCACGGGATAGCAGCGCGCGCAGCCGCAGCAACCAGATTCCGCGCATCGCCGAACCGTCGTCGTCCCACCGGACCGCCAGCCGGTCGATCGCCTCGTCGGCTTCGGCCAGGTCGTCCTCGGTGCCACGTTCCAGCAGTGTCTCCACCAGAACGCCGGTGCCCCAAGCGCCGTAGAAAAGGTTTTCGGCCTGCCGCAACTCGCCGACGGCTTGGCGCATCTTCTCGATGGCGGCATCGCGGTCGCCGCGCCTGGCCGTTTCCCGGGCGGCCCACAAGTCGGTGACCGGGATGAGGAAGAGGGCACGCTTGCGCAGCCATATATCGCGGACCTGCATCATCAATTCAAGCCCGCGGTGACGGTCGGCCGCGGAGTCTCGAGTCAGCAGCCCGACAGCCAACGTATACGCGGCCAAGCCCAGTGCGCGATCGCTGCTGGCCCTTTGGGCCGTCTGCACCGCCTCCTCGCTCGCGCGCACCGCGGAGTCACTGGTCCGAAGTACCCCGTACTGCATCGCGAAACCGTAGGTCCAGGCGACGGCACCGGAAAAGGTTTCCGGGTTGCTGTGTCGGGCCATCGCGACGGCGTCGTGGAGGTCTTGGCGCCAACCGGGTCGTCCCAGCCACCACCGAGCAGTGCCGCGCCATGCCAACGCGATCGCCAGCGGTGATCCCATTCCGAAGTGGGCGCCCTTGGCGGGGTCACCGGCGGCCAGGTCGACGATGGTCTGCGACCATCGCAAGATCTCGCCGAATTCACCGACGCCGAGCCAGTTGACGAACGCTATGAACGCCACCCCCATGATCGGGGTGGGATCGCCGATCGACTCCAGCAGCGCCATTTGTTCAAACGCCAGCTGCGATGCCTCACGCGCGCGCCCGGCGTAGCAGAGGTCGGTTGCCAGCGCGCTCATGCCGATGGCCAGCGAGACCTTGTCCCCGGCCGCAGCTACACAACTCGTGCAGCTCCTCGAAGCGGGCCTGGCTTTCCTGGACCTCTCGGGCTTGCCAGTCGGTGGCACACAGCATGGTCCGTGGCGCGATGCGCATCGACAATTGGTGGGCGCCTTGCTCGGAATTGGGGGCAGGCAGCGCGTCGGCGATGCGGCGTGCCCGCTCCCAGCTGAGCCGGGCCGCGACGAGATCACGGTTGGTGGACCACGCACCGGCGCGCATGTGCCAGCCGTAGGCGGCGTGCCGCTCGCCCGCTGCTTCGAGGTGTTCGGCGATCAGCGCCGCGTTCTCCTCCACTGACTCCGGCGAGCGCTCTTCAATCGCGGCGGCCAGGCGCCGGTGCCATTCGGCGCGATCGGATTTCAGCTGCGACTCGTAGGCCACCGCGCGGATCAGCGGGTGCCGGAACGCGTACTCGGCGCTCGGGGTGAACGCGCACCTGATCGATCAGCTCCGCGCCGAGCAGCTCGTCGACCACTGCATCGATGCCCAGCGCGTCGAGCAGATCCGCCCCGAACCGGGCGCCGATCACCGACGCCGCGTTCAACGTCCGCTTGGCCGGGGTGCTCAGCCGGTCGATGCGCGCCGCGATGGCCGCCTGCACCGTGGCCGGCACCGCGACGTCGGCCACATCCGCGCGACAGATGTAGCCACCGCGCTCGCCGGACAGCACGCCGCGCTGCACCAACTCGCGCACCATCTCCTCGGCGAAGAACGGGTTCCCGGCGGCGCGCTCGGCGATGATCGCCGCCAGCTCGCCGACCGAGGGATCCGACCCCAGCAGGTCACCCAGTCAGCGCCGCGGTATCCGAATCTGCCAGTGGGGCAAGCGTTATCGTCTGGGCGCCGGGCACCCGCGTCAGCGCTCCCTGGTACTCGGGGCGGGAGGTGATCAGCACCATCGACGGGGTGCGCGGAATGACGGTGAGGAAGTCGGCCAGCATCGACTCGCTGACCGCATCGATCCAGTGCGCATCCTCGATGATGAACAGTGCCGGTTCGGGTGCGCGCCAGCGACACGGTGTTGATCAGTGCGGTCAACCGGCGCCGCCGACGCATCCGGGTCGATCTGGGGCAGCGGCACCTCAGGGTCGGCGATGCCGAGCAGATCATCAAGCAGCAGCAGATCCTGCGGGTCGGCATCGGCGGGGACACCCGCCCGCAACCGCGCGCGGGCAGCTTCACCCTCGAGGTCAGCCACGCCGCGGGTCGCCCGCAGCAGCCGCGTCACGGCATGGAACGGGACGTCGCGCGCATGGGATTCGCAGAAGGTCCAAAACACCTCGACCCCGCGACCGGCCGCAAGCGCCGCGGCCTCCCGGGCCACCCGGGACTTGCCGATGCCCGGCGGTCCCACCACATTCCCGACACCACCGCGGCGACCGATTGCGCGGTCCACGAGGGCGTCGAGTGCGGCCATTTCCCATCGCCGGCCGACCAGGCTCGCCTCGGCGCGACCGACCAGGCCATCCCGCGGCCTGATCCCCATCAGCCGGCGCGCGCGCACCGGTTCGTCGGCACCCTTTGATGCGCACCCACTCCGGTTCAGCCAGCAGCACGGTGTGCTCGACCAGCCGCGCGGTGGACTCCGAGAGCATCACCCCGCCCGGCGGGGCCACCGATTCCATCCGCTGCGCCATCCCTACCGACTCGCCGATCGCGGCGTACCCCAGCGACCCCGAACCGATCTCCCCGGCGATCACCCGGCCCGAATTCAGGCCCACCCGCACCCGAAGATCGAGACCGTCGCGGTGCTGCACGTCGGCCGCCAACCGGTTCGCCTCATGCTGGATGGCCAGTGCGGCCAGGCATGCGCGAAAAGCGTGGTCCTCCAACGCAACCGGGGCGCCGAACACCGCCATCACCCCGTCGCCGGTGTACTCCACCGTCCCGCCGTAACGGCGGACCACCGCCGCCGACCGCTCCACCAACTCGGTCATGATCTCCCGCAACCGCTCCGGATCCAGGGCCGCGGCGAGGTCCATCGACCGCACCACATCGGCGAACAGCACCGTCACCTGCTTGTACTCCGCAGCTTCCACCGATGCCACCAGCGCTGCCCCGCACGCGTCACAGAATCGGGCGCCCTCATGGGGCGCTGCGCCACACGACCGGCACACCGCCGGTGCTGCCGTCACCGCATCCTCCACCGATCCCGCGGTCCGCACTGACTGCCTGATCCGCTCAGGGTATGGCATCTCCGTGTGAGCAGAGGAGACTTCGGTACGCGGGCAAGTAGCTGAAGGTGAGATGGCGTCGTTGCGAACGAGACCGCCGGGTCGGCACTCTGTGGACATGAAACTGGGATTTGGACACGAACTGCGACTTCCTACAGGGCGGCATCCCCGGGAACAAATCCCGTAGCGCTCCGGTTGAGCCTATCGACAAGTTGAGTGAATCAGACTCAAGTCTGGCTTGACAGCCGCTCCCCGAACGGGGCAGACTTGAGCCCGGTCCACTCAGACCACCTATACAGGCTATTCAGGAGGCAGTAACTATGGCTCGTGCGGTCGGTATCGACCTCGGGACCACCAACTCCGTCGTCTCAGTGCTCGAGGGTGGCGACCCCGTCGTCGTCGCCAACTCCGAGGGCTCCCGTACCACCCCGTCGGTCGTCGCGTTCGCGCGCAACGGCGAGGTGCTGGTCGGTCAGCCCGCCAAGAACCAGGCGGTGACCAACGTCGACCGGACCATCCGTTCGGTCAAACGGCACATGGGCACCGACTGGTCCGTTGAGATCGACGGCAAGGACTACACCGCTCAGGAGATCAGCGCACGCGTGCTGATGAAGCTCAAGCGTGACGCCGAGAGCTACCTGGGTGAGGACATCGCCGACGCGGTCATCACGGTGCCCGCGTACTTCAATGACGCCCAGCGTCAGGCCACCAAGGAAGCCGGCCAGATCGCCGGCCTCAACGTGCTGCGCATCGTCAACGAGCCGACCGCGGCCGCGCTGGCCTACGGCCTGGACAAGGGCGAGAAGGAACAGACCATCCTGGTCTTCGACCTCGGTGGCGGCACGTTCGACGTCTCGCTGCTGGAGATCGGTGACGGCGTGGTCGAGGTGCGTGCCACCTCGGGTGACAACCACCTGGGCGGCGACGACTGGGACGACCGGATCGTCGAGTGGCTGGTCGACAAGTTCAAGGCCTCGGCGGGTATCGACCTGACCAAGGACAAGATGGCCATGCAGCGGCTGCGTGAAGCGGCCGAAAAGGCCAAGATCGAACTCTCGAGCTCGCAGAGCACGTCGATCAACCTGCCCTACATCACCGTCGACGCGGACAAGAACCCGCTGTTCCTCGACGAGCAGCTGACCCGCGCCGAGTTCCAGAAGATCACCCAGGATCTGCTGGACCGCACCCGCAACCCGTTCCAGTCGGTGATCAAGGACGCCGGCATCCCGGTCTCCGACATCGACCACGTGGTGCTGGTCGGCGGTTCCACCCGGATGCCCGCGGTCTCCGAGCTGGTCAAGGAGATGACCGGCGGCCAGGAGCCCAACAAGGGCGTCAACCCGGACGAGGTCGTCGCCGTCGGCGCCGCCCTGCAGGCCGGTGTGCTCAAGGGTGAGGTGAAAGACGTTCTGCTGCTTGATGTCACACCGCTGAGCCTCGGTATCGAGACCAAGGGCGGCGTGATGACCAAGCTGATCGAGCGCAACACCACCATCCCGACCAAGCGGTCAGCGAGACCTTCACCACGGCCGACGACAACCAGCCGTCGGTGCAGATCCAGGTCTATCAGGGTGAGCGCGAGATCGCGGCGCACAACAAGCTGCTCGGCTCCTTCGAGCTGACCGGTCTGCCGCCGGCCCCGCGCGGCGTGCCGCAGGTCGAGGTCACCTTCGACATCGACGCCAACGGCATCGTGCACGTCACCGCCAAGGACAAGGGCACCGGCAAGGAGAACACGATCAAGATCCAGGAGGGCTCCGGCCTGTCCAAGGAGGAGATCGACCGGATGATCAAGGACGCCGAGGCGCACGCCGATGAGGACCGCAAGCGTCGCGAAGAGGCCGACGTCCGCAACCAGGCCGAGTCGCTGGTCTACCAGACGGAGAAGTTCGTCGCGGAACAACGGACTGCAGCGTCATCGGAGGGCGGTTCGAAGGTTCCCGAGGACACGCTGACCAAGGTCGACGCGGCCATCGCCGACGCCAAGACGGCGCTGGCGGGCAACGACATCTCGGCCATCAAGTCCGCGATGGAGAAGCTGGGCCAGGAGAGCCAGGCCCTGGGCGAGGCGATCTATCAGGCCACCCAGGCCGAGCAGACCGCCGATGGCGCGACTGCGGACGGTTCCGTCGGACGACAACGTCGTCGACGCCGAGGTCGTCGAGGATGACCAGGAGCAGCAAGTGAGCGATTCGCACGAGCCGGTGACCGTCACCGACAAACGGCGCATCGATCCCGAGACCGGCGAGGTTCGCGAGACTGCCTCCGGCCCGGCCCCCAGTGGGCCGGCGCCGGAGGAAGCAGCGGCGCCCCGACGCGGACGTCACCGACGAGGTCGCCGATCTCAAGTCGACGCTGCAGCGGGTGAAGGCCGAGTACGACAACTACCGGAAGCGGTCCGTGCGCCAGGAGCAGGCCGCCGTGGATCGGGCCAAGGCAGGCGTCCTCACCCAACTGTTGCCGGTGCTCGACGATCTCGACCGCGCCCGCAGCCACGGCGATCTGGAGTCGGGCCCGCTGAAGTCGGTGGCCGACAAGCTGTCCGGCGTGCTCGAGGGCCTCGGGCTGGTCGCATTCGGAGCCGAGGGCGACGAGTTCGACCCCGAGTTGCACGAGGCCGTGCAACACGAGGGTGACGGCTCCAACCCGGTGATCGGCACGGTGATGCGGCAGGGCTACAAGCTCGGCGATCTGGTGCTGCGGCACGCCATGGTCGGCGTGATCGACACGGTTCCCGAGGAATCGCCCGACACGACCGTCAACGACGGCGCTTCGGCCGAGCAGGCCGCAGAATCGGAATGAGACAGCTATACACATGACGACAGGTAAGGAGGTGACGCGAGATGGCCCAACGAGAATGGGTTGAGAAGGACTTCTACAAGGAGCTCGGCGTCTCCTCCGACGCCAGCCAAGGAGCGATCAAGAAGGCCTACCGCAAGCTGCTTCCGAGACTGCACCCGGACAAGAACCCACGACCCGGCTGCACGGGATCGCTTCAAGGCGGTGTCCGAGGCCTACAGCGTGCTGTCCGACGCGGCCAAGCGCAAGGAGTACGACGAGACCCGTCGGCTGTTCGCCGGCGGCGGCGGTTTCGGCCGCCGCTTCAACAACGGCGGCGGTGCCGGCGGCTTCGGCGGCGGCTTCGGCGGGGACGGTGCCGAGTTCAACCTCGGTGACCTGTTCGACGCCGCCGGCCAGACCGGTGGCGCCAACATCGGCGACCTGTTCGGCGGGCTCTTCGGACGTGGTGCACAGCAGCCCGGCCGAGCCGGCCCCGCCGCGGCAACGACCTGGAGACCGAGACCGAGCTCGACTTCCTCGAGGCCACCAAGGGCGTGGCGATGCCGTTGCGGCTCACCAGCCCCGCTCCGTGCACCAACTGCCACGGCAGCGGTGCGCGTCCGGGCACCAGCCCGAAGGTGTGCCCGAACTGCAACGGCGCGGGCGTGATCAACCGCAACCAGGGTGCGTTCGGCTTCTCCGAGCCGTGCACCGAATGCCGGGGCAGCGGCTCGGTCATCGAGCACCCGTGCGACGAGTGCAAAGGCACCGGCGTCACCACCCGCACCCGCACCATCAACGTCCGCATCCCACCGGGTGTCGAGGACGGTCAGCGGATCCGGCTGGCCGGCCAGGGCGAGGCGGGGCTGCGCGGCGCGCCGTCGGGCGATCTGTACGTCACCGTGCATGTGCGGCCCGACAAGGTGTTCGGCCGGGACGGCGACGACCTCACGGTCACGGTTCCGGTGAGCTTCACCGAATTGGCCTTGGGGACAACGCTTTCGGTGCCGACCCTGGAAGGTAAGGTCGGCGTGCGGGTGCCCAAGGGCACCGCTGACGGCCGGATCCTGCGGGTGCGCGGCCGCGGCGTGCCGAAGCGTAGCGGTGGCCACGGCGACCTGTTGGTCACCGTCAAGGTCGCGGTGCCGCCGGGGCTGGAAGGCGACGCCCTCGAAGCGCTCGAAGCCTATGCCGCCGCCGAGCGGGCCAGCGGGTTCGACCCGCGGGCCGGGTGGGCCGGGGATCGGATGTGATGCGTGATGAGCAAGCCCGAATCGTCACGGAATGAATCCCGCACCTTCCTGATCTCGGTGGCCGCCGAACTGGCCGGGATGCACGCACAGACCCTGCGCACCTACGACCGGCTCGGCCTGGTCAGCCCGGACCGCAGTTCGGGTGGCGGCCGGCGCTACTCGGAGCATGATGTCGACCTGCTGCGCGAGGTGCAACGCCTCTCGCAGGACGAAGGTGTCAATCTGGCTGGTATCAAACGGATCATCGAGTTGACCAACCAGGTGGAGGCACTGCAGGACCGGGTCCAGGAAATGGCGGCCGAGTGGAGGCGCTGCGCGCCGCGCGCGGCGACACTCCGCAGACGGTCGACGAGCACGGCCGTGGTGGTGTGGCAGCCACGCCCGCGGCGCTGAGCCCGCGGTCAAACCCTGATCGAGAACTGCGCGACCGCGGCTTGCCCCGGTCGCGCAGTCGCGTATCCGCCGCGGGTGAGCGCATCGGTCGGGGCGGCCATCGGCTCGAAGCAGATCAGCTCGGCGCCGGCCGGCGCGAAGATCTGCGCCGCCGGGTAACCCTGCTCGAAAACGACCTCGATGCGCCGGCTCCCGCCGGACACGGCGAACAGCGCACCGTCGGCCACCTCGTCGTAGCCGTCGTCGAACACCTTGTCGCCCAGCGTTTGTGAGGCGGCCGGCTGCCGGGTGCTCGCCCCGGTGGGCAGCCCGCGCCCGTCGACCGCCAGATGGCGCAGCGCCGGGGTCTGCACCGTCCACTGCTCGCCGCGGCACCCCGGGCAACTGCAGGTACGGGATGGAAGCCGAAGCACAGCGGCACGGCCTTGTCGGCGGTCGGCGTGACGACGGTGCGCACCGTCAGGGTGCGGTGGCGCAACGTCACCCCGACCTCGAGCAGGTGCGGGAACGGGAAGCTGGCCAGCAGCTCGGCGCGGGCGCCGAAGTCCAGCTCGGCGATCAGTTCGTCGGCGGATTGCGCCGTCACCCGCCACCCGTCGTCGGCGGCGAGCAGCCCGTGGATGGGCAGGCCGTTGTCGTCGGTGCGGACCCCGGGCGCACCGGGCGCGATGTCGACGAGTTCGCCGTCAACCCGGTATGTGTTGGCGCTCAGCCGATTCGCCCACGGGTACAGGATCGGTAGACCCATCGTCTTACCGGCGCTGAGGTAGGCGTCCAGCCCGCGGCGCTGGCCGAGCAACTCGACGCCGCCATCGGTCAGCGAGATGCCGATCATTCCGGCCTGCGGCACGAATTGCGCGACGACGGGTGCCGTCGAGTCGCGGAGCGTCGCGATCTGCACGGCGGCCAGCCTACCCGGATACCGGGTCGTGCTGAATACGTTCTGCCGGAGCGCCTTTGGCCATCAGGGCGGCGCGGGTCGCGCGGATCATGGCCGGGCCGCCGCTGATCAGGATCTGGCGGTCCCCCCAACCGCCGTAGCGGGTCACGACATCGGGCAACAGGCCCTGCTGGCGAACGTGCAGCCCGCGCGGCGGCTGCACATCCGGGTAGTCGGCGGCCCACGGCGGGTCGGTGTTGTACTCCGTCACCGGCGTGACCGACAGCCACGGGCAGTTCGCGGCGATCTGCCACAGTGTGCGCAGATCGTAGAGCTCGCAGGGGTACCGGGCGCCGAAGAACAGGTGCACCCGCGGGTTGACCCCGGAGCGGGCCATGTCCATGATGATCGCCCGCAGCGGGGCCAGGCCGGTGCTGCCCGCCACCATCAGCACATCGCCGGCGTCGCGGTCGACCTCCATCGCCCCGAGCGGGCTGGAGAGCCGCCACCGGTCACCGGGCCGGGTCTCCTCGACGATCGCCGTGCTGACCATGCCCCCCGACACCACCCGGACGTGGAACTCGACGCCGCCGTCGGGTTGCGCCGGAATCGCCGGTGACAGGTAGCGCCAGCGCCGGAGGCAGTTGCGGGACTTCGACTTCGACGTACTGCCCGGGCAGGTAGGCCATCGGCTGATCGAGGTAGAGGCGGACCACGGCCAGATCCCGGGACACCCGGTGATGCTCGGCGACGGTGCCCTCCCACCACGCCGGGCCCTGCTCGGCGTCGGCCGCTCCGCTCATGACACCGATCGATCAGGTTCAGCATCTGCCCGGCGGCGTCGTCGACGGCCGGGGTCCACCGGTCACCCAGACTGGTTCCTCAGGGTGGCGTACAGCGCGCGGGACATGCTCTCGTAGTGCGCGCCGGTGACGCCGTACTTGCGGTGATCGCGGCCCAGTTGCGCCAGGAACGCGACCGGTTCCTCGGCCCGCTGGGCGATGAACTCGCCGAGCAGCCAGTCCAGCGCCTGGTCGAACATCCTGCGCTGCGCGGTCATGTCCGGTGGGAACATGTCGCGCACCGAGTCGTCGATGGCGAACCAGCGGGTGTAGAACGCGGCGATCAACTCGTCGGAGTCACGCACCGGGCTGACCGCGTCACGCAGCACCGACAGCGCGTCGCGGTCATCGAGGCCCACAGGGCCCGATCTTAGGCGTCACGCGTCCGGTTTCTGAGGGTGCAGCGCTTCCTCTCCGCCGACGCCGCCGGGCTGGGCCTGCCGGACGCCTACAGGCCGTGAATCCCCTTGTAGAGCACCAGCAGACCGATGATCACCAGGATGGCCGCGACGAGTGCCGCGTTGTGCTTCTCCATCCACGCCTTGAGCCGATCCAGGCACGGGTCCAGGCGGTCGCCGGAGAGCGTATAGGCCAGGATCGGCAGCGCGACCGTGCTCGCCGCGACTGCGACGAACACCGCCTCGGCACCCCAGATCCCGTGCCCCAGACCTGACGACCCGATCGCCAGACCCGCTGCGGCGCAGACGAACAGCACCTTCGGATTGACCACCGTCAACACGGCGCCGATGGCGAACGCCTTGACGGGTCCTGCCTCGGTGATGTGTTTGGTGCCGGGCATCTGATGGGGCTTGCTGTGCCGCGTCAGCCAGCGGGAGATTCCGAAGACGATCAGCGCGACGCCGATCACGATCCGCACCCACGACGCCCAGGTGGGCGGCTGGCCGCCCATGCCCGCCCAGCAGGCCCGACACCCCGATGAACAAGGTGGTGAGTGCGACCAGGCCGATCACCCAGCCGGCCAGGAACGCCAACCCGCTCGGGCGTGGCCGCGGCGAATGCAGGACCAGCACGGCGGGGATGATCGACAGCGGCGACAGCGCGATCACCAGCGCCAAGGGGATGAGTTCGGTCAGTTCATGCGACCACGGGCTGCTCACGATGTGAACGTAACTCATCGGCGGTGCATTCAACCTGTGGATTTGCGGCGCAGAGTCCAGGCCGGCACCCAGTGAGTCACCGTCCTTGCGGCGCGAGCCGTAGGCGATCTCGTAGGTCACCAGCCCCCACCAGTCGCCCTGCTCGCAGATTCCCCAGCAGCTGAGGCTGCCCTCGACGACCTTGTGCATCTGCATGCCGTGCGGGTGATAGCGGCCGTCTCGGTGCGGCTGGCGGGGGAACAGCACCGTCAGATCGACGAGCACGCGCACCGGCGGCCGCACGACACGGAACGGCTCCCGGACGGGCTGGCCGTTGTAGCCGATCGACGGCAGCTGTCCCACTGTTCGATCATATGTTCGAATGCACGGGCTCACCAGCGGTCGGCGGCATCGTCTCGATCGTGCGGATTGGTACGCCCGCGTCGGCGTGTTCGGTACGAAACCGCACGCTCGGCGAAAATAGTTAGAGTTGAGCGGAACAGACTCAACCTTGACGACGTTGACTAAGGCGACAAGCATTTACGGGGCTCCTTGCCGGGCCCCTTCTGACTGGAAATGGAGGTGTCGTGGACTCGTTCAACCCGACCACGAAAACCCAGGCGGCGCTGACATCGGCGTTGCAGGCGGCCACCGCCGCGGGCAACCCGCAGATCATGCCCGCCCATCTGTTGATGGCGATGCTGACGCAGAACGACGGCATCGCCGCACCGCTGCTCGAGGCGGTCGGAGTTGATCCCGCGACCATCCGGAACGAGGCACAGCGCCTCATCGACCGGCTGCCGAGCGCCAGCGGCGCCAACTCGACGCCGCAATTGAGCCGCGAATCGATCGCCGCGATCACCGCGGCTCAGCACCTGGCCACCGAGATGGACGACGAGTACGTCTCCACCGAACACCTGATGGTCGGCCTGGCCACCGGCGACTCCGATGTGGCCAAGCTGCTGACCGGGCACGGCGCGTCGCCCGAGGCGCTGCGCGAGGCGTTCGTGAAGGTGCGCGGCAGTGCCCGCGTCACCAGCCCGGACCCCGAGGGCAGCTATCAGGCGCTGGAGAAGTACTCCACCGACCTGACCGCGCGAGCGCGCGAAGGCAAGCTCGACCCGGTCATCGGGCGCGACAACGAGATTCGTCGCGTCATCCAGGTGCTGAGCCGTCGCACCAAGAACAACCCGGTGCTCATCGGTGAGCCCGGCGTCGGTAAGACGGCGATCGTCGAGGGCCTGGCCCAGCGCATCGTCGCCGGCGACGTGCCGGAGAGCCTGCGCGACAAGACCGTCGTCTCGCTGGACCTCGGATCGATGGTGGCCGGCGCGAAGTACCGCGGTGAGTTCGAGGAACGGCTCAAGGCCGTCCTCGACGACATCAAGAACTCGGCCGGGCAGATCATCACGTTCATCGATGAGCTGCACACCATCGTCGGCGCCGGTGCCACCGGCGAGGGCGCGATGGACGCCGGCAACATGATCAAGCCGATGCTGGCCCGCGGCGAGCTGCGGATGGTCGGCGCCACCACGCTCGACGAGTACCGCAAGTACATCGAGAAGGACGCCGCGTTGGAGCGGCGCTTCCAGCAGGTGCTGGTGGGCGAACCCTCGGTGGAGGACACCGTCGGCATCCTGCGCGGGCTCAAGGACCGCTACGAGGTGCACCACGGTGTGCGCATCACCGACTCGGCGCTGGTGGCCGCGGCCACCCTGTCGCGACCGCTACATCACCTCACGCTTCCTGCCCGACAAGGCCATCGACCTGGTCGACGAGGCCGCGTCGCGGCTGCGCATGGAGATCGACTCCCGTCCCGTCGAGGTCGACGAGGTCGAGCGTCTGGTGCGCCGGCTCGAGATCGAGGAGATGGCACTTGCGAAAGAGGAAGACGCAGGCCTCCCAGGACCGGCTGGAGAAGCTGCGCGCCGAACTGGCCGACCTCCGGGAAAAGCTGGCGGAGCTGACCACGCGCTGGCAGAACGAGAAGAACGCCATCGACGTCGTCCGCGACTTCAAAGAGACAGCTGGAGACGCTGCGCGGCGAGGCCGACCGGGCCGAACGCGACGGCGATCTGGCCAAGGCTTCCGAGCTGCGCTACGGCCGCATCCCCGAGATCGAGAAGCAAGCTCGACGCCGTTCTGCCCGGCCGCCGAGGCGCGCGAGAACGTGATGCTCAAGGAAGAGGTCGGTCCCGACGACATCGCCGACGTCGTGTCGGCGTGGACGGGCATCCCGGCCGGCCGGATGATGGAGGGCGAGACCGCCAAGCTGCTGCGCATGGAGGACGAGCTCGGCGAACGGGTCGTGGGTCAGAAGAAGGCCGTGCAGGCGGTTTCCGATGCGGTTCGCCGCAGCCGGGCCGGTGTGGCCGACCCCAACCGGCCCACGGGTTCGTTCCTGTTCCTCGGCCCCACCGGCGTCGGCAAGACCGAGCTGGCCAAGGCCCTGGCGGACTTCCTGTTCGACGACGAGCGCGCGATGGTCCGCATCGATATGAGCGAGTACGGCGAGAAGCACTCCGTGGCGCGTCTGGTCGGAGCGCCTCCCGGCTACATCGGCTACGACCAGGGCGGTCAGCTGACCGAGGCGGTGCGGCGCAGGCCGTACACGGTGGTGCTGTTCGACGAGGTGGAGAAGGCCCACCCGGACGTGTTCGACGTGCTGCTGCAGGTGCTCGACGAGGGCCGGTTGACCGACGGCCAGGGTCGCACGGTCGACTTCCGCAACACCATCCTCATCCTGACCTCCAACCTGGGGTCGGGCGGCACCGAGGAACAGGTGATGGCGGCCGTGCGCGCGGCGTTCAAGCCGGAGTTCATCAACCGTCTCGACGACGTGCTGATCTTCGAGTCGCTCAACCCCGAGGAACTCGTCCAGATCGTCGACATCCAGCTCGCCCAGCTGCAGAAGCGGCTCGCGCAGCGGCGCCTCGACCTCGAGGTCTCGCTGCCGGCCAAGAAGTGGCTGGCCGACCACGGGTTCGACCCGGCCTACGGTGCCCGGCCGCTGCGCCGCCTGATGCAGAAGGCCATCGGCGACCAGCTGGCCAAGATGCTGCTGGCCGGCGAGGTGCACGACGGCGACACGGTGCCGGTGAACGTCAATCCGGACGGTGATGGCCTGATCCTGGGCTGACGACGATGCGGGCGAGGTACGAGCCCGTTGAGGAGTCAGACCGATCAACTGGGCTGATCGACGCGAAGGCCCCCGCCAATGCGGGGGCCTTTTGCGTCATGTCCAGGGCGTAACGTGGTTGTGACCTGCTTGCATTCTCGATTCTGGGCAAGCAGCAGATAGGCTACGTGCGATGGTCCCGCTCTGGTTCACGCTGTCCGCACTCTGCTTCGTGGGTGCGGCGGTACTGCTGTACGTCGACATCGATCGACGCCGGGGGCTCGGTCGTCGCCGCAAGTCGTGGGCCCGCTCGCACGGCTTCGACTACGAGCCCGAGTCGACCGAGATCCTCAGCCGGTGGGACCGCGGCGTGATGTCCACCGTCGGCGACGTGACCGCGCGCAATGTCGTGCTGGGCCAGATCCGCGGCGAAGCGGTGTTCATCTTCGATCTCGACGATGTGGCGACAGTCATCGCCCTGCACCGCAAAATCGGCACCAACGTCGTCATCGACCTGCGTCTCAAGGGAATCAAAGAACCGCGCGAGAACGACATCTGGCTGCTCGGCGCGATCGGGCCGCGGATGGTGTACTCCACCAACCTCGATGCCGCCCGCCGCGCCTGTGACCGCCGGATGGTCACCTTCGCCCACACCGCACCCGACTGCGCCGAGATCATGTGGAACGAGGAGAACTGGACCCTGGTGTCCATGCCGATCTCCAGCACCCGCGCGCAGTGGGACGAGGGGCTGCGCACGGTCCGCCAGTTCAACGATCTGCTGCGGGTGCTGCCGCCGACCGCCCAGGCGGCGCTGGGGCCGGCCCCGCGCCACCGTGGCCAGCTCGGCGCCGCGCCCGGTCGCCCGCTGACCCAGGGCAGCCGGCCCGAGGACGCGCCGGACACCACGCAGGCGCGCCACCGTGAACCGGTTCGGCCGACGCCGCCGCGCAACGGCCACCAGGCGCCCAACTACCAGCGGTAGCTAAGCTGACCGCGTGCCTGTTCTGACGCCCGCGGATCGTGACGAGTTGGCGGGTCTGGTGCGACAGCTCTCGGTGGTACGCGGTCACGTCGTGTTGTCCTCCGGCAAGGAATCCGACTATTACGTGGACCTGCGCCGGTCCACTCTGCACCACCGCGCCGCCCGGCTGATCGGCACGTTGATGCGCGAGCTCACCAGCGACTGGGACTACGCCGGTGTCGGTGGCCTGACGCTGGGGGCCGACCCGGTCGCCACGGCCATCATGCATGCTCCCGGCCGCCCGATTGACGCGTTCGTGGTGCGGAAGTCGGCGAAAGCCCATGGCATGCAACGGCTTATCGAAGGATTTGACGTCGCGGGACAGCGGGTGCTGGTGGTGGAGGACACCAGCACCACGGGGGCGTCACCGCTGACGGCGGTGCGGGCGGTACGCGAAGCCGGCGGCGAGGTCGTCGGCGTGGCGACCGTCGTCGACCGCGCGACCGGCGCCGCCGAGGTCATCGAGGCCGAAGGTGTGCCGTACCGGAGTGCGCTCGGACTCGCGGATCTCGGGCTGGCGGATGGTTGACGCGTGACCGCTTCCGGGCCCCGGGCGTGATCGTCCCGGACATCGACGAAGTCGAGTGGGACGACGAAGCCGACATCATCTGTGTGGGAACGGGATCGGCCGCGCTGGCAGTCGCCGTAGCCGCCGATGCCGATGGCCTCGACGTCCTGCTGCCGATGGTCGCGGAGAGGGTGACGCCGCGACGCTGGCGGGCCGGCTCGGGCTGACCGACGATTCGGCGGAGTACCTCGATTGCGTGACGGAGGACACCGGCCCACTCGCGCACGCGACCGCGGCGGCCGAGCTGACCGTCCGTCGCACGGGCGAGCCGTTGTGGCCCGACCTCGGCGCTGGCATCTCGTTTTCCGGTGCCGCGCTGCGGGATTGGGCCGCAGCCTGTCTGGCGTCGCCGTACGGACTCCTCTGCACGACCGTCGCCGACGCGGATGCCGCGACGGTGCGGGTCGGCACCCTCGACACCGGCGAACCGGTGGATATCGGAGGTTGGCTGCGGGAGCGCGCCCGCGACCTCGGCATCAACGCCCGCGAGCAGACCTCGCTGGGCGGACTGGTATTCGCCGGCGGTCAGGTCATCGGAGCCGTCATCGACAGCCCGGACGGTCAATCCCTGGTCCGCGCCACCGGGGGCGTCGTCGTCCCCACCGGAGCGGGCACGCAGCTTCCGCACCTGGCGCCCGATTGCTTCGACGGCTTCAGTGGCACCGCCACCGTCGACCTCGTCGTGCTCGCGCGGCCGTTCAGCCGATTCGCCCGGCTGGGATTGCTGGTGTCCGGGCGCGACGACTGATCAGGACGTGGCGCGCAGCGGAGCCGGGAACGGCAGCTGTATCCGCTTGCGGGCCAACAGTTCTGCCATCGCGGCACCCTCGATGGGCCGGGACAGCAGGAAGCCCTGTGCGCGATGGCAGCCGTGTCGCAGCAGGATCTGCGCCGCGGCCGTGGTCTCCACTCCCTCGGCCACCACTTCCAGTCCGAAGGCATCGGCCAGCGCGATGACCGCGCGCACGATGGCCAGGTCGCCGGCGTTGGTGCCGAGATCCTGAACGAAGCTGCGGTCGATCTTCAGTGTGTCCACCGGTAGCGACTTCAGGTGCGTCAGCACGCTGTACCCGGTCCCGAAGTCGTCGATCGCGATCTTGACGCCGACCTCCTTGAGGGCCGCCAGCGTGATCCGGGTGGTCTCGATGTCCTGCACCACGACACTCTCGGTGATCTCCAGGCACACCGACTCGCCGGCCAACCCGAAGTCCGCGATCGTCTCGGCCACCGTCTCGGCGAAGCCTTCGGCGACCAGCTGCACCGGTGACACGTTGAGCCGCAGGATCGCGTCCAATCCGATGCCCCGGGAGCGCCACATGCTGAACTCGGTGCACGCGGACCTGATCACCCAGCGGCCCAATTCGCCTGCCAGATTCACGGATTCGGCGACTCCGATGAACGAATCCGGCAGCAGCAGGCCACGGGTGGGGTGCTGCCAACGCACCAGGGCCTCGGTGGCCATCACCTCACCGGTGCGCATGTCGATCTCCGGCAGGTAGTGCAACACCAGCGCGCCGCTGTCGATGACGCCCTGCAGATGAAGCTCGATGTCGTTGCGGAACGTGCTCCGCATCGCCATGTCATCGGAGAACACCGCGATCTTGTTGCCGCCGGAGCTCTTTGCGTTCAGCACCGCCTGATCGGCCTTGCGAAGCAGATCGGAGGTGGTGTCACGGCCGGGCTCGCCCACGGCCACACCGATGCTGACGGTCCGGGTGAGCATCTCGCCGTCAATGGCCACCCGTTCCCGGAGTGCGTTCTGGAGGGTGCCCGCAAGTTCCTCGGCGGATTCGGCGCCCATCTCGGTGGTGGGGACGACGACGAATTCGTCGCCGCCGAGCCGGGCGATCAGGCAGCGATCGCCGGTCTTCTCGCGCAGACGTTCGGCGAACACCCGGATGAACCAGTCGCCGGCGTTATGGCCGAGATAGTCGTTGACGGCCTTGAGCCGGTCCAGGTCGAGGTACAGCACTGCGACGGGTCCGCGTCGGCCGGGCGACAGGCGGGCGTCGAGATGGGCCACGAGTGCGCGGCGATTGTGGACGCCGGTCAGGTCGTCGTGTTCGGCCAGATAACGGAGCTGGTCCTCGGCGAGGATGCGGGCCTGCACCTGGGCGAGCAGTGAGGCGATCGCTTCCAGCGCGTTCAGCTCTTCCTGGGTCCACGCCCTGTCGCCGAACTTGACGAAGCCGAGCACTCCGGTGGTGAGATCACCGGCGACCAGTGGTGCGGCCGCGAGCGTGCTGACCGGCACCCCACCCGAGTCCTCGATCCGGCGCTGGAAGTCGTCGGTCGCGGGTTCGGGCCGGATCACCATGGGCTTCTTGGCGATCTCGGAGATCGCGAAGACGGGATCGGCGTCGGCGAAATACACGACCGCGAGTGGATCCGGGTCGGGGACGTCCGGTCGGGGCGGCCACTCGGCCACCAACCGGGAAGCGCGCACCGCGTGATCGTTGTGCCTCAGAAAGCTGTGGTCCATCTGGAACGCCTCGACCAGGTCGGCGAGCACGCGCTGGCAGACCTTCCCGGCGTTTCCGGCGTTGGCGGCCATCAGCTGGGTGGCAACGGACGTCACGAGGAGGTCCAACCTGCCCGGAGAGTTTGCCTGTGTCATGGGCGGACCAATCGGGATCGGATTCGGCCCTCGCTGCGGCGACTTCGGACCGAGGCTGCGGGAGCCTGCGTGAATCTCAGCACAATCACCGGCACGTCGTCGGGCCTCAGGCCGGAGACATCGGCGAACTGTCTCTGTAGGTCGCCCAAGGTGGAGGCGAACTCATCCGACAGCGTGCGGAGATCAGAGTCCTCCCGCGCGTGCACGAACATCGGGGATATCGGCTGTACCGCCAGCCCGCGTTGCTGGGCGAGGATCCACACCGCTTCGGCGGCGGCCCCGCCCCGGGCGTAGTCGGTGAGCTTCTCGCCGGGAACGGTGACAATGCCGAGTGCCGAACTGGCCCGGACACGGTCGCGCGTATCGGCGCCCAGCGTCGTCCCTGCATCCCAGGCCGCGAGGTAGGCCATCACATCGCCCCGGCGCAGGAGTTCGAGTGCGGCCAGTTCGCCGGCGTTCAGCTCCAGGCTGTTGACGTCCAGGCCCGAGTCCGAGTCCGGGCTGTCCGGCCATCGCAGCTCGGCCACCATCTCCGCATGCAGCCGGGGGGTGAGGTACCGCACGCGGTCGGCGGCGGTCATGATCGAGGCCAGCTCGTCGATCACGGCGCGGTCGTCGATGAACCGCAGACTCGCGTTCCGTGTGCTCGCTGCCGCCTCGAGCTCGCGTCGGGTCTGCGCACTGATCGCCCCGGGGGTACCGACCCGCCGGTTCGTCTCGCGTGCGAGCATCGGCCGGTAGAACGCGGCCAGCTCATCGTCTCGTCGGTCGCCCAGCGTGACGATGGCTTCAAGGTCGTTGCCCTGCTCGTTGAATTCGACGCTGCCGCAGGCGTGTTGGGCGGCCGCCGCAACCTGGGCGTTGAAAGCTGCGGCACCGATGGCGGTCGCACTGCTGCGCAGTCCGATGTTGACGTCCACGGGGGATGAATACTCGTGCGCCAGCCGTATCAGAATCGAGTCCGGACTCTTCTCCACGTACCAGGGCTGGGCATTACCGCCCGACGGCGCCCGGATGGCGGCCGCGGCCATGGCGTCGATCACCGTGTCGCCGAGTTCGGTTGTCTCCGAGGGCTCCCCGGTAGCAGCGGGCAGGACAGCACCAACGGCGGCGGCAGCCGGATCTTGGAGATGGTCGAGCCCGTCGGCGACATCGATGCGGATGCGCCCGGACTGCAGGCGCTCGCCCAGGCCGATGCGCCGGACCGCCTCGGCGACCGCCGTGGCGCCCAGGATGACGTCGCCGGCCAGTTGAGGCCAGGTGGTGAGGGTGACGCCGACCTCGACCATCGACGCCGCCGCCTTCGGGGAGGCGCGCGGCACGTCGAGGTGGCGGAGCATGTGCGGGATCTTGTCCCGCGCGTCCATGCCTGCCAGTGATGCCGCGTCCGTGTCGCCGATCAATCCGTGCAGGATCGGCCGGCCGGGTTCGAGATCGAAGCGCTCGACGTCGATCAGGCCCGCGGTCGCTGGTGGCCATCAGCACCGGAAGCCTTCTCGCCCTGGCCTCTTCGCGGACGATGGCCTTCATGTCCAGCGAATCACATTCCTCGACAACGACATCCAGGCCTGTCGAGAAACTCGTCGAGCGTGTCGGTTGTCAGGCCCGCGGTGAACACCCGCACCCTCAGGTACGGGTCCAGTTCGGCGATCCGGCGGGCAGCCAGGACGGCCTTGTTCTCGCCGAGATCCAGTATGGTCGCCGGAATCCGGTTGAGGTTGGACAACTCCAGCGTGTCGAAGTCCGCCAGCCGGATCTCGCCACAAAGTCCCTCTGCCACCAGGGTGTGGGCGATGACGTGGCCGACGCTGAGCCCGGCGACGCCGATCCGCAGCCCACCGAGGCGGCGCTGCTCGTCGGCGGTGATCAGGTTGCGGTTGCGGTCCAGTCGCAGGGTGCGAAACCCCAGCGGGCCCAGCACGCCGACGACCGCACGCCGCCACGGATAGTAGGCCCAGCGAAGGGGCTCCTCGACGAGTTCCGATGTCGGACCGGGGATCAGTCGGCGCAGACCGGCGAGTTGTTCATCGCGCCGGTCGAGGAATTCGACGCACGGGTCGGCACGCAGGTCATCGAGCAGTCGGCGGTCGCCGTCGTCCGCTTCGTCGAGGATGACCGCCTGGCAGGTCGTGGGATCGGCGTTCAGTTTCGTGCCTCCTGCCCCGTCAGTCGCACGTGAACGCGCGCCGGGATCGCTGCGTCGGCCACCATGGTGAAGTGGGCCGTGAGGGGGAAATCCGTTTTCCTGTGAACAGATTTCGTAGCGGCGGACGAACGTCGCCAGGGCGAGCACGGCCTCCAGCATCGCGAAATGGGAGCCGATGCACGATCGCGGACCGCCGCCGAACGGAAGGTACTGCCAGCGGTCGCGGCCCGCCATGTTCTCCGGGCTGAACCGGTCCGGATCGAACTCGTGAGGGTTCTCCCACAGGGTGGGGTCGCCCTGCACGGCCTTACGTCCGAACGCCAGCATGGTGCCGGCCTCGACCCGGTAGCCGCCAACCTGGATATCGCGGATGGCCATCCGGGTCCCGGTGGGTGCCGGCGGGCAGATCCGCAGCGCCTCGCGGACCACTGCCGTGGTGTAGTGCAACGCCGCGGCGTCCGCTGAGGTGAGCTTGCGGTCGCCGAGTTCGGCGACCTCATCGGCGACGCGGTTCTGGATCACGGGATGGCGGCCCAGTTGCCACAGCGCGTAGGTGATGGTGGTCGCCAGGGTGTCGAACCCGGCGAACAGGAAGATGATCAGCTCATTGCAGATCTGGTCGTCGGACAGGCTTTCTCCGGTGACCGGATCGGTCGCGGCGATCAGCGCCTGAACCAGCGGGGCGTTGTGGTTCCGGTCGGCGATGCAGGCCTGTAGGGCCTGTCGCGCCAGGCGATGCAAGGATTCTGCGGCCCGGCGGGCGCGGCGCCGCGACGGCGTCGGCAGCCAGCGGGGTGCGCGGAGCGGGCGCAGCGCGCGGGCGACGGCGTAGCCGAACACGACGTTGAACGGTTCCTCCACCACGGCGGCCCGGCCGTCGAGGTCGAGTCCGAGCACCGAGAGCCCGAGCGCCCGCAGGGTCAGGGCGTGGCATTGGGCGTCGAGGTCGATCTCCGACCCGTCGAGCCACTGGGCGCAGACCGACTCGGCGGCTTCGGTCATGTGTCCGGCGAATTGGTTGACCCGCTGCTTGGTGAACACCGGCTGGATCGTCCGTCGTCGCGGCAGCCACTCGTTGTGCGGAAGGTTGACCAGATTGGTGCCCAGGATGTTACGAAGCTCCGCGGGCACGCGGGTTGTGTTGTCGATCGAGCCGTCTTTGACGGTGAGGATGTCGTGGATCGCCTGGGGTGAGGTGGCCAGCACGATCGGCGGCATCAGCCAGCGGGGACCGAGCACGATGCGGGTCACCGGTCCGCCTGCGTCGCGCAGCACCTCCGTGCCCGTGTGGTACGACTTCACCGCGGCCAACCGCTGCCGGAAGGGCAACGGGTTGCGCGGCGCCAGCGGGAGCGCCGAGACGGGGACCATTCCGTCGCCATGGGTGTCGGTCGAAGGTAAGAGTTCCGTCACGCCAGCCCGCCCGCCGCGGCTGCGCCAAGATTCGCGCCCGCGGCCCACTCTCCGATGGATCCTGCACCGATGCCGTCGTCGTAGACCATCCGCTGCAGCGCATTGGTCTCCTGAAGAATCTTCGAAACCTGTTCCGGCTCCGCGTGGTTGATGAACGTCCGGCGATCCCACCACATCATCTTCGTCTGGTATCGCTCGTCTGGATACGGCGTCGGCGGGATGTGGTCGGCGACCACCCCTCCCGACGACCGCCACCGGTCGAGGACGTATGCACCCGCGGTGGCCATGCAGAACTGGATGTCCATCAGCGCCATCGCGTGAAAGCCTGACCGGGCAAGGGCTTTCGTCAGCGGGCGGTTCCGCTCGCGATCGTCGGTGACCCAGGCCGACTTCATCTCGAGGATGCCGAAGGGCGCGCGGTCGTTGATCATCTTGCGCACCGCCTTCAGGCCGGGCTGACCTTCCCACTCTACGACGGCATGCGAGTCGTCGGCGTCGCGCAGCGGTCCCTTCGCGCGTACACCGGCCGCGATACGACCGCTGGGGTCGATTGCCGCAAAGAATAGGACGGTGTCGTCACCACTTCGCAGCTGGTCCATGTCGAGGGCGCATTCGACCCCGTGTCTGCGGTAGCTGTGCACGGCGCCGTCCAGATACTCGGCCCACAGATCACGCTCGTCTGCAGGCCTAGCAACCACGAGTGTGCATTCGGTGTCGGGGTCCCACCAGCTGGCGCTGGTGCGCACAGAAAGCTGGCGGTCCGAGATATCGACGAGGCGAACGTTCAAGGCGATCCCATCCGTTGGTCAGCCGGCCAACGGAGGTTGCCCATGCTGATACCTGTTTGCGCGCCCCCCCTATGTGCCTTTACGGCGATTCAATTATCTCGCGAAATAGGCGGAGAGCCGAACCCTTCGCCCTGATCACCGCGTGTTTCTCGGATCGCACCTGCTAGGCCCAACAGGGGTCACCGCGAACGTGGCGTTTCCATTGCTGCAAGTCGAACTTTTGGGCCTGGGGGGTCGCGTGTGCGAGGCAATTTTCTCATGGAATCCATGTGTTTGCGGAAGGTGATGCCGAACATAGGCGTGGCTAACTTGTCGTGCAGGTCTCAGGCGGTCGGGAGGGACGTGAGTGTGCGTCTGACGACCCGCGTTGCACGTCGGATTCACTCCCGCGCGGGCCGGTGTGCCGGATCGCGCCAGGGTGGTCGGTGGTGGGTTTACCGCGAATTTGAGTATTTCTGCCAAATGTTTGCTACGCGTATTTGAGACCCTGCTTCTTACACCCATTCCGGGGTGCCCATATATGTCGTGAACGTGCAATTATGGCGAATTCGCCCGACGCCGCCGAAGACGTACAGTGCAACGTGTTCTCGCCCTCGCGGGCCCGTTGCTGTTCTGGAGCTGAAGTGGACGCCGTCCGACCCCGCCGCGCGCGCCGCGTGGCCGCCCTGCTCGTCGCCGCGGTGCTTGCCGTGGTCCCCGCCGGTTGCGGCCGGGACACCGAACCCGCGCACCCGTACGGCGCGACGCAGGCGCACATCGGGGAATCGCTGGCGGCGCTGGGCTGGAACACGTCGGTGGCCAACCTGCGGTTCGCGTCCGACCATGTGCTGATCGACGTCGATGCCGCCGCGGCGGATCCCTCGGCGCCACGGGCGAACCCGGCCGACCTCCGGTTCGGTCTCTATGGCGCGCTTGCCCATCCGATCGAGGCCACCGGGCTCGGCAGCTGCGCTCAGGTACAGGGCGCCGACATCTCGCCGCTCACCGTGCATATGGTCGGCAGCACACCCGACCGGGTCAGCGGAACGGTCTGTCTCGGGCCGATCTCCGACCAGGCTCAGGTCCGGGGCGTGTACGTGTATTCCCCGCGCGACCGCATCGCCGGCACCACGGTCGCCTACCCGGCCGCCTTCCCGGTGGGCCTGCCGCCGACCAACGTCAACGACACCGGCCTGGTGCTGAGCACCACCAGCGTCGAGGCGTGGCGGGCGAACGGCACGCCGTTGACTCCCGCCGCGCTGGGCGATCCGACCGCGTTCTCCGGCAGCGGCTACATGCTGCTGGGTCTGCGGGCAGACGCGGTGGCCGCCGAATACCGCGACGAGTCGGGCCGCCGGGGCGGGCCGATGATGCTGCTGGCCGCTCCGACGCTGCCGCCGCCCGGGCTGAACCCCGCCTGCGCGGCGTACGGCGGCTCGGTGCTGGTGCTGCCCGACGCATCACTGGACGCCGTGCAGGTGGCGGCGTCGCTGTGCACGCAGGGGGAGATCAATGCCGCGGTGCTCTACGCGACGGTGTCGGTGGTCGGCACCCACGCCGCGGTCTGGGTGGAGGCGGGCGAACAGTGAGCGGGCCGGGCCCGACCGAATGGGGGACCGCCGACGGCGTCGGCCCCTGGCATGACGAGCACCCCGGCGCGCTGCCCGTCGACCCGCGCTATGACCCCGAACTGCTGCGTGACGGCGACCGGCGCAACGTCGTCGACGCCTACCGCTACTGGACGCGGGCGGCGATCGTCGCCGACATAGACAGGCGGAGGCACGCGCTCCATATTGCGATCGAGAACTTCGGCAACGATGCCAACATCGGCGGTGTGGTGCGTACGGCCAACGCGTTCGCCGTCGACACCGTGCACATCGTCGGCCGGCGTCGCTGGAACCGCCGTGGCGCCATGGTGACCGACCGCTATCAGCGGCTGCGCCACCACGACACCACGGCGGAACTGCTCGGCTTCGCGACCGATGCCGGACTGACCGTCGTGGCCGTCGACAATGTGCCCGGGTCGGTGCGACTGGAGCAGACCCCGCTGCCGCGCGACTGCCTGCTGGTGTTCGGTCAGGAGGGGCCGGGTATCACCGACGACACCCGGGCGGGTGCGGCGCTGGTGGTGTCGATCGCGCAGTTCGGATCCACCCGGAGCATCAACGCCTCGGTGGCCGCCGGAATCGCCATGCATGCCTGGATCAGGCAATGGGGTGACCTCAGCCGCGCCTGGTAAGGCAGGATGCCTAGTCATGGATCAGGTATGGGCCAACCGTGCGGCATCCGCTGAAGCCGCTGTTGCTGCGCGACATCTGAAGAAGCTCTGGGGACTGCCGGGAACGCAGCTGGGCGTGGTGGCATGGCCGCCGTCCGAGAAGGAACGGCGGTTCGCCACCTGGCACTTCTGGTGGCAGGCGCACCTGTTGGACTGCCTGGTCGACGCGCAGGTGCGCGACCCGCAGCCGGCCCGCGTCGAGTCCATCACCCGGCAGATCCGGGGACATCGGGTGCGCAACAACGGATCCTGGACCAACGACTACTACGACGACATGGCCTGGTTGGCGCTGGCGTTGGAGCGGGCGGGCCGGCTCGTCGGGATCGAGAGGCAGTCGGCCCTGAACACGCTTTCCGAGCAGTTCGTCAACGCCTGGGTGCCCGAGGACGGCGGCGGCATTCCGTGGCGCAAGTCCGACCAGTTCTTCAACGCCCCGGCCAACGGCCCGGCCGGCATCTTCCTGGCCCGCGTACGGCGACCGGTTGCGCCGCGCCCAGCAGATGGCCGATTGGATCGAGGCCACCCTGATCGACCCCGAAACCCACCTCGTGTTCGACGGCATCAAGGCGGGCTCGCTGGTGCGGGCTCAGTACACCTACTGCCAGGGCGCGGTCGTGGGCCTGGAAACCGAACTGGCCGTGCGCACCGGCGAGGAGCGGCACGCTGAGCGGGTACACCGCCTGGTCGCCGCGATCAGCCGGGAGATGGCGCCCGAGGGTGTGCTCAAGGGCGCCGGCGGTGGAGACGGCGGCCTGTTCGCCGGGGTCACCGCGCGCTACCTGGCGCTGGCGGCCACCTCGCTGCCCGGGGACACGCCCGAGTCCGAGGAGACGCGGGCGACCGCCGCGAATGTCGTGCTCAAATCGGCCCAGTCGGCATGGGACTACCGGCAGACCGTCGACGGCCTCCCGCTGTTCGGGCCGTTCTGGGACCGCGCCGCCGACATGCCCGGTGACGCCGGGTGCGGCGCAGTCGGCCGCCGTCGCCCTCAACTCGCTGCCCGTCCCCGAGCGCGACCTGTCGGTGCAGGTCGCCGGCTGGATGCTGATGGAGGCCGCGCACTCCCTCGGGGACACCCAGACCGCTGACTGACCGACGCGATCGATCCGATGTCAGCCGTCGGCAGGGGCTGAACTGTTCGGGGCGCTCATGGCACCTGCACGGTGAGTTCCGCCGCGGTGGCCGCGATCACGTCGTCGGCCGAGACTCCGGGCGCGAGTTCGCGCAGTATCAGGGTGCCGTCACCGACGACGTCGATCACGCCCAGGTTGGTGATGATGCGATCCACGACGCCCTGTCCGGTCAGCGGCAAGCTGCACGCGTCAACGATTTTCGGGTTGCCGGCCCGGTCGGTGTGCTCCATCACGACGATCACCCGGGCAGCGCCGTGTACCAGGTCCATGGCCCCACCCATCCCCTTGACCATTTTGCCCGGCACCATCCAGTTGGCGAGGTCGCCGGTTTTCGACACCTCCATGCCGCCGAGGACTGCGGTGTCGATGTGGCCCCCGCGGATCATGCCGAACGACAGCGCCGAATTGAAGTACGCCGCACCGGGATTGACGGTGACGGTCTCCTTACCCGCGTTGATGAGGTCGGCGTCGACCTCATCGTCGGTGGGGTAGGGCCCGGTGCCGAGGATGCCGTTCTCCGAATGCAGGGTGACCCGGACGTCGTCAGTCAGATAGCCCGGGATGAGGGTGGGCAGTCCGATGCCGAGATTGACGTACTCGCCGTCGATCATCTCGGCGGCCGCACGGGCGGCCATCTGGTCACGGGTCCAACCCTCGACGGACTTCGACGGGCTCGCGCTCATTCCTGTGCTCCTGCTGCCGGGCGGACGGTCCGCTTCTCGATCTGCTTCTTCTGCGGTCCGGTGTGCACGATGCGCCGAACGAAGACACCCGGCAGGTGCACCGAGCCGGGATCGATGTCGCCCGGCTCGACGAGTTGCTCGACTTGCGCGATGGTGATCCGCCCCGCCATCGCGGCCAGTGGGTTGAAATTCATCGCAGTCTTGTTGAAGACGAGGTTGCCGGCGGTATCACCCAACTGCGCGTGGACGAGGGCGTAGTCGGCGGTGATGGACTCTTCCATCACGTAGCGCTTGTCCCCGAAGACGCGGGTCTCCTTGGGCGGTGAGGCGACCGCGACCGAGCCGTCGGCGGCGTAGCGCCACGGCAGCCCGCCGTCGGAGACCGGGCTGCCCACACCCGCGGGGGTGAAGAACGCGGGTATTCCGGCGCCGCCGGCTCGCATCCGTTCGGCGAGCGTGCCCTGCGGCGTCAACTCGACCTCCAGTTCGCCGGCGAGATACTGCCGGGCGAATTCCTTGTTCTCGCCGACGTACGAGGCGGTGACACGGCGGATCCGTCCCAGCCCCAGCAGCACACCCAATCCCTGGCCGTCGACACCGCAATTGTTGGAGAAGACCTCGAGGTCGGTCGCACCGGACTCCGCGAGCGCTTCGATCAGCGCGTCGGGAATGCCGCACAACCCGAACCCTCCCACCGCCAGCGTGGAGCCGCTGGTGATGTCGGCAACCGCATCGGCCGCCGACGGGTACACCTTCGAAGTCATCCTGTCTCCTCACCTCTCATCGCGCATGTCCACTCTGCAAACGCCAGTAATGGTGCGTCCAGTGAACAACCAAGCAGCTGAAGTGTTCAAGGCTTGCAGTAGATCGGGGCGAAAGTGTTCGTGTGGTGATCACCAGAGTTGTCGGCGTCCACTATATGAACGCCTATCATGGTCGCGTGGTACCGCAGGCGCAGCAGTCCCAGGTGGTCGCGCGGGTCGGTGCCCTGTTGCGGGCCGTCGGCCGGTCGGAACCGACAGGGGCGTCGACCACCGACCTTGGCAAGGCGGCAGGCCTGGCCCGTCCCACCGCACACCGCCTCCTGACCTCGCTCGCCGCGGAGGGTCTGATCGACCGCGACGCGGCGACCGGACGGTGGGCGTTGGGGCCTGAGCTGTACCTGTTGGGTGCCGGCGCCGCCAACCGGTACGACATCATCGAACAGGCCGCCGACGTGGTGGACCGACTTGCCCGCGACACGGGAGAGAGCGCCTTCCTCTCCGCGCGCCGCGGCGACGAGACAGTGTGCGTGCGGAGCGCGGAGGGCAGCTTTCCGCTGCGCTCACACGTCTTACACGTAGGAATCCGCTTCCCCCTGGGCGTGGCATCTGCCGGACTCGCCATCCTCAGTCACCTCCCGGCCCGGGAGATCGACGACTATTTCTCCCGCGTGCACCTCGAGTCGGCTTGGGGCACAAACCATTCCGAGCGATCGATCCGAGCCCGGATCGAATCCACCCGCATCACGGGTTACGCGGTGAACCCCGCCCTGATTGTGGAAGGGAGCTGGGGGATCGGGGCGGCGGTGTTCGACCGGACCGGACGACCCGCCTGGGCGCTGAGCCTCACCGGCGTCGAGACGCGGTTCAAGTCCGAGCGCCATCATGAGCTGGGGACGTTGCTTCTCGAACAGGCACACGTGCTGTCCGGGCGGCTCAAGGCGTGACCGCGGCCCGCCGGGTAGCCTGCGCACGATGACCGGCAAGCGTCCCGACTTGGCGCCGACGTGACGGACACGACCGCCGGGCAATCCCATTCGGGCGATGGTGCCGGCCCGATGCGGCTGCTGCCCAGCCGGTTCGGCCGCGACCCCACGGCACCGCGCAGTGGCGAGAACACCGCCGCCGCACTGCTGCTGCTGTGCACCGTGGCCGCGATCGTCTGGGCCAACTCGCCGTGGGCAGACAGCTACACCGAGTTCTGGGGGACGGAGATCGGCCTGAGCGTCGGCGACCTACATGCCGAGCTCACCGTGCGGCACCTCGTCAACGACGGTCTGATGGCGTTCTTCTTCTTCATCGTCGGGCTCGAGGTGAAGAGTCAGTTCGCCATCGGCGAACTCACCGACCGCGCGCGCGCCGCGGTGCCGGTGCTCGCGGCCATCGCCGGACTCATCCTGCCCGCTGTCGTCTTCCTGTTGTTCAACCCCAGCGGCGACGACGCACGTGCCTGGGGTGTGGTGATCTCCACCGACACCGCGTTCCTGGTCGGCGCACTGGCGGTGATCGGGCCGAAGTACCCGGCCCGGCTGCGGACGTTCCTGCTGACATTGGCCGTCGTCGACGACGTCGGTGCGCTCCTGGCGATCGCCCTGTTCTACTCCGATCACGTGAGCATGGTGCCCCTGCTGATCGCCGCGGTGCTGCTCGTCGCGATCGCGCTGGCCCGGCTGCTGCCGGCCGGACGGGGACCTGCGTACTCGCTGCTGGCGTTCGCACTGTGGTTGGCACTGTCCATCGGGGGTGTGCACCCAACGCTGGCGGGTGTGGCAGTGGCGCTGTTGATTCCGGTGTTCACCCCGGAGCGGCAGCGGGTAGAGGAAGCCGTCGGGTTGATCCGGGCGTTCCGGCAGTCGCCGAACTCCGAATACGCGCGCGACGTCACTCGCAGTCTGCGCGAATCGATCTCGATCAACGAGCGGCTGCAGACCGCATTCGCACCGTACGTCTCATTTGCGGTGCTGCCGGTGTTCGCGCTTGCCAACGCGGGTGTGCACCTCGACCGCGAGACGGTATCCGGGGCGGTGCGCTCGCCGCTGACGTGGGGCATCGTCGCCGGGCTGGTGGTCGGCAAGCTGGTCGGAATCACCGGCGCGACCGCCATCGTCAGGGCCACCGGAATCGGCCAGCTGGCTCCTGGTCTGACGCTGCGCCGGGTCGCGGGCGGTGCCGCGCTGTCCGGAATCGGTTTCACCATTGCGCTTTTCATCGTGGATATCGCCATCTCGGATCCGGTGAAACAGGATGAGGCGCGTGTCGGCGTGCTGGTCGCCTCCATCATCGCGTTCGTTCTGGGCTGGGTCGTCTTCCGGGTCACCGACTCATTGAGTCCCCCGGTGCCCGTGGGAGCCACCCTCATTCGTCCGGTCGACCCCGCGCGTGACCACATTCGCGGCAAACCGGATGCTCCGCTCACCCTGGTGGAGTACGGAGATTTCGAGTGCCCATTCTGCAGTCGCGCGACGGGCGGAATCGATGAGGTTCGGGCCCACTTCGGCGACGAATTGCGTTATGTCTGGCGGCATCTGCCGCTGGAGCGGGTCCATCCGCGCGCGATGGATGCCGCGCGCGCCAGCGAGGCCGCTGGATTGCAGGGCAAGTTCTTCGAGATGGCCGTCACGCTGTTCGCGAACCAGGACTATCTGGAGTGGCAGCACATCTACCGGTATGCGGACGGGATCGGCTGCGACATCAGGCAGTTCGACGACGATCTCCATTCGCCGAAGGTGCTCCACCGCGTCGAGGACGACGCGCAGGACGCCGAGCTGATGGACCTCAACTCCACGCCGACGTTCTTCGTCAACGGCAGACGGCACAAAGGCCCATGGGATGCGGCGAGTCTCATCCGCGCCCTGCAGGCGAGCCGGGGCTAGCGGTCAAACTTGTGTAGCCGTCACGTCATGCCGCCGACGGGGTGCTTACATTGGGACTGTGCACGATGTGCTGAGCGACCTCTTAGCGGTGTGGCGCGCCGGCGGGACCGCCGGTGTGGGCACCGTGGTCCGTACCTTCCACTCCGCACCCCGCCTGCCCGGGGCGGCGATGGTGGTGGCGCCCGACGGCACGGTGAGCGGCTCGGTGTCGGGCGGCTGCGTCGAGGGCGCGGTCTACGACCTGGCGACGGAGGTGACCGCCGCCGGCGTGCCGGTGCTGCAGCGCTACGGGGTCAGTGACGACGAGGCCTTCGAGGTCGGCCTGACCTGCGGCGGGATCCTGGACATCTTCGTCGAACCGGTGTCGCGGGCCACGTTCGCCGAACTGGAGGCCGTCGCCGCCGATATCGAGGCGCACCGACCGGTCGCGGTCGCCACCGTCATCGCCCATCCCGACGCCGCGTGGGTCGGACGGCGCCTCGTGGTGCGGCGGGACGAGGCCGGCGGATCGCTGGGCTCCGCGCGCGCCGACGCCGCCGTCGTCGACGACGCGCGCGGTCTGCTGGCGGCCGGCCGCAGCGAGGTGCTCACCTACGGTCCCGACGGGCAGCGCCGGGGCGAGGGTATGGAGGTCTTCGTCGCGGGCTACGCGCCGCGGCCCCGCATGCTGGTGTTCGGCGCCATCGACTTCGCGGCCGCAGTGGCGCAACAAGGTTCGTTCCTCGGCTACCGCGTCACGGTGTGCGACGCGCGGCCGGTGTTCGCCACGGCGGCGCGCTTCCCCGGTGTCGAAGAAGTGGTCGTGGACTGGCCGCACCGCTACCTGGCCGCGCAGGTGGCCGCCGGGGCCGTCGACGCGCGCACGGTGATCTGCGTGCTCACCCACGATCCCAAGTTCGACGTACCGCTACTGGAGGTCGCGCTGCGGCTGCCGGAGGTCGCCTACGTCGGCGCGATGGGGTCGCGACGCACGCACAGCGATCGGCGGGACCGGCTGCGCGAGGCAGGCCTGACCGACGCCGAACTGAGCCGGCTGCACAGCCCGATCGGGCTCGACCTGGGCGCCCGGACTCCGCAGGAGACCGCGGTGTCGATCGCCGCGGAGATCATCGCCCGGCGGTGGGGCGGCGGCGGCCGGCCGTTGACGGAGACAGCGGGGCCGATCCACGCCGAGGAGGTCACTGACGGCGCGAGTGCTGCAGGTAGTTGACGATCGCGTTGGTCAGGCCGCGCCGGGCCTCGTCGAGGTCGTAGTAGCCCCCGAGTTGACGCTCGGAGGTGATGCCCCGCATCGCTCCGGGGATGAAGGCGGCCACCTCCCGGATGCGATCCGGGTCGACGTCGACATCGGCAAAAGCCTTCTGGCAGGACTCGATCCAGCCGCGTCCCCAGGACGCGAGTTCGGCGGCGGTCTGCGGGTAGAGCCGTTCGAGTTCGGCCATGTCGCGCGGCAGCGAGGACCGCAGCGTCTCGATCGCCCGCGAATCGGGCGCCGTCAGGCCCTCATAGAGCGTGTCGATGATGGTGGCCACCCGTTCGTGCAGGGGGGCGCCCAGATCGGTGAGCGCCGGCACGTCGCCGCGCCGTTCGGCGGTGCGGCGCAGCACGGCGGCCCACAACCCGTCGATGTCTCCGAACTGGTATTTGACCGCTCCCCACGTTGCGCCGATCTCCTTGGCGATCCGATTGGCCGACGCGGCGCCGGGTCCACCGGAGGCCAGCGATCGCAACGCCGCGTCGAGCATGGCTTCGCGGGTTGCGTGGCCGCGCCGGTTGGGGCGCCGCCCGGTGGTCGTCGCGTCGGGCATCTCCGGATCGTATACGCCGGATCTTGACTTTCACAGAACCTACTGTGATTCTTGGCGGATGGCCAAGCCGCCGCTATCCATGAAGCCGACGGGCTGGTTCCAGGTCGCGTGGTCGGCGGAGGTCGGCGTCGGTGACGTGCACCGGATGAAGTACTTCGACCGCGACCTGATCGCCTGGCGCGCGCAGTCCGGTCGGCTGACCGTGATGGACGCCTACTGCGAGCATCTCGGCGCGCACCTCGGTCACGGAGGCCACGTCGACGGCGAGGTCATCGCGTGCCCGTTCCACGGCTGGCAGTGGAACCACGAGGGCCGCAACGTCTGCATCCCGTACGAGAACCGGCCCAACCGCGGCCGGCGGATCCGGACCTTCCCGGTGGTCGAGCGCAACGAGTCGGTCTACATCTGGCACGACGAACAAGGCCGTCCGCCGCTGTTCGACGCGCCCGACGTGTTCGCCGGTTTCGACGACGGCAGTAGCGTGGCCGACTACTACCCGCAGCAGCGCCTGTATCGGCCCGGGCTGGAGTTGCATCCGCAGTACGTGCTCGAAAACGGTGTCGACTTCGCACATTTCAAGTTCGTCCACAAGACGCCGATCGTTCCGGTGTTCACCCGCCACGACTTCGACGGTCCGGTGTCGTTCGTCGACTTCACCATCACCTTCGAAGGTGACGACGGTCAGAAGATCGAGGACGTCAACAGCGGCGTCGAGGCCGTCAACGGCGGCCTCGGCATCGCGGTGACCAAGAGCTGGGGCATGGTCGACAACCGGACCATCTCGGCGATCACACCCGTCGACGAGTCCACCTCCGACGTGAGGTTCATGGTGTACATCGGCCGCAAGCCGAGCAGGGATCCGGCTCGAGCCGAGGCGAAGGCGCAGGAGTTCGGACAGGAAGTGATCCGGCAGTTCGAGCAGGACGTCCACATCTGGCAGCACCAGCGTTATTCCGACCCGCCGGCGCTGGCGAGCGCGGAGTTCGAGGGCTTCACCGCAATTCGCAACTGGGCCAAGCAGTTCTACCCGGACGGTATCGGTGGCAGCGCCGCCGAGGTCTACGCAGCACAGAAAGGCTGAACCGCAATGAATGCACCGATCCGCGTCTTCCAGGTCGCCACCGGCAACGTCGGCTCCGAGATGATCAAGCGCCTCGGTGCGCGCGACGACCTCGAACTCGTTGGCGTGCACTGCTATTCGCCGGAGAAAGTCGGCCGCGACACCGGTGAGCTGGCGGGTGTCGGCCCGAACGGCGTGCTCGCCACCGGCACCGTCGAGGAGATCATCGCGGCGAAACCCGATGTGCTGACCTTCCACGGCGTGTTCCCCGACGAAGACCTCTACGTCAAAGTCCTCGAGGCGGGCATCAACATCGTCACCACCGCCGACTGGATCACCGGCTGGCACCGCGACACCAACCATCCGCACGCGTCGGGCAAGCCGGTCAGCCAATTGCTGAGCGAGGCGTGCGCGAAGGGCGGCGCGACCTTCTACGGCACCGGGATGAACCCGGGCCTGAACCAGATCCTCGGTGTGGTGTGCTCGGCCGACGTCGCCGAGATCGAGAACGTCACCACCATCGAGTCCGTCGACGTGTCGTGCCACCACAGCAAGGACACCTGGATCGAGGTGGGTTACGGCCTGCCCGTTGATGATCCGTCGATCCCGGGCAAGCTGGAGAAGTACACCCGGGTCTTCGCCGACAGCGTGTTGATGATGGCCGACTGCTTCGGCCTGACGCTCGACGAGGTCGCGTTCAGCTATGAGCTGGGCGCCTGCACCAAGGACGTCGACCTCGGCTGGTACACGCTGCCCAAGGGGTCGCTGGGCGGCAATTACCTCAAGTACCAGGGCATGATCGACGGGGTGCCGCGCGTCGAGACCCATCTGGAGTGGCAGATGACCCCGCACACGGATCCGAGCTGGGATATCAAGGGCTGCTACATCACCCAGATCAAGGGCGACCCGTGCATCTACAACAAGCACATGATCTTCCCCAAGCCCGGCGTCGACCTGTCGAACCCGGACAACTTCGCCTCCATCGGCATGACCATCACCGGGCTGCCTGCGCTCAACGCGATCCGGTCCGTGGTCGCTGCGCCGCCGGGCCTGATCACCAGTGCCGACCTGTCGTTGCGCGGCTTCGCTGGACGATTCAACCTGAGCTGACGCACCGCCGTGCCTAGGCTGCGTGCATGACGACATTCGCGTTGGTCCACGGGGGGTGGCATGGCGCGTGGTGCTGGGACCCGCTGGCATCCCTTCTGCGGGATAAGGGTCATCACGTCGTGACGGTGGATCTGCCCGGTGAGGACGTGGCGGCGACTTTCGACACCTATGCAGATGTGGTGTGCGCGGCGCTGTCGGGGTGCGGCGATGACGTGGTTCTGTTGGGTCACTCACTGGGCGGCCTGACGGTTCCCCTGGTGGCTGCGCAGCGGCCCGTCAAAAGGCTGGTGTACCTGTGCGCATTGATCCCGGCAGTCGGCCAGAGTTGGGCGGATCAGTTCAGCGACAATCCCGACATGATGCGCCCCGGTTGGGATGCCGGCCTGGAGGTCGACGCGCAGCGCCGGACGATGTGGACGGACCCTGAACTCACCCGGGCGCTGTTGTTCGCCGATTGCGACGAGGCCACCGCGGCCGCAGCATTCGCCCGCCTCCGACCCCAGGTGGGTGGTGGCTCGTGGCCGTTCCCCCTGCCCGAATTCCCCTCTGCTCCTTGCACTTCCATCTGCTGTACGGACGACCAGATGATCAACCCCGACTGGTCGAGGCAGGTTGCAACAGACCGTCTGGGCGCTGACATCGTCGAGCTGCCCGGCAGTCATTCGCCGTTTCTGTCGAGGCCGGCCGCCCTTGCCGACGTGCTGGTGCGAATTGCCGCCGCAGATCAAGCAGTGTGAGCCGTGGCGCGCAGGCACGGCTGGGGAGGGGCACCTCCCGAAAGCGACGAGGAGGCCGTTGCGCGGATCGTCGGCGCGGCCGCCGCGCTGATCGATACGACACACGCCGAAATCAGCATCGCCGACGTCGCAAGGTCTTTGGGCGTGATCCGGCAGACCGTATACCGGTACTTCCCGAACGCCGACGCGTTGATGGAAGCCGCCGCAGTCGCCTCGGTCGGCGCCTTTCTGGATCGCATGGAGGAACACCTTTGCGGCATCACCGATCCGGCGGCCGCCGTCGTCGAGGGTCTGGCGCACGTGCTGGAGACACTGCCGCAGACTCCGCACATGAGCCTGCTGCTGTCGCCGTTGCGGCCCACCCGGTTCTCGGCGGCGATCACCTCGGAGCAGGCCCGGGCGTTCGGCCGTTCCATGCTGGCCCGGTTCGACGTCGATTGGCCTGCGCACGGTTTCGACGACGCGGCGCTCGACGACCTCACCGAATTCGTGCTGCGGACCGTGCAGTCGTTCATCGTCGACCCCGGCGATCCGCCGCGTGCGGGAATCGCGTTGCGCCGCTATCTGAACCGATGGGTGGGTGCGGCGGTGGCGGCGCAGGTCAGCGGTAGGTGACCGCAAAGGTCTTGAGGCCGTTGAGCCACGGCGAGCGCACTCGGGTCGGCTCCGACACCTTTCCGATATTGGGGATCACGTCGGCGATCGCGTCGAGCATCAGCGAGATCTCCATCCGTGCCAGGTTCGCGCCGATGCAGAAGTGGGTGCCGTTGCCGCCGAAACTCAAGTGCGGGTTCGGATTCCGAGCGATGTCGAACGTGCCGGGCTGGTCGAAGACATCCTCGTCGTAGTTGGCCGAACCGTAGAACAATCCGGCCCGCTGACCCCGGCGGATGGTGACGCCACCCATCTCGACGTCGTTGCGGGCGGTGCGCTGGAAGCAGTTGACCGGGGTCGCCCAGCGAATGACCTCGTCGGCGGTGGTCTTGGGGCGCTCGCGTTGGTAGAGCTCCCACTGCCCAGGGTTGTCCAGGAAGGCGTTGATCCCGTGCGTCACCGCGTTGCGGGTGGTCTCGTTGCCGGCCACCGCCAGAAGCATGACGAAGAACCCGAACTCGGCCTCGGACATCCACTCACCATCGGCGTCAGCCTGGACCAGCATGGTGACGATATCGTCTTTGGGATTCTTGCGCCGGTCCTCGGCCATCGCATAGGCGTAACCGAGGAGGTTCGCGCTGGCGGTGGCGGGGTCCTCGGTCTGGGCGTCGGGGTCGGTGAAGTTGATACACGAGTTGGCCCAGCCGAAGAAGGCCTCCCGGTCGGCCTGTGGCACGCCGATCAGATCGGCGATGGCCAGCACCGGAAGCTTCGCCGCAACATCCGCGATGAAGTCACCGGCGCCTTTTTCCCGGGCGTCGGTGACGATGGCGTACGCCGCGCCGCGCAGCTTCTCCTCCAGCTCATGGACCCCACGCGGGGTGAACAGCTTGGAGACGATCTTGCGCAGCCGGGTGTGCTCCGGCGGGTCGTGGTTGATCAACAGCGCCTTGGTGGAGTCGATCACCGACGGATCCATGCCGTCGAAGAAGCTGACCACCACGCCGTTTTCGTTGGTTGACCAGTTGTCGTTGTCCCGGGAGACGGCCTTGATGTGTTCGTGGCGGCTGATCACCCAGAAGCCGCCGTCGGTGAAGCCGCCGGCGCCCGGTTCCTGGGTGTTCCACCAGACCGGCGCGGTGCGGCGCAGTTGGGCGAACTCGGCCAGCGGCAGGCCGCGCTGCATCATGTCGGGATCGACGAAGTCGAAAGGGCGGTCGAGCGTATCGGTCATCGGTGGTCTCTCCGGGGTGTGATCGCGGTCTCCCACCAGACCATACATTAATGGTTTGATACGTATGTTCTAGCCGGTTGTTGACGGGACCGCCTTCGTGCTGTGAGCTAACTCACATGCAAGTGCCCGGCCCATTCGAGTATCAACGCGCCACCAGCGTCGACCACGCGGTCGGTCTGCTGGATCAGCTGGGGGACGAGGCGATGCTCGTCGCCGGCGGCCACAGCCTGCTGCCGATGATGAAGCTGCGGATCGCCAACCCCGAGCACCTCATCGACATCAACGATCTCGCGTCGGAGTTGGGGTACATCTCGGTCGGCGGCGTGAGTTCCCCACTGCTGGCCCGCCTCGGCGCGATGACCCGACACCGTGAGGTGCTCGAGTCCGATCCGCTGGCGGCGGTCTGCCCGATCTTCCGCGACGCGGAGAAGGTCATCGCCGATCCGGTGGTGCGCAACCGCGGCACGGTGGGCGGATCGCTGTGCCAGGCGGATCCCGCGGAGGATCTGACGACCGTGTGCGAAGTGCTCGGCGCGGTGTGCCTGGTACGCGGGCCGGCCGGGGAACGTGAGATCGCGATCGACGATTTCGAGACGGGACCCTATGAGACCTCGCTGGCGCACAACGAGATGTTGATCGAGGTGCGGATTCCGTTGCGGCACCACACCTCCAGCGCCTATGCGAAGGTCGAACGCCGGGTAGGGGACTGGGCGGTGACCGCGGCGGGCGCCCAGGTGACGCTCGATGGCGAGAACATCGTGGCCGCCCGCCTCGGGCTGACCGCGGTCTACCCGGACCGGGAGGCGCTCGCGCAGGTGTCGGCCGCGCTGGTCGGCCGGCCCGCCACCGAGGAGACGTTCGCCGAGGCCGGCCGAGCCGCCGCGCAGGCCTGTGAACCGGTGGGCGACATGCGTGGCAGCGTCGAGTACAAGCGCCACCTGGCCTCCGAGCTGACCATCCGCACATTGCGCACCGCAGTCGGGCGGGTGCGCAACACCGCTGCACTGGAAGGGAATTAGCAGTGGACGTCACCCTGACCGTCAACGGCGAACCCGTGACCGCCGACGTCGAGCCACGGATGCTGCTGGTGCACTTCCTGCGGGATCAGTTGCGGCTGACCGGAACGCACTGGGGCTGCGATACCTCCAACTGCGGCACGTGTGTCGTGGACGTGGACGGTGAACCGGTGAAGTCATGCACCATGCTGACCGCGATGGCGTCGGGGCACGACGTGCGTACCGTCGAGGGCCTCGAGGTCGACGGCGTGCTTGACCCGGTGCAGGAAGGGTTCATGCAGTGCCACGGCCTGCAGTGCGGATTCTGCACACCCGGCATGATGATCACCGCCCGGGCGCTGCTGGACCGCAATCCTGATCCCACCGAAGACGAGATCCGCGAAGCGATTTCAGGCCAGATCTGCCGCTGTACCGGCTACACCACCATCGTGCGGTCGATCCAGTGGGCCGCCAGGCACTCGGCGGGCCGGGTGGTCAACCCGGGTGAGGACGACGACGACTTCGCCCCCGAAGCCCAGACCGACGAAACGCTGGGACCCGAAGCCGGCGATCACCTACTCGAAACCGGGAGCGCGTCATGACCACTGTCGAGGCGGTGCCGCAACGGCCGGAAGACACCGAAGACAACGACAAGAAACCATGCGGCTACGGCCGGATGCTGCGCAAGGAGGACCCGCGCTTCATCCGTGGCCGCGGCAACTACGTCGACGATGTGCAGTTGCCCGGCATGCTCCACCTGGCGATCCTGCGCTCGCCGTATGCGCACGCCAGGATCACCGGCATCGATGTCTCTGCCGCGCAGGCACATCCGAAGGTGAAGGCCGTCGTCACCGGTGCCGCGCTGGCCGAGAAGGGCCTGGCCTGGATGCCGACGCTGTCCAACGATGTGCAGGCGGTGCTCGCCACCGACAAGGTCCGGTTCCAGGGCCAGGAGGTGGCGTTCGTCGTCGCCGAGGACCGCTACTCGGCGCGGGATGCGCTGGAACTCATCGATGTCGACTACGAACCCCTTGACCCCGTCATCGACGTCCGCAAGGCGCTGGACCCGGACGCGGCGGTGATCCGCACCGACCTCGAGGGCAAGACCGACAACCACTGCTTCGATTGGGAGACCGGTGACGCCGCGGCCACCGAGGCGGTCTTCGCCAGGGCCGACGTGGTGGTCACGCAGGAGATGGTCTACCCGCGGGTGCACCCGGCGCCCATGGAGACCTGTGGGGCGGTGGCCGATCTCGACCCGGTGACCGGGAAGCTCACGCTGTGGTCCACCAGCCAGGCACCGCACGCGCACCGCACGCTCTACGCGCTGGTCGCCGGTCTGCCCGAGCACAAGATCCGGGTCATCGCCCCCGACATCGGCGGCGGGTTCGGCAACAAGGTGCCCATCTATCCGGGCTACGTGTGTGCAATCGTCGGCTCGCTGTTGCTGGGCAAGCCGGTGAAGTGGATGGAGGACCGCAGTGAGAACCTGATGTCGACCGGGTTCGCGCGCGACTACATCATGGTCGGGGAGATCGCCGCCACCACCGACGGCAAGATCCTGGCGATCCGGTCGAATGTGCTTGCCGATCATGGCGCTTTCAACGGCACCGCCGCGCCGGTGAAGTACCCGGCCGGCTTCTTCGGCGTGTTCACCGGCAGCTACGACATCGAGGCCGCGTACTGCCACATGACCGCGGTCTACACCAACAAGGCGCCGGGCGGAGTGGCCTATGCGTGCTCGTTCCGGATCACCGAGGCGGTGTATTTCGTCGAGCGCCTGGTCGACTGCCTGGCCCAAGAGCTGAAGATGGACCCGGCGCAGCTGCGGCTGGCGAATCTGCTGAAACCCGAACAGTTTCCGTACACGTCGAAGACCGGCTGGGTCTACGACTCCGGCGACTACGAGACCACCATGCGGCTGGCCATGGAGATGATCGGCTACGACGCGTTGCGCGCCGAGCAGAAGGAGCGGCGCGAGCGCGGCGAGCTGATGGGCATCGGCATGGCGTTCTTCACCGAGGCGGTGGGCGCCGGGCCCCGCAAGGACATGGACATCCTCGGTCTGGGGATGGCCGACGGGTGCGAGCTCCGGATCCACCCGACCGGGAAAGCCGTTGTGCGACTGTCGGTCAAGACGCAGGGCCAGGGACACGAGACGACGTTCGCCCAGATCGTCGCCGAGGAACTCGGGCATTCCGCCCGACGACATCGACGTGGTGCACGGTGACACCGACCAGACGCCGTTCGGACTGGGCACCTACGGCAGCCGGTCGACACCGGTGTCGGGTGCGGCCGCCGCACTGGTGGCGCGCAAGATCCGCGACAAGGCCAGGATCATCGCGTCGGGAATGTTGGAGGTGTCGGTCGCCGACCTCGAATGGGAGAAGGGCAGCTTCCACGTCAAGGGCGATCCCAGTGCCTCGGTGACGATCCAGGACATCGCCATGCGCGCGCACGGCGCCGGTGATCTGCCCGAGGGCATCGAGGGTGGCCTGGACGCCCAGATCTGTTACAACCCGGAGAATCTCACCTACCCCTATGGTGCCTACTTCTGCGTCGTCGACGTGGATCCCGGCACCGGAGTGGTCAAGGTGCGGCGCTTCCTGGCCGTCGACGACTGCGGCACCCGGATCAACCCGATGATCATCGAGGGTCAGGTGCACGGCGGGCTGGTCGACGGTATCGGCATGGCCCTGATGGAGATGATCGCGTTCGACGAGGAAGGCAACTGCCTCGGCGGCTCGTTCATGGACTACCTGATCCCTACCGCCATGGAAGTCCCGCATTTCGAGACCGGGCCACACCGTCACGCCGTCACCGCACCATCCGATCGGGGCCAAGGGCATCGGGGAGTCGGCAACCGTCGGTTCGCCGCCGGCGGTGGTCAACGCCGTGGTGGATGCGTTGGCGCCGTTCGGCGTTCGTCACGCGGACATGCCGCTCACACCGTCGCGGGTGTGGGAGGCGATGCAGGGCAGGGCGAGGCCACCGATTTGACCACCATCTCCGAACGCGCACAACAGTTGCGGCGGTCGCGGACACCGTTCGTCCACGCCACCGTGGTGCGCGCTGCGCAGCCGACCTCCGCGCATCCCGGCGATGAGGCGATCCTGCTTGCCGACGGAACAATCGAGGGGTTCGTCGGTGGGCAGTGCGCGCAGAATTCGGTGCGCACCGCCGCGATGGGAGCGCTGAAGGGCGGCGAGAGCGTGCTTCTGCGCGTGCTGCCCGACGGCGATGTGCACTTCCCGGACGCACCCGGTGCGTGCGTCGTGGTCAACCCGTGCCTGTCCGGCGGGGCGCTGGAGATCTTCCTGGTGCCCGAGATGCCGGCACCGCTGGTGCGGATCTGCGGACAGACCCCGATCGCCGAGGCGCTCGCGCAGTTGTGCGCCGGGGTGGGTTATGACGTGAGCACCGACGGTGACGACCTCAGCGGCACGACTGCGGTGGTGATCGCCAGTCACGGCGGACCTGAGGCCGAAACCATCCGGGCCGCAATCGATGCCGGCGTCGGCTACATCGGCATGGTGGCCAGTAGGGTGCGTGGCGCCGCGATCGTCGACGGATTGGGACTCGACGAGGCCGAACGGGCCCGCGTGCACACGCCCGTCGGATTGCCGATCGGGGCCCGGAGCCCGGCCGAGATCGCGGTGTCGATCCTGGCCGAGGTGATCGCCGCGATCCGGGTCGGCGGTCTGGCGGTGGCGCAGCGCGACATCGCATCCGAAATACAGGCCGTCGATCCGGTCTGCGGAATGCCGGTCACGGTCGGCCCGACGACGCCGCACGTGCAACACGAGGGCCGCGACTACTGGTTCTGCGGTGACGGCTGCCGATCATCGTTCGTGGCACCGTCATGACGGTGGAGTCCGCCAACGTCTTCGCGGATATCGCGGACGTGGTGCGGCGCTTCGATGCGCACGACTATCTCCTCGACGACGGCACCGCCGCCGCGTTCTACCTGGCGATCACACTCGGCCGGCCGCTGCTGCTGGAAGGGGAGCCCGGAGTCGGCAAGACGACGGCGGCCAAGACGCTTGCCGCCGTGCTGGATTCGCCGCTGATCCGGCTGCAGTGCTACGAGGGCCTGACGGCAGCCGAAGCGCTCTATGACTGGAACTACCAACGCCAGTTGCTGGCCATCCGGTTGGCCGAGGCCCGGGACAGCGGTATCGACGAATCCGATCTGTACACCGAGGCCTACCTGGTGGACCGGCCGATTCTGCAGGCGGTGCGGCACCGCGGACCCACGCCGCCGGTGCTGCTGGTCGACGAGATCGACCGTGCCGATGACGAATTCGAGGCGCTGCTGCTGGAGTTCCTCGGAGAGGCCGCCGTGACCGTCCCGGAACTCGGGCACCTTCGCCGCCGAGCGACCGCCGGTGGTCGTACTCACCTCCAACCGCAGCCGCGATCTGCACGACGCGCTGCGGCGGCGTTGCCTCTACCACTGGATCGACTACCCTGAGCCCGTCCGGGCCGCCGCCATCGTGCGTCGCACCGTGCCGGGCGCAACGACCGCGCTGATCGAGAACGCCACCCAATTCGTCGGCGGTGCGCGCAATCTCGACCTGGACAAGCCGCCCGGCCTGGCCGAGACCATCGACTGGGTGGCCGCACTGGTCGCACTCGGCGTCGGTGACCTGAGTGCCGAGGACGCCGGCGCAGTGACGGCCAGCCTGGGTGCGCTGGCCAAGACCCCCGACGACCGCGGGCTGATCGACGAGGCCTTCACCGAATACCGCTCGGCATGAAAGGGAATACGATGAAGATCGCCAACGAATTCACCGTCAGTGCCCCGATCGAGCAGGCCTGGAATGTGCTCAACGACCTCGAACAGGTGATGCCGCTGATGCCGGGGGCGCAGCTGACCGGTCGCGACGGCGAAGACGTCCTGGGCAAGGTGAAGGTCAAGGTCGGGCCGGTCACCAGTGAGTTCAGTGGCAAGGTGCACTTCGTCGAGCAGGACCGGGACAACTACCGGGCGGTGATCGACGCCAAGGGCAAGGAGGCGCGCGGCTCGGGCAACGCGGCGGCCACCGTCACCGCGCAACTGCACGAAGCGGGAGAGCGGACCCGCGTCACCGTGGACACCGACCTGAAGATCGTCGGAAAGCTCGCGCAGTTCGGCAGCGGTATGCTGCAACAGGTTTCGGAGAAGTTGCTCGGCCAGTTCGTCGACTCGCTGGAGGCCAAACTGGTCGCCGAAGCAGCGCCGGCCGCCGCGCCCGAGGCGGCCGCTTCCGCCGTCCAGGTGTCGGGCGACCCGGTGCCCACGATGCGGCCCGCGGCACCGCCGGCCGCCGAGCCCGCCCCGATCGACCTGCTGGAACTGGCCGGTGGCACCGCGCTGAAGAAGTACGGGCCCGTGGTGGCCGCGCTGTTCGCCGCCGCCGCGGCGGTGTTCGCGTTCGGCCGGGTGTTGCTGGGCAGACGGGTGGACCGCGACCGGCGGTGAGCGCCCCGGTCCTGCTCCGCGGTGTGGACCGGGCGGCCTTCGCGGTCGCACTGGTGGCCCGGCTGCGGGCCGGGGGAGTAGCCGTATCGGCCAGCGGCCCGGCCGGATTCGTCGCGGCGTTGAGCCAGGGCTGGCCCCGCTCGCGGACCGAGCTGTACTGGACGGCCCGGCTCACCCTGGTGAACCGGGCCGAGGAGCTGGCCGGCTTCGACGCGGTGTTCGGCGCCGTCTTCGGCGGTGCGGTGCTCGGTCTGGATCCGGTGGGCCTGACGTCGTCGCTCTCGGGAGCGGCAACTCCCGCGTCCGCATCGCACGTCGCCGGTGTGCGGGCGACCGACGGCGGCGGCCTGCCGTGGACCACCCGGCCCGCGTCGATCGTCGCCGCCGACCGACCGGACTCCGCCGAAACCGAAGTGGCACTTCCCGATCTGTTGCCCAGCCGGCTGGCAGCCCGTGCCGACGAGGCGTTCGAGACGTTCGACGACGGCGATCTGCGGCTGATCGGCGGCTGGCTGGAGCGGGCCGTCACGCGCTGGCCGCAGCGGCGCTCGCTGCGTCACGAGGCGAGTCGGCACGGCCGGCGGATCGATCTTCGCCAGACCATGCGCGTCTCCCGCAGCACCGGATTCCAGATCGTCCGGCTGGCGCACACGCGGCGCCGGCAGCGGCCGCGACGCATCGTATTCGTCTGCGATGTAAGCAGATCCATGCAACCCTACGTGACGATCTATCTGCACCTGATGCGCGCGGTGGCGGTGCGACGGGCCACGCTGCGACCGGAGGTGTTCGCCTTCTCCACGTCGCTGACCCGCCTGACCCCGGTGCTGTCGCACCGCTCGGCCGAGGTCGCGCTGGCCCGCGCCAACGACAAGGTCGGCGACCGCTACGGCGGCACTCATCTGGGTCGCAGCCTCGCCGCGTTGCTGGGCGGCCCGCACGGCAACACATTGCGCGGTGCGGTCGTGGTGATCGCCTCGGACGGCTGGGACGCCGACGGTCCCGAGATGACCGAACGGGCGATGGCCCGCCTGCGCCGGCGCGCCGAACTCGTCGTCTGGCTCAATCCGCGGGCGGCCGCACGCGACTACCGGCCATTGGCCGGGTCGATGGCCGCCGCGCTGCCGTACTGCGACGTGTTGCTGCCGGCCCACTCACTGACCGGACTGCGCGCCCTGTTCGACGAGCTCGCCGGTCCGGCACCGCGCTAGCACCGACGATCCCGGTACGTCCTACTTCTTCGCGGCGTCCACGAGGGCACGGATCGCCCACCGGCGGACCTTGCGGGCCTCGGCATCATCGGTCTGCAGCACATCGGCGAAGACGATCATGGACTCGGTCCCGATGATGAGCGCGAGTGTTTTGATCAACGATTTCAGCGCCGCGGGCTGGAACTGGTCACGGGCCGGTGCGAGAGCCGCTTCGATCAGTGCGGTCCGGCGGTTCTGCCGGGCGGGAAAATCGCCTTCGCCGTTCACGCCGTGCCGGACGGAGTGCGCGAGCATCAACCGGAGTGCCGGCTCATTTGCCGAGATCATCTCGTTGAGCGCGGTATCGACGATCTGCAGGCGCTCGACGGGATCCTCGGAGGACGTGTTCCTGAACAGGTCCGCGGGGTCTGGCACCGCACGGTCGATCGGTGCTTCGAGGAGCAATGCCTCGACACTGGGGAAGTAGCGATACGCGGTCGAGCGAGATACCAGCGCCTCTTCCGCGACGTCTTCCAGAGTTATGCTGCGGCCCTGCTTCATCAGCCGGGCGGCGGCCGCCAGCAGGTCCTTCCGCGTGCGGCTCTTCTGGTTCGGACGCCCGGACGCTTCGTCAGGCATGGGTTCGGTCTCTCCTCGCTGGCTCGGGTGACGGGCTCGGGCTCATTCAAGAACTTCCCACTGCTCATCCTCGCCGATGGCGCCCGCGGTGACGTTGACCATGCGCGTATCGCCGCCCGGGACCAGGCGCTACCGCTCAATCCTGGGGAAGTTGGCGGAGGATGGCGGCGAAGTCGATCCACACGTTCTCGCGTCGGATGTCGCCGTCAGGCGTGAACTGCACGACGTGCAGCAACCGGAATTCGAGGGATCTACCCCGACCTTCGAGCCCGAATGGCGTGCCGGGCGCGCGGCCCCGCCACATCGACTCGTCTACCAGGAAGTCCTCACCGTAGAGCCGGCGAACTGTTTCGACCTTGCTCTCGGACAGGTCCGAGAAGAGGCCTTGGTAGAACGCGCGCGCTTCTTCACGGCCACGCGTCGGTCCCAGTGGGGAGCCGACGATGTCGTGCTCGACATCGGTTGTGAGCGTTTGTAATACACCCTCGACATCGTCGCGGGCTTCGAAACCGAAGTGCTCGTCAATCTTGCGATCCATCGCGGCGTGAGTCAGTGCCATGGGGTCCCCTGTGATCGTGCTATTGCGACATGACTATCGTAATAGGACTAATGTCTCATGTAAAGATGCAAATCCCAGGAGGGATCGCGTCGAGCGGACCGTCCGTTCCCGTCGATGCCGTACGGATTAGCATCACGAGCGTGACGACCACCGAACGTGCCCGCATTGATTTCCCGTCCCCTATCGGCGTCTGGTGGGCCAGCGAGACCTGGCCCATGCCGGAGGCGCAACAGGTTGCCCGGGAGATCGAGGAACTCGGCTACGGCTCGCTGTTCCTCCCCGAGGTCGTGGGCAAGGAATGTCTGACGCAGTCCGCCGCCTTCCTGGCCGCCACGCAGCGGTTGGTGGTGGGCACCGGGATCGCCAACATCCACGTCCGGATCCCGTCGGCCGCCGAGACCGGCGCGCGCACGTTGACCGCTCTGTACCCGGGCCGGTTCGTCCTCGGTCTCGGCGTCAGCCACGCCCCGCTCGTCGAGCACGGCATGGGTGGCGTCTACGAGAAGCCGCTGGCGACCATGCGGTCCTACCTCGAGAAGATGGCAGCGGTGGCGCCGCAGATCGAGCCGGGCGTCGGTCGGCCGCCCCGCCTGCTGGCGGCGTTGGGCCCCAAGATGATCGAGCTGTCCGGCAGTCTCGCCGACGGCGCGCATCCGTACCTGGTCACGCCGGAGCACACCCGGGTCACCCGGGAGATCCTCGGTCCGGACAAGTGGGTGGTCTCGGAGCAGGCGGTGGCGATCACGGGTGACGACGCGGCTCAACTCGCAGCTGCGCACGGTCACCTCAACGTGTACAGCGGGCTGCCCAACTACCGCAATTCGTGGCTGCGGCAGGGATTCGACGAATCGGACCTCGTCCGTGGGGGATCGGACCGGCTGGCCCGTGGTCTGGTCGGCATGGGATCGGCCGGGCAGGCCGCCGCTGTTGTGCGGGCGCACCTGGACGCCGGTGCCGACCATGTCGTCGTGCAGGCGCTCGGCGAGGACCCGACCGCCGATCCGCGGCCGGCGCTGCGTGAACTGGCAGCGGCCCTCGGCTTGTAGGGCCCCTAGCAGCCGCAGTACCCGATCGCGGTGAAATCGACGTCGGCTGCGCCGAATGCCCCGAAGTTGGCCAGATCCCGGCGGACGGCGGTGTTGCCCGGAATGCGCAGCAGCGGCACACTGTGGGCCTCCTGCCACAACATCTCGTCGATCTCGTTGGCGGTGTTCAATGCGGTGTCGCCGGTCTCGCCGAGGAGCTGATCGATCTTCGCGTCGAGGTCGGGCGTGCTCGTCGTCAACATGTTGTAGTAGCCCCCGCCGCGGTAATACACCGGGACCATCGCCAACGGGCTTCCGGCAGTGTTGATCGCAAATGTGAGCAGGTCGTAATGGGGCAGCTCGATGGCGGCTTCCTCGGCGGTGAAATCGTTCGCGATCAGGTCCACCCCGATCCCGTCCAGCATCTCAGCCAGCAACTGGCCCAGCAGGTCACCTGACGGGGATTCGACGTACAGGTTGGTGAGCGTGAGCTGGTGCCCGTCCTTTTCGCGTACACCGCTCGGGCTCATCTTCCACCCGAGCGCGTCGAGTTCTTGGCGCGCGCGGTACGGGTCGTAGTCATAGCCGTCTGCGTTGTCGCGATAGCCCGGCTGCCCGTTGGCGAAGATATGGCTGGTCGACTCCACGGGGCTGTCCGTCAGTCCCCGCTGGGTGACCTCGATGATGCGGTCGCGATCGATTCCCCGCGCGATCGCGTGCCGCAGAGCGGGATCCGCCAACCACGAGTCCTGTGAACCGTTGAAGAAGACACTCCACACTGCCGGTGTCGGCGCCTGCCGAACTTCGATATCGGGAATGCGCGCGGCCGCCGCCACCTGGATGGCGGTGTCCACTTCGGTGGCGTCGATCGTGCCGTCGTGCAAGGCGTCCAGCCAGCCGGTCGGTTCGATCGTCACCAACGAGATGGTGTTCAGCCTCGGAGGACGGCCCCACCATCGTTCGTTGCGGCTGAACACGATCCGGCGATTCTCGGCATCGATCCCGGATACCACGAACGGGCCCGCGGATGGGCCGGGCCGGTCGTGTTGTGCGTCGGCGAAGGCTTCGGGAGTCTCCGTCATCGCCCGGGGCAGGAGCACGTCGGTACCCGAGAACAGTGTCAGCCACTCCGCGTACGGGCGGGCGAACCGCACCACGGCCTGCCGGTCGTTCACCCCGGCGGTGACCGACTCCACCCGGTCGTAGCCCACCGTGCTGAACACGTGGTAGCGGTCGTCCTTGCCGGACAGCGCGTGGGCCTGAGATTTCATGTCCTGCCACGTGATTGGAGTTCCGTCGGTCCACACCGCAGCCGGGTTGATCGTGTAGGTGATGACCTGGGGGTCCACGCCGGTCTGCTCTGCCGCGGTGAAGTAGTCGGTGTTGAGTACGTGCGACCCGTCGGTGTTGACGGTGAATGCCCGTGGGTAGGCGGCGGTCGCGTACATCGGGTACGCGGACACGCTGTCGATGGTCAGCGGGTTGAAGTTGGTCGGGAACTGCGCCAGCGGCAACCGGAGATCCCCGCCGTCGATGAGGGTCTCCGGGTCGAGCTTGTTGATGGCGCGTGTCAACATGTCTGCGGTCGGTGGGTCAGCCGCGTTCGTGCTCTGGCAGCCCGCCAGCGAAACGATGCACACGAGAGCGGTGACGAAGAACCGGCCGAAGCCGCCGCGCATCACAGCGGCCCCATCTTCAGCACGTTGGAAATGCCGCTCACCAACGAATTCGCCAGGTCGAATCCCGATCCGGTACTGATCTGATGGGCGAGGGTGATAACCAGCAGGGCGGCCGGCGCGACCGCCGCGGTGACGCGGCCGTAGTTCTGCAGGTCGTACACGCGCTGGAGGTCCTGCCAGTCGCCTCCTCGGGTCCGGACCGACCACAGGTCGTACACCACGGCGAGCACGATGATGAACAGTGCGAACTGTGCGCCGCGGTAGATCGCCTCGTGCAGGACATCGTGGCCGAGGGCCTGCGCCACCAGCAGGGGCGCGGTGCAGCTTGCGAAGTAGATACAGGCGAACGCCAGCGCCTTGACGGGACCGATCCGCCCCGGCAGATCGGAGTAGAAATACCCGAAGATGAATCCGCTTGCCACCCAACGCACCAACTCCAGGACCGCGAACAGCGCGACGATCAGCATGCCGGTGTTGTCGGTCAACTTGTCGCCGAGCGATCCCAGCGTGGTCCACATGAGATAGGCCACGGGAACGATCGCGAGCACGCTGGCCACCGCGGCCGCGGCCCTGGCGTTCTCCAATCTCCGGCGTCGTGGACCCCGCACCAGGATTCGCTGCTGCGCGCGCCGCACGGCTTCCGGCGGCCGCGGGGGCGCTGATACCGCGGCCTTTGCGGCGGCGGCGGGATCCGGGTCCTGCCATTGGTGGGTGGCGTCCCCCAGAAGGCGGGCGTCGTGGGCACGTCGCACCTTGTTGGCAGTGACCGTGATATGCGGTCCGGCAAGACGATTGAACGCGATCCAGAGAATGCCCGCCTGCAGCAGCCACACCGGAACGGCGAGCACGGCGGTCACCGAGATGCGGTCGGTCCACGGCGCGGCAAGGCTGAGCATCACGGCCAGGACCACCGAAATTTTGCTTCCGGTGCCAGGGGACATCCGGCCGAGTAGGTAGGCGGCCAGAAAGGACACCAGCACCAGGATCGTCGTCCACGCGAGCGCGGCCCTGAACAGCACGCCGGTGGACCAGGTGAGATTCAGCGCCAGCGACTCCGCAAAGTCATCCCGGTAGCCGCCCCGATTGAGCACCGTGCCGACCGGGAAGCCGACCACCACCATCAATGCGGCCGCGACGAGGCACTGCACGACCGTGCCGTAAAGCCGCTGCCATGAGGTCGTCACGTTGTTGACGTGAGTGAGCGCGAACGTCGTCATGATCTGGCGCCAGAGGGCCAATGTCCCCGCGCCGACCAATCCGAGTAGCAATGCGCAGTAGAGCAGGAGAAGAACTTCGTGCGTCAACTGACTCGTCCGCGTCTCGACGAGGTAGGCGAGCACACCCCACGCCGCGAGTGCGGCCACTACGAGCGGCACCCACCAACTTCTGGGTGCGACAGCGGCCGCAAGGATGGTCCACACCAGGACATTGACGAATCCGAGCGCGACGCTCGACGCCAGGTTCCCGAGGCCGGTCACCTCGAAGGCGAGAAGTATTCCCGCGACACCGATCAGAAGCACCCGGTAGTTGATCCGGGACCACCGCCGGAGGTGGGGCTCGGTGCGGCGCAGGTACCACGACGTCACCGCCACTGCGACCCAGAATGCAAGGGCGCTCAGGACGTATTCGACGTCAACGGTGATCGCCGAATCGGTGAAGGGCACCCCGAAGCTGCGGCCATTGGGACTGTCGACCCACGTGGTGGCCATCACGTCGAACGGCACCTTGAGGTCCACCTTCAGCGGCGGCATGGAGCCGGCGAATTGCCAGGTGGACTGGACGTAACCGTCGCCGGTCTCCGTTTTCGACGGGAACGGGACCGTGAGCACGGCGGAGACGGGTTTCTGCACCCGCACCACGATGGTGTTCGTCGCAAAGTTGTCACACATCAGCAGGTTCGATGTCGGACCGTGCGGCTTGCAGGGGTCGACGGTCACCGACGAGTGATCGGGGCTGAGCTGGAGGGACACCGTCTCGTCGTAGCTCGTCAATTCGAAGACCGCGTCGATGACACCGTCGGACCAGGTGGCCGTTTTGATGACGGCGCTGTGGGGGATGAAGCAGGTCGCGAAGTCGTTGGGGACGTCGGGTTGCCCCAAGTTGTCGTCGATGACCGGGTTGGGTGGCGTCACTCCGGTCAGCGTGACGTGCAACTCGGTCGCGGTGAGCAGCTGGTCGGTGGCGCTGACCGTCGTCGTCAAGGTGGAGGTCAGCTCTTTGTACCCCGGACAGTCATCGCCCGTGGGATCCAGCAGCACGGCGTCGTTGGGTGGTTGCTGCGCATAGCCGGCCGCGATCGCCAGCACAAGGCTGATCAGCGCGATCCAGAACACCCACGTCCGGTGGATGGGCCGACGCTCGTCCGGTCGGTCGCCGGTACTGCTGGCCATACTGTCCCCCCGGGAGCGATCGAACGGCTCTTTGCTGTGGCCGGGATGATCCTTGAAAGGGGACTTTAGGGCGTCGCCGCCCGGTGCGCAGCAAATTTGTTCTTCTCAGGGCGGCGGGCAGCGCGGGTGTCCTGCGCAGTTCCCGCGAGCAACGGCGAACTGCAGCTATCGCAAATACTCACCGCGCGAAGCCATGGCCCACCAGCTGGACTATGTGGCCGTCGCTGGCGCGGTGGCTAAGAATTACTCCGCAGTCGGACCCGCGGCGGGTTCGGCGGTCCCGTCGGGCGCGTTGCGGGCCGCGCGGCGTCGTTTGTACCACTCGATGAACATCGGAGCGACCGACGCCAGGACGATCAGGATGAAGATCGGCTCGAGCAGTTTCTGGATGATCTCGAACTGGCCCAGCCAGTAGCCGAGGAGCGTCAGGCCGACGCCCCAGACCACCGCACCGATGATGTTGTAGATCGTGAACACCGCATAGTTCATCCGGGCCGCACCCGCGGTGAGCGGTGCCAGCGTCCGCACAATCGGCACGAACCGGGCGATCACGATGGCGAACGGGCCGCGCTGCTCGAAGAAGGCATGCGCCTCGTCCAGGTACTTCTGCTTGAGGACGCGCGCATTCGGCTTGAACATCGCCGTCCCGACGTTGCGTCCGATCCAATACCCGACCTGACTGCCCAGGACGGCGGCGATGGGGATGAACAGCAACAGCTGCCACAGCTGGAAATTCGCCTGGGGAGCGCCCTCCTGCGCGGCGGCGGCCGTCCCTGCGGCGAGCATGCCGGCGACGAACAGCAGCGAGTCGCCGGGCAGGACCGGGAACAGCACGCCGGACTCGATGAAGATGACCACCAGCAGTCCCACCAGGGCCCACGTGCCGAAGTAGCCGAGAAGCTTGACCGGATCCAGGAAGTCCGGCATGAGCGCGAGGGTGGTGCTGGTCATGACGCCCAAACATACCGGCGCGCAAACCACCTTTCGGCGCGGCGCCCGGGACAATAGGGTTCGAGCTATGGCGAATCATCGGGCAGTGCAGGTGGAATCCGCAGGTCAGCCTCTGACTCTGGTTGACGTCGAAACCACGTCGCCGCCACCTGGTCACGTGCGGATCGCCGTTGCGGCGTGCGGGGTGTGCGGCACCGACCACGCGTTCGTCACGGGCGGCTTCCCGGGCCTGGCATGGCCGGTGACGCCGGGCCACGAGATCGCCGGGACCGTCGCCGAGCTCGGTGACGGGGTCGACGGGTTCGCGGTCGGCGACCGGGTGGCCGTCGGCTGGTTCGGCGGCAACTGCAACCGGTGCGTGCCGTGCCGCAAGGGCCAGTTCATGCAGTGCGTCAACCTTCAGGTGCCCAGCTGGCACTATCCGGGCGGTTACGCCGAATCGGTGACCGCACCCGCCACGGCGCTGGCCCGCATCCCCGCCGAGCTGTCGTTCGCCGAGGCCGCTCCGCTGGGCTGCGCCGGCGTGACCACGTTCAACGCCCTGCGCCGCACCCGGGCCGTCGCCGGCGACCTGGTGGCCGTGCTCGGCGTCGGCGGCCTGGGCCATCTCGGCGTGCAGTGGGCGGCGGCGATGGGTTTCGAGACCGTCGCGATCGCCCGTGGGGCAGGCAAGGCCGACGACGCGCGGACGCTGGGCGCGCATCACTACATCGACTCGACGGCCGGCGACGTCGCCGCCGCACTGCAGAAGCTGGGTGGTGCCGCCGTCGTGCTGGCGACGGCGGCCAACTCCGCGGCGATGGGCCAGACCGTCGGCGGGCTGGGCCCGCAAGGCGAACTGGTGATCGTCGGCGTCACGCCCGACCCGCTGCCGATCAGCCCGCTGGACCTGATCAACGCGGGGCTGTCGGTGACCGGCCATCCGTCGGGCACCGCGCGCGACGTCGAGGAGACGATGCATTTCGCGGTGCAGTCCGGAGTGCGCGCCGTGATCGAGGAGCGGCCGCTGGCCGAGGCCGCGGAGGCGTATGCGGCGATGGACACCGGCAAGGCCCGCTACCGGATGGTGTTGACGGTTTAGCCGGGATTCGGCGCTGCGGTGTCGCCGCGGCCCCGTTCCTGAGATACTGCCGGTGAACGATCTGCCGAGCCGGAACGCCTAAGGAGAGTCTCATGCCCATCGCCACGCCCGAGGTTTACGCGGAGATGCTGGGCCGTGCCAAGGAGCACTCTTTCGCGTTCCCCGCCGTCAACTGCGTCGGCTCGGAGAGCATCAACGCCGCCTTGAAGGGCTTCGCCGACGCCGGCAGCGACGGCATCATCCAGTTCTCCACCGGCGGAGCGGAATTCGGATCCGGCCTCGGCATCAAGGACATGGTCGTCGGCGCGGTTGCGCTGGCCGAGTTCGCACACGTCATCGCCGACAAGTACCCGATCACCGTCGCGCTGCACACCGACCACTGTCCCAAGGACAAGCTGGACACCTACGTGCGCCCGCTGCTGGCGATCTCGGGTGAGCGCGTCGCGGCTGGCAAGAATCCGCTGTTCCAGTCGCACATGTGGGACGGCTCGGCCGTACCGATCGACGAGAACCTCTCGATCGCCCAGGAACTGCTGAAGATCGCCGCCGCCGCCAAGATCATCCTCGAGATCGAGATCGGCGTCGTCGGCGGCGAGGAGGACGGCGTCGAGGCCGAGATCAACGACAAGCTGTACACCAGCGACGAGGATTTCGTGAAGACCGTCGAGGCGCTGGGAGCCGGCGAGCAGGGCAAGTACCTGCTGGCCGCGACGTTCGGCAACGTGCACGGCGTATACAAGCCGGGCAACGTCAAGCTCAAGCCGGAGGTGCTGGCCGAGGGGCAGAAGGTGGCGGCGGCCAAGCTCGGGCTGCCCGAGGGGTCCCAGCCCTTCGACTTCGTGTTCCACGGCGGCTCGGGCTCGCTCAAGTCGGAGATCGAGGACTCGCTGAAGTACGGCGTGGTGAAGATGAACGTCGACACCGACATGCAGTACGCGTTCAGCCGCCAGATCGCAGGCCACTTCTTCGCCAACTACGACGGCGTGCTGAAGGTGGACGGCGAGGTGGGCAACAAGAAGGCCTACGACCCGCGCAGCTACCTGAAGAAGGCCGAGGCCGGGATGACCGAACGGGTCATCGAGGCGTGCAACGACCTGCACAGCGCCGGCCGGTCCGTCTCCGGCAGCTGATCGGAGCTTTCGGGCCGTCGAGTGTGGGGTTGACGCACGTCTGACGGCGCAATCCGTGCACCAACTCCACGGCGGGCCGTTGACGGCCGCGATCTAGCTGCCGGGGGCCTGGCAGATCTTCCACTGCTCGTCGCGGAACTCCAGATCGAAGCTGCGGGTGGACCGCGTCGCCGGATCGAAGGCCATGAACGACGTCACGTTGGCCTCGGCGTGGTCGCCGTTGATGACGACCTCGTCGATGCTGGCCACCACCGGATACTGCTGGGCCGCGGCCACCCGGGCGTGGGTGTCGGCCCATTTGCGGTCGTCGTACTTGTTGTAACTGTCGGCGGTTTCGCCGCACGTGATGCCGCGCAGCGTCGCCAGGTCACCCTTCTGGATGGCGCCGTCGAAGCTGTGGATCGTGGTGCGCACCAGATCTTCCTGCGACGCCTTGGCGTTGCTGTTGCGGCTCAGCAGCAGCGTGCCCAGGATGGCCACGGCCGCGAGCGCGGCGATCACCAGGAAAACCGCCAGCACCCAGCCCCAGCTGCCGCGGCGGCGATTGAACCGCGGCTTCGGCCCGTCGCCTCGCGGCGGGATCTCTTGGGGCACAGCAGTTCTCGGCGGATCGCCATGGCCGCCGACCAGGCTGGCCGCGCCCATGTCGATGATCTCGGTTGCCGGTTCCGGGGCGCGGTCGAAGATCTGCGTCGAACCCGCGTCCATGCCCGACGGCGCGGTGAACCGGCGTTCGCCCGGTGTGACGGATGGCAGCGCTGCCTCGGTCTCGGCGTCCGGGGTGCTCAGCGCCTCGGTCTCCGGATCGGCGTACTGCTGGGCGGCCAGGGTGTCGGGTTCGCCGACGGTCGGTGTCCTGGGCGTCCTCGGCGTCCCGCCCGCCCGGGTCTGCGTGCCCAGGCCCTTCAGGGTTCGACATCGGTCTTGGCGTCCTCCCGCATCGGCTGTCCCGTTGAGCCTAGTCGGACGACGATGCCGGACGACGATGCCGGACGAGTGCCGAGTGTTGCCACCTCGATGCGGGCCGCACGGCACAATGGTCGCCATGACGCGGATGGGAGATCTACTGGGGCCGGAGCCGGTTCGGCTGCCCGGCGACGCCGAGGCCGAGGCCGAACTGCTGGCCGGCGAGAAGGCGGCGATCGTCGCGGCGGCGCATCCGTCGGCGTCGGTGGCCTGGGCGGCCTTGGCCGAGCAGGCGCTCGACGACGACAAGGCCGTCACCGCCTACGCCTACGCCCGCACCGGATACCACCGCGGTCTGGATCAGCTACGCCGCAACGGCTGGAAGGGCTTCGGGCCGGTCCCGTTCGTGCACGAGCCCAACCAGGGGTTCCTGCGCTGCGTCGCCGCACTGGCGCGGGCCGCCGACACGATCGGCGAGACCGACGAATACCAGCGCTGCGTCGATCTGCTCGACGACTGTGACCCGGCCGCCCGACACGAACTCGGGCTGGGCTGAGCTAGCAGCCGCCCGACTGCTCGCAGCCGTCGACGGACTCCGGCGGCTCGACCTGAACCGTGGCGTGCGCCAGGCCGCGGGCGGCCAGCACCGCACGGGCCTCACCGAGCACGCGCGCGGTGTCGGCGGCGCTCGTCAGGTGCGCGGTGGCCATGTCCTTGCCGGGCACCAGGGTCCACACGTGCAGATCGTGCACATCGGTGACGCCGTCTACGGCGCACAGCGCCTCCCGCAGCTCCTCGACGTCGATGTGGGTCGGTGACGATTCGGACAGGATGCGCAGCGCCTGCCGGGCCAGCGAGACGGCGCGGGGCAGCACCCACAGTGCGACCAGCACCGCGACCACGACGTCGGCGTACGGCCAGCTCGTGGTCACCGTGACGATGCCGGCGATCAGGACGCCGATGCTGCCGACGGTGTCGGCGACGACCTCCATGTAGGCGCCCTTGACCGCCAGACTCTTCTCGGAGTTCGACCGCAGCAGCAGCACCACCACCAGGTTGGCGAGCAGACCGGCCAGGGCGACGACGATCATCGGCACGCCGGGCACGTCCGGAGCATCGCCCAACCGCACGAACGCCTCGTACAGGATGAAGATCGCGACGCCGACGAGCAGAACCGCATTGGCCACCGCGGTGAACACCTCGGCGCGGTGCCAGCCGTAGGTCCGCGCCGCCGACGCCGGGCCGTGCCGGGCCAGCAGCACCGCGGTCAGGCCCATGAACATCGCCACCAGGTCGGTGAGCATGTGGCCCGCGTCGGCAAGCAGCGCAATGGAGTTGATCCACAGTGCCGTCGTCAGTTCGAGGACGAAGAAGGCCGTCAGGATCGCCGCGGCGATCAGCATCCGGCTGACGCGGGTGTCCCCGGGGTGGTTGTGATCGTGGCCGGCGCCCATCAACGGAATATATGCGTAAAACCGCATATATGGCAAGGGCGCCTCGGCGCTGCTAGTGCCAGAACAACGTCAGGGAGTATCCGATCGACGCCAGTTCGCCGACACCCCCCAGCGCGGCGTAGACCTTCATGACGATCGAGAAGAACCACTGGTTCAGCGGCGGCGCGATCAACACGAACAGCAGGATGAAGAATCCGTACTGCTTGACCGGGGCCAGGGAGCGCTGCAGGCCGGGGCTCAGATGCGGCTCCAGCGCCCCGTAGCCGTCCAGCGGCGGAATCGGGATGAGGTTCAGCACGACCGCCATCACCTGCAGCAGGCCGAGAAATGCCATGCCGGACCAGAACACCGTGTGATCTTGCTGGTAGAAGAGCCGGGTGACGCCGAGCAGCAGGACGGCCAGCACCAGGTTGGCGAATGGCCCGGCCAGGCTCACGACGGTGCGCTGCCACTTGGTCATCGCATCGGTGCGCACCCAGACCGCACCGCCCGGCAGGCCGATGCCGCCCATCGCGATGAACAACAGCGGCAGCACCATCGACAGCATCGGGTTGGAGTATTTGAACGGGTTGAGCGTCAGGTAGCCCCGCAGGGCGGCCTCGTGGTCGCCGAACCGCCATGCGGTGAACGCGTGCCCGAATTCGTGCAGGCACAGCGACACGATCCAGCCGGCGATGACGAGAATGAACACCCCGGCGTAGGCGAAAGGCCTGGTGGACTCGCCTGCCGTCCATGCCAGGACGCCGCCGACCACGGTGACGGCCACCAGGACCAGGAAGATCGGGCTGGGACGTACCGACTGCTCGGCCGGGCGGATGCTCACCTGCACAAAGCTACCGCGCACAGCCGCCTGAACACGGGATATCGCACCCTCAGCGCACGCGCAGCCAGCCCTCGGTGTGCCGGTAGAACGTCGACCGGCGCACCTCGCGCGGCGCCCCGACACCGTCGCGCAGCACCCGTGCGCCGGTGGTGCCCAACTGGGCCGCCCGCCCGCTCACCCACCGGCCGTGCCGCAGCCGTCCGGTCTGCAGCCGGGCCCGCAGGCCGGGCATGGCCGTCGTCGGCTCGATGCGGACGCCGGGTGCCTCGCCGTCGAACAGCACGGTGTCATCGACGATCCCCTCGCCGTGGACGGTGGCCGCGTCGCCGGGCGGCAACCAGTACGCGGCGCCGACGATGACCTGCCCGGTTTCGTCGCGGATCAGCGGAACGCGTCGCGCTGCAACGGTAGATGCGCGCCGAGCGTTCCGCCGCCACAGGCCGGCCCTCAGCGGGGCGACCTCGACGTCGAGCCGTTCGGTGCGCAGCAGCCGGGTCAGTACGGCGGCCAGGTCGGCCTCGGTACCGACGACGATGACGCGGCGAGCTGCGCGCACCGCCGCGTCGATCGACGCGGCGGACTCGGCGTCGCCGGCGATGTCCCGGACCGGAAGATCGGCCAGCGGGCGGGGAACTCGGTGTCGGCCGAACCGGAGGACCACGAGGTCACTCGCGGTGTCTTGGGCGGCCAACGCGGCTCCTTGGCGACGGGTCGGGGTCATCTCGGATAGGGTGTGTCACCGGCTGGACACAGTAAGCCATGAGTTAAGCGGGGATAAGCCATGCCGGCAATCGTCCTGATCGGCGCCCAGTGGGGCGACGAAGGCAAAGGGAAGGCCACCGATCTGCTCGGTGGCCGCGTGCAGTGGGTTGTGCGCTATCAAGGCGGGAACAACGCCGGGCACACCGTCGTCCTGCCGACGGGTGACAACTTCGCGCTGCATCTCATCCCGTCGGGGATTCTCACGACAGGTGTCACGAACGTGATCGGCAACGGTGTCGTCGTCGATCCGGGTGTGCTGCTCGCCGAACTGAAGGGCCTCGAGGACCGCGGCGTCGACACCGAGCGGCTGCTCATCTCGGCCGACGCGCATCTGCTGATGCCCTACCACGTCGCCATCGACAAGGTGACCGAGCGCTACATGGGCAACAGGAAGATCGGCACCACCGGCCGTGGCATCGGTCCGTGCTATCAGGACAAGATCGCCCGCATCGGCATCCGGGTCGCCGACGTGCTCGACGAGGGCCTGCTGGCCGAGAAGGTCGGCGCCGCGCTGGAATTCAAGAACCAGGTGCTGGTCAAGATCTACAACCGGAAGGCGCTGGATCCCGACGAGGTGGTGGCGAACCTGCTCGAACAGGCTGCGGGCTTCACACACCGCATCGCCGACGCCAGGCTGCTGCTCAACACGGCGCTCGACAACGGCGAGACGGTGCTGCTGGAGGGTTCGCAGGGCACCCTGCTCGACGTCGACCACGGCACGTATCCCTTTGTCACATCGTCGAATCCGACGGCCGGCGGTGCTGCGGTGGGCTCGGGGATCGGCCCCACCCGGATCACCACGGTGCTGGGCATCCTCAAGGCCTACACCACCCGCGTGGGCTCCGGCCCGTTCCCCACCGAGTTGTTCGACGAACACGGGGAGTATCTGGCCAAGACCGGGAGTGAGATCGGCGTGACGACAGGCCGCCGGCGCCGTTGCGGCTGGTTCGACGCGGTGATCGCCCGCTACGCCACGCGGGTCAACGGCATCACCGACTACTTCCTGACCAAACTCGATGTGCTGTCGTCTCTGGACACGGTGCCGATCTGCGTGGGCTACACCGTCGACGGCAAGCGCACCGACGAGATGCCGATGACCCAGAGCGACATCACCAAGGCCGTACCGGTGTACGAGGAGATGCCGGGCTGGTGGGAGGACATCTCGACCGCGCGTGAGTTCGACGACCTGCCGGTGAAGGCGCGCGACTATGTGCTGCGGTTGGAAGAGCTTGCCGGAGCACATGTTTCGTGCATCGGCGTCGGGCCCGGCCGGGATCAGACGATTGTGCGCCGGGACATCCTGGCGGCGCGTCCGTGACAGTCCAGGACCCTGACTACGACAAGCACGGGGGTTTCCCGCTTTTCGAAGCCGCGCGGCCCGGTCCGGGATTCGGCCGGTTCGTGACCGGCATGCGCCGCCTGCAGGATCTCGCCGTCTCGGCGAACCCGGATCCCGACACCTGGCAGGACGCCGCGGACCGCGTCGAAGCGCTGGTGTCGCTTCTCGATCCCTATGAGGCGGGCGAGGGCGTGGGCCCGGCGCAGCGGGTGCCCGAACTGCCGGGCGGCGGCAGCCTGCTGATGCCGCCGTGGTTCATCGACAAGTTCGCGGCCGACGGCGTGGCGCTGCGCGTGCGGTTCAGCCGGTACCACGTCGGCGGCAACCATGCGGTGCACGGCGGCGTGCTGCCACTGTTGTTCGACTCGGTGTTCGGCATGGTGATTCACGCGGCGGGCCAGCCGATCAGCCGGACCGGCTTTCTGCATGTCGACTACCGCAAGGTCACACCCATCGACACCGAGCTGACGGCGCGGGGCTGGATCCGGGAGACCGAGGGCCGCAAGGCGTTCGTCAACGCCGAACTGCGTGACCCCGAGGGCAACCTGCTGGCCGAGGCCAACGGATTGATGATCCGGTTGCTGCCCGGTCAGCCTTGACCGAAATCCAGGCGCGGTGCGCTTGAATTGCAGGTATGACGCAACACCGCCCGGCAACCGGACTGCACCGACTTACCACGCCGCGCGCCGCCGCGCTGGCCGGGGTTCTTTTCGCGGTGCTGTTCGGCGTCGCGATCGCCCTGATCCGTAGCGCTCTGCCCGAGGGGGCGGCGCCGGGCTCCCAGTGGCTCGACGCCGGCAGCACCCGGTTGAAGGTGGCATCACTGCTCATACCCGTTCGCCGGGATTGCGTTCCTGTGGTTCATCGGCGTGGTGCGGGACGGCTTCGGCAGGTACGAGGACAAGTTCTTCGCCTCGGTGTTCCTCGGCAGCGGGATCTTGTTCCTGGCGATGACGTTCGTCGCGGCCGGGGTGGCCGCGGGACTGGTCGCCAGCAGCGCACTGCTCGACAAGTCGGGGGATGCCTCGGGCGCCTCGACACTGGGTCAGGTGGTGATCATCGCGCTGTTCAAGACCTACGCGATCCGGATGGCGGCGGTCTTCATGATCTCTCTGGCCACGATCTGGCTGAAGACCGGGTTGATGCCCAAGTGGTTGATCGGCACCACCTATCTGGTGGCGGTCTCGCTGCTGATCGGCAGCGACATCAGCACCTGGATCGTGCTGGCGTTTCCCGACCTGGGTGCTGGTCGTGAGCCTGCTGGCGCTGGCTCGCGCCGGGGTGATCGACCTGCACTTCGACGACGACGAACCGGAAGGCCGCCGCGCCCCGCATCGATCCTGAGTTTCGCGGTTCGGTCGGGTCTGGCCACGTATATATTCGGCGCAGGGTAGCGAGACCAAAGGGGGGTCTGGTGTCCATCGAAAACGACGCGGAATTCGACGTCATCGTGGTGGGATCTGGTCCGGCCGGCTGCGCAACGGCAATCTTTCTGGGCCGCAGCGGATTACGGGTCGCCTTATTGGAAGCGCACAAGGATCCCAATTACTACAAGCGGCTGTGCTCGCACAGCATTCGCGCCGGTGCGCTACCCACGATTGAGCGCCTCGGCCTCGATCGCCGGTTCGACGAACTGCACGCGGTGCGCCACTACGAACGGGGCTGGACGAACCACGGCGGTTGGTTCCGGGAAGAACTCGGCGGCGATGTGCACGGCTACAACATTCAGCGCAAGACCCTGGACCCCTTGATGCGATCCACGGCGGCAGCGGTGGCCGGTGTCGAGTTGATGCTCGGCGCCAAGGTGCGCGAGCTCACGAGGGACGCCGGCGGCCGGGTCGACGGCGTCGTGGCCGACGTCGACGGTCGGCGCCGGCGACTGGGGGCGCGCCTGGTGGTGGGTGCCGACGGTCATACGTCCAAGGTCGCGGCGATGGCGGATCTTCCGGCGCGGGAATGGCCGAGTATGAGATTCGGCTACTACGCAGGCTTCCGCGATGTCGGGCTGCCGGACGGCTGGACGGGTGCGGCGTGGTTCACCGAGCCCGACGCCGGATACACATTCTGCAACGACGACGGCGTCACCGTGCTGGTCGCCATGCCGAGCAAAGCGCGCCTCGACGAGTTCCGGGAAGACCGCGAAGCCGCCCTGTTGCGGATGTTCGCACGAATGCCCGACGGTCCGGACATGTCGCGGGCGCAACGGGTTACGGATGTGATCGGCACCAACGACTATCCCAGCATCACCCGCCGCCGGATCGTCGCTCCCGGGGTGGCCCTGGTGGGTGATGCGGCGATGGTGGGGGATCCGTTGTGGGGCACCGGATGCGGCTGGGCCATGCAGTCCGCCGAATGGCTCAGTGACGCGGTGGCCGGACCGTTGCGGTCCGGCGACGGCCAGAGCGTGGACCGGGCCGCACGCCGCTACCAGTGGCGGCACCGTCGGCAACTGCTGCGCCACGAGATCTTCACCATCGACTTCAGCCGCAGGCCCCGGCTCAACGCGCTCGAACGCCTGGTCTACGGCGCCGCGGCGCGGGATCAGAAGGTCGCCGACCGTGTCGCCGCGGTGGGCAATCGCACCCACTCACCGCTTTCGTTGTTGAACCCGGCGGTATTGGTGCGCGCCGCGGTGGTCGCGCGCAAACCGGCGGTCGCGGCGTCACTCGGACAGCCGCAGCGCTCCTGAGGGGCACAGCTGCACTGCCTCGCGGGCGCGGTCCTCTTCGGCCTCGGGGACGTCCTCGGTGAGCACCACCACGATGCCGTCGTCATCCTGGTCGAAAACGACGGCGGTGGACATCACGCAGACACCCGCACCGATGCACAGGTCTTGATCGGCAACCACTTTCATGACGCTGCACCTCCAACCAACCACCGACTACCAACACACCGACTACCAACACACCGACAACGACCGCAGGCCGTAGATGAAGTGGAACGACCGGAAGTCGATGTCGGCGAAGTCTTCGGCCAGCGCCAGCGTCGGAAACCGTTGCAGTAGTGCGGGAAACGCGATCCGCATCTCCATGCGGGCCAGCGGCGCACCCAGGCAGTGGTGCACGCCGTGGCCGAAACCGAGATGCCCCATCGCGCCGCGGCGGATGTTCAGCACCTCGGGGTCGGCGATGAAGTCCGGGTCCCGGTTGGCCGAGGGCAGCGAGGCGAACACCAACTCGCCCGCCGGGATCGGCACGCCGGCGACCTCCACGTCGGTGGTGGTGATCCGGGGAATCGAGGTGTGCACGATCGACAGCCAGCGCAGCAGTTCCTCGACTGCGGGTGCGACGGCGTCGGGGTCGTCGCGGACCGCGGCGAGTTGATCGGGGTGGCGCAGCAGCGCCAGGGTGCCCAGTCCGAGCATGTTGGACGTGGTCTCGTGACCCGCCAGCAGCAGGAGCCCCGCGATACCGATCAATTCGTCGTCGGTGAGTTCGGCGCCGTGGTCACGCACCAGCATCCCCAGCAGATCGTCACCCGGGCCGCGGCGGGCGGTCGCCACCAGCGAGCCCATGTACTCGCGGCCTTCCCGAGCCAAGGCGAGCCGCTCGGGGATGGCGATCGACAGATCCAGCTGTCGCGCGCTGCGGTGCTGGAAGTCGGCGCGGTCGGCGTAGGGCACACCGAGCAGTTCGCAGATCACCAGCGAGGGAATCGGCAACGCAAAGGCCGCAACGAGATCCGTGGGCGAACCCGATGATTGCATTGCGTCGAGGTGCTGCTCGACGATTTCGACGATGCGCGGTTCGAGGCGCTTCATCTGCTTGACGGTGAACTGCCCGGTCAGCATCCGGCGCAGGCGCTGATGCTCGGGCGGGTCGAGGCCCAGCAGATTGCCCGCCCGGGAACTGGCCTGCTCGTCCTCGTCGACCGGCGGCGCGCCGGGGACGACGAAGCCGGGCGGCCGAGCGTTGGAGAACCGCTCATGGTCGGCGAGCACGGCCTTGACGTCCTCGTGCCGGGTGACCAGGTGAACCTGCATCCCGAACGCATTGGCGACGGTTCGCACACCCTCGGACTCCCTGATGTCGCGCAATTCCGGCACCGGGTCGAACGCGTCGCGCCGCATGTGCACGGGTGGTAGTACGGGGTGCTCGGGCGCCGCGGTCGTCTCCGCCATGCCTCGACGCTACGCGCGAGCCAGAAAGTCCTGGATGAGCGTGCACTCCGCACGAATCAGACGGTAACGCGCTCCACGGGGTCGGTGTCGGGGTCGTGATCGGGTTCGATGTCGCCCGGCCACCACACCTTCGGGCCGAGGATGGTGAACAGCGCCGGGATGACGACGGTGCGAACCAGGAAGGTATCCAGCAGGATGCCCAGGCCGACGATGATGCCCAGTTGGGTCAGCACGATCAGCGGCAGCACACCCAGCACGCAGAACACCGCCGCCAGCACGATGCCCGCACTGGTGATCACGGCCCCGGTGGCCGACACCGCGCGCACGATGCCCACGCGCGTTCCGTGCGTGCGCGTCTCCTCCCGGGCGCGGGTGACCAGGAAGATGGTGTAGTCGACGCCGAGGGCCACCAGGAACAGGAACGCGAACAACGGGGTGCTGTTGTCCAGTGCGGGAAATCCGAAGATGTGCACGCTGACCCAGCCGCCCAGGCCCAGTGCCGCGAGCGCCGACAGCACCGTCACCGCCACCAGCACCAGTGGCGCGACGACGGCACGCAGAAGCAGCAGCAGCACCGCCAGCACGACCGCCAGGATCGCCGGGATCAGCAGGAACCGGTCCCGGACCGCGGCGTCGCGGGCATCGAGCGCCTGCGCGTCGGCGCCGCCCACCACCGCGCCGGGATCGGCTGAGCGCACCGAATCACGCAGCGCTTCAACGGTTTCGAAGGCCTGGCCGGTGGCCGGTGCGGCGTCGGTGACCACCGCCCATTGCACCAGACCCCCGTCGGTGCGGCCGGCTTCGGTCGCCGACACCACCCCGGGAGTGTCGACGATGGCCCGCTGCAACTCCTCGGCGCGCCCGGTGCTGCCGATCACGCGGGTCGGATCGGTCAGCCCGCCGGGGAAGTGGGCGGCAACGGCGTCGTATCCGGAGACCGACTCGGCCTTGACACGGAACTGCTCGGTCTGCGAAAGCCCGGTGGGCGTGCCGAGGATGCCGATCGCCAGGACCCCCAGCAGCAGGATCGACGCGGTGGCGACCATTACCGGACGCCGCGCCACGCCGGCGGCGATCCGGTGCCACGCACCGGTCGTGACGGTGTCGGAATCACCGGGGTGCGGAACGAACGGCCAGAACAGCCGAACCCCGCACAGCGCCAGCAGCGGCGGCAGCACCAGCAGCGAGAACAACGCTGCCACAACCAGACCCGTGGCCGCCTGCACTCCCAGGCTGCGGGTGCTCGGTGCCGAAGCGAACAACAGCGTCAGCAGGGCCAGCACCACGGTGGCGTTACTGGCGACGATCGCCGGTCCGGCGGTCCGCACGGCCGTGTGCAGCGCCGCGCGGTGGTCTCGCGATCTACGCAACTCCTCGCGGTATCGCGAAATCAGCAGCAGCGCATAGTTGGTGCCCGCCCCGAACACCAGCACGCTGGTGATGCCGGCCGTCGAACCGTCCGCGGTCAGGCCCACCGCCGACGTCAGGGCGGCCCCGGCCACCGCGCCCACCCGGTCGGCGAACGCGATCACCAGCAGTGGCACCAGCCACAGCACGGGCGAGCGGTAGGTCAGGATCAGCAGCACCGCGACCACCGCCGCGGTGACCGCCAGCAGCGTGATGTTGGCGCCCGCGAACGCGTTCGCGATGTCGGCGCCGAACGCCGGCCCGCCGGTGACCTGGGCGAGCAGGCCGTCCGGCAGTCCGGTGGTGGCGTTGGTACGCAGGGACTTCACGGCGTCGTTGAGGGCGAACCCGGACAGGTTCGTGTCCAGCGGCACGGCGGCCAGTGCGGCCATCCCGTCGGTGGACACCGTCAGGGGAGAACCCTCGATGCGCGTCCGGGCGGCATCGGCGGCGGCGTGGTCGTCCGGGGTCAGCGGTGCCCCGTCGGTCCGGGTGACGACGAGGATCGCGGGTGCGCGGTCGCCGCCCGGGAAGTCCTTGGCCAGTGCGGCCGCGCGGGCCGATTCCGCGGAACCGGGCAGGGAAACGGGGGACTGCGACGCCGAGTCGCCACCGCCGGCCAGCGCCATCAGCAGGCCGGACGCCAGTGCGATCAGCACCGCCCACGCCCACGATCGGCGCGACGTGACGGCAGCGGCGAGGCGGTTCCAGTTCACGCACGCAAACGTACCCAGCGGGGTCAACGATTAAGCGTTGCCTCCTGCAAGTCGAGGTCGTGCATCAGCGACCGCAGCACCTCGTCGTCGATGCGGTTGGCGTCGCGTTCGGCGATGAACGTCGCCCGCTCGGCGGCCAGCATCTCCAGCCGCAGCCGCCGAAAGGCCTCTGCCGGGGCCGCGCCGAGTTCCTCCTCGCCGCGGCCCAGTCGCTCCTCCCAGGCTTCGTTGCGCCGCCGCTTGTTCCACTCGCGCAGCACCTTGGCCGCGCGGTCGTAGGTGTCCATGGGTTTGCCCGCCGCCCGGGCCTTCGCGAGCTTCTCCTCAAGCTTCTGTACCGCGGCTTCGGCGGCTCTGGTCCGTGCGGTCACGATGGCCAGGGCGTCGGCGTGGGCCTCCTCGTCGCCGGTGACACCCAGGAACCGGATCACCCACGGCAGCGTCAGCCCGTGCAGCAGCAGGGTGCCCACCACCACGACGAACGTCAGGAAGATGATGCTCGGCCGGCCGGGGAAGGCGTCGCCCGCCAGCGTCGTCGCCGGCACGCCGAACGCGGCGGCCAGCGACACCACGCCGCGCATCCCCGCCCACGCGACCACGAACACCTGCGCCGGCGTCGGCTTCTCCAGCGGCTCACCGTTGTGGTCACGCTGGCGCGGCAACAGATAGGCCGAACCGAACACCCAGGCGATACGGACCACGATCACGGTCGCGAAAACCGCTACCGAGGACACCAGCACGGTTTCGGCGGGGATGCCTTTCATCTCGCGGACCGCCTGCGGCAGCTGCAAACCGATGAGCAGGAACGCCACCGACTCCAGCAGCAGTTGCACGGCGCGCCACACCGCATCGTCCTGCAGGCGGGTGGCGTAGCCGGCCTGGGTCGAACGCTGGCCGAGGATCAGTGCGGCCACCACGACGGCGAGCACACCGGAACCGTGCACCTCCTCGGCGATCAGATAGATCACGAACGGGGCCACCAGACCGATCGCACTCTCGGCCACCGAATCTGAGAGCCAACTGCGGACGAACACGATCGCCTTGCCGAGCACCAGGCCCACCACGACGCCGCCGATCACCGCCCAGACGAACACCCCGGCCGCGTCTCCCCAGCTCTGCGCCGTGCCGACCGCCGCCGCCAGCGCCACCTTGTAGGCCGTCAACGCGGTCGCGTCGTTGAGCAGGCTTTCGCCACCGAGCAGAGTCATGGTCTTGCGCGACAGCCCCAACCGGCGGCCGATCGCGGACGCCGACACGGCGTCGGGCGGCGCGACGATTGCGCCCAGCACCAGCCCGGCGGCCAGGGTGAGCTCGGGCACCGTCCGATAGGCCACGTAGCCGACCACGAACGTGGTCGCAATAGGCAGACCCACCGCGAGCCAGCCGATCGCCGCGATGTTCTTGCGCAGGTCCACATACGAGCTGTCCAGGCCCGCTGTCCAGAGCAGCGGCGGCAGGATGACGAAGAGCACCAGATGCGGGTCGAGCATGATCTGCGGGATGCCGGGGATCAGGCCGACTATCAGTCCGGCCACCACCAGTGTGAGCGGCGAGGACAGGTTGTAGCGCCGCGCCAGTGCCGACAGCAGCACCGCGCCGACCAGTACCACCAGGAGTTCGACAGACACGTTGTGAGACCTCCACTCGGATCGGTGCACCTATCCTTGGACACCATGCGCAGCATGTCCCTCGCAGCATGCAGGATCCGATGAACGCCGTCGCCCGGTGAGGCGGTCCAGTCGCAGGGCCGGCAGGCCGGCGCCGCCGGTACGCGGTTGCGAACACCTCGCCGCGGTCGCCGACGCCGATGAGCCGGCGCCCGGCAGTCCGCGCTGCCAGGAGTGCGCGGAGGACGGCGAATCGATGTGGGCCCACCTGCGGATGTGCCTGGCGTGCGGGCACGTCGGCTGCTGTGATTCGAGCCCGCGCCAGCACGCGTCGGCCCATTTCAAGGCCACCGGACATCCGGTGATGCGGTCGATCGAACCGGGCGAAAGCTGGCGGTGGTGCTACCTGGACCTGGAGCTGCAGGCATGACCTCGCCGCGGGTCGTGGTGGTGGGCACCGACGGGCCCGCCGCCGAGCTGGTGGCCAGCTTCCAGCGCCTCGGTGCCGAAGTGACCGTGTTGGACGCCGGCGTCGATCCCGCCGAGGTGATCGAGCGGGTGCGGCCGGACCACGTGATGCGGACCGTCGACCCGGCCGATGTGGACCGGGAAGGACTGCGACGGCTGGCCGCCGACGAGCTGGGCCTGCCGACCGCGCCGTTCTGGTTCGCCGGTTCGGTGGCGGAGCTGACGGCGATCACCGACCACACGGGTTTCCCGCTGGTGGTCAAGCCGCTGGCGGCGTTGCCGGGTGAGGGCCAGTCGGTGTTGCTGCGGCCCGACGACATCGAGCCGGCATGGCAGCGGGCGAGGACGACCGGCGGGCCGGACCGCGTGCTGGTGGAGACCGTCGTCGAGATCGACCACGAGATCACCGTGCTGACCGTGCGCGGCGCCGACGGGGTCCTGACATTCTGCGAGGCCATCGGCCACCGACAGGTCGCCTCCGGCCCGACGGCCGAAAGCGACACCGTGCTCGAGGCGTGGCAGCCCCAGCTGATGAGTCAGATCGCTGTCGATGCCGCCCGGTCCATTGCGGCGAGGGTCGTCAACGCGCTCGGTGGCCGGGGCGTGTTCGGCGTAGAACTGCTGGTCCGCGGTGACGAGGTGTACTTCTCCGATGTGACCGCGCGCCCGCCCGACACCGGGCTGGTGACCCTGCGGTCGCAGCGGCTGTCGATGTTCGACCTGCACGCCCGCGCGACGTTGGGGCTGCCGGTGGACAGCATCATGGTGTCGCCGGCTGCCGCCGAGGTCGTCTATGGCGGGGCCGAGGCCGGTGATTCCGCGAACTCGTGGGCCGACATCCTGGCAGCGGCGCTGAGCGTGCCGGAAAGCGATGTGCGGGTGTTCCCCCGGCCCGCCGGCCCGCGCGGCCCCGTCGGGGTGGCGCTGGCCACCGGACCTGACGTGACGGCCGCGCGGGACCGGGTCCGGCAGATGTCGGGCGCCTTGGGAAAGTGGTGGTCGTGAGGGGCGACCGCGCCGACGACGCCGACGACGGATCGACCCCCTGGCCGTTCATCGGGGCGCTGGTGATCGCCGTCCTGGTGGTCGGTCGGGATCGGTGTGATGACGTGGGCGAATCGCGGCACCGACAACGAACGGGAGGCCGTGGTGCGGGCCGCGCTGGGGCAGAACGACGCGCTGCAGCGGCTGGACTACCGCGGACTACCGGGCCAACACCTGCGCGCAGCAGGCCGGTGTCGAAGCCGAAGTGCTTGCCCGGCAACGTAATTCGGTGGCCGCAAAGGGTGCGCGGTACGTCGACAACGTGACCGGGGTGTCGATCGACGGGGACCGGGCCACCGCCAACGTCAGCTACTACTTCGCCGTCGACAAGGACGCCAAGGTCGACACCGTCGCCGATTTCGTCCGCGAGGACGGTGCGTGGCGGGTCTGTTCCGCCGGGCCCGGTCAGTAGCGGGTCACGTGGACTTTCGCGCACGCAGCGCAGTACCGGTGACACGCGCTCGGGAACGTGTGAAAAACTCGCGACCGTGAGTTACGCGGGAGATATCACGTCGGCAGAGGCCTGGCGGATGCTGGCCGACGACCCCGATGCGGTCCTCGTCGATGTCCGCACGCAGGCCGAATGGAAGTTCGTCGGGGTGCCCGACCTGTCCGGTCTCGGGCGCGACGTGGTGTTCATCGAGTGGAACGCCATCGACGGCACGCGCAACGAGCGGTTCGTGGACGACCTGCTGGCCGCCGGCGTCACGCCGGGCGAACGGCCGGTGGTGTTCCTGTGTCGCTCGGGTAACCGGTCGGTGGGCGCGGCCGAGGCCGCCACCGCCGCGGGCATCGCGCCGTCGTACAACGTGTCCGACGGCTTCGAGGGCGACCTCGATGAGCAGAAGCACCGCGGCGTCACCGGTTGGCGCGCGGCCGGCCTGCCCTGGACGCAGTCATGACCGACAAACCGCCGGTGCCGTCGGTTCGCATCCCCGCGGCGCTGCCCGACGGCGTCAGCCAGGCCACCATCGGTGTGCGCGGCGGCCTGCTGCGGTCCGGATTCGAGGAGACCGCCGAGGCGATGTACCTGACCTCGGGCTACGTCTACGAGACGGCGTCCGCCGCGGAGAAGGCGTTCACCGGCGAGATCGACCGGTACGTGTACTCCCGCTACGGCAACCCGACGATCTCGATGTTCGAGGAGCGGCTGCGGCTCATCGAGGACGCGCCGGCGGCGTTCGCCACCGCCACCGGGATGGCCGCGGTGTTCACGTCGCTGGGTGCGCTGCTCGGCGCGGGCGACCGGCTGGTCGCGGCCCGCAGCCTGTTCGGCTCCTGTTTCGTGGTGTGCAACGAGATCCTGCCGCGCTGGGGCGTGGAAACGGTGTTCGTCGACGGCGAAGATCTCGACCAGTGGGAGCAGGCGCTGTCGGTGCCCACCAACGCGGTGTTCTTCGAGACGCCGTCCAACCCGATGCAGTCGCTGGTCGACATCGCCGCCGTCAGCGAGCTTGCTCATGCGGCCGGGGCAAAAGTTGTTCTGGACAACGTCTTTGCCACCCCGCTGCTGCAGCAGGGCATGCCGCTGGGCGCCGACGTCGTCGTCTACTCCGGAACCAAGCACATCGACGGCCAGGGCCGCGTGCTGGGCGGCGCGATCCTCGGCGACAAGGAGTACATCGACGGCCCGGTGCAGACGCTGATGCGCCACACCGGCCCGGCGATCAGTGCGTTCAACGCATGGACACTGCTCAAAGGCCTCGAGACGCTGGCCGTGCGGGTGAACTACAGCACGCAGTCGGCGCTGCGCATCGCGGAGTTCCTGGAGGGTCACCCGGCGATCCGGTGGGTGCGCTACCCCTTCCTGGCTTCGCATCCGCAGCACGAGCTGGCCAAGCGGCAGATGTCCGGCGGCGGGACCGTGGTCACCTTCGAGCTCGATGCCCCCGAAGACGGCGGCAAGCAAAGGGCTTTCGAATTGCTGGACGGCCTGCGCCTGATCGACATCTCCAACAACCTCGGTGACGCCAAGACGTTGATCACGCATCCGGCCACCACCACCCACCGCGCGATGGGCCCGGAGGGCCGCGCCGCGATCGGGCTGGGCGACGGCGTGGTGCGCATCTCGGTGGGCCTGGAAGGCACCGAGGACCTGATTGCGGACCTGGATCAGGCGCTGCGACGCCGATAGTCGTTGATTGCCAGGGTTTCGCGTTATAGTCGGCCCGTGACCAGCGGTGATGCGCTGACAGGTCGAGACGATGAACTTGCCGCACTGCGGCGTGCGCTCAGCGGCGTGGGCAACTATGCGGGTGTGGTCATTGCCGGTGCGGCGGGGGTGGGCAAGACCAGGCTGGCCCGGGAGTTGCTGGCCCAGGCCGCGGCGGCGGGAACGCGGACCAACTGGATCGTGGGGACGGCCTCGGCGCGGCCGATTCCGTTGGGCGCCTTCTCCGTTGCCCTCGGTGATGCCGCCGCCGAACCCGCGCCCAGTGTGCGCCGGGTGATCAATGCCCTTGTGGCACAACAACGTCAGGGCCGAGTGCTGATCGGTGTCGACGACGCACACCTGCTCGACGGGTTCTCCGCGCACGTCGTGCACCAACTCGCGCAGACCCGGGAGGCGCGCCTGGTGGTCACCGTGCGCTCCGGTGCCGGTGAACCCGATGCGGTGCGGGCGCTGTGGCGCGACGGGCTGCTGGCCCGGCTGGACCTCGAACCGCTGTCGCAGGAGGCGACCCGCGCCGTGGTCGAGGCCACCCTCGGCGGACCGATGGACGCGCGCAGCGCGAAGCGGTTCTGGCGGCTCACCGGCGGCAACGCGCTGTTCATCCAGCAACTCGTCAAGGACCAGGTGGCCGCCGGCCGGATCCGGCAGGTGGCCGGGGTCTGGTTGTGGGACGGCGATGTCGCGGTCTCGCAGTCCATGAGCGATCTGGTGGGCAACCGGCTCGACCGGCTGCCCCCGGAGCAGGCGCTGGTCCTCGACGCGCTATCGCTGTGCGAGCCACTGGATCTCGACGTCCTGCAGGCAATGGTCTCGCGGGAGGATCTGGAGACCGCCGAGCAGCTGAACCTGATCCGGGTGGAACGCGCGGGCGGTCGGCTGCTCGTCAGCCTGGCCCATCCGCTGTTCGGCGAACTGCGCCGGGCCGCGGCCGGGGAGATGTACCTGTCGAAGCTGCGCGGGCAACTGGCCCAGCTGCTCGGGGCGCAGAAGACCGCGGACGCCGATCCGCAGCGTGCGGTGGTGCGGGCGCAGTTGGCGCTCGACTCGGATCTGCCGCCCGATCCCGCACTGTTCCTGGACGCGGCTCAGCACGCCATGCGGATGCTCGACATCGACCTGGCCGAGCGGTTCGCCGATGCCGCAGCCACGCACGACCCCGCGGCCGCGGCACGGTTGCAGGCGCTCTGCATGGTGGTGACGGGAGGCGGAGATGAGGCCGAGGAATTCCTGCGTGCCGTTCACCCCGGCCGATGACGCCGACGAGCGGACGTGGGCGCTGATGCGGGCGGCGAACACGATCTGGATGCTGGGCCGGCCCGCCGAGGCCGTCCCCATCCTGGCCGCGCTGGCGACCGACGACGAGTCGGAGTCCGACCGCGCCGCGCGACTGGCGCTGGAGGCCTGCGTGGACGCCGTCTTCGCCCGCTGCGTCGAAGCCGAGGAAAAGGCCAGGTGCGGCACTGAAATCCGGCACCCTGTCCGACCTCACCGCGCTGATGGCCGCGGTGGCACTGGTGATGGCGTCCGGCGCGCTGGGGCGACACCGCGGAGGTCACCGGGGTGGCCCACGAGGCCATCGAGCGGGCCACCAATTCCTACGAGACGGCGCACCTGCGGTTCTGGTTCGGCGGTGTGTACCTGCGTGCGTGCCGGATCAACGGGCTCATCGACGAATGTCAGCGCGCCGCCTCCATGCTGGCGGCGCTGGCCATGGACGCGCCCGGGCGGGCGTCGGCCAACCTGGTGTTCCTGCAGGGCCACGCCGCGTTGATGCGCGGTGAGCTGCGTGAGTCGGTGCGGCTGCTGCACGAGGCGCTGGCGTCGCCCGAGCAGCACGGGGTGGCGACGCTGCGGCCGGCCTGCTATTTCGCGCTGGTCGAGGCGCACGCCAAACTCGGCGAGGCCGACGCGGCCGCCGAGATGCTGGAACAGGCCCGCACGGTGGTGAAGCCCGACTACCTGTTCATGCAGACCGCGCTGGCCGTTGCCACCGGCTGGGCGCAGGCCGCGGCGGGCAGCTCTGACCGACGCCGTCGACACGGTGCTGACGGAGGCGGCGGTGGCCCGTGACCGCCACCAACCCACCCACGAACTCGTCTGTCTGCAGGCGGCGATTCAGTGGGGTGCCGGCGACCGGCTGGCCGAGGTGGCCGCCCGCGCCCGCGCGCTCGCCGGCGAACTCGACCTGCCGCTGGCCGAAACCGTTGCCGCGCATGCCGAATCGCTGAACAACGGCGACGGCGAGGGACTGCTGGCGGCCGCCGAGGCGTATCAGGCCATCGGCGACCGGTGCACCGCCGCCGACGCGGCCGCGCAGGCGGCGGTGATGCTCACCGGGGCGCAGCTGCGCAACCGCGGACTGAGCGCCGCGTCGATCGCGGCGCAGTTGGCCGCGGAGTGCGGTGGACTCTGTACGCCGGCGACGCGCAGCCCGGTCTCGCCGACCCCGTTGACCGGCCGGCAGCGTGAGGTGGCCGAACTGGTGGCCGCCGGGCTGTCCAACAAGGAGATCGCCGACCGGCTGGTCACGTCGGTGCGCACCGTGGAGGGGCACCTGTACCGGGCCTGCCAGCGGGTGGGCGCGACGTCGCGGGCCCACCTGGCGGCCATCATGCGGGCCGGGTCGGCCCGCAAGACTGACGCCGCGGCGGCGCTACTGCTCCTCGACGACCCCGGTCGCCGACTGCGCACGCTCCTCGTAGCCGGCCCGGGCCGTCGCGTCGAAGTTCATGAACACCGTGTCGTTACCCGTCTTGTGGGACAGCCAGCGCCGTCCCCGTGGCGGTAGCAACTGGGTCAGGATGCTGATGCGGCGCAACGGCCCCGGTACCGACACGGCCGTGGTGGGCTTGTCGAGCACCCTGACCACCGCTGCGGCGATGTCCTCGGGTTGCACCGGCTTCTGGGCGCCGGTGGAATTGGTGCCGGCGATCAGTTCGGTGTCGGTGAAGGTCGGCATGACGACGCTGACGTCGACGCCCTGCGGTGCGAACTCGTCGGACAGGGCCGTGGACAGGCCGACGACCGCGAATTTCGTTCCGGCGTAAAGGGCCTGGCCGGGCACAGCCAGGACACCGGCCAGCGACGCGATGTTGACGATGTGACCGGCGCGGCGCTTCACCATCTCCGGCAGTACCAGCCGGCAGCCGTTGAGCACACCGTAGAAGTTCACTTCGACGGCCGAGCGGACCGCCTGCTCGGAGTGGTCCAGGAACGGCCCGATCGGCATCACGCCGGCGTTGTTGACCAGAACGTCGATGTGGCCGCCACCGTCGGCGCGCGCCTTGTCGAGGAACATCGCGAACGACTCGGCGTCGGTGACGTCGAGGGGGTAGCCGCTGACCTGTCCGAGCCTGTTCAGTTCGGTCACCGTCGCGTCGAGGACGGCCACGTCCCGGTCGCCGATCACCACGCGGGCACCGCGGGCCAGCAGGGCCTCGGCGGTGGCCCGGCCGATTCCGCGGGCGGCGCCGGTGATGACGATCGTCCTGCCCCGGATCCTGTCCATGCGGGCGAACTTTACACGTGTCAATTGTGATGCGGAACGGCATTGGAACCCGCGCTGATCGGAATGCGTGCAGTCCCCCGGCGTTGAACCCTTTAATGATTTTCGTTCGTGTCGCCCAGGATGATCCGTTGGCCGCCCCGCTGTTGGCCGGGCTGGCGGTCGAGTACGCGCACCGCTACGGCGGTGATGAGGAGGTCCACCTGCGAGCGCTGCGCGACTATCCCGCCGACGAGTTCGCTCCGCCGGGCGGAGGTCTGGTGATCGGCCTCATCGCGGGCGCACCCGTCACGGGCGGCGCGTTTCGGCGGTTCGGCGTCGTCGATGGCGCCGAGACCGCCGAACTCAAACGCATCTGGACCGACAGCCGGCACCGGCGCCACGGATACGCCGCCGCGCTGCTGCGTGAGGTGGAGTCCGAGATCGCCGCCCGGGGCTATCGGCGCATCTACCTGACGACCGGCAACCGGCAGCCCGAGGCTGAGGCGCTGTACGAGTCCGCCGGCTACCGCCGCCTCGAAGCGCCGCTGCCCGCGGCGGGCCCGGTGTACCCGGTGGCCTTCCAGAAGGTGCTGGCGTGAACGTTCCGTTGTCCGTCCTGGACCTCTCGCCCATCAGTGCGGGTTCTGACGCCGCCACCGCGCTGCGTAACACCGTCGACCTCGCCCGGCACGCCGAACGTTGGGGCTACCGGAGGTTCTGGGTCGCCGAGCATCATTTCGTCGCGGTCGCGAGCTCGTCTCCCGCCGTGCTGATCGGCCAGATCGCCGCCGCCACCAACAGTATTCGGGTCGGCGCCGCGGCCGTGCAGCTCGGCCACACCACGGCGGTCGCCGTCGCCGAGAGCTTCGGCATGCTCGACGCGTTCCACCCCGGCCGCATCGATCTCGGCGTCGGTCGGTCCGGGCAGAAGCGCACCGAGGCGCAACGCGACCAGGAGCCGAGCCCGCCCCCGCCGCCGACGGAGTGGCGAGAGGTGGACGGCGTGGTGGTGCCACCGCCGTTCGACGTGCAAGCCCTGATGCGAAGCGAGCGGCTGCGCGCCCAGACATCGGTGCTGCACCAACCCGAGGCCGTCACCCCGGACTTCGCCGACCAGGTCGGCGCCATCATCGCCTTGCTCGCCGGTCGATACGCGGTGAACGGTTTTGCCGTGCCACTGGTCCCGGGCGCGCACAGCGGACTGGTGCCGTGGGTGTTCGGCAGCAGCAAGGGGCAGAGTGCACAGGTCGCCGGCGCGCTCGGTCTGCCGTTCGTCGCGAGTTACCACATCACCCCCGGCACCGCCCTGGAAGCGGTCGACGTCTACCGGCAGGCTTTCCAACCGTCGGCGGCGCTGTCCGAGCCGTATGTGGTGGCGTCGGCCGACGTGGTGGTGGCCGACGACAGCGCGACCGCACGCCACCTGGCGTCGAGCTACGGCCACTGGGTGTACTCGATCCGGGCCTGCGGCGGGGCGGTGCCCTACCCGGATCCGGATGGCTGCGCCCCACTGACCGAGGACCAACTGGCTGTCGTGAAAGACCGCACCGCAACGCAATTCGTCGGCGACCCTGATGAGGTGGCAGACGGATTGGCGGCGTTGCAGCGCGTCAGCGGCGCCGACGAACTGGTGGTCACCTCGATGACCCACCGCCACGAAGACCGGCTGCGTTCCCATGAACTGCTGGCCGGCCGGTGGGGGATCACGGGCTAGCCTGCGCGGTCAACTCCCGGATCGGCCCGCGCCACACGTCGCCGTGCCCGGGGATGAGGATGTCGGTCTCCAGCAGCGCGAGCGCGCCGAGGCTGCGCACACAGTCGGCCTCGTTGTGGTTGAACACCCGGTGCAACAGTTGCGGGCCGCGCCGGGACGCCGTCGGGTGCCCCGTCACCAGCGCGTCGCCGCTGATCAGCACGCCGTCCACCAGGTACGAGCAGTGCCCACTGGTGTGACCGGGCGTGGGAATGGCGACCGGACCGCCCGGCAGTGTCGCGGCCAGATCCGCGGTGAGCGGTTGCGCGGTCGGGATGCCGGCGTGCACGAAGGCGCCCTTGCGGGCGATCTCGGCCGACCACAGCAACCAGCGTGGCTGCCAGGCATGCATCGCGACGCCGACCGGCGACGCCTGCTCGAGATACTTGCGCTTGGCGTGGCCGACCTCGTCGGCATGGCAGTACACCGGGGTGCCGTGCTCGGCGGCGAACCAGATCGCGGTGCCGAAATGGTCGATGTGAGCGTGCGTCAACAGGATTGCGTGCACATCGGCGGCGTCGACACCGAGTTGACGCAGTGACGCCAGCACCTCGGCGCGCTGGCCGGGAAAGCCCGCATCGATGAGCAGGACGCCGTCGCCGTCGATCACCACCGTCCAGTTCACCAGGTGGGTCTTGGCAATGTGGACGATGTCGGTGACCTGAACCAGCTCATTGAGCGCAGGTGCCATCTCGCGAGTTTAGTTGCGGAGAGTAGAAAAGAACGCGTGGCTGAACTCAAATTGGGATACAAGGCGTCGGCAGAACAATTCGCCCCGCGCGAACTCGTGGAACTGGCGGTCGCCGCCGAGGACCACGGCATGGACAGCGCGACGGTCAGCGACCACTTCCAGCCGTGGCGGCACGAGGGCGGCCATGCGCCGTTCTCCCTGGCGTGGATGACCGCGGTCGGTGAGCGCACCAAGCGTCTGGTCCTGGGCACCTCGGTGCTCACCCCGACGTTCCGGTACAACCCGGCGGTCATCGCGCAGGCGTTCGCGACGATGGGATGCCTGTATCCCGACCGGATCTTCCTCGGGGTCGGCACCGGGGAGTCGCTCAACGAGATCGCCACCGGCTACGAGGGCGAGTGGCCCGAGTTCAAGGAGCGCTACGCGCGGCTGCGTGAGTCGGTGCGGCTGATGCGCGAACTGTGGCTGGGTGACCGGGTCGACTTCGACGGCGAGTACTACAAGACCAAGGGCGCCTCCATCTACGACGTGCCCGAGGGCGGCATCCCGATCTACATCGCCGCGGGCGGACCCCAGGTGGCCAAGTACGCGGGCCGGGCGGGCGACGGCTTCATCTGCACCTCCGGCAAGGGCGAGGAGCTCTACAAGGACAAGCTCATCCCCGCCATGAAGGAGGGCGCGGAGGCGGCGGGCAAGAACCCCGACGACATCGACCGGATGATCGAGATCAAGATCTCCTACGACACCGACCCCGAGGCGGCGCTGGAGAACACCCGATTCTGGGCGCCGCTGTCGCTGACCGCCGAGCAGAAGACCAGCATTCACGACCCGATCGAGATGGAGAAGGCCGCCGACGCGCTGCCCATCGAGCAGGTCGCCAAGCGCTGGATCGTGGCATCCGATCCCGACGAGGCGGTCGAGAAGGTCGCCCAGTATGTCGGGTGGGGACTGAACCACCTGGTGTTCCACGCGCCCGGGCACGACCAGCGACGGTTCCTGGATCTGTTCCAGCGGGATCTGGAACCGCGGCTGCGCAAGCTGGGGTAGCCAAGGCGACTCGTGCTTGGTCCGCCGGAAAGATGAGCGCCGCGGCTGCGCAAGCTGGGATAGGTTCCGGGCCTCACCGCATTTTGTGTGCGTACTGCTGGTTCGGATGCACGCCGAACAGGTCGCGGTACGAGGGCGGTTGACGGTCACCCTCGTCCTTGATGCCGTACTTGACCGCGAGCTCCGCGCCGATCAGGGTCTGTCCGCTGAGGTCCATCCGTTCGGGATCGTTGTACAGCGCCCAGATGACATGGCCGGTGAGCTCGGGCGTCTCGGCGCTGTCCAGGATATGGCCGAATTTTTGGGTGTTGCCGGCGATGATGCCTCGGACGCGCTGAGTCAGAAGCGAACCCATCCAGATCGAGATCGCGGCGATGCCGAACTCCTGGAAATCGACCGCCATATCGGCTGCCATCTTGTCGATGCCCGCCTTGGGTACGCCGTACGCCGGACCGAATGCATAGTGCACGGCGCCAGAGGCCGATGTGAACACCACCAAGCCGTTGCGCTGCGGAAGCATCAGCGGCGCTGCGTACACGGTTGCGACGTAGCTGCTGCGAAGCCCGACGTCGAGGGTATCGATGACGTTGAGGGGCTCCTCCCAGAACTTGGTCCGCCCCATCATCTCGTCGCGGATGATGGCGGCGTTGTTCACCAGGATGTCGATCCTGCCGCGCTCGCGCTCGACCTGGTCGAAGAGCGCCTTGGTTTGCTCGTCATCGCCGTGGTCGACGCACACCGCGATCCCCTTGCCGCCTGCGGCAGTTACCAGTTCAGCGGTTTCGTCGATAGTGCCTGCCAGCGTGGATTCACCCGCCTTACGGGTGCGCCCGGTGACGTAGACGGTGCAGCCGTGACTGCCCAGCGCGTGGGCAATGCCGGCCCCAGCGCCTCGACTGGCTCCGGTGACGACTGCGACCGGCCTTGAGTCCGACATCTGATTCCTCCTCTAGACGGTCTCACGCCCATGCTTTACGTACGTACAGCCGCGTACTGGCGGTGGGGTCGGCTGCCAAGGGACAGGGCTAGACGCCGGCAGCACCTGGCGCCCCGTGCATATACAGGGTCTGGCCCGAACAGAAACTCGACGCATCGGAGGCGAAAAACAGTACGCCGTAGCCGATTTCATCGGGCTCGCCAATCCGGCCCGCTCCATTGGACATCGCGAGTGTGGCTTCATCGAGTCCGAGTCGGTCGGCTTCGTCCATCAGGGTGGCGGCTCGGATCGCGCCACAGGCAATGGCATTGACCCGGACGCCCTTGCGGGTCCACGCGGCGGCCATCGACCCGGTGAGATTGTTGACACCTGCCTTGGCTGCGCCGTAGGGCGCCGCCAAGGGCATGGCGAGCAGGCTGGCGCCCGACGAGATGTTGACGATGGCGCCCTTGCCCTGCTGCAGCATAGGTTCGGATGCCGCTCGGGACAGATGCCAGACGCTGCCGAGGTTGAGCGCAATCACCGCGTCGAACTCGTCCTGGGACCACTTCTTGATCGGCTTCGGTTCGGCGCCGCCGGAATTGTTGACCAGGATGTCCACTCGGCCGAACTCGCTCAGAGTCGTGTCCACCAACCGCTGGCAGGCGGCAGCGTCGGTGACGTCGGTGGGTAGGGCCAGTGCTCGACGGCCAAGCGCCGCAATCTCTTTCGCCGTCGATTCAAGCGGCTCCGGCCGGCGGGCCGCCAAGACCACATCCGCGCCGTGCTCGGCGAGCACCAGCGCGGCGCCTCGACCGATGCCGGTGCCGCCGCCGGTGATGATGGCGACGCGTCCGTCCAGGGAGAACCGGTCAGTCATGAAAGTGCTCCTGTCGTCAACGCAGCTGTTCGCTATACGACCGTACAGCATATGCTCTACCCTCGTACCAATACAGCCGAGGAGGGGTCTTGAGCGACCTGTACTACGACCCGTGGGACGTCGAGATCGATCTCGACCCCTATCCGACATACCGCCGACTGCGTGATGGGCAGCCCCTGATCTACAACGAGCGCCACGATTTCTGGGGGCTGAGCCGCTACGCGGACGTCGATGCCGCATTGCGGGACCCCAATAGGCTCAGCTCGGCCAAGGGTGACCTCCTCGAGGTCGTCAAGACCGATCCGGTGATACCGGAGCACGCCTCACGCCGCCGGGCTATACAGGCTTCGCGCTACTTCTTGAAGATGGTGAACAGGGTGCCGGGCTTGAGGACGAAGTCAGTGGCGTTTGCGCAGATGGTTGCGCGGACTGGTGATCGCGAGAGGTTGTTGGCGCCTGGGCCAATTTCGCCAGAAACGTTGACTTCAAAAGGGTGGTCGGCCGGGCACGCGCCGGTGGGCCCGAGCGGTTGATTGGCGATATTGATCAGCTGGATGCTTTCGCCCTTCTGGAAGGGTGCATTCCAGAAGATCGTCTCTGTGCCGGGGGCCGTCCGCTGTGTGTATCCAGAGCCCCCGCCCTGGCGGGAGATGCAGCCGGTCAGCGGATGGGGCCAGGTGGTGTTGGGACCGGTGAATCCACTGCATTGGATCCACACGTTGGGAGGTACGGGCGGATCGGCCGCGGCCGGGCCGGACATCGCCAGCGAGGCACCGGCCAGGCTTACCAGAGACGCCGCCACTACTGCTCCGCGCGACACCGACCGATGCCGAAAACACTTGCTCATATTGATCTTCCGTTCCGATTCGATTCTTGAAAGGGCTCGCTGTTCCCTACTGATCTGTGCTGTACGAATGTATAGCAAATTCGGTCAAAGGGTGACGTGCGACACACCGTCGCGCCGTCGATGAAAGGCTCCGAATCTAAACGGGATCTAAGTGACCACGGTGCGCGGCGTTATCGGGATCGGATGTCGTTCTAGGTCAACCGAACACAGCCGGCATCGAGTCCCAACCGCGCACGGTCGACGTGCGGGAGCGACGCGCATTGGCGAGGTCGATTTCCCATTCAGGCCATCGCTTGAGAACTTCTTCGAGGGCCACGCGACCCTCCAGCCGGGCCAGCGGAGAACCGACGCAGAAGTGGGCACCGCGTCCGAAGGTGAGGTGACCGCCTGGCTTTCGGCGAATGTGGAACTTGTCGGGATCCTCGAAGTGGCGTTCGTCCCGGTTGGCCGATGCGAGCATCAGCAACAGCGGGCTGCCCGCGGGCAGGACCTGCCCCTGGAAATTGACGTCGTCGGTGGCGATATAGCGGGCCACGTGCGGGCCCGGCGGCTCATAGCGAAGGAGTTCCTCGATGGCCATCGGGATTTTCGACTGGTCCTGCGCCAACTCCTGGCGTTGATCGGGGTGTTCGGCCAGCACCTTCCCCATCCAGCCGAACAGGCGGCCGGTCGTCTCGACCCCAGCGCCTGCAACGACTGCCAGGAAGACGATGAGCTCCTGCTTCGTCAACTTGCGGGTGGTTCCCGTTTCGTCTTCGAACTCCACGTTGAGTAACTCGGTGATGAGATCGTCGGAAGGGTTCTTCTCGCGCCATTCCACATACTCGCCAAACATCTCCCCGGTGAAGTAACGGTCTTTATCGATCTCCATCGGCTTGCCGGCCTCGTTGCGCAACACCTCGTTGGCGTGGGCGCGCACCGCGGGTTGTTCGGCATCCGGAATGCCGGCGAGCATGCCGATCGTGCGCATGGGAAGTTCGGCACCTAAGTCCGCGACGAAGTCGAAGCGGTCACCACCGACCAGCGGATCGAGGCACGCGTTGCAGAACGCGCGGATCTTGTCCTCGACGGCCCGCATCTTCTTCGGCGTGAAGGCTCTGGAGACGATCGCGCGGTGAATGGTGTGCAACGGTGGATCTTCGTTGATGAAAATCCCTGGCGGCATCACCGGGTCGGCCATGACGACTTCAAGGATGTCGCCCTTGGCCGAGCTGAGCCGGGCCGTATCCTTCAGTGCCGCATCGACGTCCGCATAGCGGCTCACGCCCCAGAAGTCATGCTTCTCGTTGTAGTAGACCGGGCTCTCGTCCCGTAGCCGCCGATAGGTCGGGTAGGGATCGAGGTCGATGTCGAAATCCCACGGGTCGTAATACAGATCGCTCAACGTGCCTCCTCGGCCATTGCTCCGCGATGCTACAGCATCTGCTGTACGAACGTACAGCACCCGGTGGAGTACCACCAACGGGCGGCGCGTCTGGCCTGTTCTGGGTCGTCTTGTGAAACCCCGATCAATCGGCTATACAGTTGTACAGCACCGTGATGGCAGCGGCAGCGGCAGCGGCAAAGGAATTGTGACGTGACACGAGTAGCAGTGGTGACAGGTGCGGGATCGGGCCTCGGGCAGTCGATTTGCCTGGGGCTCGCGCAGGCAGGCCATCGGGTTGCCGTTCTGGATGTGAACGCAGAGGCCGCTGAAAAGGTTGCCGCTGAGTTGGAGGCTCAAGGTGCGCAGTCCCTTGCCGTCAGCGTGGATGTATCGGATGAGGCGGCCGTGGAGAACGCCTTCGGCGCCGTACGAGAGGCCTTCGGTCCGGTGGAGATCCTTGTCACGAGCGCGGCTATCGCGGGCTTCACCCGGTTCGACAAGATCACCCTGGACGAGTGGAACCGATACCTGGCGGTCAACCTCACCGGAACGTTCCTGTCGATCAGGGCGGCGCTGGCTGACATGGTGGCTGCGAAGTGGGGACGCATCATCACCATTTCGTCAGCTGCAGGTCAACAGGGAGCTCCCGGGCAGGGGCACTACTCCGCCACCAAGGGCGGTGTCATCGCGCTCACCAAGACGGTGGCGCTGGACTACGCGGCGAAAGGTATCACCGCAAACACGGTGCCGCCGTTCGTCATCGACACACCGCTGCTCCGCGAGCAGCAACGAGTCGGCACTCTTCCGCCCACCGAATTTCTGACCAAGGCCATTCCCGCCGGGCGGCTGGGAGTCGGTGAGGATGTCGCTGCGCTGTGTACATTCCTGAGCTCCGAGGCTGCGGGTTACATCACCGGTCAGGTCATCGGCGTCAACGGCGGCGCCGTCATCTGATGGCCGCTGTTCAAATAATCTGCCGGACAACATCATCAGAGGAGAATCAGTGCGAGTGCGAGTGGATAACTCTCGCTGCCAGGGTCACACCCTGTGCGCGATGATGGCACCAGAGTCATTTGAACTCGACGATGTGGACGGTCATGCCCACGCCTTGGCCGAGCACGTACCCGCCGAGCATCAAGGCCAGGTACGCGAAGCTGCTCGGTCGTGCCCGGAGCAGGCGATCTTCGTGACCAGCGGTGCCGAGGATGCCGACCCCGTCGATACCCGACGCAACGGTGTTGCGGAATGAGCGCCGAGCGTACAGGTGCCGACCCGACGGACGCCGCCATCCGCTACGTTTTCGACCGGCACAGCGCGGACTATCGCGAGAAGTTCCTCGATATCACGCACGAGATGCACCAGAAGTGTCCCATCGCCTGGACCGACACCTACGACGGCCACTGGGTGGCGGCCGGTAGCGACGAGGTCTTCGAACTCGCTCGGTGCCCACAGGTGTCCAACGACCATGACGTGCACAACACGCGTCGGGGCTACAAAGGCATCTCCATGCCGACAATGATCGAGTCCGAGGGCTACCGCGGCGGCATGCTCGAGATGGACGATCCCGAGCATCGCTATTACCGGACTGCCCTCAACCCCTATTTGTCGCCGGCCGCGGTCAAGCGCTGGCAGCCCTTCGTCGACGAGATCGTGCGCGCCTCCATTGATGAGCACATCGAAACGGGCCGAATCGATTTCGTCGATGATCTCGCGAACGTGGTGCCGGCCGTACTCACCCTTGCGATGCTCGGAGTTTCGCTCGACAAGTGGACGATGTACAACGAGCCCGCGCACGCGTCGGTCTACACCCCGCCCGACTCACCCGACGCACCGCGGGTACGGGAGTTGTACATGGGCATGGGCATCGATCTGTTCACCAACCTGGTCGAGATCCGGGATGACCCGCGGCCGGGGATCATCGACGCGCTCGCCAAGATGCGCATCGATGGTGAGGCGCCCCCGGACATCGAACTGATCGGCATGTTGAATCTGCTGATCGGTGGCGGATTCGACACCACCACGGCGTTGACCGCACACGCGTTGGAATGGTTGGCCCAAAATCCTGCTGAGCGTGCGAGATTGAGCGATCATCGGGACGATCTGCTGAACCCAGCCACCGAGGAGTTCCTTCGGTTCTTCACCCCCGCGCCGGGTGACGCTCGCACGATTTCGGAGGATATGGCGTTGGGCGACGCCACGCTGCGCGAGGGTGAGCGGCTCTGGCTGTCGTGGGCGATGGCGAACCGCGACCCCGCCGTCTTCACCGAGCCGGACGCAGTGGTGCTGGACCGGAAAGGTAACCGCCACTTCAGCTTCGGCCTGGGCGTGCACCGGTGCATCGGATCCAACGTAGCCCGTACCGTCTTCAAGTCCATGGTCACCGCAGTCCTCGATCGGATGCCGGATTATCAGTGTGTGGCCGAGGGGACCGTGCACTATGACAGCATCGGCGTGATCCAGGGGATGCGCCATCTGCCGGCAACTTTCACTCCTGGTGAGCGGCTTGGGCCCGGTGTGACTGAGACGGTCACGAAGCTACAGCGCATCTGCGTCGAGCAGGGTCTGGCTCGTCCGATCACCGAGCTCAAAGCGGCGGCAGAAATCAAAGACTGACCAACAGCCGTACCGCACGACTCAACTGGCGGCGACGGCTTCCTCGCCGGCGAGCGTGGTGCGGTGCATCAGCCGGATCGAGGTCGGCTCGAAAGGCAGTGCGCGGTGCAGCATTCCGGTGTTGTCCCACATCACCAGGTCGCCCTTGCGCCAGTTATGCCGCAGCCGGAACTGCGGTTGCGTCGACCAGTCCAGCAGGCGATCGAGCAGTGCACGACCCTTAGCGGCGGGCCAGTCGACGACTTCGCCCGCCGTCGCGCCGAGCAGGAGTGACTTGCGCCCATTGCGCCGGGTCCACACGAGTGGGTGCACCCGAGCGGGCACCCGGTCCCACGCGGCGCGCTCCTTGTCGGTCGGGTCCGGGTTGGCCAGCGACTGAGCGTGGGCGAAGCTGTGCACGACGTGCAGCGACTCGATCTCGGCCTTGTCGGCGTCGGACAGCGCGTCGTAGGCCGCGTAGGTGTTCGCGAACTCGGTGTCACCACCGGCCGGGTCGACTTCCCGGGCGGTCAGCAGCGTTGTCTTCTGCGGAATCTCGACGGTGGCGCCGTCGATGTGCCAGTGGAAGTTCCCCTGCCGGTAGGACGCCATGATGGCGTTGGTTTTCGCGGGATCCATGGTGATGGTTTGAATTTCGGGGTGTCGGTGTTCGCCGGTGGATTGGATGACGAGGGTGCCCAGCATGCGGCCGAACTCCACCAGTTCGTCATCGTCGATCCCCAACTCCCGGTACACGACGACGCCATGCTCGTCGAGCGCACGCTGTGCCTGTTCGGCGCCCGTCGGGGTGATGAGTTCCTTGGGGGCGACCCCGGTGATTTCAAACCCGAGGTGGGGGGTGATGTGACTAGATGTCGTTGTCACGGCGACTCCTGAATTTGGTGATTTGTACAAGAATAGCATGCCCGTTTTCGCAGAATGTTGTTCTCGTTGCGTGAGCTGGAGAGGTTGTCCGCTACGGGCGGGGTTCGACCTTGTCCAAAAATCGCTCGACGAGCGCGACCGTCTCGTTGTGGCCGGTGACGGTGCCCAGGGTCGCTTCCAGATGGACCATCCGGGGAATGCACGAGAGCAGGAACAGCACCGCTTCGGGCGGCAGGGCGTGCTCATCCAACCCGTAGGCCGGCCACAGGGGAGTGATGGCGTCCAGCAGTGATCGTCGGACCCGCTCGCCGCCCTCACCGATCACCGCGCCGACGGCGCTGCGGTGGTTGGCCAGCGCCATGAACTCCATCAGAAGCGCGGTGCCAGTCGGGTTGTTCGCATAGGACCAAATGGCACGCAACGGCGCGTCGGAACGGGTGGCCGCCTCGAGACCTTCGATGACCCGGTCTGTCGACTGGCGCAGCACCGCGATGAAGAGGTCGTCAAGGGAGGGGAAGTAGTACTGCACCAGCCCGGCCGCCACGCCGGCGCTGGCAGCGACGCTTCGGTAGGTGATCGCGGAATATCCCTCCGCCAGCATGAGCTGCTCGGTGCTGGACACAATGGCCCGCAGTTTGTCCGACCGTCTCGAACCGGGGGATGTCATCGCATGTCTTCAACGACGGCTGCGCGCGGCGGGCTTGCGCTTCGCGGGCTTCTTCGGGCTTTCGACCGATTCCAAGTACCGCTCCATAGCCTCGACCACCTCGGCGTGCGCAGTCTCGACGCCGATTCCCTCTTCCAGATTGAGGAACTTCGGCAGGCCGGCCACCAGCAGGAGCAGAGCGCCGAGTGACAGGTTGCCGTCCGGCCTGGCGTCGGTGCCGAACTTGGCTGTCAACGCGGCAAGCTGGACTTCGCGGACGCGTTCGGTGACTTCCGCGATGGCGGAGCGGATCGCCTTACGGTGATTACCCAGCGCCATGAACTCCGTCATCAGCGCACCGGTGGCCTCGTCCCAGCTGTACTCCCAGACCGCCCGCAGTGGATCGTCCGACCGCTCGGCCAGTGTGGTCGTCAACAGATCGAGATTGCGCTCGGAGTAGCGCTGGATCGCGGCGAGGAAGATGTCGTCGAGAGTCGGAAAGTAGTACTGAACCAGGCTGGGCGTCACCCCGGCCTTGGCAGCCAGTGCGCGGTAGCTGACACTCGCGTAGCCCTCTTCGTGCATCATCTGCTGCACACAGTCCAGCAGGGCATCTCGGGTTTTGGACGTCGCTGCGCCCACCCGCCGGGGCGATGATGCCATGGTCACCTCCCTGTTTCGATTGCAAGTATCTTGGCATTCGCCTGATGCTGTACGTTCGTATAGTGTCCCCATTCGTTGGGTCTGAAGTGATCACAAGCGGGAGAAGCAATGAGTATCGATACCGGTCTGGACAGTTTGCACAAAGACGTCCGCTACCTCCTGGACCGCACCGCGATCCTGGACTGTGTCGCACGGCATGCGCGCGGGTGTGATCGCCACGATGTCGACCTCATCACGTCGGCCTATCACGACGACGGTGTCGACGAGCACGGGTTCGCCACCAACGCCGGGCCCGAATACGGGCGGTGGGCCAACGCAACTCATGCCGAGACGTCGCAAGTGCACACCCACAACATCACGACCCACTCGTGCGAGATCGACGGTGACACCGCGCATGCGGAGAGTTATGTGCTGGTGATACTCATCGGTTCCGACGGTGCCACCGCGCAATTCCTCACCGGGCGCTACATCGACCGCCTCGAGCGCCGAGATGGGCAGTGGCGCATCGTCGTTCGCCGGTCCACGGTCGAAGGGATGTTCGTGGCAGACGCGCGGGCGCTGCAGTCGAAGTTCTTCAAGGCGAAGGGCTACCTGGTGGGGACGCGCGATCGCGAGGACTTGTCCTACGAGCGGCCGCTGTCAATCGATACCCCTGCGCCTGCGCGCTGGTAGCTCGGCGGGCAGGTCGCCGACGGCACAGTGGCCGACATGGGAGCCGGCCGTCGGGCCGCCTGGCGCGCGTTCGACGGCACGGAGCACGGCCGCGACTTCCAGTACGTGGTGGACTCCGGGGTGGACGACACTCCGCTGGTCGAGGCAGGCGACGGCGGTGCACCGGTCAGGTTTTCCGCGGCCCGGTGGCCCTCATGAGCTCGTTATGAAGGGGAGCGCGTCGCCGTGTTCAAGGAGTCGGGCGCGATCCCCTGAAGCTGATGGCGCCAAGCGCTGATCGTGGCGGCCGACATAGGGCAAGCTGTTTGTCGTGCCCGACGGAACAGAGCGTGCCACCGCAATCTACGTCGCCTCTCCGGAGGGTGACACCGGGAAGTCGACAATCGCGCTCGGCCTGTTGCATCAGTTGACTGCGACCGTGCCGCGGGTCGGTGTCTTCCGGCCCATCACGCGTCGTTCCGGAGGGCAGGAGCGCAGTGACCCGGGAAACACGCACGAGAGCCGTGACTACATCCTCGAGTTGTTGCTGGGCCACACCACCGCCGGGCTGCCCTACGACGACTGCGTGGGCGTCGACTATCAGCGCCTGCACGAGGATCCCGACGGCGCCATCGCCGACATCGTCGACCGATTCCACCGGGTGGCCGGGAAGTGCGACGCCGTCCTGATCGTCGGTAGCGACTACACCGACGTCGCCAGCCCCAGCGAGTTGTCTGTCAACGCGCGCATCGCCGCCAATCTCGGTGCGCCGGTGGTGCTGGCGGTGCGCGGTCGCGGGCGCACCCCGACGGAGGTGGGCCAGGTGGTCGAGGTGTGCCTGGCCGAGGTGAGCGGCCAGCACGCGTACACCGCGGCGGTCGTCGCCAACCGATGTGACCCGGCGCAGCTGACCGCGATCGCCGCGGAACTCAGCAGATTCGAGCCGAAATCCTATGTGCTGCCCGAAGAGGCGGTGCTGGTGGCGCCGTCGGTGGCCGATCTGCAGAAGGCCGTCGGCGGCACCCTCATGAGGGGCGACGATGCGCTGCTGGGCCGCGAGTGCCTCGGTGTTCTGGTCGCCGGGATGACAGCCGAACACGTGCTGGAACGGCTGACGGAGGGGGTCGCGGTGATCACCCCCGGCGACCGCTCCGACGTGGTGCTCGCGGTGATGGGAGCCCATGCGGCCGAGGGATTTCCGTCACTGTCGACGGTCATCCTCAACGGCGGTCTGCCCCTGCATCCGTCGATCGCCGCGCTGGTCGACGGTCTGGGACTGAAGTTGCCGATCATCGCCACCGACCTGGGCACGTTCGAAACCGCAAGTGCGGTCGCGTCTGCCCGCGGGCGGGTGACGGTGACCTCGCAGCGCAAGATCGACACCGCGCTGGCCCTGATGGACCGTCACGTCGATACCGCGGATCTCCTTGCCCGACTGGCCATTCCGATCCCGACGGTCATCACGCCCCAGATGTTCGAGTACCAGTTGCTGGCGCGTGCCCGCGCTCACCGTAAGCGCATTGTGCTGCCGGAGGGCGACGACGACCGCATTCTCAAGGCGGCCGGGCGGCTGCTGCAGCGTGAGGTGGCCGACCTGACCATCCTCGGGGACGAGACGGCCGTGCGCGCCCGCGCAGCAGAACTCGGCGTCGACCTCTCGGCGGCCACCGTGCTCAACCCGCGTACCTCGGAGTTGTGCGATCAGTTCGCCGAACAGTACGCGGAGCTACGGAAGAAGAAGGGCATCACCGTCGAGCAGGCGCGCGAGACCATCCACGACGTCTCGTATTTCGGCACCATGCTGGTGCACAACGAGATGGTCGACGGCATGGTGTCGGGCGCCGCGCACACCACCGCACACACGGTGCGGCCGGCGTTCGAGATCATCAAAACCCGGCCCGACGTTTCAACGGTGTCGAGCATCTTCCTGATGTGCCTGGCCGACCGGGTGCTCGCCTACGGCGACTGTGCGATCGTCCCGGACCCGACCGCCGAGCAACTGGCCGACATCGCGATCAGTTCGGCGCGCACCGCCGCACAGTTCGGCATCGACCCCCGGGTGGCCATGCTGTCGTACTCCACCGGCAGCTCGGGCACCGGCGCCGATGTCGACAAGGTCCGCACCGCAACGGCTTTGGTGCGGGAGCGAGAACCCGATCTGCTGGTCGAGGGGCCCATCCAGTACGACGCGGCCGTCGAGCCGTCGGTGGCGGTCACCAAGATGCCGGATTCGCCGGTGGCCGGGCGGGCCACCGTGCTGATCTTCCCGGACCTCAACACCGGCAACAACACGTACAAGGCCGTGCAGCGCAGCGCCGGCGCGGTCGCGATCGGGCCCGTGCTGCAGGGGCTCAACAAGCCCGTCAACGACCTGTCCCGTGGCGCGCTGATCTCCGATATCGTCAACACCGTGGCCATCACGGCGATCCAGGCGCAGGGGAGCTAGCCGTGCAACGCACTGTTCTTGTCCTCAACTCGGGCTCGTCGTCGCTGAAATACAGTATGGTGCAACCGGATACAGGTGTTTCGGTGGCGCACGGGATCGTCGAGCGGATCGGTGGCGAGCAGTCGATTGCCACCCTCGAGTACGGCGGGTTGAAGTTGCGCCGGGAGACCCGGGTTGCCGATCACGACGCCGCGCTGCGCCTGACCTTCGAGATGTTCGCCGAGGCGGGCGGTCACCTGGAAACGCTCGGCCTGGTCGCCGTCGGGCACCGGGTGGTGCACGGGGGACGCGACCTGTACCGGCCAACGGTGGTCGACGACGCGCTGGTGGCCACCCTCGAGGAACTCGCTCCTCTTGCGCCGCTACACAATCCGCCCGCCGTGCTCGGTATCGAGGTGGCTCGCAGGATCCTGCCCGACCTGCCGCACGTCGCGGTGTTCGACACCGCGTTCTTCCACGATCTGCCGGAAGCGGCGGCCACCTATGCGATCGACCGCGAGACGGCCGAGCAGTGGCGGATCCGGCGGTACGGGTTTCACGGCACGTCGCATCAGTACGTCAGCGAGCAGGCCGCGGGGTTCCTCGGCATGGATCTGGCGGCCATCAGCCAGATCGTGCTGCACCTCGGCAACGGCGCGTCCGCGTCGGCCATCGTCGGCGGACGGCCCGTCGATACGTCGATGGGCCTGACGCCGATGGAAGGGCTGGTGATGGGCACCCGCAGCGGTGACGTCGACCCGGGCATGATCTTCTACCTGGCCCGCACCGCCCAGATGAGCGTCGAGGACATCGAGAACATGCTCAACCGCCGGTCCGGGGTGTTCGGGCTGGGCGGTGAGAACGACTTCCGCGAACTGCACAAGCGCATCGAAAACGGTGACGGTGCAGCGAAACTGGCCTATGACGTATACATCCACCGGTTGCGCAAGTACATCGGCGCGTACCTGGCGGTGCTGGGCAACACCGATGTCATCACGTTCACCGCGGGGGTGGGGGAGAACGACGCGCTGGTGCGGCGCGATGCCCTGACCGGGCTGGCGCCGCTGGGCATCGAACTCGACGAACACCTCAATGACAGTCCGGCCAGGGATGCCCGGGTGATCTCCGCGGAGAACTCACCGATCACGGTGCTGGTGATGCCGACGAACGAGGAACTCGCGATCGCCCGGGCCTGCGCTACGACGATTGCGCCGAGGGACGAGGCGGGTGAGGAGTAGCGCCATCGGGTCAGCTACGACGATTGCGCCGAGGGACGAGGCGGGTGAGGAGTAGCGCCATCGGGTCAGCTACGACGATTGCGCCGAGGGACGAGGCGGGTGAGGAGTAGCGGATCGGGCCCGGGTGGGCGTACTCACCTCACGAAAGGTGTTGGGACGCTAGAGGTCGAGCACCAGGCGGCCCCCCTCGGACGTGGCCCGGGAGATGCAGACCAGCATCTGACCGGACTCCCGTTGTGCCTCGGTGAGGGTGGTGTCACGATGCTCCACTTCGCCTCGCAGTACCCGCTGGACGCAGGTGCCGCAGAATCCTTGCTGGCAGGAGTAGTTCAAGGCGGGTCGGACCGCTCTCAAAGCGGCCAGTGCGCTTTGGTCACCGCCAACCGCCACCACCTCCGCACTGCGCGCAAGTTCCAACTCGAACGGGCTACCGTCTACGACCGGCAGCGGGGAAAACCGTTCGATGTGCAACTCCGTGCCGCTGTCGAGCGGAATGCTTTGGCGGACAGCGGAGATCATCGGTGGCGGGCCGCACACGTACACGGCCGTCCGCTCGTCCACCCCGGTCAGGAGCTCGGACGCCGACGGCAGGCCATGTTCGTCGTCGGTGCGCACTGTCACCTTGTCGCCGAAGGCGAGAAGCTCATCCAAGAACGGCAGGCTCTGTCGGTGGCGGCCGGTGTAACACATCGACCACGGGACACCGAGCCGCTCGGCGAGCCGGGCCATTGGCAAGATCGGGGTGATACCGATGCCGCCCGCGACGAAGCGGAGCTTTTGTGCCCGTGATCCGGAACCGGGCAACGGCATCATGAAGGCGTTGCGCGGCTCGCTGATCTCGACGGTCTGACCAACCATCAGGCCATGCACTTCGACAGACCCGCCGCCGCCGTCGGGGATCCGCCGCACCGCGATCTGATACTCCCGCTCCTGCAGCGGATCTCCGCACAGTGAGTACTGCCGCGTGCGTCCGGAGGGGAGAAGGAGGTCGATGTGGGCGCCCGCGTGCCATTCGGGCAGCTTCGTGCCCTCAGGGGCCGCGAGAGCGAGCTGTAGGACGTCTGCGTCCGTCGCGACCAGCCGGCGGTCTTTTACCTGCATGGTCAGACGGTTGACCGCCGCGGGGAGGTCGGGCAGCTCCTGATCGCCGCCGAGGCGGGTCACCACCGAGACGAAATGCGGTACGGCCATCCCCGCCATTCGGATCAGTAGATCTGGACGGGTCGATCGGTATAGCCCGGGGGGAGGTTCGTCGGCGTAGGGCTTGAGCAGGCCTCGCACGCGTTGCGTCAACTGGCCCATGCCGCCGCGGCCGTCGTCGACATCAGCCATTAAAAGCGCGCGCCGCCGGGGAGGTGGCCAGGTAGGCGACCGCCTGCGCCGTGCTTCCCTCGGTTGACGGGTTGTAGTCGCGCCTGAACAGCCGCAACGCGGCGCGGATGACCAGGCCGCCGCTCGGGATGGCGCCGCGTTTCCCGGACTCGTGAAGCTTCCATAAGAGCCTCGGATATCCGAGGTTCGGCAACGCCGGGTCGGCGTGGACGAGGAACTTCGCGCCGCGCAGAACAATTCCGACCAGCGCGAAACTCACGATCACGCCTGACACGGCCTGGGCGAGGAAATCCATGTTGAAGTATTTGGCGACGTTGTAGGAGACGTGGCGGTGCTCCACCTCCTCGGCCCCATGCCAGCGGTAAAGGTCGGACAACGTGGGATCGACCGCCATTTCGTCCCAGGAGTTGTTGAGCGCCCAATGGCCCAGGACACCCGTGAAGTGCTCCGCGGCGCAGAGCGCGTGCGTGCCTGAGGCCAGCGCCTTCCGCCGGTTCTGCGGCGCGACCTTCGACATTCGCTGGTCGTACTGGCCGGCCACCCAATCGAGCTGTCGAACGAACGGGCCAGCGTCGATTCCGTGTCGCAACAGATAGCTGAACAGGACCCGCTCATGGGTTCTGGCATGCACCGCTTCCTGGCCGATGAAGCCGATGATCTCCTCCCGAAGATGCTCGTCTCGCACGTACTCGAGTGCATCGGAGAGCAATGTGCTGAACCAGCGCTCGGCGGCCGGCAGGAAAAGATTCAACGCGGTCACGGTGTGGGAGCCGTACGGGTCGCCAGGGATCCAGTGCAGCGGGGCGTTTTCCAGGTGGAATTGCACGTTCCTCGGGCGTAATGCCAGCTCATCCGGGGCGAACTGATCCGCCGCCCCCCTAGCCCCTGGGTAATTCATCCCACACTCGCCTTCCTCCCCCGTCCGCCAGGGTGCCACAAGTTGCGCCGGTCGCGTGCGCCGCACCACAGCTCAGAATGTGCTCATCGGCCGCACCGTATTGGCCATGTCCACCAACGCGTAGCGATGTGCCTGGGTCGGGGCCACCCGGGCCAGCGCGCGCAGTGACGCCTCGACGCCGAGTTGCAGCCCGTGCTGGGTGAACGGGAAGCCCAGGATGTGATTGGTGCTCGCCTCGTGATCGGCGATCCAGTCCAACGCCGTGCCGAGCACCAGGGCCCGCAACTGCAGCACCCGGGGCTCAGTGCTCGGCAGTGTCTCGACGCGACGGGCCGCGTCGCGCAGTTGCGCCTCGGTCACCTCGTTGATCGACCGGCCCGACAGCAGGGTCACCGCACTCGTCAGCCGGGCGGTGGTGAAATGCCGCGACGTCGGCGGCACCTCGTCGAGCGTGCGCACCGCGGCCCGTCGTTCGCCGACCGCCGACCGTGCCCGCGCCAGTCCGAATCCGGCGGAGATCACGCTGTCGTCGGTCCACCACACAGTTCGGTAGAACTGCTCCTCGGCGGTGCTGCTGGCCAGTTCGGCGGTGGCGGCCAGGGCCAACTTGGGCGCCAGTTCACCCGGTAGATGATCCAGCACCTCGATGAAATGTTTTGTGGCGGAGTCATAGTCGGCGGTCAGCAGCTCCGACACGGCCCGGAACCAGGTCAATCGCCAGCGCCAGCCCACCCGTTCGCTCAGATCGTCGAGCTTGCGGGTGGCCTTGGCGACGTCGCCGAGGTCGAGTAGCGCGCGGACCTCCATCAGCGGTAGTTCCACGGAGTCGCTCAGATCGATGCCCTCGGAGTCCAACGTCCCGTGCCGGGCGGCGCGCAGTGAATCCAGGGTCTGGATCGGCTGGGACAGCACCGTCGCGCTCAGCACGGGAGCGCCGATATCGGTGGGATCGACCAGGGGCACCGGCAGCGCGCTGACGATCTCCGCGGCGGTGAGCTTCTCCGAGTGCGGTCGCCCGTCGAGATAGACGTCGGTGTGGGCGACCAGCAGGTCGACCCCGAACGTCGATCGCGACCGGCTGAACACCGTCGACAGGCTCGGCCGGGGGACTCCGGTGTCCTGTGCGACCACCTCGCGCAGCACACCGAGCAACTGCCCGGACATCTCGTCGGCGCTGCCGAAACGCCGGCGCGGGTCGGGGTCGATGGCCCGGCGCAACAACCGGCCGAAGCTGTCGTACTGGTTGAGCACCGGGTCGTCGTCGGGCAAGCCGTCCACGTAACGGCCTTTGCGGGTGCGCAGTTTCAGCGTCAGGGCGGCCAGCGTGCGCCCCACCGTGTACATGTCGGTGGCCACCGTCGGCCCGGTCCGCACGATCTCGGGTGCCTGGAAACCCGGTGTGCCGTAAAGGTATCCGAACGAGTTGGCCCGCGACACCGCGCCCAGGTCGATGAGCTTGAGTTGCTCCTCGGTGAGCATGATGTTCTCGGGCTTGAGGTCGTTGTAGCACAACCCGATCGAATGCAGATACCCCATCGCCGGCAGGATCTCCAGCATGTAGGCGATCGCCTGGGCCACCGGAAGACGTTCTTTGCCAGTCGGTTTCAGCGACGTACCGCCGACGTACTCCATGACGATGTAGCCGACCGGCTCGCCGTGACTGTCGGGATGTTCGACGAAGTTGAAGATCTTGACGATCGACGGGTGCGCCACCTCCGCGAGGAACTGCCGCTCGGCCATCGCGATGGCCTGCGCCTCGGCGTCCCCGGAATGCACCAGGCCCTTGAGCACCACCGGTCGCTCGTTGACGTTGTGGTCGACCGCCAAATACACCCAGCCCAGACCGCCGTGCGCGATGCAGCCCTTGATCTCGTACTGGTCGGCGACCATGTCGCCCGCCCCGAGTTGCGGCAGGAAGGAGTAGGCGCTGCCGCAGTAGGGGCACCAGCCCTCCGACAGCGCCCTGCCGTCGTCGCTGGACCGTCCGACCGGTTTTCCGCAGTTCCAGCAGAACCGTTTCGACTCGGCGACAACGGGATTGGTCATCAACGCCGCAAGTGGATCGATCTCGGGCACGCGCGGAATCTCCACCAGGCCGCCGCCGAGCCGGCGGGTCGGCGATACGGCGCGGGTCACCGCCGTGGTGTGGTCCTGCGGTTCGGTGCCGCCGCTGGGCATGGAGGTTCCGTCGGCATCGTCGAAATTGGGCCGGAATACCGCCTGGGTGGCCATCGGGCGCATCGTCGACGCCGAGTCGAAGAGGAAGTCGGCGGGTTGGGTGCCGGGGCCCTCGTCGTCCGAGTCGTCCGAGTCGTGCGAGTCGTCGTCGCAAATCGTCCGAGTCGGCGGGATCGGCGGCATCGGAGGTGTCCTCTGTGAGGTCCTCGGTGTCACTCTCGGGGCGTTCGGTCATCGGCCTAGTCCACGTACCGTGCGGTCGGGGGCGCCGGCACCGGGCCCAGTACCGTCAACCACTTGCGGTACAGCGTGGTCCAGGTCCCGTCGCGGCGGATGCGTTCCAGTGTGCCGTTGACGAATCGGACCAGGCCGGTGTTCGCCAGGTTGATGCCGATGCCGTAGGGCTCCTGGCTCATGTTGGGCCCCACGATGTGCAGGTAGGGGTCCTGGGCCACCAGGCCGGCCAGGATGGTGTCGTCGGTGGACACCGCGTCGACCTGACGCTGCTGAATCGCGACCAGGCAATCGGCCCAGGTCACCACCGACACGATGATGGGCGCCGGGGTGATCTGCTGGACCCTGGTGAGCGACGTGGTGCCGGGTACCACGCACACCCGCTTGCCCGACAGGTCCGAAGCTTCGGTGATCGGTGAGTCGCGCGGGGCCAGGATCCGTTGGTAGGCCGTCAGATACACCGTCGAGAAGTTCACCAGCTTGCGCCGCTCGCAGGTGATGGTCATAGTCTTGACGACGATGTCGACTTGGTCGTTCTGCAACGCGGTGACCCGGTCAGGCGACGACAGGATCCGGTACTCCACCTGAGTAGGCGTGCCGAAGATGTCGCGCGCGACCTCGCCGGCGATGTCGACGTCGAACCCGGCGATGTCGCCGGTGATCGGATCCCGGAACGAGAACAGGTTGCTGCCGATGTCGAGCCCGACGATGAGCCGGCCGCGGTTGCGGATCTTCTCCACGGCGTCAGTCGCCAGTTCGGGGTTGGGGAACGGCCGCAGGCTCGCGGTGCGGTCGCAGTTCTCGTCGGCGGCATCCGGCAGCGGGGCCACTTCGGGTTTGAGCTCGGCCATCCCCGCGGGCGTCGGCGGCGACAGCGAGAGGCCCGTGGGCGTGGGCATCGGCGCCGCCTGGCCGCAGGCCGCCAGGATCACCGCCACGGTCGCCAACCCGGTCGCCAGTCGCTTCATCGGTACTCACTCATCCGGGGCCACAACCCCAGCGCCACGGCCAGGGCGGCGCTCAGGGACAAGACCATGCCGCCGACGGTGGCGCCGGACAGCACCCGCCGGGCGTTGATGATGTCGGTGCGCAATTGGTTGCGGCTCTCCCGGATCCCGTCGGACAGGGCCTGCTCGAGCTTGTCGAACGCCGGCGTCGAGTCGTCCTCGCCGGTACCGAGCGCCACCTGCGTGGCCGCCTGGTAGTTGCCGACCGAGATGTAGGCGTTGATCCGTTCGTCGGCGGCACGCCACTTCGACAGCAACCCTTCCGCGTTGGCCAGATCGGACTTGTCGAGGGAGTGGTTGCTCTCCAGATACGCCGACAGCTGCTGCTGAATGGTGTCGATGCGCTGGTAGTACGACTGCTTGCGGACATCCTCGTCGCCGCGCCGGATCAGTGACAGCGTCTCGTCGGCACGGGCCTGCTGCGCGGTGATCGCCAGGTTGGTGATCGTCTTGAGCGACTGCGCGGAGGTGTCCTTGGCGTTGCGGCTGCCCGCGGTCGAGATCGCCAGCACCGTGCCCACCCAGATCACCAGGATCACGATGGCGATCGCGGCGGCGACGAGCCCGATGTTGACGCGGCGACGGGTCCGGCGGCCCAGCCAGCGGTGCGCGAAGGCGCCGAACACGATCGTCGTCGCGACCACCAGGATGACCGGTGCGGGGATCCGCGTGGACGCGGTCGTCTCGGCGTCCACCCGCGACGACGTCTCCTGATAGAGCCGTTGCGCGTCGGGCAGGATCGTCTCCTGCATCAGCGAGGACGCCTCCGACAGGTAGGACGAGCCGACGGGATTGCCCGCCCGGTTGTTGGTGCGGGCGGTTTCGACCAGCCCGGTGTAGATGGTCAGGTTGGCGTTGATCCGGCCGAGCAGTTCCTGCATCGGCTCGTCGGTCAGGCCGCTCGACGCCCGGGTCAACGCGAGCGCGGCGTCGGTGATCGACTGCTCATACCGTTGCCGGACCGGACGCGGCTCGGCGCCCGCGATGAACGCGGTGGCCGCGGCCGCGTCGGCGACCGAGAGCTTGGTGTAGAGCTGCCCGGCCGCGAACGACAACGGCTCGGTGTGGTCGAGGACGGTGGTCAGCGCCTGCTGGCGGTCGTTGATGGTGGTGGAGATCGCGAACGCGCTCGCCACACCCAGGGTCGCGAGGATGATGCCGATGGTCAGGATGCGTCCCGGCGTGGTCCAGAAGAAGGCCCACCGCGGTTGCGCGACACCGATCGGCGACCGGGACGCCAGCGGCTCGGTCGACGGGTGCGCCAACTCAACCGTCACTTGTGCGGACCTACCTTCCGCGTGAGAGATCCCGCTCGTGTCCCTGCCATACCTGCCTGACCGTATAAGCGAAGTCTAAGAGCAAATGTGTGACGGGTGGGGCTGGATCGCCGGACCCCGCGCCGGATCAGTGTTGCCCTTTATCCTGAACCCGTGCGCGGTGACGGTGACGGCTGGGTGATCTCCGCTACGGGCGCCCATTACTGGGGCCGGCACGGCGCGGCCGGACTGCTGCTTCGGGCCCTGCGACCCGACGGCACGGCCGCGGTTCTGCTGCAGCACCGGGCGCCGTGGAGCCATCAGGGCGGCACCTGGGCGCTGCCCGGCGGCGCCCGCGACAGTGACGAGTCCCCCGAGGACGCCGCCGTGCGTGAAGCGCACGAGGAGGCCGGGCTGAGCCGCGAACAGGTCAGGGTGCGGGGCGAAGTGGTGACGGCGGTGGTGGGCTCCGCCGACGGCGGGCCGCCCTGGTCCTACACGACGGTGATCGCCGACGCCCCGAGCCTGCTCGAGACCGTGCCCAACCGGGAGAGTTCCGAACTGCGTTGGGTGGCCGAGGACGAGGTCGACGACCTGCCGCTGCACCCGGGGTTCGCGGCGAGTTGGCAGACGCTGCGCGCGGAGTCGGCGGCTAGGCCGCTGTCCCCGCCAGTGCCGCCGCCAGACGGGCAGCGCTAGCACCGGGATCCTCGGCGGCGGTGATCGCACGGACCACCACCACCCGCGTCGCGCCGGCCTCGATCACCTCGGGCAACCGCTGTTCGTCGATGCCGCCGATGGCGAACCACGGCTTGGCCGGCGCGAGTCGTGCGGTCGCCCGGACCAGGTCCAGGCCCGGTGCGGTCCGGCCGGGTTTGGTGGGCGTCGGCCAGCACGGCCCGACGCAGAAGTAGTCGACCTCTTCCTCGATCGCCCGCGGCATCTGGTCGGCGTCGTGCGTGGAGCGGCCCAGCAGGGGCCGGTCGCCGACGATGTCGCGTGCCACCGCCAGCGGCAGATCGTCCTGACCCAGGTGCAGGACGTCGGCGCCCGCGGCCCGGGCGATGTCGGCGCGGTCGTTGACGGCGAACAACGCGCCGTGCCGTCGTGCCGCGTCGGCCAGCGTTTCGAGCGCCGCCAGCTCCTGGCGGGCCTCCAGCGGGCCGAACCGCTGTTCGCCGGGTGAGCCCTTGTCGCGGAGCTGGATGATGTCCACCCCGCCGGCCAGCGCGGCGTCGGCGAACTCGGCGAGATCGCCCCGCTCGCGGCGCGCGTCGGTGCACAGGTACAGCCGGGCGGTCAGCAGGCGATCGAGCGGCAGCGGAGTCGGTATGTGCACTCAGCGAGGCTAACCGGTGAGTACCCTGGTCAACGAACACACGGGAGCCCGAGGAACCGGGCTGAGAGTGGGCTGGTATCCGCCCTTACCGTCGCACCTGATCCGGGTCATGCCGGCGAAGGGAGGGACATGACAACACCACCACAGACACTGGCCGTTGTCGGCGGCGGCGTCATCGGCCTGTCGGTCGCCCGCCGCGCGGCGCAGGCCGGCTGGTCGGTGCGCGTGCACAGCACCGGCCGGCCCGGCGCCTCGTGGGTGGCCGGCGGGATGCTCGCCCCGCACAGCGAGGGCTGGCCCGGCGAGGAGGAGCTGCTGCGTCTCGGGCTCGAGTCGCTGGCCCTGTGGCACGGTACGGGTCCCGGGTCCTACCTGGACGGCCTACCGCCGGATGTGGTGACGGCGCACGAATCCCTCGTCGTCGCCGTGGACCGCGCCGATGCCGACGACCTGCGCACCGTCGGCGACTGGCTGGCCGCCCAAGGCCATCCGGTCACGTTGACGTCAGCCGCGCGTGACATCGAACCGCTTCTGGCCCAGGGCATCCGACACGGCTTCCGGGCCGATGACCGAACTCGCGGTGGACAACCGCAAGCTGGTCGACGCGCTGGCCGCGCACTGCCGCGGCCTCGGCGTGACCTGGGCGCCACCGGTATCCGACCTCAGCGAGGTGTCGGCCGATCTGGTGGTGATCGCCAACGGCGTCGACGCACCCGCACTGTGGCCGGGTCTGCCGGTCCGGCCGGTGAAGGGCGAAGTGCTGCGGCTGCGCTGGCGCAAGGGTTGTATGCCGGTGCCGCAGAGGGTGATTCGGGCCCGGGTGCACGGACGGCAGGTGTATCTGGTGCCGCGGGACGGCGGCGTGGTCGTCGGTGCCACCCAGTACGAGCACGGCCGGGACACCGCGCCGGTGGTTACCGGTGTGCGCGAACTGCTCGACGACGCCTGCACGGTGATGCCGGCGCTCGGCGAGTACGAACTGGCCGAGTGCGCAGCCGGATTGCGGCCGGTGACACCCGACAACCTGCCGCTGGTCGGCCGTCTCGATGAGCGCACCCTGGTGGCCGCGGGGCACGGCCGCTCCGGTTTTCTGCTGGCGCCGTGGACCGCCGAGCGGATCGCGGCCGAACTCGGGGTGGCCGAAGGAACGAGGCGGCGTGAAGCGGCAAGGAATGGATGAATGAAGATTCTGGTGAACGACGAAGAAGTAGAGGTGGACGGTGAGACGACCGTCGCAGCCCTGGTGGATCGGCTCGGCTACCCGCAGAAGGGCATCGCGGTGGCCGTCGACTGGACATTGATCCCGCGATCACGACTGGGACACAACCCTTTCCGAGGGCGCGCGCATCGAGGTCGTGACGGCGGTGCAGGGTGGCTGACTCGATGCTGACGATTGCCGGCCGGACGTTCGGTTCACGACTGATCCTGGGTACCGGCGGTGCGGCCAACCTCGCGGTGCTCGAAGAGGCGCTCATCGCCTCGGGCACCGAGTTGACCACCGTCGCGATGCGCCGCGTCGACGCGGCGGGCGGCACCGGCGTGCTGGACCTGCTCAACCGGCTGGACATCACCCCGCTGCCCAACACCGCCGGCTGCCGCGGCGCCGCCGAGGCCGTGCTCACCGCGCAACTGGCGCGCGAGGCGCTCGGGACCGACTGGGTGAAGCTCGAGGTGATCGCCGACGAGCGCACCCTGCTGCCCGACGCCATCGAATTGGTGCGCGCTGCAGAACAACTCGTCGACGACGGCTTCGTGGTGCTGCCGTACACCACCGATGATCCGGTGCTGGCGCGACGCCTCGAGGACGTCGGCTGCGCGGCCGTGATGCCGCTGGGTTCACCGATCGGCACGGGACTGGGGATCGCCAATCCGCACAACATCGAGATGATCGTCGATGCGGCCGGGGTTCCGGTGATCCTCGACGCCGGAATCGGCACCGCCAGCGACGCGGCGCTGGCCATGGAACTGGGCTGCGACGCCGTGCTGCTGGCCAGTGCGGTGACCCGTGCGGCCGATCCACCGGCCATGGCCGCCGCGATGGCGTCCGCGGTCACCGCGGGGTGGCTGGCCCGGCACGCCGGGCGGATCCCGAAGAGGTTCTGGGCGCAGGCGTCGAGCCCGGCGCGGTGAACGGCGTCTATGTCGCCCTTGGCAGTTCGATGGCCGCGGGTCCCGGGATCAAGCCGCGGGTGCCCGGTTCGCCGCGCCGGGCGGGCCGCTCCACCCGTAACTACGCCGGCCTCGTCGCGGCAGCGCTCGACATCGACCTGATCGACGTCACGTACTCCGGTGCCACCACCGCCCACATCCTGCGTGACCGGCAGAACGGTGCGCCGCCCCAGATCGAAGCCCTCGACGGCCGCGGTGCGCCGACCGTCCTGGTCACCATCACCATCGGCGGCAACGACGTCGGCTACGTGCCGTTGCTGATGGCCGCGAGCCTGCCCGGGGTGCTGCGCCGGGTGCCCGCCGTGCGGGCGCTGCTGGATCCGTCGGCGCGCGACGCGGCGCTCGCCGGACTGGGCGCTTCGATGCGGGCCATCGGCGAGGCCGTGCGTTCGCGGGCGCCGCAGGCAACAGTGTGCTTCGTCGACTACCTGACGCTGCTTCCGCCACCGGGTGAGCCGGCCGGGCCGCTGTCGGTCGAGCACATCGAACTGGGCCGCCACGTCGCCGACCGGCTGGCCGCCGAGACCGCCGCCGCCGCGGCCGCGACCGGCTGCGTCCTGGTCCCGGCGGCCGCCGCCAGCCGCAACCACCACGCCTGGTCGGAGGAACCGTGGACCGTCGGCGCAGGACTCCCGTGGCCCGGTCGGCCGGCACCGATGCATCCCAACGCGGCCGGCATGCGGGCCGTCGCGGACCTGGTCGTCGAAGCGGTCAGGCCAGGTCGATGAGCTTGCGCACGGTGTTGAGGTTGCGGCCGGTGCCCTGCACACCCAGCGCCTTGGCGATCGTCTTGGCGTCCAGGTCGGACCGGCCGGCGCCGTCGCGGTAGCGGATGTGCAGATCCTCGCCGATCACCTTGACGTCCGCGTCGGCGAACGTGGTGTCTTCCAAAGTCTTGACCGCCTTGGCTGTCGGCTTCCCGGCCAGGAAGTACACGTACGAGTAGCGGTCCTCGACCACGTCGAACGGATGCGCGTCCAGTGCGGCCCGCAACTGTGCGGGAGTGCGGCTGATCACCTCGCGGAAGTAGCCGTACTTGTCCTCGATCGCCTTCTCGAGCGCGCGGTCGAACCGGGCCGGGGCGCCCTTCGGTGTGCACAGCAGGTTGCCGGACGCGATGTAGGTCGACACGTCGGTGGCGCCGAGGCTCTCGGCCAGCCCACGCAGTTCGGCCATCGGCAGCTTTGCGCCGCCGACATTGACGGCCCGGATGAACACCACTCGCTTTGCCACGCAGCCCAGTGTGCCTCGCCGTGATGCCTGACGGGCCGTCTACGGTGGTGAAGATGGGACGCAAGGCACTGACGCTGGGGGCGTTGCGCTCGCGTCGTCGTCGCACTGGGCGGCTGCACCCGGACCGCTGAGTCCGCGCAGCCGACCGCTCCCGAAGCCGACCGGTACGGCAACATGCTGCGGCAGCGGATGAGCGTCGACGCGATGATGACGCATCTGCAGAAGCTGCAGGACATCGCCAACGCCAACGGCAACACCCGGGCGATCGGTACGCCGGGCTACGACGCCAGCGTCGACTATGTGGCCAACACGTTGCGGGACAAGGGTTTCGATGTGCAGACGCCCGAGTTCCAGGTGCGGCTGTTCGACGCCGAGCCGGGCACCGTGACGGCCGGACCCGACGCGTTCAAGGCCCGTGCGCTGCAGTACACCATCGGCACGCCGTCCGACGGGGTGACCGCGCCGCTGGTGGCGGCCCCGGCCGACGACGCCTCGCCGGGGTGCGCCGCCTCGGACTATGACGGCCTGCCGGTCTCGGGTGCCGTCGTGCTCGTCGACCGCGGCAAGTGCCCGTTCACCGACAAGATGACCGCCGCGGCGATGCGCGGGGCCGTCGCCCTGGTGGTCGCCGACAATGTCGACGAGAAGGAGATGGGCGGCACCCTCGGCGCGAAGACGGACGTCAAAATCCCCGTGGTCAGCGTCGCGAAGGCCGACGGCGCGACGCTTCGCGGCCGCACCGGGCCGGTGACCCTGAAGCTCAACGCCAGCGTCCATGACGTCACCGCGCGTAACGTCATCGCGCAGACCAAGACCGGCTCCACCGCCGATGTCGTGATGGCCGGGGCGCACCTCGACAGCGTGCCGGAAGGGCCGGGTATCAACGACAACGGCTCCGGGGTGGCGGCCGTGTTGGAGACCGCCCTGCAGTTGGGGCCGTCACCGAATGTGCACAACGCCGTCCGGTTCGGTTTCTGGGGCGCCGAGGAAGTCGGGCTCATGGGGTCGGAGCGCTACATCGAGTCGCTCGACCTCGATCAACTCCGCGACATCGCCATGTACCTGAACTTCGACATGATCGCCTCGCCCAATGCCGGGTACTTCACGTACGACGGCGATCAGTCAGAAGCGCTCGATCGCGGTCAGGCCGCGCCGCGGGTGCCGGAGGGCTCGGCCGGGATCGAGCGCATGCTGGTCGCCTACCTCAAGGCCGCCGGAAAGACCGCACAGGACACGTCATTCGACGGCCGCTCCGACTACGACGGGTTCACGCTGGCCGGCATCCCGTCCGGCGGATTGTTCTCCGGCGCCGAGGAAGACATGAACGCCGAGCAGGCAAAGTTGTGGGGTGGGCAGGCGCATGCCCCGTTCGACCCGAACTACCACCAGAAGACCGATACCCTCGACCACATCAACTCCACGTCGCTCGGGATCCAGGGCGCCGGGGTGGCATACGCCGTGGGCTTCTACGCCGCGGACATCACCGGCCGAAACGGGGTTCCTGACCGGGGGGACCGGACCCGGCACGTGCTGGAGCCGTCCTAGGGATCTCTGGATGTGTTGCGTCATTGGGCTGCCGCGCCGCACGGTCGCGCCCCATAATCGACGTAACGGAGGGGACGGCCGTGCAGGAATACCGTCGTGGCGACCTGACTTCGATGTGATCGACCGGGGCCCGGCCGACGGGCCGCCGGTGGTGCTGCTGCACGGCTTCCCGCAGTTCAACACCAGCTGGGAGCCCGTCATGGATCGCCTTGTCGCACAGGGCTATCGATGCCTGGCACCCAATCAGCGGGGATACTCGCCGCGGGCCCGCCCACCGCGCCGCCGCGACTATGTAATCGACGAACTCGTCGCCGATGTGGTGGCGCTGATCGACGCGATGGGCGTACCGAAGGTGCATCTTGTGGGCCATGACTGGGGGGCCACCGCCGCGTGGGCCGTCGCCGCCCGGGCGCCCGAACGGCTGTCCACGATGACGGCACTCTCGGTACCGCATCCGGCTGCGTTCCTGAAAGCTATTCCGACCAGCAGGCAGGGGCTGGCGTCATGGTACATGTACTTGTTCCAGTTGCCGGTGGTTCCGGAGAAGTGGTTGCTGGGCCGCGGCGGCCGGGGATTTCGCTGGTTCATAGGCGACTACGCCGGGCAGTCGCCCGAAGCCACCGAACGCGACCTGCGGGCGATGATGGAGCCTGGTCTGCTCAGCGCGGCGCTGAACTGGTATCGCGCCATTCCGCTCGCCGATCTTCGCAAGGCCTCGGACAAAATCACGGTGCCGACCATGTACGTCTGGAGCGACGAAGACAAGGCGTTGCTGGAGAAGGGCGGTCGTGATACCCCCCGCTACGTCAGCTCTGAGTACCGCTTCGAGGTTCTGCGTGGGACGTCACACTGGATGCCCGACGAGTGCCCCGATGCCGTTGCGGATCTTCTCCTGGATTGGTTCTCGTCGCACGCGATGTAAAGCGCCGCTTCGCTGCACTGCGGTAGCTATCCATCCTAGGAGGGCCATGCACGAATATCACCACGACGACCTGACGTTCGATGTGATCGACCGGGGACCGGCCGACGGCCCGCCGGTTGTTCTGCTGCACGGCTTCCCGCAGTTCAACAGCAGCTGGGAACCCGTCATGGATCGCCTTGTCGCACAGGGCTATCGGTGCCTGGCGCCCAATCAACGCGGTTACTCGCCGCGGGCCCGGCCGCCGCGGCGTCGCGATTACCGATTCCGGTATCTCGCCGGAGACGTGCTGGCGCTGATCGATGCTATCGGCGGCGGGCCGGTGCACCTGGTCGGCCACGACCTGGGCGCGGCGGTGGCGTGGCAGGTGGCCGCGATGGCGCCCGAACGCCTGGCGTCGCTGACCGCGCTCTCGGTGCCGCATCCGGCCGGCTTCAAGAAAGCAATACGGAGCAGTCGCCAGGGGCTGGCATCCTGGTACATATACGCCTTCCAGTTTCCCCGCTTGCCGGAGATGTGGTTGAGCCGAGGTGGCGGCCGAGGACAGGCGAGGGCCCTGCGACGCTTGGGCGGGCAGCCCCGCGAGCTCGCCGAACGGGACGGCCGCATGATGGTGCAGGCAGGTGCGATCACCGGTGCCCTCAACTGGTATCGGGCCATGGCGCTCACCCCGCCCCGCGAAACCCCCGGGCTCATTTCCGTGCCGACACAGATGGTTTGGAGCGACGGCGATACCGCCGTCAAGGAGAAGGGTGTTCGCTACTGCGGCGACTACGTGACCGGTGACTACCGTCTCGAGATCCTGCTCGGTGTTTCGCACTGGTTGCCGGACCAATGCGCGGACCGGGTGGCCGATCTGTTTCTGGAGTGGGCGTCGGCCCACCCGATCGCCGTCACCTCGCAGTAGGACCGGATCACAGTTTGTCATCAACGACTCGGCAACGGTGTGTTGTGGGCGCGGCGCCCACTAGCCTGACCGGGTGAGGGGTCATCGGCTAGCGGCAGCTGTCGTGGCGGTGGTGGCCGTCGCCGGCTGCTCGTCGTCCGGGCCGCCCCCGGCGCCACCGCAGCGTCTGGCCGACGAATTGGCCGCGCACGTGAGCGTCGATGCGATGTTCGCGCACCTGACGGCGCTGCAGGGCATCGCCGATGCGAACGACGGGAATCGTGCCGACGGCACATCTGGATTCGAGGCGAGTGCCGACTACGTCGCAAAAATGTTGCGGGACAAGGGTTTCGATGTATCGACACCCGAGTTCGAACGGCTCGACTCGCTGTCGCCGGGCAAGCCCACGCTGACCATCGGCGGGCGTGGCTACCCCGTCGATCAGGCATCGTTGCTGTTGCAGACTCCGGTCGGGGGAGTTTCCGGACCGGTGCTGCGGCCCACCGCGCCGGCGGGTTGTGCTGCCGGCGACTACCAGGCGGGCGCCGCCCGCGGCGGGATTGCCGTCGTCGACGACACCGCGTGTTCGGTGGTCGACAAGCAGAACGCCGCTGCCGCGGCAGGCGCGGCGGCGCTCGTGGTCGTCAGTTCACCGACCCGGAACGGCAGTCCGCCAGGACTTTTCGAAACCGGATACTACGACCGGCTGACAATCCCGGTGGCGGTCGCCAACGCCGAGGTCGGTGCCGCCCTGCGCCGCGCCACCGTTCCGGTGCGCCTGCTGCTGGACGGCCGGACCGTCAAGGTGAAGTCGCGAAACGTGCTGGCGCAGACCAAAACCGGATCGGCGAGCAATGTCGTGATGGTCGGCGCGCACCTGGACAGCCCGAGCGTCAGCCCGGGAATGAACGACAACGGTTCCGGGGTCGCCGCGGTGCTGGAGACCGCGCTGCAGTTGGGCGCCTCGCCGGCGGTCCCCAATGCGGTCCGGTTCGCGTTCTGGGGCGGATCCAAGGATCAGCTTGCCGGGTCGATCCGGTACGTGGCCGGGCTGGACCGCGACGAACTCAACGCAATTGCGCTGTACCTGAATTTCGACGAACTGGCGTCGCCGAACGCGGGGTACTTCACCCTCGACGGGGACCAGTCCGGTCCCGTCAGCCCCGCCATCGACCCCGACGAGGTGCCGGTCGGCTCGGCCGGTCGTGGAACGAACATTGGCCGGGTATCTGAACCTCGCCGGTGAGCGGCCCGCCGACATGCCGTTGGGGGTGGCCTCCGACGACAGCCCGTTCCTGCACGCGGGGGTTCCGGTCGGTGGGACGACGACCGGTGCCGCCCAGATCAAGTCCAAGACCCAGGCCCGGCTGTGGGGCGGTGACGCGGGGGTCGCGTTCGATCCGAACTACGGCACCGCGCAGGACAATCTCGGCGCGGTCAACCGCGACGCGCTGGCCGTCATGGGCGCCGGTGTCGCATTCGCCGTGGGCACCTACGCGGCCTCCCTCGACGGCGTCAACGGGGTTCCACCCCCCGTCCAACGGCACCGTGCGCCCATGGGGCCGTAGCGGCGGATGCTGTAATGGTCGGGTCCGAAAGCCGCTTTCCCGGAGGATCTCGCGCATGCCGCTAGCCAATGGAGAGGTGTTCGCCGGTTACCGGATCCTGCGGTTGCTCGGCGCCGGGGGAATGGGCGAGGTGTATCTCGCCCAGCACCCGAGGCTGCCGCGACGCGACGCCCTGAAGATCCTGCCCGCCGCGATGTCGGCAAATCGCGAGTTCCGCGACCGCTTCAACCGTGAGGCCGACCTGGTGGCCACGCTGTACCACCCGCACATCATCGGCGTGCACGATCGGGGCGAGACGGCAGGCCAGTTGTGGATCTCGATGGACTACATCGACGGGCCTGACGCCGGCCGCCTGATGCGGGAACGCTATCCCGACGGGATACCGCGCGACATCGTGGTCGATATCGTCTTCGCGGTGTCCGACGCGTTGGACTACGCCCACCAACGCGGCCTGCTGCACCGCGATATCAAGCCCGCCAACATCCTGCTCACCGATCCGGCGGCGGGGAATCGTCGAATACTGCTGGCGGACTTCGGTATTGCCCGCAACATCAACGAGAACAACGGTCTGACCGCAACCAACACCGTCCTGGGCACGGTGACCTACGCCGCGCCCGAACAGCTGACCGGTCAACCCCTCGACGGTCGTGCCGACCAGTACGCGCTGGCCGCCACGGCCTACGAATTGCTCTCTGGCACTCCGCTGTTCGCGGATTCCAACCCGGCGGTCGTCATCGGCCGACACCTCAACACGCCGCCGCCTCCGCTGGGAACCTGGCGGCCGGACCTCGCTGACCTGGACCCGGTACTGGCCCGCGCGCTCGCGAAGAACCCCTCGGATCGGTACGGCACCTGTACGGATTTCGCCCGGGCGATCGCGAACCCGCCGGTTGCGGCTTCGCGAGGGGCACAGCCGGTGGCACCCACCCGGCAGATGCCGGCCGTACCTCCTGCTCCACCGGCAGCGGCGTACCCGGCCGATCGCGCCGTTGCCGAGTCGGGCGGCGGAATGTCGCGGGGCTGGATTGCGGCCGGGACGCTGGCCGCGATCGTGTTGCTGGTCCTCGTCGCGTTTGTGCTGCGGCCTTGGAAGGGTGGCGAGGGCGGTGAGTCCGCGGTATCTCCGACGACGACGGCTGTCTCATCCACGACGACAACGGTGACCACCGGGACCGCCACCACCACCGCGGCCACGACAACCACGTCGACCTCGGCGATCACCTTCGACGCCATGCACGACCTCGTTCTCGCGGTCTACGGCGCGCTGCCCGCTTCCCCGATGGATGCGTGGGCGAAGTTCGATCCGCATTACCAGAACCGGGCCGGGCTGCGGGATTTCCTGGGCTTCTGGTCGTCAGCCCAGTCGGTCTCGGTGCTGTCCGTGACACCGCGCGACGCCACCAGCGTGGTCGTGCGGCTGCGCTACGTCATGAACGACGGCCGGGTTGATACCGAAGATCGCTGGCTGAGCACTGTTCTGGTGGATGGAAAGCTGCGTGTGTACGACTCGGAGCGCATCGGCCCGGCCTAGTTGTCCACAGTTGCGGTTTTGTCCACATTTGGGGTCGGCTGGGGTTGTGTAGAACAGGTGTTCGAATAGCGTTGGGGTCATGTCCAGTCTGCCGCCCGAGATCGTCCGGGACCGGGTGTGCGCGGAGTTGGCGGTCATCGACGCCGCCCAGGCCCGGTTGCGGGGATTGTCGACCGATCTGGTCGGCAACGCGTTCCGGATCGAGGTGGCCGGCCGGTTGGAAACCCAGGAACGGGTGACCCGCGGACTGTCGTATCGGGTGTGCGGGGAGATCGCCGACCCACCGGACGGCCCGGATGATCCGGGGCTGCCGCCCGGGGTGAAGGTGATCGACCTGCTGCGGTCCCGGTTGCAGCTCACCGCCGACGAGGTGCGCCGCCGGATGAAGGTCGCCGCCCGGATCCGGCCGCGGCGGTCGTTGACCGGGCCGCCGCGGCCCCCGGAACTGCCGGCGCTGGCCGCCGCGGTGGAGGCCGGTGCGGTCGGGGAGGACCACATCCGCGAAATGTGCAAGGGTCTGGACCGGTTACCGCGCGACGTGTCGCCGGCCGACCGGGACACCGCCGAGCAGATCCTGGTCAACCATGCCACGACCCAGGATGCGGTGTTCGTGGCGACGGTCGGCCGCAAGCTCGCCGAGACCCTCAACCCGGACGGCGTCTTCGACGACCGCGACCGGGCAGAACCGGCGCGGCCTGGTGCTGGGCCCCCAGGGTGTGGACGGGTTGTCGAAACTGTCCGGATATCTGACCCCGACCGCGCGGGCGGCGTTCGAAGCGGTCGCCGCCGCCGTGCGCCCCGGCCACCACCTGCCCGGCAGTGACCAGACCGTCGTCGACGCCGGCACCGATACCCGCAGTCCAAATCGCAGCGCCTGCACGACGCGTTCGAGTGGGGGTTGGGCACCGCGATGGCCTCCGGCCGGCTCGGCACCCACCGCGGGCTGCCGGTCACCGTCATCGCCACCACCACCCTGGCCGACTTGGAGGCGGCGGCCGCGCGGTCGCCGATCCGGGCCTGCCGATGCCGGCGCCGGCGCGCACCGGCGGCGGATCGGTCCTGCCGATGCGCGACCTGATCACCCTGGCCGCCGGACAGATTCACTACCTGGCGGTGTTCGAGAACCACTCCGCGCGACCGCTGTACCTGGGCCGGTCCCGACGGCTGGCCAGCCCGGATCAGCGGATCCTCTGCCACGCCCGCGACCGCGGCTGCACCCACCCCGACTGCGCCGAACCCGGCTACCACTGCGAAGTGAACCACGCCGTCGACTACGCCGACGGGCGGCCCGACCGACGCCGACAACCTGTTCTTCACCTGCGGGCCGTCCAACCGGGCCGCCGCCGACGGCACCTACACCACCCACATCACCGACGACGGCCGACTGGCCTGGACCGACGGCACCGGCCCACCGGAAATCAACCGACTACACCACCCCGAGGAACTGCTTCGGACCACCACACCCGACCACCCAGGACCACCCACCCCTGATGACGACCCCTGAGCACACCGAGCAGGCGCATGCCGTGATAGACGAGCAGGGCGGCGATCGATCCCAGGGCGATGCCGGTGAAGGTGAGAGTGCCGATGTGCCAAGTGAAGTCGGCGATCCCGATGATCAATGCGATGGCCGCGGTCATCTGGTTGAGGGGCAGTGAGAAGTCGACATGGTTGGTCAGCCAGATCCGCACACCGAGCACGCCGACGAGGCCGTACAGCACGATCGTCGCACCGCCCAGCACTCCCGGGGGGATTGCCGAGATGGTGGCACCGACCTTGGGGCACAACGACAATGCGATCGCGACGATGCCGGCCACCCAGTAGGCGGCGGTGGAGTACACGCGCGTCGCGGCCATCACGCCGATGTTCTCGGCGTACGTCGTGGTGGCCGAGCCGCCGCCCATCCCGGCGAGTACGGTGGCGACACCGTCGGCGGCCAGCGCCCGGCCGGTCAGCGGGTCGGTGTCCACACCGGTCATCTGCCCGACCGATTTCACGTGGCCGATGTTCTCGGCGACCCTTACAACCCGTTTACCAGTCGGCGGCCGCGAAAACTCCACACTTACCAGCTCTTTCAGGCTAGCAAGCCCACCCTAACCAAGTGCGCTGCGGTAACCGCCCCGGCGCAGTAAGCGCCAATCGGGATGCGGGAGCACACCCGCACCCGGCAGCAACTCCCCGCGTAACAGCCCTGGCGCGGTCGTCGGCCAGCTAGCTGCCGCGCGGCGCCCATGCGGCGCGGCCGCGGCGGTGGCGGCGCGCTCGCCCCGGCGCGGCGTGCCGGTGACTGGGCGTAGCATCCAGGCCGTCCCCGCCACACGCAGCTGCCGTTTTGTCGGAATTTGTGATCTTGGACCGTTGCTGGGTACTGTTGGCCGAGTTTGCGGAGGTATCGCATCAGAGTCTCAAAGCGGAGGTTAGACAGATGTTTGTTCGGCTGTGTTGTTGCGGTAGCGATCTTCGGGTCGGTGTCGGCGTAGCTCCGATTGCCGCGCGGGCGGGCCGTACCGCAACTGCACCGAGGCCCACAAAGGCGGACGATGGGATATCCCGCAGAGCGATCCGATACTGGCCGGGCTGGCGACCGCGACCGGCATCGCCTGCGAGTCGTGATTGCGCAAATCATTGGTGCGCAGCACATCCTGACGGAATCTGACGGAACTCTAATCTCGTTATTTCCGCCATTAGGCGGTGTGAGAGACATCACTGCTGGCAATGATGTCCGGATAGTTGATATTCTTTCCGGTTCTCGCCTACCATTACAGGGGGAACCATCCCCCAACCCCAACAGAAGGAAATCGCATGACAGTTCGCAAGGTAGTAGCAGGGTCGGTTCTCGCCGCAGGGCTGGGCGTGGCCGGATTGCTCGGCGCAGGGTCGGCCTTCGCCGACGCCGAGGCTGTTGGCTCCAACCCGTCGGCGTCCGACACCATGGGCTACGGCGTCACCAACGACATGCAGGGTGACGGCACCCACAGCACCACCGGCTACAACGGTGACGAGCACGGCATCGGTTTTGAACGCTCCACCCAGAGCGGCCAGACGATCAGCAGCTTCGCTGGCACCAATCGGGTCAGCACCTCCGCTGGTGACCCGAACACCCTGCAGTACCAGAAGGATCTCCTCGCCAACAGCGGCAACAAGTTCTCGCCGGGACAGACGGCCAAGCTGGCGAAGTAGCAGTACCAGCAGTACCCAGCGGGGAGTCTCTTCGGAGGCTCCCCGTTTTGTTTTCTACGCTGCTTCGCCGCAGATGGGGCCGGTCAGTTGCTGCCCGAACGCTAACCGAGCAGTAGCAGCGCGCAAGGCTGCGACGACCGCACCCGCCGCTACCGGGCTGCACTGGCGCGCCCAACCGGACAGGGGTTCAGTTTCGCCAGGAGGCGTACGCCCCGCCTAGGCACACTCGGTTAAGGCGGTGCCGACCGGGCCGCTGCCTGTTTCCCGTTGGTAGCCAAGCAACGCTTGTCGCGCCCGACCGGCACCACGTTTACGCACGCTTCCGTTCGCCAGGTAGCCATACCGTCTGCCGCCCCTTGCGGTCTGGCGGCATAGGTGGACATTTCGCGGCGTACATGCCGCCGACCTCAGCAGCGCACCCCGCAGTAACAAGGCCGTCAGGCCATGGCCGTGCGAAACACTCGCTTGGTTCGCGGTTAGGCGGTCAAAGAACCCTTCTGGGTACTCAACGTGTAAGCATGTCAAACCCCCAAACACTAGATGGGTATTGCGGCTGCGAACGGTGCCGCGTAACTAGCGTTGGTCGTGACCTGAATGCAGACCGCAGCGCCGCGATGGCGGGTGCCGACGCCGACACCACGTGCGAAGACCTCGCGCAGCACCCGAACGTAGGCAACTCGCAAGCCAACGTACAAGAGCCGCTGTTCCCTGACCTGCGGTTGCGCCCGCCGAGCCGCAAGGGCTGCACCTACCCGACACCGGCAAAAGCCAAGGGCGGCAACATGACCCGCGAACCGTGGCGCAACGCCGCTAGCCCGCCAACTACACGCCCTGGCACAGCTATCGGTGCCCGAGCATGCCGCGCGGCTAGTGCTCGATTGGGATAAACCGTTGGTGCACAAGCACTTATACCGGGCGGTGTTTCAGCCCGCCACCGTGCGCGCAGGCTTGTCGCCGGAACTCAAGTTCCATTCGCTGCGGCACACCTACGCGAGCTTGTGCATCGCGGCGGGTATCGAACCGCTGAAGCTAAGCCGCCGCCTAGGGCACAACAAGCTGAGTACGACGCTCGAACACTACACGCACCTGTTCCCGACCGAAGACCACAGCGCCGACATGGCGCGACTCGACACGCTTGCCGCACAGGCCAACGCTGCGCAGCGCGCCCCCAAGCCCCAACCGGCAACGCCAGCAAACGTGTATCCGCTGCGCCGCAGGTAGGCAACGCCGCGGTGTGCGGGAGCAGCGCGGGAGCAAACCCGTTGCGGCGCACCGGAAATGCCGCCCTACCTGCGTAAACGCGGTGCTGCGGAAAGACGTGGCCGATGTTCTCGGCGACCAGCGCGATCACCGCGGGCAGGAACATCGGCAGCACCGCGAGGTTGAACGTCGGCGTCTGGAACTGCGGCAGACCCAGCCACGCCGCCGAGGTGATACCGGACGTGTCGACGTCACCGAGCGCCAGCGCCAGCAGGTAGCCCAGAACGACGGCCAGGAAGATCGCCAACCGGCCGAGGAGTCCGCGGAAGAACGCCAGCGCGCCGACCAGAAGCACCAGGGTCACGATGCCGACCAACGGCCCCTTCTCGAAGTTGCCCTTGGCCGCCGGTGCGAGGTTGAACCCGATCAGCGCGACGATCGCACCGGTGACCACCGGGGGCAGCACGACGTCGATCCAGTGGGTGCCGACGAGGTGCACCACGGCACCGATGACGACCAGGATCAGGCCCACGGCCACCAGTCCGCCCAGCGCACTGCCCGCACCGTGCGACGCGGTGGCGGCCACCACCGGCGCGATCACCGAGAAGCTGGACCCGAGGTAGCTCGGCAGCCGGTTGCCGGTGATGATCAGGAACAGCAGCGTGCCGATACCCGAGAACAGCAGGGTGGTGGCCGGCGGGAAACCGGTGAGCACCGGCACCAGGAACGTCGCACCGAACATCGCCACCACGTGCTGGGCTCCGATGCCGATGGTTCTCGGCCAGCTCAGACGTTCGTCGGGTGCGACGACGAACGTGTCGTCGGTGCTGCTCGCCACGGGCTTCCAGTTGAGCGGGATCACGTTGCGACTACACACCATGTAGCCGCCGCGCGCACGCGCAACCGGGGGGAAATCAGGCGTGCTGCGGTTCGTACCCGCAGATCGCGGCGACCTTCTCCGCCGACGCCGACTCCGGGTCGAACTCGTAGCCCAGCCATTCGGCGGCCAGTCGGCGGGCCAGCTCGATCCCGACGACGCGCTGTCCGAAGCACAGCACCTGGGCGTTGTTGCTCAGGATCGCGCGCTCCACCGAGAAGCTGTCGTGCGCGGTGACGGCGCGGACACCGGGCACCTTGTTGGCGGCGATCGCGACCCCGAGGCCCGTGCCGCAGACCAGAAGTGCGCGGTCGGCTTCGCCGTCGGCGACCATCCGCGCCGCGGTGACCGCGACGTGCGGGTAGGCCGTGTGTTCGTCGGGTCCGACACCGACGTCGACGACGGACGCGACGCGGGGGTCGGCCTCGAGGTCGCGGCGCAGGATGTCCTTGTACTGCAGTCCGGCGTCGTCGCAGCCGACGACGATGCGCAGGGTCATGGGGGCTCATGAGTTCTCCTCGATCAGTTCGGCCACGGTGTGGATGCACATGGCCAGGGAAGTGGCGCCGGCGTCGGGGGTGCCCACGCTGCGCTCGGCAAGTGGTCGGGCCCGGCCGATCTTGGGCCGCAGGTCGGCGGTTTCGGCGGCGGCCTTCTGGGCCACCTCGACCGACCCCAACCAGGCGGTGCGCCAATCGGTTCCGTCGTCGACCGCCGCTTCGACGGACTCGACGAACGGGCCGAGCGCGTCGAGCATGGTCTTGTCGCCGCGCTTGGCGCCGCCGAGGTCGACCAGTGCGTCGTAGCCCGGCGCGCAGCGCCTCGGCGACGGCACGGTCGTCGGGCGTGCCGTGATCACCGAGGCGTCGGGCCGCCGCGGCCAGCGCGGCACCCCACAGCACGCCGGATGTGCCGCCGGCCTTGGCGGCCCACGCCTCGCCTGCGGAGGTCAGCACCGCGGCGGTGCCGCCGCCCTGCGGCCGAGGCGGCGCGGGCGGCCGTCGGAAGCGGCCGTTGTGCCCTTCACCATGCCGCGGCCGTGATCGCCGTCGCCGGCCACGGCGTCGATGCGCCCCAGTTCCGTCTCGGCCTCGGCCATCTGTGCCGGCGATCGCCGAAATACCCTGGGCGACAAGCGAACCGATGGCGCGTGACCGATCGTCGGCATCGGCCACCGTGACGGCGGCCGCGCTGGCGACGTTATCGGCCCGACGGGCGACTCCCGCCTGTTGGGAGGCGACCCGGCCCTTGCGGTAGGCGGGCGTGTCGGTGGGGGAGGTCCACAGACGTTCGAGTTCGTCGTCGAGCCACATCACCGTCAGCGAGCAGCCGGCCATGTCCAGGCTGGTGACCAGTTCGCCGACCTCGGGTTGCACCACCGTATGGCCCGACTCGGCCAGCAGCGCCGACGACGGTCTTCCACACCACGAACAGTTCCTCGTACTTGGTGCGGCCCAGGCCGTTGAGGATCACGGCGACGCGATCCGACGAGCCGGAGGGCTTTTCGGCGAGCACGCCCGACACCAGCAGTTCGGCGAGTTCAGCCGCGGTCGGCATCTCATGACTGGACACCCCGGGCTCGCCGTGGATGCCCAGGCCCAGATCCATGGTGCCGTGGGCGACCGTGAACAGCTGCCGGTCGGCGCCGGGCATGGTGCAGCCGTCGAACGCCACCCCGAGGGTGCGGGTCACCTCATTGGCTTTGGCGGCCACCCGCTCGACGGTGTCGAGGTCGGCGCCCTCTTCGGCAACCGCACTGGCGCAACGGAATACGGTGAAGTCGCCGGCGATGCCGCGCCGCTTGGCCGACTCCTCGGGCGCGGCGCTGGCGATGTCGTCGGTGACCGCGAGGTACCGTGCATCGATGCCCTCGCCGCGCAACTGCTGCACCGCCAGACCGAAGTTCATCACGTCGCCGGCGTAGTTGCCGGTGATCAGGAGCACGCCCGCATCGCCGTGCGCGGCGCGCGCCACCGACGCGGCCTCCTGCGCAGACGGTGAGGTGAAGATGTTGCCGACGACGGCGCCGTCGGCGAAACCGGTGGCCCACCACACCGCAGAACGCGGGGTAGTGGCCCGATCCGCCGCCGACCACCACCGCGACCTTGCCGGCGGGGGTTTCCGTGGCGCGGACCACGCCGCCGGGGACGCCGACGACGTACTGCGCGTTGGCGTCCAGGAATCCGGCGAGCATGTCCTCGGCGAAGGTGGCCGGGTCGTTGAACAGGCGTGTCATGTCAGCACTCTGTCTTCTTGGTCTGGGATCAGTGAATGTGGCTGCCGCCGTTGATATCAACGGTGGTTCCGGTCAGGTAGGCGGCGTCCTGGCTGGACAGGAAGGTGATGACGGCGGCGATCTCCTCGGTGGTCGCGGTGCGGCCGACCGGGATGTCGGCGGCCAGCTTGGCCTCCTGCTCGTCGGTGGAGCCGACCCGGATGTTGGTGTCGACGGCGCCGGGGGTGACGGCGTTGACGGTGACGCCGGTGTTGGCGATCTCGCGGGCCAGCGCCTTGGTGAAGCCGAGGATCGCGGCCTTGGCCGACGAGTAGGGCACCTTGCCGAAGACGCCGCCGCCGCGCTGCGCGGACACCGACGACATGTTGACGATGCGGCCCCAGCCCTGCTCGATCATGTCGGGCAGGAACGCCTTGGTCACCAGGTAGGTGCCGGTGGCGTTGACGGCCATGACCAGGTTCCACAGATCCAGCGTGGTCTCCAGGAACGGCACCGGGGAGGTGATGCCGGCGATGTTGGCCAGCGCGCCGACCGGGCGGCAGGTTGCCGGAGGCCACCTCGGCGGCGACGGCGTCGTGGGCGGCGGTCACCGACTCCTCGGAGGTGACGTCGACGGCGTGGCCGAACGCGGGAACGGCGAACTGGTTGCCGATGTCGGCTGGCGACCTTCGCCGACTTCTCCCCGTCGAGGTCGAGGATCACGACGGCCCAACCCTCGCGGGCGTAGCGCTGGGCGACGGTCATGCCGATGCCGCGGTCGGAGGTGGCGCCGGTGATGATGGCGGTCTTGGTGGGGGTGGTCATGCGTTTTCTCCTTAGATGAGTGCGGAAATCAGTTGCCCGGCTTGTGGCTGCCGCGGCGGGTCGTTCGTCGTGGGTGATGTCGCGGGTTTCGAGTTCCAGCGAGAAGTGGCCGGGTAGCCGGCGTCGGCCAGGGCCTTGAGCCCGCGGGCGAAGTCCACCGCGCCGTTGCCGACCGACAGGTTGATGTTGCCCGGCACCGCGTCGCGGATGTGGACATGCGCGATGCGCGGGCCGAACCGGCTCGACGAACTCCACCGGGTCGCCGCCGGAGGCGATGATGTGGCTGAAGTCCATCACGATGCCGACGTGGTGGTCCGCCTGGTCGAGGCGGCTCGTAAGTTGTTGAGCGCGTTCGATGTTGAAGCACAACCGGTGGAAGTGCAGCGATTCGACCCACAGCTCCACGCCGTGGGCGGCAGCGGTGCCGGCGGCGGCGACGAGCTCGGCCGCGACGCGGTCGAGGTCGGCGTCGAGTGTGTCGATCGGGGTGTGGTCGAGCGCGCCGCAGGGCAGCACCAGTGCCCGCGACCCGGTCGCCGCGGCGAGCGCGACCAGCATGTCGAGATGCCTGTCGCGGCGTGCTCTGGCCTCGGGGTCCAGCGGTGCGTTCAGGTCGCCGATGTCGCCGTTGATCGAGCGCACCCGCAGGCCAGAGGCGGCGACGGTGGCCGCGACGTCGGCGACGGCGGCGGCGTCGAGCACATAGGGAACGTGGTCGCACACCCCGGGCAGCGCGCCGAGGTCGATCTCGGCGAAGCCCAGTTCGGCGATCGTCGCCAGCGCCTGCGGCAGCGGCAGGTGCCGAAAGCTGATCGTGGAGCATCCCAGCCGGGTGTGAATCATCCGCGTGCGTCCTTCGGTGTTGTTGTGACCACCAACACACTAGAGCGGGAACTGTTAACAGTCAACTGGCGTCAGAAAGTTTTTGCCGACTGTTGACAATGCGCTGTGTGGCGGGTCACACTGGTGACCGATCGCACTGTTGACGGTCGACAGTGACTTCGATCTCGGCTTCTCGAAAGGATCAGCCATGAGCGACACCGCTCTGCAGATGCGCGGTCCGTGCACGGCACGAAGGACGCAAGGAGGGTGGCGATCGGCTCCAGCGTCGGGGCCGTCATCGAGACCTACGACTTCATCGGGTTCGGCACCGCGGCGGCCCTGTACTTCGGGCACGCGTTCTTCCCGGGATCCAGCCCGATCGCCGGCACTCTCTTGTCTTTCGCCACCCTCGGGGTCGGCTTCGCCGCCCGGCCGCTCGGCGGCATCCTCGGCGGGCACCTCGGCGACAAGCTCGGCCGCAAGCCCGTGCTGGTGGCCTCGCTGATCGTGATGGGCCTGGCCACCTTCGTGATCGGCCTGCTGCCCACCTACGCCTCGGTCGGCCTCCTCGCGCCGATCCTGCTGGTCACGGTGCGCATCATTCAGGGCATGGCGTTCGGCGCCGAATGGGGTGGGGCGATCCTGATGAGCTACGAGCACGCCCCGTGGCGACAAAAGGGCAAGTACACCGGCATGGTGCAGGCCGGTTTCCCGGTCGGGCTGCTGTTGGCCAACCTGGTGTTCTTGGTCAGCGTGCACCTGCCCGGCGACTGGGCGTGGCGGGTGCCGTTCCTGGCCAGCATCTTCCTGGTCATCGTCGGCCTGATCATCCGTGCCAAGGTTCCCGAGTCACCGGTGTTCGAGGACGTCAAGGAGCACGGCGACATCGTCAAGTCCCCGATCGTGAAGGTGATCAAGGAAGACTGGCGCAACCATCCTGCGCGGCTTCGGCCTGCGCATCGCCGAGACCGCCGGCTACGCGGTGTCGATCACCTACATGATCTCGTATCTGAAGAACGCCGAACTGGCCACCAAGTCCGAGACGCTGACCGCGCTGTGCATCGCCTCGGCGATCGGCATCTTCGCCACCATGGGGTGGGCGCGGCTCACCGACAAGATCGGCCGGCGCACCGTCTACATCTGGGCCTGCGCGTTCGCCATCCCGTTCGGCGTGGTGATGTTCCTGCTGGTGAACACCGGCGTCTTCCTGTTGATCATCGCCACCTTCGTGATGGCCTACTGCCTGGTGCAGAACTCGATGGCCGGCGCCCAGGGCGCCTGGTTCCCCGAGCTGTTCACGGCGAACACCCGGGCGTCGGGAGCCTCACTGGCCTACCAGATCTCGGCGATGGTCTCCGGGTTCACCCCGTTCATCACCACGCTGCTGTTCGTCTCGTTCGGCTGGGTCGGCCCGGCCCTGCTGTTCAGCGGCTACGCCGCGATCGGCCTGGTGGCCGCACTGGTCACCCCCGAGACCTGGGGGCCGCGCGAGCGGCAGTTGGCCGAGCAGGCCGCCGCCGCCGAGCCCCCGCTGTCCAACACCAAGCAAGACGCCTAGTCAGGAGATCTCGATGACAACCACCGTGAAGGCCGACCGCCGCCAGGAGGTGGCGGCGGCCGCGTACCGCATCCGGCACCACGTCCTCAACATGGGCGAGGCCCAGGGCCAGGGCTATGTCGGGCAGGCGCTGGGCGCCGCCGACATGCTGGCCGCCGTCTACGCCGACCAGCTGCGCTACCGGGCCGACGATCCGCATTGGGACGGCCGGGACCGCTTCCTGCTCTCGACCGGGCACTACGCCATCGGGTTGTACGCCGCGCTGGCCGAAGCCGGCATCGTTCCCGAAGCCGAGCTGGACAGCTACGGATCCGACGGCTCCCGGCTGCCGATGTCGGGGATGGCCAGCTACACCCCGGGCATGGAGATCTCCGGCGGCTCACTGGGACACGGACTGACCGTCGCCGTCGGGATGGCGCTGGGCCTGCGGCTGCAGGACTCGCCGGTGCGGATCTTCAACTTCCTCTCCGACGGCGAGCTCGACGAGGGCTCGACGTGGGAAGCCGCGATGGGCGCCAGCCACCACCGGCTCGGACACCTCACCGCGCTGGTCGACATCAACGCCCTGCAGGCCGACGGACCCACCGCCGGGATACTGAGCATCGAGCCGATCGCCGACAAATGGGAGGCCTGCGGGTGGTTCGTCCGGCGGGTCGACGGCAACGACGTCGACGCGCTGCTGGCCGCCTTCGATGACGTCGCCGGCCAGCTGAATCCGGTCGGGCAGCCATCGGTCATCCTGTGCGACACCCGGGTCGGCTGCGGCGTGCCGCTGCTGGAAACCCGTGAGAAAGCCCACTTCATGCGCATCGACGCCGACGAATGGCAGATGTGCCGCGACCAACTCACCGCAGGCTACACAGAAAGGAGCAAGCATGAGTACCGCAGCACCCCTTCGCACGTCGGCGATGATCGCGTCGTTCGCCGACCCCGGTCAGAAGACCACCCCGGCCCCGTTCGGGCACGCGCTGGTCCAAGCCGCGCAGGCCGACGACCGGATCGTCGGGCTGACCGCCGACCTGGGCAAGTACACCGACATGCACATCTTCGCCCAGGCCTTCCCGCAGCGGTACTTCCAGATGGGGATGGCCGAGCAGCTGCTGTTCGGTGCCGCCGCGGGGATGGCCGAGACCGGGTTGGTGCCGTTCGCGTCGACGTATTCGGTGTTCGCCGCCCGCCGCGCGTATGACTTCATCTGCCTCGACATCGCCGAGCCGGGCCTGAACGTGAACATCGTCGGCGGATTGCCCGGGCTCACCACGGGTTACGGGCCGTCGCACCAGGCCACCGAGGATGTCGCGATCTTCCGCGGCATCCCCGGCCTGACCATCGTCGACCCCTGCGACTCCGTCGACATCGACGGTGCGGTACCGCAACTGGCGGCCAGCCCCGGCCCCACCTACCTGCGGCTGCTGCGCGGGCAGGTGCCCACCGTGCTCGACGAATACGACTACACCTTCGAGTTGGGCAAGGCCAAGGTGCTGCGCGGCGGCGCCGACGTGGTGCTGATCTCCAGCGGGCTGATGACGATGCGGGCCCTGCAGGCCGCCGCCGAGCTGGCCAAACACCACGTCGACGCCGCCGTCGTGCACACCCCCACGCTCAAACCCTTCGACACCGAAACCGTGCTCGCCGAGGTCGACTCGGACCGCCTCGTGGTGACCTGCGAGAACCACACCGTCGTCGGCGGCCTGTTCGAGACCGTCGCCGCGGCGGCGGTCCGGGCGGGGCTCGGTCGGAAGATCGTGCCGGTGGCGTTGCCGGATGAGTTCCTGGCGGCGGGCGCGTTGCCCACGCTGCATGAGCGCTACGGCCTGTCGAGATCACGGCTTGTCGGCACCGTGCTGGAGCATCTGGGCTGACTTCACGGCTATGATCAACTGTCGGCGCCGAACTGTTGACAGTGATATTGATCGAGGGAATGAGGGCCATGTCCGCAGAACCGCTCTCGCTGATGCGGCTGGAGAAGACCAGTCTGCGCCAACAGGCGCTGAGCGCGCTGCGCCGTGCCATCACCACCGGGGAGTTGCCGCCGGGGACCCATCTGGTCGAGACGGAGCTTTCCGACGCGCTGAAGATCAGCCGCGGCACGCTGCGCGAGGCCATGCGGCAACTGCAACAGGAAGGTCTGATCTCGGCAACCGGTGACCGCGGCCGGCTGTTGGTGCGGCACCTGGACGCCAAGGAGATCAGGGACATCTTCCATGTCCGCGCGGCGCTGGAAGCGCTGGCCGCCCGGGAGTTGTGCGCGCTGCCCGATCGCGCCGGCGCCGTCGCGACCCTGCGCAAGGCCGTCGAGGAGATGGAGCGCTGGGCGGCGTCCAACCTGGAGGACCGCATCGAGGCCGACCTGCGCTTCCACCGGACCATGTGCCAACTGACCGGAAACGAGACGCTGCTGCACCAGTGGACGTCGCTGGAGGGCAGCATCCGGATGTCCATCATGTACGCCGGCGTCGACCGGGCCATCAAGAACATGGACGCCAAACGCCACCACGACATCGTCGACGCCATCGAAACCGGTGACGCCGACACGGCCGAGACCGCCGTGCGTGATCACATGGCCGCCGCGGCAAACGTTCTCGTGGAAGGCGCCGCCGACCTGACTCGCGAGCGCAGCGTGCGCATCACCGGCGATGACCGAAATCAGAACCGGCCAACCAACGCGCACTAGGATAGGAGCCATATCGCGGCGGGTACGCCGCGGGTACATGGCTGGTGGTCGGCGCTGATGTCGGGCGCCAGCTGGAGTTGAGCGCAGGTGCCGGCGATGGCGGAGTTCACCGCAGAGGATGACAGGTCGCGGACATCGGAGCAGATCAGTGCCGATGACGCCGATTTGCGCGCCGGGATCGACGACCTCGCGGGTCTGGTCGCGGGCAGCCTGGGGTTGCCAGAGTTGCTGGCGGAGGTGGCGGCGTTCGCGGTGCGTGCGATACCGGGCGCCGACGGTGCCGGGGTGACGTTGCTGCGGGTCGACCGGGTGGACAACATGGTCGCGGCATTGGCGGCGAGCGCTCCATTTGTCGCGGCGATTGACGAGATCCAGTACGTGACCCTCAATGAGGGGCCCTGCATCACGGCTGTGCTGGAACGTCGCACTGTGCGCTCCGGGTCGTTAGGTGGGGAGAAGATGTGGCCGCGGTTCGGTCCGTCCGTGGGCCGGTGGGGCGTGCACAGTGCGTTGTCGCTGCCGCTGTTGCTGCCCGAACATGTGGTCGGCGCGCTCAACGTATACGCCTACGGCCGAGACGTCTTCGATCAGCACGCCGTCGACCTCGGGGAATTGTTCGCCAAGCCGGCGGCCGTCGCTGTGCACAACGCGCAGATCCTCGCGGACGCGCTCGCTCTGACTGCCCAGCTGCAGTCGGCGCTGTCGACGCGCACGGTGATCGATCAAGCGATCGGCGTCATCCGGGGAACCACCGGGGGCAGCGCCGAGGACGCGTTCACCCGAGCTGCGGGCGATGAGTGTTGTTCGCCAAACCAGCTGCTGTGGCTGTGCACAATGCGCAAATCCTCGCGGGCGCGCTTGCTCGCGCTGTCCAGTTGCAGTCGGCGCTGTCGACGCGCACGGTGATCGATCAAGCGATCGGCGTCATCCGGGGACGTACGGGACGCAGCGCCGAGGAGGCATTCACCCAGCTGCGGGCGATGAGCCAAGCTGAACACCGCGAATTGGCTGACGTGGCCCAACACGTCATCGATGAGGCCGTGCGGCGCTCCCGCACCCGACACGATCCGACCTGAGCCAGACCGCTAGACCAGGCCCGCCCGTGGCACTGTATGTCACCGCGCACCAGGACCTGCTGTCGCTGCAGCCCGCGGTCGCCGTGTCGCATCGTGCGGCGGCCATCCCTCCCCAGCCGGTCGTACGAGCTGGGCCGACGATCATCGAAGTCGCGGCGCAGCCCGAGCAGTGTCAACGCGCAGCACCCGCCGAGTCGTTGGGCTGCGACGTGATCGAGAAACTTGCCAGTGTGCTCGGCTGTCCAGACGTCGGTTGGGTCGGTGATCAGAGCGCTTAATTCATAAGGTGGACTATGTTTTTCACCCAGTGAGTTCCTGGAAAGTTCTAGTGCCGCGGATGTTTATTAACGAGGATCATCGTCCAATCAGCTTCGGCAGAGGTTCGGTCGACAGACTGGCCATTAATCGATCGAGCGACGGCAAGGGAGCCATTATGACGGCGACGGTTACGGATGACCTCAGCGAGCGTCGATCCGCGGAGATTCGAGGGACCAAGCTGCGTGGGCGAGTTGCCTTCGTGACGGGTGGCACCCGCGGAATCGGTGCGGCGATCAGTAGGAGCCTGGTCAGCCAGGGCGCAACGGTGGGCGCGGGGTACGGCAGGAACAGCGAACACGCGCAGAAGTTCCTCGCCGAGTTGACGGCGGCCAGTGACGGCGCCAAGGTCAGCGTTCATCATGGCGACGTCGCGAGCGCGGATGACTGTCGACGAACCATCCAGGAAGTCATCGACCTGCACGGCCGTCTGGACATCCTGATCAACAACGCCGGCATCACGATCGACAAGACGGTGGCCAAGATGACCGAAGACGAATGGAACAAGGTCATCGGAGTCAACCTGTCCGGGGCGTTCTTCCTGGCCCAGGCCGCGTTGGCGCACATGCTCGAGCGCGGCAGCGGCCGAATCGTGATGGTCTCCTCGGTGATCGGTGAGACGGGCGCCATCGGTCAGGCGAACTATGCGGCTTCCAAGGCCGGGCTGTTCGGCCTGACGAAGACACTCGCGCGCGAGGCGTGTTTCCAGATGGGGCGCGCGGGCAAGCTGACGGACGACGGTATCGGCGTCACGGTCAACGCGATCACACCCGGGTTCGTGGCGACCGAGATGGTCGAGTCCATCCCCGAGAAGGTCCTCGACCGCATCAAGGGCGACATCCCGATGGGCCGGCTGGCCCAGCCGTGGGAGGTCGCGCGGGTGGTGCACTTCCTGGCCGCGGACGCCTCGAGCTACATCACTGGACAGGTTTGGGGGGTGAACGGCGGGCTGGACATGTGATTCGGGTGCGGTCCGCTCGCCCACCGCCTAGCGTTACCTCCAACTCACAACGTCTCATCGAAAGGTGATTGGCAATGCAGTCTTTTGAACTGAACAAGCATGGCAAGATCGTCTTTCCGGCCAATTGCTTTCCCGATCTCGACTTCTCCACCTTCGAAAGCATCGAGCAACTCGATGCCGTCATCCGGCGGGACTTCGATTCCAAAGCGCCAACCGGCACCGAAATCCTCGAGCGGATCAAGACCGGCGCCTACCAAACCAAGTTCGAGCTGATGCGAGACATGGCGCTCAACCTGTTCTGGGCCAATCGTTTCAAAATGACGATGTTCGACGTCCGGCCAACCCGCTGGGCCGACGTGCCGCGTAGCCGCGACGACATCTTCATACCCATCCAGACGCCGTGGGAGGATCGCGAGACAAAGGTATCCGCGGTGCAGTCCGCCTTTCCGGGTCTTGCGGCGCAGTGGGACGCCGAGGTCGAGGACAGCATCTTCGAGATTCTCTTCGACGTGTTCGGCCATCGTAGGAATCATGCGACCAAGCTGTCGGCCGTCGTACCGACCGTTGCCGAATTGCTGTCTGATCCCGCTAATCAAACGCTGCGGCTGAATCGTTATGACCCCGACTTCCGCCGGTACAGCTACGCCGAGATCATCGACTGCAACGAGGATGTGGCCGAGCTGGAGGCGCTGCGCCGCTGGTCGATGGTCTTGCACAATCAGTATCCGTGGTCTCGTGGCGAAGCCGCCCTGACCGCGGTCAAAGACTTGCGAGACGACGACTACGTGGTGGTGTTTCATCCGCGTGATCTTGACGTCCATCTGTTTCTGTCCCGGGTCGCCTCGGGGCACGCTCCGAAGCAGGCTGTTCCGGCCGCCCCCGAGGTTTCCGCCCCCATTCGGCCGTACCCCGCCATCAACGTCCGCAAGGACTTGGCAGTGCAACCTCGCATCGAGGCCATCGCCGCAGTGCACGGCGAAGTTGTGTGCACCAACGAGGACCTCATCCGCAACAGCGCCTACAACTGGTCCCCCATGTCAGCGGACGAGATCAGTGCCAAGACCGGCATCGAGGCGCGTCGTTACACCTTCGACAGCCTCGAGGAACTCTCGTTGCGCGCCGCCCGGTCGGCGCTGGCTCACGCTCAGGTGGGTCCAGACCAGATCGGCGCGGTTATCGTGTGCACCTGCACCAGCGATCGCCTGATACCGTCGGTCGCGGCCTGGCTCTCCGGCCAGTTGGGCATCCAGCAGACGCACTGCTCGTTCGACCTCGTCGCCGCGTGCGCGGGCCTCAGCTATGGGCTGGCCGAGGCCACGAGAATCCTCCAACTGGTTCGGCGGCCGGTGCTCGTGGTGTGCGCGGAAAAGTTCTCCAACAAGATCGGGAACGTCCGGCCATCGCGGATGATCTTCGGCGACGGTGCGGCCGCCATTGTCGTCGGCCCCGCCCCCGAGGGTTCGCCGCCGGATATCGAGTACCTGCAGACTTATGCCAGCGGCCCGACCAGCCAGGTCAACTCGATCTTGTGGCCCAACCCCGCTTTCGCCAACAACATCACGGTCTACGGGCCCGAGGTGAAGAAGCTCGCGGGGCGCTACCTCATGCAGATGCTCGACGACATCAGGGCCCTGCCGGACCCCGATGGGGTCGCAGAATCGCTTCTGGCCAGCATCGAACTGATCATCCCGCACCAGGCCAACAAGACCATGGTGATCGACCTGGCGAAGGCCGCCGGTCTCTCCCCGGATCAGCTGTATTTCAACATCGAACGGGTGGGGAACGCCTCCTCGGCGAGCATTCCGCTGGCAATCCACGACGCGGTCCGCGACCAGGTGATCACCAAGCCGATCCGGGTTTTCGCCCCCGGCTTCGGTGCCGGCGCGGTTGCGGGCTACGGGGTTCTCCGGATCGATCCCGCCGTCATCGCACCCGACGATCAGGCCGCACCAACCGGCGAGTCGGTCGGCGTTCCCGAGCCCGAGCAAACTATGCCGGGCGGGGCCAATATGGCCGTCGCGTTCGGATAACAGCCCGCTTTCGGCGGGCGTTCGTCCCGTCAGGGTCTTGCCAACCTGACCGCGAGTATTTCGTGTTCGGAGTCGGAGTTTCCGAATCGAGAAACTGATCCACCAGTTGGGCCACGATGGCTGCCGAACGGGGCTTTTGCAGATCGTGTCCGTCCTGGATCGTGATGAGGCGGGCGTCGCGGGATGCGTGCCGCCAACAGCCTGCTGTTCGCCGGCGGGACGGCCCTGTCGTGCTCGCCGCAGACCACGAGGGTGGGTGCATTGATGCAGCCGAGAACGGGGATGCTGGACCAGGTCGAGATGGCCAGAATCTGCCATAGCAAGCCCAACGGATGTGGTCGCGGCCAACGTGTTCCGCGATTCGGCGTCAGCAGTATTTGGGTGACATCGCTGGGGCGCCCAGGCACCGCGCCGATCCCACAAGCAGTCGCAAGCAGCACGAGTCGGTTCACGCGGGTGGGATGGCCGACCGCGAACTGCTGGGCGACTGCGCCGCCGTGGGAGTACCCGACGACATCCGCTTTCTCGATGCCGACTGCATCGAGGACCCGTGCAGCGACATCCGACAACATGGGCATCGAGTACGGGACGACCGGAGTCTCGCTCGCCCCGACCCCGGGAGCGTCAAACGCAATGACAGTTCTGTCTCGAAGCGCGCCGGCGAAAGACGCCCAGCTGCCCATCGGGCGGGACATGCCGTTGAGCAACAACACCGGATCACCCGATCCGGTGGTCCGCCCCGCAATGCGCAGACCACCAATCGAAAGCGACGAATGTGTCCGAGTCGACGGTCGCCGGCGAGTGGGTCATGTGGTGGCGCGAACGTAACTACCCGGGGCTTCCTCGATCGGCGGATAGACGTCGTTGCCCGGGTGATCGGGCGCGGGAACCATGTCCCCGCCCCGTTCGGCGATCCATGCGGTCCAGTCCTGCCACCAGGTGGCGTCCACTAATTGGGCGTGCGATTTCCATTCATGCGCGTCGCCGGGAAGGCTGTCGTTTACCCAATGCTTGGCCTTCGGACTGGGAGGATTGACGATTCCGGCTATGTGGCCGGACGAACTCAGGACGAACCTGCTCTTGCCTCCCAGCAGCTGTGTGGTCTTGTAGCCCGATGTCCACGGCACCACATGGTCGTCCACCGCCGACAGCACATAAGTGTCGACGTCGACAAGGCCGGGGTCGAGCCGATCGCCGTCGATTTCGAATTCACCTCGGGCAAATTCATTGTGCAAATAGCACGAGCGCAAGTACTCCGAGTGCATCCGGGCCGGCAAGCGGGTCGAGTCTTCATTCCAGGCCAGCAGGTCGAACGACGGTGGTTTGTTTCCGAGCAGCCAATTGTTCACCAGGTATTGGAAGATCAGATCGTTAGGCCGCAGCGCACTGAAGGTCCGTGCCATAGTCGCCGAGTCGAGGAAACCCTTCTTCCGCATCTGCTTCTCAAGTCCGGCGACCGTTGCCTCATCGGTGAACGTGCCGAGCAGGCCCGGTTGGGTGAAATCGGTATGGGTGTTGAGGAATGTCGCGGATTGGATGGATTCATCACCTCGTGCCGCGTTGTAGGCCAGCCCCAGTGCGGTGAGCGTTCCACCCAGGCAAACCGACACCGTGTTCACCGCGGGTGCACCGGTGATGTCTTTGACGACTCGCACGGCGTCCAACGGTCCTTGGAACAGGTAGTCGCGGAATCCGAGTTCGCTCATCGACTTATCGGGATTGCGGTAACTGATCGCAAAACACGTATGTCCGTGTTGCACGGCCCACTCGATAAGACTTTTGCCCGGTGCCAGATCCATGATGTAGAACTTGTTGATCCACGGCGGGCAAAACACCAACGGAACCGCGTGCGTATCCGCAGTCTGCGGCGAGTATTGGATTAACTCGATGAGGTCGCTGCGGTAGACGACGCTTCCCGGCGTGGCACCCATGTTGACGCCAACCTCGAATCCGGAGCTGTCGACTTGCGACGGCCATCCACCGTTGTGGCGAAGATCGTGCACCAAGTTCTTGAGGCCTCTGCCGATGCTCTTGCCGCCGGTGTCGAAAGCCTTGCGAACTGCCGCGGGGTTGCCGACCAGAGTGTTTGTCGGGGCGAGCGCATCGACAAGAAAGTTGGCCGCGAAGCGCGCTTTCGCTTTTTGCGCTCCACTCACTCCGGCGGTGTCGAGGAGTTCGGCGACAAGCTGGCCGAACAACAAGTACTGCTGAGCCAGCAGGAAGTACGCGGGATTCTCCTGAAAGGCCGGATCGGAGAACCGCTTATCGCCACGGGCGATCGCGATGGGACCGGGATTGTCACGGCCGATCGCGCGTTCGGCGGCAGCTCGAAACGCCCCCGCAGAACCCCAGGCCAGACGTGCATTGGCAGCGATGACTCCGGCAGGATTTCTCAGCGTCATCCCTGCGGCGGCCAGCTAACTCCCGGACCAGGCCGGCCGGATCGGCCACGGAGGTGACATTCTCGGCGATCCCAACCAGATCGAGAACTGAACGCGAAGAGCGTGCGGGAACGTCTGACGACGTCATGGGCCTCCTTAGGTTCGGCGGGCAGAAGCGGATTGCCTGCTAGCTCAGTTGCTAAACAGTATGCGGTCACGAAGGCCTCGCCCACAGATGAATGTGGTATCCGATCGGGCCGGCGTGGGTGGTTGTCGGCGTCGGTGGAGGACTGGACCCTGATCGTCGGCTGATTTGGACCCCCTACCGCGTTGATGCTGAGGAAGTAGATGTGGTGAAAATTCGGCTGAGATCACGGTTTGCGCCGGATCGGAGGTTATGCCGATCAAGGCGATTGCCGGGTGATCGGGTGTCGGCCGCGATACGGTGCGGCGGGCTTTGGCGGCCGAGGGCCGCCGAGGTACAGACGGTGCTGCGTGGCTCGAAGGTCGATGACGTCGACGCAGTCCGGGATTGTTGCGGGCCTATCCGCCGGATGCCGGCCGAGGTCGATGCCAAGCAGGTCGGCTGGGGTCATGGGATCAGCCAGGACGACCCGGCTGTCCGCCCGGCGGCCGCCCAAACTGGCACCGCCGGCGTGTCGCAGTGCAGAGCAGCGCCGACCTAGGTTGACCGCCCCTTCACACCTGTTGACGACGGTTGAAAACCAGGCCAGTCGCGACGGGGTGGTTTCCAGCGGTCATTGCAACACGGGGACTGTTTCAGAGGTTAGCAACCGTGTGAAGATGTCGGCTGGTGTTCGGTCATTGAGGATCGCTCGAGGTCGGTTGTTGAGTTCGAGTTCGACCCGTGCGAGATCACTGCGAGTGTGTCGCGACAGATCGGTGCCCTTTGGGAAGTATTGCCGCAGAAGCCCATTGGTGTTCTCGTTGATCCGCGTTGCCATGGACTGCCAGCGTCGCAGAATACACCTTCGCGCCGGTGGCAGCAGTGATATCCAGATGGCGGGCCATTTCGCTGCCTTGATCCCAGGTGATCGACTTCAGTAGTTCAGCGGCAGGCCGACCAGCTCTCGCAGCAGTGCGTCGCGCAGCTGAAACGAGTCGGGCGGGGAGATGGATGAGTCTGACGAAGCGGGAGTGCCGTTCGACGAGCGTGCCGATCGCCGTGCGGTGCTGAGGGCCGACGATGACGTCTCCTTCCCAGTGCCAGGCTCTGACGATCCTCTGGAGCGAACGGACGCTGGTGCACGCTGAGCATCGGTTCGTTGAAGCGTCGCCGGCGCCGAGTGAATCTCATGTGCGCGCGGCGGTGATCGCGGCCAGTACGCAGCGGCGACGGCGCCGGGCGGCGAAGCAGCAGGCTCTTTCGGTCGGTAGACTCCTGGTAGATCGTCTCGGCAGCAAGATGCCAGTCAGGCCGGTCGGGGAACTCGCGGCGCAGCGCTCGGCTGATCTGAGACGGGCTCCATCGTTGTGCCAGAAGCTCTTTGACTCTTGCGAGTAGTTCCGGATGAGCCGAGAGTTTGGTGGGCCGCCGTCGCCGGCGGCGTACCGCGGCGGCACGATGGGCTTCGAACGGGTGGTATCGCCCGGCCTTGGTGTTGTTGCGGCGCAGTTCGCGGCTCACCGTCGACGATGAGCGGTTGATCGCGGCGGCGATGGCACGGATCGTCTCTCCGGTCTGGCGGCGATCGGCGATCTCGATCCGTTCGGCCTCGGAAAGGAACCGTGGCGAGATCACCTGGGTGGTTAAGGGGTCCAGGGGCGGCACGAACCGCACTGTGCCGTCCTTCAGGCGCACCGTGAGGCCATTGCGCCAATTGTGGCCCGTGGAGCGACTGACACCGACTTCCCGGCGCGCCGCCGCGAGGGTCCAACCTTGCGCCAACAGCTTCAGGAACTGCTGCCGTTTCGCCGACGCGGCCGTCGGACCAGGACCCTTGCGAACACGACGACACGACGCCACACCAACCTCCACAGACTTAGCGTGTGTTGCATCGATCGCTGGAAACCACCCCGTCGTCTTTGGCCTAGTTTGGACCGTCGTCGACAACCTCCCCTCCTCGAGAAGTCAATATGCCGCGACACCGTCCGCTATTCTCGACGGTCCGCTCCGATATGGCCGCGGTATTCCGCGCACGCCGCTTCTGCGGCTCAGTGAGTCGGGGTTCGATGGCAGCGCGGTTCCAGTCGATCGTGGTCGGGACCGGTCGACTCCGGTATCAGCCGAGCCTGCGAAAACATGCTTCCGCCGCGACGTCGAGTGACTGAGCGATCGACTTCAGCACTCGAGCCCAGGGCTCGGTCAGTCCCCCGACTCAGATTCTGGCCGAGATCAAGTTGGACACCTCAGTCATCGCGGACACTCGGCGGATGAACGTACCGAGAAAGTCGTCGACCTTTCGGCTGGCTCTGATGTTCTGGGGGGCGTTGGGAACACCGTCGGGCTTGGTTAAGGACTGATATGTAGGCCCTGTCTGTCAAGAGGCAGGTGAAAGCCGCCCCGGTTGGTGCCGGGGCGGCTTTCGTTTGATCGGCGTCAGTCGGTGCGCGGCGGTCGTTGGTCAACGACGGTGGTGTCAGACTGATATGCGCGGGTTGGGTACCGCAAGACGATGGTTCGGCGCGAACGGTGGCTGCTCTCTAGAGACGGGCGTCACTCAGTGATTCGAGGGAATCCTGTTGTGGCTCATAGCCCTTACGCAGGTCCAGTTCGCCTACCTCGCCGTCGACCGGTTGACTCCGATCAAGCTTGGTGGGCGGTTAGTTCAGGGTTGCCAGCGACCAGCACCAGCCGGCCAGTTCACGAGCGATCGCCACGTTGGCCACCAACGGGTTCTTCTGACGCTCGAGGAACCGGCACCACCGCTGATGCAACCGGCGGTTACCGGCATGTCCGCGCGCCTGGAGTGCGGGGTCAACCTTGGCCCAGCGAGCGCGCATGGTGGGCCCGGGATGGCGGTAGGCCGCTCGGTGATGCCAGGCCGCCTCGATCAACAACCGGCGCGCGTGGGAGTTGCCGGCTTTGGTGATCGACCCCTGCACCCGCGAGGTTCCCGAGGAGTACTCGCACGGCACCAGGCCGACGTAGGCGCCGATCGAGGACCCGGTGAAACGGGTCCAGTCCCCGATCTCCACGCTCAACGCCAACCCGGTCAGTGCCGAGATCCCACGCAGACACCCCAGCCGGTCGACCTGATCAGACCATCGCGGTGAGGCCGCGACCTCGACGATCTGTTCATCGAGGCGGTCACGGGCCGCCGTGGCCGATAGGACCGCGCCGAAGTGGTGATCGAATGCCGCCGCCGTGTGGGTGTCGGCGAAACGTTGCCGACGCAGCCATGTTTCGTGCTTGCCGGTCCAGGCCTGCCCACCGGAATACACCTGGCCCTGGCGCAGCAGCAGTTTGGACAACCGGTGCCGCACCCGCATCAGGTCGGCGCGGGCATCCTCACGGGCGCGGACCAGATCGCGCACCGCTTCGACCTCGGCCTCGGGCACGGTGACCGCGGTGAGCTCACCCAGTCGCAACAATCGGGTCAGATGCGCGGCGTCACGGGCATCGGTCTTGACCCGATCCCCAGCCGGGCGAATCAACTTCGATGGTGCCGCAACCGTGCATTCGATCTGAACGCCGACCAACGCCCTGGCCAATCCGAAACCGGTCGGGCCAGCTTCGTAGGCGACCCGCACCGGACCGCGCAATCCCTGCAGCCATCCCAAGATCTCGCCGTGATCGGGGCACAACCGCGCCCGTTCGACGTGACCACTTTCCTCGTCGACGGCATGCGCAACCACCGAAAGCGCATGCACGTCCAACCCAACACTCGTACCGTTGAAACTCACCGGAGGCCTCCTGATCTGCAAATGTGGCTCTACCCGGCGAGTGTTCACCCGCCAAAGGCAACCCACGTCCTTTTGCAGCCCGAGGCCTTCGGCCTCAAGTCGCCTCCATACCGTCTAGGCAGTCAACCCGCACTCTGATTGGCTTGGTCGTGACCAGCACTGTTGCTGCTCGCGCGGAGTACAACAGGCCACGCCGCACCCCGCGATGCATCTCGCCTGTGCGCTCGTTCCGTCCTCGGCCTCGGGCGGGGCAGTATAACATGATAGTGTAGCGTTCGAAAGCGCACCTGTTCACAGTGACGTTTCCAGAAACGAATTGC
>CAVZZD010000012.1:0-139358 GCA_963779655.1 uncultured Actinomycetota bacterium | reverse complement strand
ATCCGTGCATCTGGAGTACACCCCCGAACAGCAGGCGCTCCGCGCCGATATCCGCGCCCAGCTGGCCACGGTGATGACACCCGAGCGGGCGGCGGCGGTCAGCCGTCGCGCGGAAGGAGGCCCTGCGGTCAAAGAGTGTGTCCGGGCGCTGGCGGCCGCCAATCTGCTCGGCGTGGGCTGGCCCGAGCAGTACGGCGGTCGGGGCTTCTCGGCGATCGAGCAGCACATCTTCTTCGAAGAGGCCAAGCGGGTCGGTGCACCGATCCCGCTGGTGACGCTCAACACGGTGGGACCCACGCTCATGCAGTTCGGTACCGAGGAGCAGAAGCAGACGTTCCTGCCGGCGATCCTGGACGGCTCGGTGGAGTTCGCGATCGGCTATTCCGAACCGTCGGCGGGCAGCGATCTCGCGTCGTTGCGCACCACGGCCGTCCGCGACGGAGACGAGTGGGTGATCAACGGTCAGAAGATGTTCACCAGCGGCGCCGGCAGCGCCGACTACGTCTGGCTCGCGGCCCGCACCGATCCAGAAGCGAAGCGGCACAAGGGCATCTCCTTGTTCATCGTGCCGACGTCCGCACCCGGGTTCTCGCACCGGCCGCTTGACACCATGCCCGGAATATCGACGTACTACACCTTTTACGACGACGTTCGGGTGCCGGCGAGCGCGCTCGTGGGCGGCGAGAACCAGGGTTGGAAACTCATCACCACCCAGTTGAACTTCGAACGCGCCGCACTGGGCACGCTGGGAGCGCTGGAGCCACTGTTCGACAAGACCCTGCGGTGGGCCACCGAGACCAGACTCGACGACGGCCGGGTCATCGATCAGCCCTGGGTCCAGCTCGCGCTCGCCCGGGTCGAAGCACAGGTCGCCGCATACCGATTGGTGAATCTGCGGGTCAACGCGGCCATGAGCAAGGGGGCACTCGAAATGGGTGAGGCGTCGGCGGCCAAGGTCTTCGGTACCGAACTCACTCAACGGGTGGCCGGCGAGCTCATGGAGATCCTGGACCGCAACGGTTGCCGGTCGGGGCACGACGCCCCGTTGCGGGGTGCACTGGAATCGGCGGTTCGGACCGCGGTGCTCAACACGTTCGGCGGCGGCGCCAACGAGATTCAACGAACCATCATCGCGATGGCCGGCCTCGGCATGCCCCGTGAACCCCGACCGGCCACGGCCTGACGAGGAGACGCACCTGATGGACTTCACATTCTCCGAGGACCAACTCGCCGTCGGAAAGATGGCGCGCGAATTGCTCGAGCGGCACGCGACCACCGACCGCCTCACCGAACTCGAAGCCGCCGGCACCCGCCACGATCCGGCGCTGTGGAAGGCGCTTGCAGACGCCGACCTTCTCGGCATCGCCCTGCCCGAGTCGGTCGGCGGCAGCGACCGCGGATTTCTCGAGTTGGGCATCCTGCTGGCCGAAGTGGGGTGGAGCGTCGCCCCGGTGCCCGCCTACGCGACGCTGGTGCTCGGCGCCGACACCATCGCCCGCTACGGCACGCCCGAGCAGCACCGTCGGCACCTGACCGACGTGGTCACCGGAAATCGGATCCTCACCGCGGGCCTGACCGAACCCGGCCGTTCCGACGTCGCCGCGCCGGTCACCACCGCAACGCCCGACGGCGCGGGCTGGCGACTCGATGGGGTCAAAGACATGGTGCCGGCGGGCCAGATCGCCGACGCCTTGGTGGTTTCCGCGGCCATCGACGGTCGCAGTAACGGCGGAGTGGGCCTGTTCATCCTCGATGCGCACGCTCCTGGCGTCAGCGTGGCGCCAGTCGACACCACGGGCGGTCAGCCGTACGCCGACGTGACCATCGACGGGGCGGTGGTGCCCGCCGGGGACCGCCTCGAAACTTCGGGTGGTGCCTCGATCCTGCAGGAGATCAACGACCGTGCCCTGGTGGCACTGTGCGCCGTCCAGGTCGGGGTCACCGAGCGTGCACTGCGGATAGCGGCCGCCTACACCGGGCAACGCGAGCAGTTCGGTCGGCCCATCGGCAGCTTCCAGGCGGTTCAGCAGCGCATGGCCGATGCGTTCATCGACGTCGAGGCGATCCGGTGGACAACGTGGCACGCCGCGTGGCTGCTCAACGAGGGCCGACCCGCCACCCGCGAGGCATTGATCGCCAAGTTCTGGGCATCCGAGGCAGGCATGCGGGTGGTCGCCACCGCCCAGCAGGTCCACGGCGGCGTCGGCATCGACATCAGCTATCCCCTGTTCCGGTACTTCCTGTGGGCCAAGCACAACGAACTCGCTCTGGGCTCGGCCACCGCGCAGCTGGCCCGGCTCGGCAGCACGTACCCGACTCTCGTTTCATGACCGGGGCGATCACGACAGACACGCGTCTGGTCATCCTCGAAGCGGCACTGCGCTGCTTCCGCACCCGGGGCGTGCACAAGACCACGATCATCGAGATCGGACGCGACGCCGGCGTGTCACGCAGCACGGTCTACGAATACTTCCCCGACAAACGGGCCGTGGTCGATGCGGCATCCGAACACGCCTTGCAGCTGTTCTACCGGTCGATGGCGCGGGCGATGGATCGCGGCACTTCCCTGGAGGACAAGCTCAGCCGCGCCGCCGTCGCGGTGACCCGAGCGCGGCGGTTCATCGAACCCGAGACACTTTCCGACGCCGGAGAAGTCGACGCGCTGCTCAACAGGAACGCTGCGGCGCTGTTGGCAGAATGCGGCGAGTTCCTGACCCCTTACCTCAATGCCGCGAAGCTGACCGGCGAGGTGCGCAAGAGCCTCGACGTCGAGGCGGCCGCCGAGTGGTTCGCGCGAATGCTGTTCTCGCTGTTCATGACTCCATCGAGGCGGATGGACGTGACGGATCCCGACGCCGTCAGCGCGTTCGTACGCGAGCACGTCGTGCGGGGCTTCGTCGACGCGGGTCCAGGCAGGCGACTCAAATGAAGTCCGAGCCGCCGTCCACGTTGACCGTGGCGCCGGTGACATAGCCGTTTCGACGGGACGCCAGATACGTCGTGATCGACGCGATCTCCTCGGGTAAGCCGGCGCGGCCGAGGTCACACGGCTGGTGAAAGTTGTCGTCGATCCAGGTCATCACGTCGACCGGGTTCGTCGCGTCCAGGCCGTCGGCGGCCAGGATGTCCTTCAGGTTCTCGGTGAAGCTGGCGGTCACGATGGTGCCGGGGCACACGCAGTTGACCAGGATGCCGTCCTTGGCAAGGCTTTTCGACAGGTTCTTGGTGATGCTGCTCAGCGCCGCCTTCGACGCGGTGTACGCGACGATCCGGGGGTTCTGGCGCTGAATGGAGTGGGCGGACAGGGTGACGATGCGCGCCCAGTCTGCGGCGCGCAGCATCGGCAGCGCAGCGCGAATCGAACGCACCCCGGACATGGTTCCCAACGCGAACGCGGCATCCCACTGCGCGTCGTCCATCTCCTCGAAATAGCCGTCGCCGGGCCCGATGGTGTGCACCAGACTGTTGAGCACACCCCATCTCCGCCGCACCGCCTCGAAGCCGGCGGCAATGGATTCGGCGTCGGTCATGTCAACGCTGATGCCCACGGCGTCCGGGGCCCCCACCGCCAGCAGGGATTCGGTGGCCGCGTCGAGCGCCTCCTGTCCCCGGGCCATCACCGCGACGCGGGCACCGTCGGCCGCCAGTGTCTGCGCGATCGCCAAACCCATTCCCTTGCTGCCGCCGGTGACGACGGCGGTGGCACCTGCCAAGCCCAGATCCATGTTCTCCTCTATTCAGATTCGTTGTGTGCCGAAGCATTCAGCAGCTTCGTTGAGCACTGCGGCGATCTTTTCGGGCGCGACCCCGAGGCCGCGCAGACAGAAGCGTTCGACCCGCTCTCGGATCTCGCTCAGGTCAGCACCCGCGGTCGCCCAGTGCCGTTCGACGTTGGACCACACGACACCCTGAATCGACAGTGCCTCGCTGTCGGGATCGATGTCCGAGAACAGGCCCAGATCCCTTCCCCGCGTGAGCTCTTCGACGAGCGGGCGCAGGATCTCGCGGTAGGCGGGCGCGACGATCTCGGGCGCCGCGGACATCTGGTTCTGCGCCTCGAGCGACATCTGGCGCAGATCCGAACGGATCTCCTCGTTGAAGACCAGGTCCAGGCGCCCGTCGATCCACGCCGCCACCGCACCAACCGGGTCGGAGGTCACCGCCATCCGCTGCCGAAGCCGCACCACCTCGAGTCGTGCCATCTCGAGAAAGAGGGCCGATACGAGTTGGTCCTTGGAGTCGAAGTGCCGGTAGAACGCCCGGGTACCCAACTCGGCCCGGCTGAGCACACGAGCGATGGACAGGGCCCGGACGCCTTCCTCCCGAACAACTTTCGATGCGGCGGACAACAGCGCACTGCGCACCTGCGGATCGGGCTCGAGCTTCTTGCGCCCGCCGGCCCTGCCGGCTGTCATGACGGCCGAATCCGATCACGCCGAAGCGTCGTAGGTCGCCAGGTAGTCGCTGAACGCCTCGCGCACCTGCCCCTCGGTAAGCCCGAAATCGGCCAATTCGTAGGTGTGCGTTCCGCGCTGGCCGGGCTTGTGCCCATCCGCCCATTCCTGCACTTTCGCGCGCGCTGCGTCGCTGAACTCGAGCCCGAGTCGCTCGTAGCTGTCGGCCACCGTCTTGACCGAGTCGGTCTGCAGGTCCGCAAACGACACGTCCACGAAGCGGTCGTCGCCGACACGTCTTGCGGAAATCCATGGCCCGACCGATCCCCTTGGCCCACCACGCCAGCTGCTCGGCGCCGAGTTCGTGCGGGTCCCTGCGGTCGCTGCTCCAGCTGCGGATGTAGGCGATGAGACTGCACACCGAACCCAGCACCTTCGCCGGATCACGATGGCTCCACAGGAATTTGGCGTTCGGGTACACCTCCACGAAGGCGTCGAGGGCGAACATGTGCACCGGTGTGCGCAGGTGCCACAGGTTCGGCTTGCAGTGCCACTGGAGCAGTTTGAGCACCTGCTCGTGGTATTCGTACGTCTCACGCATGTCGGTTTCCAGCAGCCACTCGATGTAGCTGGGCACCCGGACCACACCATCGAAGTGATATGTCCGGAAGCTCATCCCCATCAGATCCTGGCATTCGGTCGCGGCCTCGGGTTCCGAACTGTTCATCGCCTTGAAGTCCGGGAACATGCTGTCGATCATCGCGATGCCCTCGGCGGCCTGCGCGATCCGCGGGTCGGTGTACTGCGTGGCGGCCTCCGGCGGGGGTGTGGGGGCCTGCGACTCCCACGTGCGCAGCGACCTGAACTGCGGGTCGTTGGCCACCAACTGGCCCAAAGCCGTTGTGCCGGTGCGGGGCAGCCCGAGGATGACCACCGGACCGTCGACGACCTCGTCGGCGATCTCCGGGTGCTGCTTGTAGGTGTCGATGATCTTGAGCCGCTGGATCAGCGCGTTGCTGATGGTGGCGTGCTGGATGACGTTGCCCATGTCGTTGAGGTCGGCTTCGTTGTTCAACCCGTCGACGGTGCGTTCGAGACCCTCGCGGTAGTAGCTCGAGCCGAAGTCGTCCAAGCCGGTGGCCGCGCGCGCGCCGTCTTCGAGGTCGTCTGCGGAGAAGCTCATCGGTAGAACCTTTCGTGTACGGCGCGGCGACGTGCTGCGATCACCGTGGCCCGCTCGTCGGGGGTGGTCATCGTGGTTTCGGCCGGCAGTGCCGACACGACTTCGTCGACCTTCACCACGCGCGTATTCGGAACCGGGGCGGTTTCGGTTCGGACGCAGCGCAGCAGTATCGCGCCATTGCTGTGGCCGGCGGCATCGAGCCAGTTCGCCACTCCTGGATCGGTAGAGGAGATGACGAACCGCGCGAACCCGTCGGGGTCGATGACCGCCTGGTGGCCGTTGAGGCTGGACTGGTGGCGTCCGTAGTGGACCGTCTCCAACCACGGGTTGCCCAGCGAGATACTCCAGTAGACGCCCTTGGGCGGTTCGACCTCGAGGATCAGGGCTTCGTCGGGCTCGAGTTCGAATCGGCCTATGACGGGCCGGTTTTCGGCGGCCGCACCCATCGAGGACATGTCCATCGGTGGCACGAAGCCGTTGGCCGGCGGCATCGCACCGAAGTCGAGGAAGAACTTGAGGTTGTCGTAGACGAACTCCCCCAGCGCGTACAGCTGACGTGATACCGAGACGTCCAGGTCGACGGAGCGATCCGTCGGTAGGACTTCGTCACCGACGCGCTCGATCTGCAGCGAAGCAAGCTCCTCGGTGTCCCAGTCGTAGAGGAAGTTTCGCACCGTCAGGGTCGGATGGTCGCCGGTCAGCTCGAGCCAGTTGCCTTCGTGCGCTTGGGGTTTACTGGCCGACAGGATCGCTTCGAAGTTCCCGTCGGCGTCGACCTCGAGTTCGTCGACAAGGGCGTTGGCGATGCTGGTTATTCCGTCCATCGTCTGCAAGCCGACGTAGCGGGCGGTGCCCCGATTACCGAACAGCCGGTAGGTCTCACCGGTACGCAGGTTCGCGTTCATGTACACGCAGTCCGGGCACTCCAGGCCCCAGGTGACGATGTCGTCCATGCCGGCTCGATTGACGGCGAGCACCGGATCGGGGTCCACCCTCAGCGCCATGTCGATTCCGACCGCGAGCAGCACCATCAGGTGGCGCATGCCGGAGGCGTAGTCGACCCGGTTCTTGTTGACCGGCGTGGACACCACGAGCTTCTCGGCGGCGGTCAACCGTTCCTGCAAGTGGGCCCAGGCCGCCGCCAACTCGACGTCATTGCTATCGCCTCCCGACAGCGCGGCCTCGGCGATGGAGTGCGGTAGCCACGCCATCGGATTCTTCCAAGCCGGAGACGACTGCTCGTCGGCCACGGTTCCTCCGTCTCCGCCCCGCCGGGAATGCGTCAAGTTTTGAAAACAGCATTTTCAATAGGGGCGTAGCGACTATCGCACCGAGGCGTCGGATTGTCAACGAGTCGCCACGTGCAATGGAGGCACATCAGTCCAGCAGCGACCCGAACTTGTCGGCTGAGATCGGCAACAGCGGATAGTCCAGCAGCACATGACTGTTCACCATCGTCAGGATGTACGCGTGCCGGATCAGTGCCTCCGCCCGGGTCGCGGGGATCTTGGACAGCGTGGTTTTGGTCCCCGCGTTACCGCTTGCCGTCTCCTGCCAGGCGGCGCGGCTGTCTTCACCGAGCCAGCCGATGGCGTTCCGGGCCCGCACCGCCAGCTCGTCGTTGCCGTTCTTGAACGAATCGGGCAATTCGAACGGGCTGCGACCGATCTGCACGATGCTGCCCTTCAGTGGACCGCCCTGTGCGCCGGCCGAGGCCGACCGAAACCGGAGGTCCAGGAGCCGCCTGCGGACGGCGGTGGTCTGGTCGTACATCACGTCCTTGGCCGCGAGCAGGGCCGCGATCTCGCCGAGCAGCGGGGTGTTGACCGACCGCCGTGGCGTTATCCCGCCGGCCGCGGATGCGTTCACCACGATCAGCTCGTCAGCGTCCTTCAGAGACGGCGGCGCGCCGGCCTCGTCGAGACGCCTGCTGAGCCGGATCGGCCACTCGGTGCCCATGTTGTCGTACACGCCGCCGTCGGTGAGTTTGAAGTGTGTCAGCGGGCATTCGCCGGGGAAGTTGTGTCGCCGCACCGGCAGCGACACCACATTGAACGGCCCCGGCAGCGCGGCCGAACTCTGCACGGCCCGCGAAAGTCGCAGGTCCCCCGGTGTTCCCCAGCCGCAGCGCCACGAATACACGAACGATCCGCCGAAGTAGACCTGCTCGGCGGTTTGCAGATCGGTGGCGCACAGCACGTGCGACACGGAGTCCTTCATGTCGTTCAGTGGCGCGCCATGGAACAACGCGCTGTCGAAGGACCGCGCGGCAACGGCGCTGCGCTGCTGAGCGAGAACCGCCGCCAGAACAACGGCGGCGATCCATACCAGAATCGAGATCCATGGCGGGCACAGGAAGCTGACCACCACCGCGGCGACGACGCTCAGCGCGATCGCGGCGAGCAACAGGTAGGTCAGCGGATAGCCGAACAGCGTTCCACGCCGCACCAGTCGCCTGACGAACTGGCCCGTCGTGGACCAGAACTCGCCGGGCTCGACAGTGGTCAGGTCGGCGTACAGCCCGACATACCCATTGGTCAACGACCCACCGGATACCGAAGACACCTGCGACAGCTCCGGGCCCTTTCCCGCATCCACGAGGTACAGCAGCGCACCGAGGCCGAACAGGCTGGCGCGGTGGCCACCGCCGGACATCGCCACCGCGATGTGCTGGTCGGTCACGGTGCGGCCAACAGGTCGATGCGATGCGCCGGGTTGCCTTGCAGCGGAGCGACCTTCGCCTTCATCGCCGGGTTCTTGTCGAAGAACGCCGTGAGGCTGTTCTTGGCATCCGTCCATTTGGGCCGGGGCTGCTTTCCGTTCTTGATGGCCGCATCCCGCTGCTTGTTCCACTCGGCCTTGCGCGCTGCGTCGATCTCGTCGACCTCGTAGGTGAGGTAGATCGTGTACGCCGCGTCACCCCTTGCATCGAGCAGCATCTCGAACGTCTCCCGTTCGGGGTTGCCGTGCTCACCGTTTCCGGAGAACACATAGTGATCAGCGGTCACTCTCGTGAAGAAGTCCTCCTCGACGTTGTTGGCGCTGCCGTGGTGCGGGACCTTCAACACATCGACGTGCAGGTCGTCTCCGATGCCGACGAGCGCCATGCCCTCCAGGATCTTGTCGCCACGCGCGTCACCGGTGAACAGGATGGTCTTACCGTCGACTTCGGCGAGGACCACGACGCTCGACAGATTCGGCACCGAGCGGTCGATATACGCGGCGAGCGCGGCGGGACCTGCCTTCTTCTTCTCCTGCTGCTTCTTCAGCCAGTCGTCGTGCTGCTTCTGCAGCTTCTCGACGTCGGCGCGCATCGGGCCGATGACCTTGAACGACAGTCCCTTACCGATGTCGATCGACTTGGCTTCGGGATCGGCCATCACCAAGGCGCCTCTGCCGTCGGCGTTCACCGGAACCTTCAGTATCGTGGCGTCGTCGCGCAGCCGGAAGCCCTGGGCGACGCCGGCGAGCACCATCACACCGTCGGTGAACGTGTCGGCGTCCACGAGGGCGTCATCGGGAACATCGACAGAAAGGCTGCCGGTGATCGACGACGTTCCGACCACGTCGTTGACGGCCTCCATCAGTTCCTTGGCGCTGTTGCCGACAATGTCGTCAAAACTGTTGTGCCACAATCGCATGGCTTTGAGATACTGGAATGACTTGGTCTTCTCGGCCTTGACGAGTTCGTCGGTCAGCTGGAGCAGCCCTTTGACGTGATCGTCGTCGATGTGACTGAGCATGACGAAGTCGGCGAACAACGGCTTCGCGGACGGTGTCTTGCGTTCCTGTCGCAGCTGCATCAGCCGCGGCTTCAGATGGGGCTGATAGACACCTCCCGGTCCACCGTCGATGATCGCGAGGCCGGGTTTGCTCTTGGTACCGAAGTGCAGTAGCAGGCAGTCGCCCTTCTTGGCGGGCAGCACCTCGAGGGAGAAAACGTTGTTGGCCATGACCATCCACCTCATTGACTCTGTAGGGCGCGGAGAACGTCGAGCATGCCGTGGCCTTGGAAGTTGCGTTCCCGGCCGAGATCGCTGGCTGCTTCGCACAGGATTCGCTTGATCTTGTCGGGCTTCCCGATCAGCTCCGGGTAACGCGCCATCAGCAACGCCGCGGCGCCGCTGACATGGGGTGCCGCCATGCTGGTGCCGTCGAGATAGTCCCAGGCGCCGTTGAGAACGGGCGCGAATATGCGCTCGCCCGGTGCGACGATGTCGGGCTTGAGCCGCCCGTCCCCGGTGGGTCCGCGACTCGAAAAGTAGCTCACCCCATAGGTGAACGGCGCGTATCGGTGCGTGGACCCGACGGTGATGACCCGGTCGGCGTTGCCGGGGTCGGTGATGCTCTGCGCGATGTAGTTGTTGACCGCCTCGCCTTGGAGGGTGCCCTGCCGGTACCCGTAGTTGCCTGCGGCCGCCACCACGACGACGCCGCTGTCGATGAGTCGTTCGCTTTCCACGCAGACCGGAGTGCCGCCACACGCATAGTTGCGGACATCGTGCGGGATCGACAGGCTGACGTTCACGCCCTTGACTTCCAGGAAGCCCGCCTGCTCGTTCTTGTTGCGGATGAACTGCAGGGCTGCGATGACGGCGAATTCGGTGTCGGACATGTTTCTGCCGATGATCCGGAAGTCGTAGATGCCGATTCCGGGACACATGCCATTGGCCGTCGCCGAGTCAGGTTCTGCCGCCTGACTGTCGGGAGCATCGGGGTCGGGCGGCGGTGCGGCCGGCGCGTAGGCGCCGATGATGCCGGCGACGTGGGTGCCGTGCTCGCTGCGGGGAGTTGCGGGCTCGTCGCCGAGTTCGACGAACTCTTCGATCAGATCCCACCGCAACGGCAGGCCCGCAACACTGTTCTTGGCGATCTCCCTGAGCTTCGACTTGGCAGAGCCCGGTAGTCCACCACCACGCGCGTTCCTGATGAACGCCAGATTCGCGTCACGGGTGGCAGTGTTCTCGTTGCCGAGGTCCACGATCTCGCGATAGAACGTGAAATCGTAGGTATGCCTGATCTGATTGCATCCGGTGTTCGGGTTCCGGAACGCCGGGTGGTCCGTGTCGATTCCGGAATCGATTACCGCCCAGTTGATGTCGGTGGGATCGACTTCGAAGAGGCGCCGCGCGGCGTCCGCCTTGACCGTGGGTACCGATCTGGCGATCGCCGCCGACGCCGGCCGGTTTCGAGAGATCTGAAACACCATCGGCGGGCGTTCGACATTGATCTTGGTGAGCAGCTGAACGACCCGATCTTTGCACTTCGCGGCGAACTCGGCACTGTCCGTGTTCTGGAATTCGGTGCGCGCCTCCTGTAGGACCGTCGACTTCTGGCCCTCGGTCTGCACGTCTTTGCGGACGCTGTGGTCGCTGCCGGCCATGAACACCAGCACACACAGCGCGACGAAACGCTCGAATGCCGACCTCGGATGGTCTTCGAAATGCTCGGTGGATTTTTCATCGGTCCACTTGGTCAGCAGCACCCGAACGTCGGCCACCGTCTGATCCAGCTTCTTCTGCTCCTCGCTGCCCTTGGCCTGCTCCGGTTTCAGGTAGGCATCGAGTTCCTTCTGCGTGCGATCCTCGTGCCACCATTTCGACATCGGCACCAGAATCTCGGCGACCTCGTCGAAGTACAACTTGGCCGCGACGAAGTTCTGCAACGGAGCGACCCGCGCATCGCCCTCCGACTTCTGCCTCCGTTTGGCGACTTGCTTGTAGATCTCGGCGGCCAGCTTGGCTGCGGTGGTGGACTTGTGCGATGTGATCAGCAGATCGACGGGCTCGAATGGGTCGGTGGCGTAGGCGATCCAGACATCGCCGAGGATCGGCGAATCCTGCAGGTGCCGGCGACTGTCACCACTGCCGAGCAGGATGTAGTTGACCAGGGCCGGGGGAATGTTCACGCGAGGTCCTCATCGGGGTAGGGCAGATCGGTGGGAGCGCCGAGCCGGTCTTTGAGGTAGTGCGTGCGCAGACCGGCGTCGCACACGACGTAGCCCCAGTTGATCAGCCGCTTCTGGGTGACCTCGTTCATCTCGCTCAGCCGCGTGGGGAGGTCGGCCAGCGGCAGCGTATGCCTGGGATCGGCAGCCAGCACGGCGCGCCCGAAACTCGCGACGCTGCTGCGGATCCCGACGTACATGCCGGTCCTGACCCCGGCCTCCAACGATTGGACCACTTGGCGCTTTCGTAGCGAACGGACCTGGTTGTCCACCAGCTTGAGCACACGGGCGGTCTGCCGCAGCGGATCGGCGCCGGGGTGGTCGTCGGGATCGACGTTACCGCCGGCGTCGCTGACGATGATGGATGTGTAGTTCTTCCAAGCGGTTTCGAGGCCGAGGTTGTCGTACACTCCGCCGTCCGTCAATTGGATCTCATCGCGAAAGCCCGGCGTCGTCAGTTCATTGCCGCCCTCGGTGACCCAGGTCTGGTCGCGCAGGTCCAGGGTGCACGGCGACAGCACCGGCGGGAACGCCGACGAGGCGGCGACCGCGACGGCGAGGCCGATGTCGGGACTCAGAACTCGCCCGACCTTGTAGTCGCCGAGGTACTTCTTGCTGAATCGCATCAGGGCACCCGACTCGAGGTTGGTCGCGTTGAACACGAACCTCGGTTCGTCGGGCAGGTCCTGCAGGGTGGCATCGCCGAACACGTGCCTGCGGTACGCGGCGGCGACGCGGTCAGATGCCGAATCACCGAATCGCAGAATGCCGCTGAGCACAGCCTTGGTGTCGATATCGGTTCGGGCCAGCCGGCGGACGGGTTCGACGAATTCGTCGACGAGGTTCGTCGCGACGCCGTTGTCCCAGTTCAGGTTCGACCAGTGCAATGCCAGCACGCCGGCGGTGATGGATCCGCCGGACACACTCGACACCCGCTTCAGTTCGGGCAGGATGCCGACTTGGTTGAGCCGCCACAGCACTCCGACGTGAAACACCATTGCGCGGTAGCCACCGCCCGACAGACACAGCGCAAGACCCTCCTCCGGCGGATTGCCATCCTCCGCGGAAGGGTCGTTGAGGGGACTGAGCAGATCGTTCGACGTGGTGCCGGTCATCGCTTCTCCATCGCGCGTTGGTGCACAGCATCCGGACCCGAACCGCTGATGCGATCGGGCGTACGGGACACAGACTATTGATCGCACGCGCTGCCCGAGTGAGTAGTGCAATACTCGAATTCTTCAGCGCACAGACGGATTGAGTCCTACAAGGACTCGGCCAGCAGTTCCGCCAGGTGCTGACCGCGCCGGTCGGTGAGATCGGCCAGCTGGGTCCGGCAGGAGAACCCGTCAGCGAGGATCGCGGTATCGGCCGAGGCGGCCGCCACCGCGGGCCGCAGTTGCTGATCGGCGACGGCCACCGACACTTCGTAGTGACCCTTCTCGACGCCGAAGTTGCCGGCCAGCCCGCAGCAGCCGCCGAGGCGTTTCACCGAGGCGCCGGCCGACGTGAGCAGTCGCTGGTCGGCGCTCCACCCCATGACCGCGTGATGGTGACAATGTGGCTGGGCCACAACGGTTCTCCCGTCGAGACGGGGCGGGCTCCAGCCGCGCTCGGAGAGCAGCTCGGCCAGTGTCCGGGTGTTCGCGGCGACGACGGACACCACGCCCGAATCCAGCAGTTCGGCGGCGTCGGAACGCAACACCGCGGTGCACGACGGTTCCATCCCGACGATGGGCACCGGGGTCGATGTCGACGAGAGGGCCGCCGCGGACTCCGACAGCGCGGCCACGGTGCGGCCGAGGATCTTGCGGGCCGCGTCGAGCTGACCAGTCGAGATCCAAGTCAGCCCGCAGCACTGCTGCTTGGCGGTCAACCGCGGTGCGTAACCGGCGGCCTGAGCACGCGCACGGTCGCGATGCCGACCTCCGGCGTGAAGTAATTGGTGAACGAGTCGACGAACAGCAGCACGGGATCGCCGGCCGACATCCCGGTGTTCGGACGTGAACCACGACCGAAACGTCTTGCGGGCGAACGGCGGAATGCTGCGACGGGCATCCACCCCGGCCATCGACATTGCCACCGGACCGACTCCACGGATGCCCGCACCGAAGTTCACCGCGCGCGGCATCCGGCGCCGCCAGCGCCGCCCAGCGCGGCAGCCGGCCCAGCGTGTAGTGCGACGCGGGACGCAGCCGGCCCCGGTAGCTCTGATGGAGCACCTCGGCCTTATAGGACGCCATGTCGATACCGGTCGGGCAGTCCGACAGGCAACCCTTGCACGACAGGCACAGGTCGAGCGCCTCGTGCACCTCCGGGGATCGCCAGCCACCGGTGACGGCCGAGCCGTTGACCATCTCCTGCAACACCCGGGCGCGCCCGCGGGTGGAGTCCTTCTCCTCCCGGGTCGCCAGGTACGACGGGCACATCACCCCGCCGGTCGCGGCGTTGTCGGCGCGGCACTTACCGACCCCGGTGCAGCGGTGCACCGCCTGGGTGAAATCTCCGCGGTCGCCGTGGTAGGCCAGCGCCAGGTCCCGGCGCCAGACCGGCGCCGGCTCGCGAAGGTCCGCGTCGAGCGGCCGCGGGTCGACGATCACTCCGGGGTTGAGGATGTTCTGCGGGTCGAACACGTCCTTGACCGCGCCGAACAACTTCAGTGCGTCTGCGGAGTACATCGTCGGCAGCAGTTCGCCCCGCGCCCGGCCGTCGCCGTGCTCCCCCGACAGTGAGCCGCCGTAACCGGCGACCAATCCTGCCGCCGCCATCAGAAACTCGCGAAACACCCTGGCACCACCGGGTTTGTCCAGCGGAAAGTCGATCCTGATGTGCAGACAGCCGTCGCCGAAGTGGCCGTAGGGCAGGCCGGTGAAGCCGTACTCGGCCATCAGGGCGTCGAAGTCGCGCAGATAGTCACCCAGCATGGCCGGTGGCACCGCGGCGTCCTCCCAACCGGCGTGCGCGGGCAGCCCTGCGGGGCTGCGGCTGGACAGCCCGGCGCCGTCGGCCCGGATCCGCCACAGCGCGGCGGACTGGCCGGAGTCGGTGACCACCAGCGACTCCAGTGCGTCGCAGTCGTTGCCGAGCGCCTCGGCCCGGGCGACGGTGTCGGCGGGATCGTCACCGGTCACTTCGACGAACAGCCAGGCCGCCCCGCGCGGCAGCGGCGGAACCGCCTGCGGCCCAAGCCGTTCCCGCACGACATCGACGATGCGCGAATCGATGCCCTCGCAGGCGACCGGGTGGTGGGCGAGCACCCGCGGGGTCGCATCGCCGGCCGCGGCGATGTCGGGATAGCCGAGCACCACCAGTAGCCGGTGCGCGGGCTCGGCGACGAGTCGCACCGTGGCCTCGGTGGCAACCGCGAGCGTGCCCTCGCTGCCCACCAGCAACCGGGTGACGTCAAACCCCTTCTCGGGCAACAGGTTCTCCAGCGCGTAGCCGGACACCTGACGGCCGAACCGGCCGAATTCGGTCCGGATGGTCGCCAGGCCGGCCCGCGCAAACCCGACGCAACCCGTCACGTGATCGCCGGAGCATCCAGCGATTCGCCGGTTCCCGTCAGCACCCGCAACCCCAGCACGTTGTCACTGGTTCGCCCATAACCCAGCGCGCGGGTGCCGCAGGCGTTGTTGCCGATCATGCCGCCCAGCGTGCACCGCGACGACGACGACGGGTCCGGGCCGAACCGCAGCCCGTACGGCGCCGCCGCACGCTGCAGGGCCTCCTGCACCACACCCGGTTGCACGATCGCCGTCGCCGCGTCGGGATCCACCGTCAGCACCCGGTTCATGTGCCTACTGAAATCGAGCACGACGCCGGTACCGACGGCGTTGCCCGCGATGGACGTGCCCGCACCGCGGGCCGTCAGCGGCACGCCCTCCGCACGGCACACCGCCAGGACGGCCGCGACCTCGTCGGCATTACGCGGTGCCGCGACCAGCAGGGGCGGCACCCGGTACAGCGACGCGTCGGACGAGTAGATGGCTCGGGTGGTGCCGTCGGTGCGCACATCGTCGACACCGGCCGCGGTGAGCCGGCCGGCGAGCGTTTCAGCATCGATCACCCGTAGCATGCTACACCTGTAGCATGCTACGTTCTCGGGGTGGCTGAAGGCCTGCCGAGTCTGCAACCGCTCACCCCGCACGGCGGGCGCCGGATGGAGCAGGCGGTCGCGGCGATACGGGCGGCGATCGACGACGGCCGCATGAAGCCGGACGTGCGCTACTCGGTGTATCAACTGGCGGAGTCGCTCGGCGTGTCGCGGACCCCGGTCCGCGAGGCACTGCTCCGCCTCGAAGAAGTCGGGCTGATCAAGTTCGAGGCGCGCCAGGGATTTCGAATCCAGTTGCCGCGGTCCGCCGACATCGCCGACATCTTCGCGGTCCGCCTGGCACTGGAACTACCCGCGGTGCGCCGGGCGGCGTCGACGGCGGACCCCCGGCTGACCGAGGCCCTGCGCGCCGAGCGCGCACTCATGCTCGACGCCGCGCGCACCGGCGGCGAGGACGCGTTCATGCGGCATGACCTGCGGTTGCACGACCTGATACTGGAGGGGGCAGGCAATCAGCGGTCCCGCTCGATCGTCCGCAGCCTGCGGGAGACCACGCGACTGCTCGGCGCATCGACCGCGGACCGGACCCGGACCATCGCGGACATCGACCGTGAACACACCCCGATCGTCGACGCGATCATCGCCGGGCGCCCTGCCGACGCCGAGGCCGCGATGCGGGCTCATCTGGTCACCACGGGTCGCCTGCTGGTAACCCAGGCGCTGCGCGACGAACATGGACACGCCGGGCTCGGACCCAGATCCGGACACCGTCGACGACATCTGGTCGAGGGCTGTCGACTGACCGGTAAGGCGGCGCCAGCCATCAAATCCAACAGAATCCATTGTTTTGGCAAACTTCCGTGACGGAATCGGTTGCGGCGACCCCTCTGATGGGTGATTGTTGACCCACACGGGTCGAGAGGAGCCGTCCTGACCGAGATCGGCACACAGGCCACAGACAAGCAATCCGGACAGCACCGGCGTCGCACCACGCAGGGCGGCCCGGTGATCGAGATCGACCACGTCACCAAACGGTTCGAGGACTACGTCGCGGTCATCGACGCGGATTTCTCCATCGCATCGGGCGAGTTCTTCTCGATGCTCGGTCCGTCGGGCTGCGGCAAGACCACCACGCTGCGGATGATCGCGGGTTTCGAGACCCCGACCGAGGGCGCCATCCGCCTCGAGGGCACGGACGTCTCCCGCGTGCCGCCGCACAAGCGCAACGTCAACACGGTGTTCCAGCACTACGCGCTGTTCCCGCACATGACCGTGTGGGACAACGTCGCGTACGGCCCGCGCAGCCAGCGCAAGGACAAAGCCGAGGTCAAGCGGAGCGTCGACGAGATGCTCGACGTGGTCCGACTGACCGACTTCGCGCTGCGCAAACCCGCGCAGCTGTCCGGCGGCCAGCAGCAGCGCGTCGCGCTGGCCCGCGCGCTGGTGAACTACCCCAGCGCGCTGCTGCTCGACGAACCGCTGGGGGCACTCGACCTCAAGCTGCGCCACGTCATGCAGTTCGAACTCAAGCGGATCCAGCGCGAGGTCGGGATCACGTTCGTCTACGTGACCCACGACCAGGAAGAGGCGCTGACGATGAGTGACCGCATCGCGGTCATGAACGCCGGCAACGTCGAGCAGATCGGCACCCCGACCGAGATCTACGACCGCCCGTCGACGGTGTTCGTGGCCAACTTCATCGGGCAGGCCAACCTGTGGCTCGGCAAGCAGACCGGCCGGGTCGCCATACCGCAGCCATTACCGTCGAGGTCGAGGTGCTGGGCACCAAACTCCCGGCCGCCCCCGGCGACACCACCATCGAAAGCGGTGGCCAGGCCACGCTGATGGTCCGGCCCGAACGCGTCCGGGTGACGATGGACGCGCCCACCGGGGAGGTCGCGGCCGTGCCCGCCACGGTCACCGACCTGACGTTCCAGGGCCCGCTGGTGCGGCTCGGCCTGGCCGCCGCCGACGACTCACCGATCGTCGCGCACATCGGACCCGAAGATGACCTGCCGATGCTGCGGCCCGGCGATCAGGTGTACGTCAGCTGGGCGCCGGGCGCCTCGCTGGTGCTGCCGGCCGCCGACATCCCCACCACCGAGGATCTCGAGGAGATGCTGGACAACTCCTGACTCCCCCGACCGACACGACGACCCCCTCCTGGATCGACGAAAGGCAGAGCAGCCCATGGCCGCCAGAAACGCTTCAAACAACGACATCGATCCGGGCCTGCTGGCCCGACTCGCCGCCAATCCCGCCTCCCGACGGCGGTTCCTCGGCGGAGGCGCCGCCGCGGCGGCCGCGCTGGTGCTCGGGCCCTCCTTCCTGGCCGCGTGCGGATCCAGTGACTCCGGCGGCGGCAGCGGTACGCAGACGGCCAGCGCACCGGCCGACGACGGCTCACCGGCGTCGGGTCATCTGCGCATCTCGAACTGGCCGCTGTACATGGCCGACGGCTTCGTCGCGGCGTTCCAGACCGCCAGCGGGCTGACGGTGGACTACAAGGAAGACTTCAACGACAACGAGGAATGGTTCGCCAAGAACAAGGAACCGCTGTCGCGCAAGCAGGACATCGGCGCCGACCTGGTGGTGCCCACCCAGTTCATGGCGCTGCGCCTGAAGGGGCTCGGCTGGCTCAACGAGATCAGCGACACCCGGGTGGCCAACAAGAAGAACCTGCGACCCGACCTGCTCAACGATCCGTCCGATCCCGGCCGCAAGTACACCGCGCCGTACATGACCGGCATGGTGGGCCTGGCCTACAACAAGGCCGCCACCAATCGGCCGATCACCAAGATCGACGATCTGTGGGATCCGGCCTTCAAGGGCAAGGTCAGCCTGCTCTCCGACACGCAGGACGGCCTGGGGATGATCATGTCCTCGCAGGGCAACTCCCCGGAGAACCCGACCATCGAGAGCGTGCAGAAGGCGGTCGACCTGGTCAAGGAGCAGAAGGACAAGGGCCAGATCCGGCGCTTCACCGGCAACGACTACGCCGACGACCTTGCGGCCGGCAATATCGTTGTCGCCCAGGCGTATTCCGGCGACGTCGTGCAGTTGCAGGCCGACAACCCGGATCTGGACTTCATCATCCCCGAGTCCGGCGGCGACTGGTTCATCGACACCCAGGTGATCCCGTACACCACGCAGAACCAGAAGGCCGCCGAGGCGTGGATCGACTACGTCTACGACCGTGCGAACTACGCCAAGCTGGTCGCGTTCACCCAGTACGTGCCGGTGCTGTCGGACATGACCGACGAGTTGAACAAGGTGGACCCGAAGCTGGCGGCCAATCCGTTGATCAACCCGACGGATGAGATGAAGAACAAGCTCAAGACCTGGCCCGCGCTCACCGACGAGCAGACCCAGCAGTTCAACACCGCCTACGCAGCAGTCACCGGCAGCTAGTCGCCGATGGCAGGAGTCGCAAGCAGCAGTCGCCAGCGCAGCAAGGTCGCACCGTACCTGATGATCTTGCCTGCGCTGGCGTACCTCGCCGTGTTCTTCGTGGTGCCGTTCTACTCGCTGTTCCGGACGTCGCTGTCGACGATGGGCGGATCGATCTACCTGCCCAAGCTGACGTTCGCGTGGGACTTCAGCAACTACTGGCAGGCGCTCACGCTGTACCAGGATCAGATCGTGCGGTCACTGCTCTACGCGCTGGCCGCGACCGTGGTGTCGCTGCTGATCTCCTACCCGCTGGCCTATGTCATCGCGTTCAAGTCGGGTCGCTACAAGAATCTGCTGCTGGGTCTGGTGGTGCTGCCGTTCTTCGTGACGTTCCTGGTGCGCACCCTGGCGTGGAAGACCATCTTCGCCGACGACGGCATCGTGGTGCGCACGCTCGACGCCGTCGGACTGGTGGACGGCCGCCTGCTGTCGACACCGTGGGCGGTGATCGGCGGATTGATCTACAACTCGATGACATTCATGATCCTGCCGCTCTACGTCAGCCTGGAGAAGATCGATCCGCGACTGCTGGAGGCGTCCAAGGACCTGTACTCGTCGGCGTTCCGCGCGTTCAGCAAGGTCATTCTTCCGCTGTCGCTGCCCGGCGTGATCGCCGGCAGCATGCTGGTGTTCATTCCGGCCGTCGGTGACTTCATCAACGCCGACTACCTCGGCAGCACCAACACCACCATGATCGGCAACGTCATCCAGAAACAGTTCCTGGTGGTCAAGGACTATCCGGCCGCGGCCGCGCTGAGTTTCCTTCTGATGGCGCTCATCCTGGTCGGAGTGCTGTCCTACACCCGGGCGCTGGGCACGGAGGACCTGGTATGACGGCGCCGGCCGCGGTGGCGGAAGCGCTGGAGGAGGGCCGCAAGAGCAGGCGTCGTTTCCGCGGTCTGGGCGGCGGCGGGTTCGGCGATCTCGTGCTGCGGATCATCGCCGGACTCGTGCTGCTGTACATCTTCCTGCCGATCTTCGTCATCGTGCTGTTCTCGTTCAACAAGCCGTCGGGCAAGTTCAACTACACCTGGCAGGGCTTCACGCTGGACAACTGGGCGAACCCGTTCAAGTACCCGGCCCTGACCAAGGCCCTGCAGATGAGCCTCACGGTGGCCGCGATCTCGACGGCGATCGCGCTGGTACTCGGCACCTTGCTGGCGATCGCCCTTGTCCGGCAACGGTTCCGGGGCAGCAAGACCATCGAGACGTTCCTGGTGCTGCCGCTGACGGCGCCCGAGGTCGTCATGGGCGCCTCGTTGCTGACGTTGTTCCTCGACCTGGGCTGGGCGACCGGTTTCACCACCATCGTCATCGCCCACGTGGCGTTCCAGATCAGTTTCGTCGCCATGACGGTGCGCGCCCGCGTCCGCGGGTTCGACTGGACGCTGGAGGACGCGTCGATGGATCTGGGCGCCAACCCGGCCCGGACATTCTTCAAAGTGACTCTGCCGCTGATTGTTCCGGGCATCATCGCCGCGGCGATGCTGTCGTTCGCGCTGTCGCTCGACGACTTCATCATCACCTACTTCGTCAGCGGTTCCACCGTGACCTATCCGCTCTTCGTCAACGCCGCGGTCAAGGCCGCGGTACCCCCGCAGATCGACGTGCTGGCCACCGCGATCCTCGGGATCAGCCTGGTCCTGCTCGCCATCGGGACGCTGTACCGCCGCAAGCGCATCGACGTCTAGCGAGTTTGCGCCCGCGCAGATCCGGGTACCGACACCCGCATGACGCAGGGTCGGATTCACAATGCGGTGGATGAGGCGACGAGCACTGACGCGTTCGAGTACGGCGCCCGCGCCGGTTACGCGATCAGTGCGCTGCTGCACCTGCTGATCGGCTACATCGTGCTCCGGCTTGCCTTCGGCACCGGCGGCAATGCCGACCAATCCGGCGCGCTGGCAACGCTCGGCAGTCAGACCGGCGGCACGATCGCCCTGTGGGTCGCCGCGATCGGACTGTTCGCGCTGGCGTTGTGGCGGCTGGCCGAAACGGTGGTGGGCTCGCATCCCAACGACCCCACCAAACACGACGACGGCGCCAAGAAGCAGTTCAAACGGGTGAAATCACTTGCGCTGGCAGTCATCTACTGCGGGCTGGCGCTGTCCGCCATCCGGTTCGCCAACGGAGCCGGGCAGAGCAGCTGGTCAAAAGAACGCCGGGATGAGCGCGCGACTGATGCAGTCCGGCGCAGGCAAGGCGGCACTGATAGTCATCGGCTTGGCCGTGATCGGCGTCGGCGGCTATCACATCTACAAGGGCGCCTCGCAGAAGTTCCTCGACGACCTCAAGGTCTCCGGCGGACCGGTGCTGACGCCGATCGGGATGACGGGCTACATCGCCAAGGGCACCGTCCTGGCGGGAGCCGGCCTGTTGGTGATCGTCGCGACGCTGCGGGCCGACCCCGCCAAGGCGGCCGGGATCGACGCCGCGGTCAAGACGCTCGGCCAGGCGCCGTTCGGCAGGCTGCTGCTGATCCTGGCCGCCGTCGGCTTCGCCGCCTACGGCGCGTATTGCCTTGTGCTGGCCCGCTTCGCGCGGATGTGACGTCAGCCGAAGAACCGCAAGCCGGCTGATCGCCGGGCCGTCGGCGAAGTCGACGATCACGACGCCGCGGGCATCGGACCGACCGGCGGTCAGCGACACCGTGATCGACCGGCCCGCGGCCAGAATCTTGCTCGGGTGGGCGCCCTGCAACCGGTCGGCGAGCTCATCGAGGTCGGCGCCGACCGGCGCGCCGTGGCCGAGAATCCGGCGGGTCGACAGTTCGTCGCCGACCGACAACGCGGCCAGCAGGTCGTTGACGACGGCGCGCGCGTGGCGGCCGGGCCGCCGGACGGCCTGCAGGAAGCCCAGCGAGCCTGCGGGCCCCTGATTGGCCAGTAGCGCCCGCATCAGTCTGGCGCCCGCCGGAACCGCGGCCACCCCCTGCCCGGCGAACTGCAGCATCATCGGCGGAAGCTCCCAATACGCCTGCAGTTGGCAGATTTTGAGCTCGCCACCGCTGTCACGGAGGTCGTAACACAGGACGGCGGGAATCGCCATGTCCACGCCCGGACCCATCCGCACGTTCAGGGTGAGGTCACGCACGACGGTCGAGCCGCCGACGAAATCACCGCCGAGGTCGAAGGTGATCTCGCGGGGACCGATGAACGTGTCGAAGAACCGGCCGAGCTGCGCGTGCACCGACGTGCGGCCTCGACCCGACCGGGTCCTCCACGCTGGCGTCCGCCGTGAACAGCGCGAGCCAGCCGCCACGATCGCGCCGGCCGGCGGCCTGAAGCGACAGTTCGGCCGCGGCCAGCAGATCGGTGGCGCTGCTCAGTTCGGAGTTCCTGTCCCGCTGACGATCTCGACGTCGGCCTGCGCGCAGCGCGGCCAGCGCACCGGCGGTCGACTCCGGTGCGACGCCCGCCGTCAGATCGACCAGCACGCGGGTGGCGAACCCGGCCCGGGCGGCGTCCTCGGCGGTTGCGCGCACGCAGTAGTCGGTGGCGATACCCACCACGTCCACCTCGTCGACGCCACGGTCCCGCAACCAGGACGCCAGCGGCGTGGCCGCGTCGTCGGCGCCCTCGAAACCGCTGTAGGCGGCCGCGTAGGCACCCTTACGGAACACCGCCTCGACCGCGCTGGTGTCCAGATCCGGATGGAACTGTGAACCCGGGGTCTCCGCGACACAGTGCGGTGGCCACGATTCGGCATAGTCCGGGCGGTCGGAGAAATGCCCACCCGGGTCGATGTGGAAGTCCTTGGTGGCCACCACGTGGCCGTAGCCGTGGTCGCCGGCCAGCCGCGCGCTGATGGCGCGGGCGACGGCCGACCCGCCGGCCACGGCCAGGGAGCCGCCTTCGCAGAAATCATTCTGAACGTCGACGATGATCAACGCGCGCATCCACCCACCGTATCGGTCTTGAGAAGTACAGTGAAGCGGCCGCTTTTCGCAGATGAGGGACGCGATGACTCTTTTCGACTTCTTCCAGGCCTCGGAACTGCCCGCCCCGGCGGTCTCGGTCGACGACGCGGTGACGATCGCGCACGAACACTTCGGCCTCGACGTCACCGCGAGCCCGCTGGGCAGCCAGCAGGACGCCAATTTTCTGCTGACGGCCACCGACGGGGAGCCGGTCGGCGTGCTCAAGGTCGCCAACCCGGTGTTCAGTCGTGTCGAGATCGAGGCCCAGGACGCCGCGGCACGATTCGTCGCCGATGCCGATCCACGCGTCCGGGCCGCCAGCAACATCGGGTTGCCCGGCGTGCCCCCGATCGCGGAGATCTCCGACGGCGCCGGCGGGCTGCTGTACGCGCGGATCATCACCTACCTGGCCGGCGGCACCATGAGCGGAGAAGGCTACATCGCGCCGGACCGCTGGGCCGCGCTGGGAGCGCTCGCCGGCCGGGCCAGCCGGGCGCTGGCCGCATTCGACCACCCGGGTGTCGACCGGGTACTGCAGTGGGATCTGCAGCACGCCGATCGGACCATCGACCTGTTGACCCACTATGTGTCGGATCCGGTGCGGCGGCGGTTGGTCGAGACGGCCGCGGTGTCGGCGTGGCGCACGGTCACCGACCTGGCGGGCGAACTGCCGCATCAGGTGATCCACTGCGACATCACCGACGACAACGTGGTGTGCTCCGCCGACGACGGCCACCTGGCCGACGGCATCATCGACTTCGGCGACCTGACCCGGTCGTGGGCCGTCGGCGAACTCGCGGTGACGGTGTCGTCGGTGCTGCGCCACGCCGGTGGCGAACCGGTGGCGACGCTGCCCCTCATCGCGGCGTTCGACCACGAGCGGCCGCTGCAACCCGCCGAGATCGCCGCGCTGTGGCCGCTCTTGGTGCTGCGCGCCGCCACCCTGGTGGTCAGTGGCAACCAGCAGGCCGCCATCGATGCGGAAAACGATTACGCCACAGGTGCTCTCGAGTTGGAATGGCGGATCTTCGAGCGGGCTGTGTCGGTGCCCGCCGACGTGATGGCGGGCGTCATCGCCGACGCGCTCGGGCGGCCCGCGCCGGTCGCCGTGCCGCTGTCGGCGTCGGCGCCGCTACTCGGTGGTGTCGACCCCGGTGCCGTGCGCCGCCTGGACTTCTCCGTCGCAGTCCGACACCGTCGACGCCGGCGCCTGGCTGGATCCTGCGTGCGAGGAAAGGGCGGCCGCCGCGGCACTGGCCGACGGCGCGCCGGCCGCGGTCACCGCGTATGCCGAGCCGCGACTGACCAGATCTGTTGCGCTGCACAGTGAATCGCCGGCCACGGTGCCAACCGGTGTGGACCTGTGGCTGGCCGGCCAGACGGCGCTGACGGCGCCGTTCGCGGGCCTGGTCGTGACGGCCGGCGACGGCGAGGTCATCCTGGCCGGCGAGAACGGCGCGCTGGTGGTGCACGGGACGTCGGTGCATCCGGCCGTTTCCGCGGGACACGCCGTGTCCGGCGGCGATGCGCTCGGCACCGCGGGCCCGGGCCGGCTGTGGGTTCAGGTGAGCGCGGACGCCGACATCGCGGTGCCGGCGTTCGTCCGCCCGGAGTACGCGCCGGGCTGGCTCACCCTGACGCACGATCCCGCACCGCTGCTGGGCCTGTCCCCCACCGCGGCGGCCGCCGAGGACGCCGCCGACCTGGTCGACCGCCGCGGCCGGTCCTTCGCCGCCGTGCAGGAGCAGTACTACCGGCATCCGCCACGGATCGAGCGCGGTTGGCGCGAGTACCTGCTGTCGGTCGACGGCCGCAGCTACGTCGACATGGTCAACAACGTGGCGGCCATCGGGCACGCACACCCGGACCTGGCCGACGCCGTCGCGCGGCAGTGGCGCCGGCTCAACACCAATTCGCGGTTCAACTACAGCGCGGTGGCGGACTTCTCGCAGCGGTTGGCGGCCACCCTGCCCGATCCGCTGGACACCGTCTTCCTGGTCAACTCGGGCTCGGAGGCCGTGGACCTCGGCACTGCGCCTGGCGATGGCCGCCACCGGCCGGCGGGATGTGGTCGCCGTGCGCGAGGCCTACCACGGCTGGACCTATGCCACCGACGCGGTCTCGACGTCGGTGGCCGACAACCCGAACGCGCTGACCACGCGTCCCGACTGGGTGCACACCGTGCCGAGCCCCAACAGCTTCCGGGGTGAACACCGCGGCGACGATGCGGCCCGGTACGCACCCGAGGCCGTCGCGATCATCGAAGCGCTTGCGGCGCAAGGGCATCCGCCCGCGGCGTTCATCTGCGAACCGTTCTACGGCAACGCGGGCGGCATCGCGCTGCCCGACGGCTACCTGGCCGCGGTGTACGACGCGGTGCGCGCCGCCGGAGGGCTGGCGATCGCCGACGAGGTGCAGGTGGGCTACGGCCGGCTCGGCAACTGGTTCTGGGGATTCCAGGGTCAGGGGGTGGTGCCCGACATCGTCACGGTGGCCAAGGCGATGGGCAACGGCCAACCGCTGGGCGCGGTGATCACCACCCGGGCGATCGCCGACGCCTACCGCAGCCAGGGTTACTTCTTCTCCTCGGCCGGCGGCAGCCCGGTGTCCTGCGTCGTCGGGCTGACGGTGCTCGACGTCATCGAACGGGAAGGGTTGCAGCACAACGCGCTCGTGGTCGGCGAACACCTGCGGACACGGCTGGCCGAACTGGCCGAACGGCACCCGCTGATCGGTGCGGTACACGGCAGCGGGCTGTACATGGGTGTGGAGTTGGTCCGTGACCGCCAGACGCTGGAACCGGCCGCCGCCGAGACGTCGGCGATCTGCGAGCGGATGCGTGAGCTGGGGGTCATCGTGCAGCCCACCGGTGACCGGATGAACGTGCTCAAGATGAAGCCGCCCATGTGCCTGTCGATCGCGGCGGCCGACTACTTCGTCGACATGCTCGACCGGGTGCTGACCACCGGTTGGTGAGGCCCGCAATGGAGGGCGGCCGCAGGGTCAGGCCGCCCGGGTGTCGACCGACCACAGGTGAGTGCACCCGGGGCACTGCAGATGCACCCGGCTGCCGCAGTTGCTCAGCAGGTACTGCCAGTGCGTGGCGCAGTTCCGCCCCCCGGCGCAGTCACCACAGGCCGAGCCGTGGTCGCAGTTCGGGCAGGGCAACCACGCCCGGCGGCACTTGTCGGCATCAGGGTCGATCGGCAACACGGCCCGCTCCCCGTTCCGGCAGCACGCCCGCGCTGACCAGGTTGTCGTAGATCCGCTGCTGCTCGTCATCGAGCCCGGAGTAGAGCAGGTCGACCGCCTGCTGCTCCTCGGCGAGCACGCGCAGCGGGTCCCAGTCGTCCTCGACGGCGACCAGCACCGCAGCACGGCGCCGGGCCTCGTCCATGGTCAGGTCGTGAACAAACTCCATTAGCTGTAGGCTTACCTAAATACCTGTCGCCGGCAAGTCCTACGTCCCCGCGACCCCGGACCGCGCAGGGCCCCGACCGGCGCGCGTTGCGCCGTTTAGCTTGGCGAATTAAAGTCCAGACACATGTCCAGTCACAGCCGAGGGGTCGCGTGAGTCAGAGCCTGCGCATTGCGTTGCTGTCCTATCGCAGCAAGACCCACTGCGGCGGCCAGGGTGTCTACGTCCGTCACCTCAGCCGAGGGCTGGTCGAATTGGGCCACCACGTCGAGGTGTTCTCCGGCCCGCCGTACCCGGACGGGCTGGATCCCCGCGTCGTGCTGCGCCAGGTGCCGAGCCTGGACCTGTACCGCGAGCCCGACCCGTTCCGGGTGCCGCGGCCCAGTGAGATCCGCGACCGGATCGACCTGCTCGAACTCGCCACGATGTGGACGGCCGGATTTCCCGAGCCCCGCACCTTCGGACTGCGCACCGCGCGCATCCTGCTCGACCGCAGCGCGGCTTCGCCGCGGAATTCGACGTCGTGCACGACAACCAGAGCCTGGGCACCGGCCTGCTGAAGATCGCGGCGTCGGGCATGCCCGTGGTGGCCACCGTGCACCACCCGATCACCCGCGACCGCGTTCTGGACCTGGCCGCCGCGCGCTGGTGGCGCAAGCCGCTGGTGCACCGCTGGTACGGATTCGCCGAGATGCAGAAGCGCGTCGCCCGGCAGATCCCCGACCTGCTCACCGTGTCCACCACGTCGGCCACCGACATCGCCGACGACTTCGGGGTACATCCCGACCAGTTGCACGTCGTTCCGCTGGGTGTCGACACGTCGGTGTTCGCGCCGACGCTGGAACCCCGGGTGCCCGGCCGCATCATCGCGATCGCCAGCGCCGACGTGCCGCTCAAGGGTGTCGCCAACCTGCTGCAGGCGGTGGCGAAGCTGCGCACCGAGCGCGACGTCGAACTGCAGCTGGTGGCGCGGCTGGAAAGCAAGGGCCCACCGAGAAGCTGATCGCCGAACTCGGTATCTCCGATATCGTGCACATCTCCAGCGGCCTGTCCGACGCCGAACTTGCCGACCTGTTGGCTTCGGCCGAAATCGCCTGCATACCTTCGCTTTACGAAGGTTTCTCACTGCCCGCGGTGGAAGCGATGGCCAGCGGCACGCCCATCGTGGCCAGCCGCGCCGGCGCGCTGCCCGAGGTGCTCGGCACCGAAGGCCTGTGCGCCGAACTGGTAAAGCCCGGCGATGTGGAGGAATTGACCAAAGTGCTCGGCGATCTGCTCGACTCCCCCGAGCGGCGCTATCAGCTGGGAGTCGCCGGACGGCAGCGCGCCGTCGAGGTCTACTCCTGGGAATCCGTTGCGGCGCAGACGGTCAACGTCTACCGAACGCGCGATCAACCGGACCCGGCCATGCTGACCGTCGACTTCGACCGGCTCGGTGTCGGTCCCGGAACCAAGGTGATCGACGTCGGCTGCGGTGCCGGCCGGCACAGCTTCGAGGCGTACCGCCGGGGCGCGGACATCATCGCATTCGACCAGGACGCACCCGAACTGCAGAACGTCGCCACGATGTTCGAGGCGATGGCCGCGGCCGGCGAGGCGCCGGCCGCCGCCAGCGCGGCAGGCCGTCGTCGGTGACGCCCTGGCGCTGCCCTACGACGACGGCACGTTCGACGTCGTCATCGCCTCGGAGATCCTCGAGCATGTCCCGGAAGACGACGCGGCCATCGCCGAGTTGGTCCGGGTGCTCAAAGTCGGTGGCACGCTGGCGGTCACCGTCCCGCGCTGGCTGCCGGAACGCATCTGCTGGCTGCTGTCGGACGAGTACCACGCCAACGAGGGCGGCCACGTCCGGATCTACAAGGCCAGCGATCTGCGCGCCAAGATCGCCGCCCGGGGTATGCGGTTCACCCATACACATTTCGCCCACGGCCTGCACTCACCGTTCTGGTGGCTGAAATGCGCTGTCGGAGTTGAGGAAACCAAGCATCCGGCGGTCACCGCCTACCACAAGATGCTGGTGTGGGACATGATGCAGCGCCCGCTGCTGACCCGCGCCACCGAGGCCGTGCTCGATCCGCTGATCGGCAAGAGCGTCGCGTTGTATTTCGAGAAGCAGACGGATTCCGGGGAACAGCCGGACTCCGGGAAACAGGCTGCACAAATTGCCGTTGTCTGAGGTTCCCGAGGTCGACGGCGTACTGACCGCCCAGCAGTGTCTGGACACGGCGACGTCGATCGCGCGCACGCAGGAGCCGACCGGGGCCATCCCCTGGTCGGAGTCCGGGCACACCGATCCGTGGGACCACGTCGAGTGTGCGATGGCGCTGACGGCGGCGGGTCTGCTGGAGCCGGCCTGGGCCGCCTACGAGTGGTGCCGCCGCGAACAGCGCGCCGACGGGTCGTGGCCCATCCAGTTCCGTCGCGGCGTCATCGAGGACGCCAACAGCGACAGCAACTTCTGCGCCTACATCGCCACCGGCGTGTGGCATCACGTGCTGGCCACCGGCGACGACGGATTCGCCGCACGGATGTGGCCGACGGTGCGCGCGGCAATCGACTTCGTCCTCGGACTGCAGTTGGCCGGCGGTGAAATCTGTTGGGCCCGATCACCTTCCGGACTGTTGCCGGAGGCACTGCTGACCGGCTCGGCCAGTATCTACCAGAGCATCCGCTGCGCCCTGGCGCTGGCGAACCACCTCGACGAGCCGCAGCCCGAATGGGAGGTGGCGGTGGGCCGGCTGGGTCACGCCATCGTCGCGCATCCGGAGGCCTTCACCGAGAAGCCACACCACTCCATGGAGTGGTACTACCCGATCCTCGGCGGCGCGCTGCGCGGTCCTGCGGCCGACGCGCGGATCGACGAGCGCTGGGCGGACTTCGTGGTCAGCGGGCTGGGCATCCGCTGCGTCGACGATCGGCCCTGGGTCACCGGCGCCGAGACGTGCGAACTGGTGCTGACGCTCGAGGCGATGGACGACCGCGACCGTGCGCTCGAGCAGTTCGCCAACATGCAACACCTGCGCGAACGCGACGGGTCCTACTGGACGGGCCTGGTGTACTCCGACGGAAAGCGCTGGCCCGTGGAACGCACCACCTGGACCGGCGCCGCGGTGATCCTGGCCGCCGACGCGCTGTCGGCCGCCACGCCGGCCAACGGCATCTTCCGCGGCGACGACCTGCCGCGCGGCCTGGAGGGCGAGTTCGACTGCGAGTGCGTGACCAGCGAGCGCTGACGGGCGGCGCAGGAAGGTGAGCGCCCGCGGTCAGTCGACCGGTTCGCCCGCCTCACCGCTGACCCGCCGCAGCACCCGCAGCGAGCCCGTCACCGAAACCTCCTGGAACGCACCGCTGTCCAGCGCGCGGCGATAGATCCGGTACGGCGCCTGACCACCGTCGTCGGGGTTGGGGAACACGTCGTGGATGACCAGCCCGCCGCCGGGCGCCACCCACTTGGCCCAGCCCTCGAAGTCCCGCTGTGCGGCTTCGTCGGTGTGACCGCCGTCGATGAACAACAGCCGCAGCGGCGTGGACCAGCCCCGTGGCCACCACCGGGGATTTGCCCACGACCGCCACGACGTTGTCGGGCAGGTCGCATGGCATCCAGCGTGTGCCGGAAGGTCGGCAGGGTGTCGAAGAGTCCGGTGTGCGGATCGACCATGGTGGTGTCGTGGTACTCCCAGCCGGCCTGATGCTCCTCGGATCCGTGGTGGTGGTCGATGGTGAACAGCACGCTGCCGGTGCTCTGCGCGGCCGCGCCCAGCAGGACCGTGGACCTGCCGCAGTACGTGCCGATCTCCACGCCCACACCGCCGTCGAGGACGTCGCAGGCCGCGTCGTACAGGGCGCGCCCCTCGTCGGCGGGCATGAACCCGATCACCTGCTCGGCGAGCGCGAACAGCCGCGCCGTTTGCTCCGAGGTCTGCGCAGCCGGCCGTCGTGTGGGTGTGCGTCATGCAGGCAACCTAGCGCGTCACCGTTGCCGCGGTAAACCCGGTGTAGTAGCGTCCGGACATGTGTCCGAACCGGTAGCTCGGGAGGCGACTCGCCGCCGGCTGACGGCCAAGCAGGCCGACACCGTCGACCGACTCGGCAGGTCCGCCGTCGACGTCCTGAGCCGCGAAGGCTTTGCCGGGCTGACCATCCGAATGGTCGCGGCGGAGGCGGGTGTCGGCGCCGCGACGGCGTACACGTACTTCTCCTCGAAAGAGCATCTGGTCGCCGAGGTGTTCTGGCGCCGACTCGCGACCACCCCCACACCTCCCAACGACTCCCCCGACCCCGCCACCCGGGTGGTGGCCGTGTTGCGCCATATCGCGTTGCTGGTCGCCGACGAACCGGAACTGGCCGGCGCGGTCACCAATGCGCTGCTGGGCAAGGATCCCGACGTCGAGCACCTGCGGCTGCGGATCGGTCAGGAGATCAACAAGCGGCTGACCACCGCGCTGGGCCCCGATGCCGACCCTGCGGTCGTCGAGTCGCTCGACCTGCTCTACGCCGGTGCGCTGGTCCGCGCCGGAATGGGATACGCGTCATACCAGCAGATCGCCGATCTACTGGAACGCTCGGCGCGAAAACTGTCTGAGCTGAGCCGGTGATTCGACTCCTGACCGGCTGGATTCTGGCGATCGTCCTGCTGCTGCCCGCGCCTGCGCCGCTGGCCCGCGCCGACGACCTCCGGCAGCGGATCGCGGCCGCGGACGCCTACCTGGCCACCCGGCCCGGGACGGTCGGCTACGTGCTGCGCGACCGCACCACCGGCGCGGCGTACCGCAATCCGAACGCCGGGCAGCTGATCTGGAGCGCGTCGACGATCAAACTGGCCATGGTCGTCGACCTGCTGGCCCGCACCTATGCCGGCCAGATCGCCCTGACCGGCAGCGACCGTGCGCTGATCAACGCGATGCTGCACTCGTCGGACAACGACGCCGCCGACACCTTGTGGACGCGCTACGGCGGACCCGATCATCAGGCGTTCAACCGCAACTTTCCGCGCTACGGACTGACCGACCTGGCCCCGCTGCGCGGGTTCAGCGACGTCTACCCGTACTGGGGCTTCCAGAAGACCACCGCCAACGACCTGGACCGGCTGATCAACTACACCCTGGCCCGCCTGAACCCGACCGACACGGCCACCATCGTCGCCGCCATGCAGAATGTCGACCCCGACCAGCAGTGGGGTGTGTGGGGTGCCGGACCGGCCATGGCGCCGGGCAACAAGAACGGCTGGTCGTTGGAGCAGGGTGGCTGGGTGATCAATTCGGTGGGGTTCGCCGGGCCGGGTCAGCGCTACACGCTGGCGGTGATGAACGCGCTCGGCGACGAGGGCGGCTACGACGAGGGCGTGGCGACCACCACCCGGCTGGCCCACCTTCTGCTGCAGGCCCACCGCGGGCTGACCTGCGCGGCGATGAGTCTGGGCGGTCCGGTCCGGTCAGACCTGTCATGCGCACGTTGGTGATCACGCAGAACATGACGCTCGACGGTTCGATCGAGATGCTCGACGACTGGTTCGACCCGCAGCTGCAGGACGACGACCTGCTCGCGGAATCGCGACGCCAGGACAGCCAGGCCGATGCCTTGCTGCTCGGCCGGCGGACGTTCGAGGACTTCCGGTCGTACTGGCCGCACCAGACAACGGACAGCACAGGAATCGCCGGTTACCTCAACGAGGTCACCAAATACGTCGTGTCGTCGACGATGACCGACCCGGGGTGGGTGAATTCAACTGTCCTGACAGGGTGATCCGATTGAGTCCGTGCGCGAACTCAAGTCGCGCCCGGGCCGCGACATCGTGGTGACGGGCAGCATCACGCTGACGCATGCGCTGGTGACGGCCGGCCTGGTCGACGAGTACCGGTTCTTCGTCTACCCCACCGTTCAGGGCCGGGGCCGCACCGTTGGGCCGCCGGGTGTCGTGGTGCCGCGACTGGAACCGGCGGGACCGGCCGATGGCGTTCCGGTCGGGGATCGTGTTGCTGCGTTACCGGCCCGCCTGAACAGGTTTGCGCCGGCCGCAGGACGGGAACACGCCACACATGTTGCTCCGCAGAATCGCCCGCCCGATGCTGGCCGCCGCGTTCGTCGGCCAGGGAATCGACGCGCTTGCGCAGTCCCAAGCCCGCCGCAGACGCCGCCCGGCCCGCCCTGGAGGGCCTGCAGAAGCTACCCGAACCGGTGGGCTCCAACGTCCCCCGCAACGCCGAGACGTTCGCGAAAGTGACCGCGGCGGTGCAGATCGCCGGCGGGCGTGCTGCTGGCCAGCGGCAAGGTGCCCCGCCTCGCGTCGGCCGCGTTGGCGACCACCGTGGTCCCGGCCAACCTCGGCGCGCACATGTTCTGGACGGAAGTCGATCCCGAACGCAAGGCCGCCAAACGTCGCGACTTCCTCACCGACATCAGCCTGCTGGGCGGCCTGATCATCGCATCGGCCGACACTGCCGGGAAGCCGTCGCTGGGCTGGCGTGGCCGCCGTGCGGCGGCCCGACTCTCCGACAGCGTCGTCTCGGCACTGCCGTCCGGCGCCGACTCAGATCTGGCGGACCGCGTCGGGCACCGGCTGCAGGAAGGCCTGCAGGTCGGCGCCGAACGCGGGCGCGAACTGGCTGCCGTGGCCGCCGAACGCAGGCGCACCGCTGCTGGAGGCCGCCCGCGAACGCAGCGTCGCCGCGGCGGAGAAGACCGCCGAAAGAACCGCGCCACTGCTGGAGGCGGCGCGCGAACGCAGCGCCGACATCGCCCAGGCCGCCCTCGAGCAGGGCGACGAACTGGCAACCGAAGCGCGTAAGCGGGCCCGGGCCTGGCGTCGACATTAGATCGCGGCGTACGCGAAGGCGGGTGCACAACGGTTCGGCGCGGTACATTGGGCGCGCATCGTCCACCGTGACCAGGAGCAACCGATGACAACGGGTGATTACCCACCGCCCAACCCGCCCGACCCCAATTACCCGTCGCCGCCGCCCGGCGGCTATCCGCCTCCCCCACCGGGTTACGGTCCGCCGACCGGCTATCCGATCCCGCAGTACGGCCAGCCCGGTGGCTACCCGCCCCCACCGCAGCACGGCGGCGTCCCCGGCGGCCTGGGCGTTCGCTTCGGGGCCCGCGTGATCGACGGCATCCTGGTGGGCATCGTGTCCTTCCTGCTGGCGCTGATCTTCGGCCTGCAGAGCAATATCCTTGTCACCGGGCTGTTTTCGGGCCTGCTGATGTTCATCTACTTCGTGGCGCTCGAGGTGTCGCAGGGCGCATCGCTGGGCAAGAAGATGCTCGGACTGTCCGTGCGCGGCGCGGGCGGCGCACCCAGGCCGGACTTCAAGCAGTCGGCGATCCGCAACTCGTTCACGCTGCTGCCGATCATTCCCTACATCGGTGGACTGCTCGCATTCATCGCCTACGTGGTGATCGCGGTGACCATCAACGGCAGCCCGACCAAGCAGGGCAAGCACGACGAACTGGCGGGCGGCACGCAGGTCGTCAAAGGCTAACCGCGCCAACCGAACACACGAAGGCCCCGAGAATCTCTCGGGGCCTTCGTGTTTCGCCGTCAAATCAGCTGTGCGTGGGTCAGATGAAGATGTCCAGGATCAGCACCACGATCAGGCCCGACCACCGACAGCACCGTCTCCATGATCGACCAGGTCTTGATGGTCTGACCGACGGATAGTCCGGAAGTACTGATTGACCAACCAGAAGCCGGCGTCGTTGACGTGCGAGAAGAACAGCGATCCCGCGCCGACCGCGAGCACCACCAGCGATACCTGACCGGTGGGCATGCCCTCCACCAGACCGAGCATCAATGAAGATGCGGTGATGGTGGCGACGGTCGCCGAACCGGTGGCCAGCCGGATCAGCACCGCGATCACCCAGGCCAGCATCAGGACCGAGATGTTGACCTGCTTGGCCCATTCCGCCAGCAGCGTGCCGATGCCGGTGTCGACCAGCACCTGTTTGAAGCCGCCACCGGCCGCGACGATCAGGATGATGCCTGCCACCGGGGGCAGCCCGGATTCGACGGCCTTGGTGATCTCGTCACGGGTCATCCCGGCACCGCGCCCGAGCGTGAACATGCCGACGATCACCGCGATCAGCAGTGCGATGAGCGGTGTGCCCAGGCTGTCGAAGATCTGCCGGAACAACTGGTCCTCGTCCTCGATCGCGATATCGGCGATCGCCTTGCCCATCATCAGCACGACGGGCAGCAGCACCGAGAACAGCGTGACGCCGAATGACGGGCGTCGATGTTCGGTGCCTTCGGCGAACCGGTCGGCGTCGAAGGTGTCCGGCGCCTCGACGACCACCCACTTGCCGGCCAGCTTCCCGAACAGCGGGCCCGCGACGATGATCGTCGGAATGGCGACGACCACACCGAGCGCCAGGGTGAGGCCCAGGTCGGCGTTGAGCAGGCCGACCGCGGTCAGCGGTCCGGGGTGCGGCGGCACGAAACCGTGCATCGCGGACAGGCCTGCCAGCGCCGGGATTCCGACGGTGATCAACGACAGTTGCGAGCGCCGGGCCACCAGGTAGATCACCGGCATCAGCAGCACCAGGCCGATCTCGAAGAACATCGGCAGGCCGATGATCGCGCCCACCAGGGCCATCGCCCATGGCAGCATCCGCGGCGAGGCGTGACCGACGATGGTGTCGACGATCTCGTCGGCACCGCCGGAGTCGGCCAGCAGTTTGGCGAACATCGCGCCCAGGGCGATGAGGATGCCGACGCCCGCTGCCGTCGAACCGAAGCCGTCGGTGAAGGACTTGAGGACCTTGGTCAGGTTCTCGCCCGCGACCAGGCCCACCGTCAGTCCGCCGAAGATCAGGCCGAGGAACGGGTGCAGTTTGACGACGGTGATCAGAACGACGATCACCGCGATGCCGGCGAGGAACGCCAGGATCAGCTGCGTGCCGGATGCCACCGGTTCGGCGAGTTTGGGGGCATCCGCAAGGAAGGTGATTGCGGAGGTCATGAATTCTCCTGTCGGGTCAGCGAAACATATTGGTCAACAATGGAATCGATGTTCTGGTCGACGTCGATGACGACCCCGTTCTCATCCGGTGCGAGCGGTTCGAGCGTGTCGAACTGGGAGGCCAGCAGGGAGGCCGGCATGAAATGGCCCGGCCTGCTCGCCTGGCGCCGGCCGATCACCTCCGGCGTGCCCGCCAGGTGCATGATCCGCATCTGCGGGCAGTGGCCGCGCAACTGGTCGCGGTACTTGCGCTTGAGGGCCGAACAACTCATCACCCCGCCGTCGGCGTGTTCGGCGAGCCACTCCCCGATTCGGTCCAGCCACGGGTAGCGGTCGTCGTCATCGAGCGCGTGCCCGGCCGACATCTTGGCGATGTTGGCCTCCGGGTGGAAGTCATCGGCGTCGGCGAACGGAACGCGCAGTCGCTGCGCGAGCGCCGCGCCGACGGTCGACTTGCCCGACCCGGACACGCCCATGACGACGATCGGCGCCCCTGGTGATTCCATCAGCTTCCACCCCTCTCCTGTGCTGTGCATCACACAGCATGCCTTAATGATCAGATCATTGCAAGCGGAACGCCGAAATGACAAGATGTAACCGTGACCGGGCAGCAAAACGTCGGCGAGTTGCACGCCAACCTCCTCGATGCCCTCGGTGCCGAGATGGTGTCGGGGCGGCTGCCCGCGGGGCACGTGCTCACCCTGGAAGGCGTCGGCGCGCTGCACGGGGTGTCGCGCAGCGTCGCCCGCGAGGCCATCCGGGTGCTGGAGTCGATGGGCATGGTGGAATCCCGCCGGCGCGTCGGCATCACCATCCGGCCCGCCGACAAGTGGAACGTGTTCGACCCGCGGCTGATCCGCTGGCGGCTCGACGCCGGCGACCGCGCAGCGCAACTGCTCTCACTGTCGGAGTTGCGCCGAGGGTTCGAACCGGAAGCCGCGGCGCTGGCCGCACGCCGGGCCGACCCGCACCAGTGCCGGATCATGGCCGCCGCCGTGTCCGACATGGTGGTGCACGGCCGCACCGGCGACCTGGATTCATACCTGTTGGCCGACAAGATCTTTCACCGCACGCTGCTGGAAGCCAGCGGCAACGAGATGTTCCGCGCGCTCAACGACGTGGTTGCCGAGGTGCTGACCGGGCGCACCCACCACGGCATGATGCCCGAGCAGCCGAACACCGCCGCCATCGCACTGCACGACGAAGTGGCGCGCGCCATCCGGATGCGCGACGAGCACGCCGCCGAGAAGGCGATGCGCGCGATCATCGACGAGGCCGCAACCGCTGTGGCGCAGGAATTCTCGGGAGACCCCGGCGGGTAACCCGGATCAGGCGGGGTTGATCTGGAAGTTCATCATCAGCCCGTCGACCTCGGTCACCTTGACGACGGTGTCGGTGGTCTCCCCGCCGCCCTCGACGGTGCAACGGATCTCCTTGCCGACCACGCCCTCGAGTCCGCCCTCACAGCTGACCGTCTCGGCCGCCATCTGGTTCTGTGTCATCAGCATGCCGACCTGATCTTGCAGTTGGTCCTGCGACAGCGCGGGAGTCATCTCGTAGTCGACCGTGGTGCCCTCGACCTTCGTCGCCTTGACGATCGGTTCGATGGCGTTGGTCTCCGAGAGCACCACCTCGCAGCGGGTGGTCTTGCCCACCTCGCCGACGAGATCTTCCGCGCATGTCACCGACTGCGGGGTCTGCTTCGCCTCGGTCAGCCGGTTGGTGATGTCCTTCTCCAGATCAGCCTTGGCCACGACGGGTGGGGCGGTTCCGGTGTGCACGCTCACACTGCCACTGCAGCCTGGAACACCCGCGCACACCAGCGCGAAAACTCCCGCTGCGACTCCCGCTGAGACCCCGACCCTGCGCATATCGACCTCCTGAAGAGGATTTGGGTGGAACATAGCAACTTCACAGGTTCGGTGCCTGGTTTACTGCGAAAGTGGATCGTCAACCCCAACTCGCCCGCCGCTTCTTCGACCGTTTCGAACCCGTGCACGGCATCACCTACTTCGCCCCCGAATCCCGGCAGGCCATGGACGACCTGGGCTACCGCGGATTCTGGATGGGCTACTTCGCCGCCCGTTCGGCCCCCCTCGGCCAGGTTCCCGCGCCGGTGGTCACCGCGACGTTCTACAACTTCTCCCCGACCCGGGTGGCCAAGGCGCTGCCCGCCGCCTGGTCGATCGCCCCGCCGGCGGATGCGCTGCGGACGCGCCTGGCCTTCGCGGTGGCCGCCCTGCGCCGCTACGGCGTGACCGACGACGACCACCTGCGAACCGCGGCCGAGCTGTGCACGAAAGCGGCGACTGCGGCCCCGGTGGACGGCCGACCGCTGTTCGCCGCAAACTCCGCGCTGCCCTGGCCCGGCGAACCCATCGAAAAGCTCTGGCACGCGGCGACTCTGCTGCGCGAGCACCGCGGTGACGGGCACATTGCGGCGCTGGTGACGGCGGGCGTCAGCGGACGAGAGTCCAACGTCTTGCACTGCGCCGCCGGCCGCGTGCCCGCGGAGTTCATCAGACGCAGCCGCGACTACGACGACGACGAGTGGCAGCGGTGCACCGACAGCCTGGCCGGGCGTGGTCTGCTGACACGCGAGGGTGCGCTGACGGACATGGGTCACGACCTCAAGACCCACATCGAAACGGTGACCGACACCGCCGCCCTCACGGCGCTGGACGGACTCACCGACGACGAGATCGAAACCCTCTTCAAGGCGCTGACCCCCATCACCCGCCTCGTCGTCGCCGGCGGTGACCTACCCGCGAAAACCCCGATGGGCCTGCGCCGCGACGAGCTCGACGACGACGGCGCGCATCTCGTCTAGAGGTTGCGGTTCCACTCCACCCAGCCGACACCGCTGCGCCCGTCGGCGGTGGTGACCGACACCCACGCCCGCGGGAACTGCGCGACGCGGCCGTCCCCGGACACCAGCCGCACCGGGGCGTGCGCGACGACGTCGGCGTTCAGCACCAGCCCGCCTGGCTGCAGCGTCAGCTCGGTGCCGATCGGCAACCCGTTGGGCGCGAACGTTTCCCGTGCCTCGACGGTACTGCAACTCGACGAGCGCCTCGCCGGCGCGCTGAAGGTAGCCGATGCCGATGTGCGGAGCGCCGGGGATCCGGAGGTCGACGGCGTGCACATGGGTGCCGTCGTCGAGATGCAGCGCACTCCACACCCAGTCCATGCTCCACCAGTCGCGCACCCCCCAGGAATGGTCGCGCTGCCCCGCCACCGCGTCGAAGGCATGGGTGCGGCCGTCGACCGTGACGGAACCGCTGACTGCGCAAGGGATCTCGTAGCGGGTCGCCAGCCGGTACGAGTAGGGCTGGCCGACGGAGGACCACACCAGATCCATCGACACCTGCACCGGGCGGCCGTCCTCACCGCGCAACAGCGCCGACGGATCGTCGTATGCCTGGCCGCTGCCCGCCACGGTGACCCGGTAGGACCGCAGAGGTTCGGTGGCCTGCTGGATCAGCGTGATGTCGGCCGGTGCGCACCTCGGCGGGATCGTCGGGCACCTGCGCCTCGAAGTCGTTGAGGGCGATGGTGGGTATGCCCGGCCCGCAGAGCAACGCGTTGATCCAGGCGCGCCCCTCGTTGGGATACAGGCCCAGCCGCACCCAGCCGCCCACGCCCTGACCCGGGTCGGCGAAGTCGAAGTACCAGCTTTCATTCCACAGTGCTTCATCGGTTCCGGCGTGTGGCGCTTCGTCGGTGTCCAACGGCCGCAACGGTTCCGGCACGCCGCCTCGGGGCAGCACCGCGAGCGCGTCGAGGTCCAGCACCTGGCTGCAATGCCGTTGCAGCATCGTCATGAACATCTCGTCGCCGCGTTCGGTGCGCTCCACGAGCATCGGGGCGGCGATCGCCATCATCACACCGAAGAAGCTCTGCCGACGCACGCCCTCGCGAATGTCGTCGATGGACAGCGGCGGGTTCGGGCCGAGCGCTTGGTGGTAGGCGCTCAGCAGTTCGTCGTGGTGTGCCCGGCGCTGCTCGGTGGGCAACGCGGACCCGAGGAAGTACGACAGATCCGTCAATGCGGGACCCCAGGTGACCGTCTGCCAGTCGACCACCGTCAGTGCCCGCTCGGCCCCCGGTTCTCCGAACAGCATGTTGTCCAGTCGGTAGTCGCCGTGCACCAGCCCCATCGGGCGACCGTCGTTCGCCTCGGCGGCCAGCAACCCGTCGAAACCGGCTACCAGGCGCTCGCACACCTCGCGTTGTTCGGGGGTCATGGCGTCGGCGTACCGGTCGGCGAATCCGGCATACAGCCCGGCCAGCAGTGGCTGGCTCAACGCCGCCTCCCGATTCAGCCAGGTGGAATCGGCCAGGGTCGCGTCGCCCAGCACAGGCGCCTGCAGCCGCGCCAGTTCGGCGACCGCCAGCAACGCCTGTTCGATTGTCGCGCCGCGGATTTCGTTGCCTACCTGGGCAGGTGCGGCATCGCCGAGCACCACATCGAAGATCCCGGTGCCGGGGTCGATCGCGGCATGGTGAACCCGCGCCACCGGGCCGTTCAACCGTGGCGCGATGTCGGTGTAGAACCGGACCTCCCGCTCGTAGAGGCCCATCGCCAGGCCGGTCTGACGGCTCATCGGATCGCTGGCGGCGACCTTCAACACCACCGACTCCGGCCCGGACGATCCGTCCGCGTAGCTCAGGGTCGACCCGGTAGCACTCGCTCATCTGCCCGGTGCCGATGCGTTCGTAGCCGAACGCGGTGACCGTGCCGGCGTCGAGCACCTCGGTCAGCCAGTCTTCGGTCAGGTCCGAGGGGCGTTCGATCACGACGTCACCGGTGTGGGTCTGCACCCGACCAATTTATGACAGGTGTCAACCGCCGTTCCCTAGTGGCCGCCGGAGTTGTGACACTGCTTGGGCGGCGAGGGCGGTACGTCCAGCGACGGATTGCGGTCGAAGAACCCGAACGGCTTGAGCCAGAACGACACGATGTCCACCGGCATGATCGGCCAGTCCTCGGGCCGGGTGATGTGGTGGATGCCCCACACGTACCACAGCACCACGTCGGTGTTGTCGATCGACCGATTGGCCTTCGTCCACGCGCCCAAGCCGTGGTCGTCCGCGGACTGATTGACGAATTCCCCTGCGGGCCAACGCTCTTCGGGATGGTTTGGGGTCACCCACAGCGTGTGCCCGATCACGGTGGCGCGCTGGAACACCTTGGACGCCGGATCGAACATCGACGGGAACGCGCCACCGGGCACCAGCTTGTAGGCCGGGTGGGTGCCCAGCCCGTTGACGACGTTGGTGTTGACCACCTTCCAGCCCCGCTGCGTGTTGAAGTCCATGTCCTGGATGCCTTCGCTCTCGGTGCGCAGCGGCACGCTGCGCTGCACCACCGACAGGCCGTAGGGGTTGTCCGGGCCCATCGGCTCGGCATAGGACTCGCTCATGTAGACGGTGTTGTCGGTGCCGTCGACGTCGAGGTCGAGCCGCGTCACCAGGAAGTGCTGATGGAACGGCGCATAGGTGCGCTCGTCGATCAAGGTGCCGTTCTTGTGGTCGTAACCCTCGGCGAACGGCGTGGTCACCATGATGCCGGTGGCGCGGACCTCGCACTCGATGTTGCCGTCCTGGTAGAAGCGCCAGTACACCAGGTACTCGTAGTTGGCGACGGTCACGTGGCAGGACACCGTGAGCCGGCGCATCCGGCGGACCTCGGCCCCGGTGGCGTGGTCGACGTGCTTCCAGAGCACGGCGTTGTCCTCCTCGTGGATGCACACCGCGTTGGGGATCGCGTACGGCTCGCCCTTGCTGTTGTGCAGCGTCGCGTCGAGGTAGCGGATCTCGCCGAGACAGTCGCAGCCCAGTTCCAGCGACGTCGTCATGAAGCCCAGACCCCACTCGCCGATGTCGAACGCCGTGCGCCGGTAGTGGTCCTCGGACGAATCCCGGTACGGCACCATCATCTCGGCGAACGAGATCCGGTGTGCGATCGAGCGCTCCCGGTCGCCGTCGCGGTACCGGATCTGGTGCAGCGTCATGCCCTCCCGGTGGTTGAACCCGACGCGCAGGCTCCAGTTCTGCCACTGCACCAGGTTGCCGTCGACGGTGAACGACGGTCCCTCGGACTGGGTGATCTCCAGCGGCTTGAGGGGTTCGCGGTCCCAGGTCGCGCGGATGCGCTCGGGAATGCGCTTGGGGATGTACTCACCCATCACGTTCGGCCGGGGCACACCGCCGTTGTCCTCGATGCGCAGCAGCTCCATCGTGTTGAGGTCGATGACGCAGTGCAGGCCGCTGACGTGGTTGGCGTAGGGATTGGCCCCGTCCTCGTTCTTGATCCAGGTGTCCGACCAGCCGATCCGGCGGTCCTGGTACTCCGGCGGCGCGACGGCAGCGCCGTAGGTCCAGGTGTCCATGAACACCATGTCCATGTCGGTGATCCCGCGTTTGGCGAGCGCGGCGATGACGTCGGGGTGCGCCCGCAGCACGACGTCGCACTCCTCGAACTCGTCGACGGTGAAGTTCGCCTGCACGCCCGGGACGTGCTCGAACGATTCGATGCGGTCGTCGGTCAGCGAGACCACGCTGCGGTAGGTGGCGTTGTTGTGGCGGTCGAGGCACAGCACGACGGCCCTGCGTACCGGGCGCGCGCCACCGGCCTCGAATTCGGCGAGCTCGGCCTTGCCGGGCTCGACCATCTCGATGCACGCGATCCGCCAGCCGTCGCCGGAGCCGTCGACCTCGCGGTCGCGCCGCAGGACGGCGGCGACCGTGGTGAACTCCTCTGCCGACAGCGGATCGAGTGGATGATCGGTTGTACTGGTGACGGTTTGGGTCATCGCTACATCCTCTGCCGAAGATTTCCGTAGCGGGGCACAAATCACGCAATCAGTAGTTCGTCGGTCAGTGGTGCGCGGTCAGTGGGTCAGCGTGAACCCGTCCCAGGCGTTGCGCCGGTGGGCGTGCGGGTCGAATTCGATGCGCGAGTGCCGGTCGAACACCATCACCGCACGGTCGGCCGCCGAGTATGCGGGCCAATCCTGCCCCGGTACGCCCGTGCGGGAGAACTCCTGCCAGCGGGACTGCACGTCGCGGCTGACCCGCTGCGCGGACTTGCGGTCACCGGCCGCGGTCAGCACGGAGCCCAGCCTGGTCTGGTAGCTGTCGAACACCGCGAACAGCTCGGTGGCATGCGTGGCGCCCAGGCCCGACCAGCGAAGCGGCCGCGGTGCGTAGTCGTAGCGGTAGACGTATGTCGGGGTGGTGGCGCTGCGGGCGTCGGCCACCTGCCAGGCCGCCGAGGTGAACGCGAAGTCGCCCCCGATGTGCAGACAGGCCTTGGGTGCCGGGTAGTCGGGGTAGGCCTCGATGATCCGGTCGCGGGTGGCGGCGCCCGCCCCGGCCAACAGCGCCTCGATCTTGTGCTCGGTGGTCGGCAGCACCTTGAGGAAGCGGGTGAACAGCCGGGCCTCGTCGGCGTTGGTGCCGACGATGAGCGGCACCGGGTGGGCCCGCCCGGTGCGCATCGCCTCCACCGGTTCGACCGGCAGCACGTCGTCGCCGAAGGAGGGGCCGACCGGGAACGCGCCCAGCATGTCGACGCTGGTGGCGTCGATCAGCGTGTCGAGCGCGTTGACCAGATCGGCCGGCGGCGCCGCCATCAGCGCGTGCGCCGCATCCGAGCGGCGCGCACCGACCAGCGTGGTGAACCGTTCGGCGAACCGCGCGGCGACGTCCTGCGAGCGCGTCAACCCCGCGGCCGGGCTCTCCGAGATCGCCTGACGGAACAATCCGCGCGCGGCGGGCACGGCCAGCAGGGTGACGACGGCCTGGGCTCCGGCGCTCTCGCCGAAGATGGTGACGTTGTCGGGGTCGCCACCGAACACCGCGATGTTGTCGCGTACCCACTCCAGCGCCATCACCAGGTCACGCAGGAACAGATTGGACTCGATCGGGCTGCGCTCGGCGTTCCGACGGACGACAGGTCCAGGCAGCCCAGCGCACCCAGCCGGTAGTTGACCGAGACGTAGACGCAGCCGCGGCGGGCCAGGGCGGCTCCGTCGAAGATCGGGGTCGCCGAACTGCCGAGGATGTAGGCCCCGCCGTGAATGAAGACCATCACCGGCAGAGGCCCGTCGGAGGGCGTCTCCGGCGTCACCACGTTGAGCGTCAGGCAGTCCTCGCTCATCGGCTGGTATCTGCCGATGCCGGTCGCGGTGTACATGCGCTGCTGCGGAGCGCAGTTGGCGAACGAGTGGCAGTGCCGCACACCGCGCCAGGGCTCGGGCGGCTGCGGCGCGCGGAAACGCAGCGGGCCGATCGGGGCGCGGGCATACGGGATCGAGCGCCAGCGGTTGACGCCGTCACGGGTGAAGCCTTCGACGATTCCGGAGGCGATGGTGGCGCGGACGATGCGATCGTGCATTACTCGACGGTAGCGAACACGTGTCAAATACGACGAGTCGGACCCGTCACAGCTAACGTGGCGAGCATGCGGATTGCCGTTCTGACCGCCGCGCTGCTGGTCGTCGCCGGTTGCTCGTCGGCACCCACATCACAGCCGAGCCTGACGCCGATCGCGCCGAAGACCACCACCGGGTCCGCGCCCTCGCCTTCGGAAACGGTCTCCAAAACGCCGGTCACCTCGGCGGTTCCCACTGCCGTCCCGTCCGGCGCCACCCCGATCGAGTCCGTCATGTCCTGGGTCGGGGCGGGCACCGCGGCAGACGCGTCCGATTTCCACACCGCCATCCGCGACGGCGTCACCTCACAGTTGGGTGACGATGTCGCCTTCGTCACACCCTCGGGCACCACCAAGTGCATGACGCAGGCAAAGTCGGACGGGGCGTTGGCGTGCATGGTGGATCTCCATGACCCGCCCACGCAGCCGCCGGATGTCTACGGCCAGTGGATCGGCGGCTGGGTGGACTTCAACGGCACCACGCTGGATATCGGGTCGTCGCACGCCGATCCCGGACCGTTCGGCGCGGGCGACGGAGCCGAGCTGCCCTACGGCAGTTCGCTGCGGTTCGGGGACTACCAGTGCCGTGCCGACCCCGCCGGGCTGTTCTGCGTCAATTTCGCGCACCTGTCGGGGGCCAAGTTCGCCGACAGCGGAGTGGAGCCGCTCGGCTGCCTGCGGATGGTGTCCGCACCCCGAGACTGGGCCTGAAGTTCAGCTGCTGACCAGGTCGGGGTGGTGCGCCGGGTAGGCGTGCACCACCGCATGGGCCAGTTTCGGAATAGCATGTGCCAGTTGATGTTCGGCGTCATGCGCGAGGCCGTGGGCCGCGGCCAGCGACAACTCGTGGTGCGACGTCCAGTTCGATGTCGGCTTCCAACCGGTGCCCGACCCAGCGCATCCGCACCCGGCGCACCGCACGGACACCCGGCAGCTTGGCGAGCACGTCGTGGGCGGTGTCGACGAGAGCGGGGTCGACACGGTCCAGGAGTCGGCCGAACACCTCGCGGGCCGCGACGACCATCACCACCGCGATGGCGGCCGCGATGAGCAGGCCGATGATCGGGTCGGCAGCCGGGAAGCCCAGACCCACCCCGGCCGCCCCGGCCACCACCGCCAGCGACGTCAACCCGTCGGCACGGGCGTGCAGGCCGTCGGCCCGCAGCGCCGCTGACCCGATCCGTCTGCCCACCCGGATGCGGTAGACCGCCACCACCTCGTTGCCGACGAACCCGACCACCCCGGCCGCCGCCACCCAGCCCAGATGCGCCAGCGGCACCGGATCGATGAGCCGGCGGATCGCCTCGACGGCCGCCACCACCGCCGACAGGGCGATCATCGCGACGACGAACAGCCCGGCGAGGTCCTCGACGCGACCCAGGCCGTAGGTGTAACGCCGGGAGGCTGCGCGGCGGCTCAGCGCGAACGCGATCCACAGCGGGACGGCGGTCAGCGCGTCGGACAGGTTGTGCACGGTGTCGGCCGAACAGGGCGACCGAGCCGGACACCGCCACGATGAGCAGCTGGATCGCCGCGGTCAGCCCGAGTACGACCAGGCTGATCTTGACCGCGCGGATGCCCTCGCTGCTGTCCTCGCGGTCCAGATCGTGGTGATGGTGGTCGTGACTGTGCCCGAGCCCCATCAGTTCGCCGATCCCCTCGCGCAGCACCCGCACCTCGCGGTCGTCGAGGTGGTGAGCCGGCACCCCACCGGCGGCGTGCTCGGCGTTGTGCACCGCGTCCAGCGACGAGTTGGCGCACGTGGTCGTTCTCGAGCCGGTAGAACATCTGCGTGCCTTCCCGGCGAGTGCGCACCAACCGCGCCATCCGCAGTTTCGCCAGGTGCTGCGACACCGACGGCGCCGGCTTGCCGACCCGGTCGGCGAGGTCGTTGACCTTGAGCTCGCCGCCGGTCAACGCCCACAGCAGTTGCACCCGGGTGGCGTCGGCGAGCATCCGGAACACCTCGACCACCAGCGCCGCATAGTCGTCCCCGAGTTTCCGGGCACAGACCTGCTTATCTGCATTCATACGCAGATAGTAGCGGAACTCAGGCCGCGAGCACACCCTTGCGGCGCAGGATGGGCAGCACGCCCTCGGCGAACCAGTACGCCTCCTCCAGGTGCGGGTAACCCGACAGGATGAACTCGTCGAAGCCCAGCGAGTGGTACTCCCAGATGAGGTCTGGCCACCTCCTGGTGACTGCCGACCAGGGCGGTGCCCGCGCCGCCCCGCACCAGTCCCACACCTGCCCACAGGTTCGGGTAGATCTCCAGCTTGTCGATTTGACCGCCGTGCAGCGCAGTCATCCGCCGCTGCCCCTCGGACTCCGAACTGCTGTGCAACGCTGTGGCTTTCGCGATCTGATCCGGCGTCAGCTGCGTTCAGCAGTTCGTCGGCAACGGCCCAGGCCGCCGCCGAGGTGTCGCGGCTGATGGTGTGCAAGCGGATGCCGAACCTGATGTCGCGCCCCCGCGCCCGGGCCAGCTCGCGCACCTTGGCGATCTTGGCCGCCGCCGCCTGCGGTGGTTCGCCCCAGGTCAGATACACGTCGACGTGTTCGGCGGCGATCGGCAGCGCGGCGGGCGAGGATCCGCCGAAATAGACCTGCGGCAACGGGTTCGGCGGCTCGGACACCCGGGCGTCCTTCACGGTGTAGTGCTTGCCGGTGAAATCGACCGACTCCTGCGTCCAGACCGAATTCACGATGTGCAGGAACTCGCCGGTGCGGGCGTAGCGCTCGTCGTGGGACAGCCAGTCGCCGAACCGGTGCTGTTCGGTGTCGTCGCCGCCCGTCACGATGTTGAGCAGCACACGGCCCTCGGAGAACCGCTGCAACGTGGCGGTCTGCTGCGCGGCGAGCGTCGGCGGCACCAGGCCGGGCCGGAATGCGACGAGGAACTTCAACCGTTCGGTCTCCGCGAGCAGTGCCGATGCGGTCAGCCAGGCGTCCTCGCACCATGTGCCGGTGGGCGTCAGCACCCCTTCGTAGCCCAATCGATCTGCGGCACGGGCGATTTCGGCGAGGTATCGCCGCGTCGGGGCGCGGTACCCGTCAGGAATCGTGTGGTGCGACGATGCGTGCGACGCGCCCACGATCGACCGGCTGTCGCCGTTGGTGGGCAGGAACCAGAAGAACTTGGCGGACATGACGCCTTCCTAGTTGGTGCTGATCAGAAGTGGCGCGAGGACATCGTTGTAGCGGCGGTCGACCCAGTCGGCGAACTTGGGCGCGGCCTGGATCTGACCCGAGTGGGCGAACAGGTCGGTCAACTTCTGCTCGGAGGCCACCACCTCGTCGTCGAGCGCCGCGGGCAGCCGCAGGCTGCGGCCCTGCGAAACCTCTGCCACCTTCGGATCGAGACCGACCGCGGCGGCGTAACTCTGCGCCCACTGCTGGGGGTTGTCCCTGGCCCATCGCGCCGCCTTCTCGAAGCGAACCAGCAGGTCGGCGAGCGCCGTGTTCCGCTTGGGATCGGCCAGCGCCTGGTCTGAGGCGACACCGAACCAGTAGCCGTTGGTGACGTCCTTGGCCTGGCCGATGCTGCGCACGTCGATCTGCTGCTCGGCCTGAGCGGTGTAGGGATCCCAGATGGCCCAGGCGTCGGCCTGCCGCTGGGTGAACGCCGAGAGGGCGTCCGCGGGTTGCAGGAACACCAGTTTCACGTCGGCCGGGGTCAGCCCGGCCTTCTCGAGCTGGCCCAGGATATGCCCGTGGGCCGAACTGCCCTTGCCGACCGCAATGGACTTGCCGCGCAGATCGGCGATCGAGGTGATGGGAGAGTCGGAGTGCACCAGGATCTGGTCCCCGACCCCGCCGCCGTTGTACGCCGAAACCACCTTGACCTTGGCGCCGGCCGCCGCACCGAAGATCGGCGGGGTGTTGCCGGTGATGGCGAAGTCGATCTTGCCGGCGGTGGCGGCCTCGATCTGCGGCGGACCGGAGGTGAACGTGGAGAACTGCACCTGGTAGGGCAGGTCGTTCAGTTGCCCGGCGGCGCGCAACAGCGATTCGGTGCCGCCCTTCTGGTCGCCGACCTGCAGGGTGAGTCCGGCCAGGTCGGAGAGCGCCACGGTCGCCGGGGCTTCCGACGCGGCCGGACCGCTCTGCCTGGAAACGCACGCCGCGAGCAGCACCGGCAGCAGCAACAGTACCGCGACGCGGGCGGCGAACGATCGCCGAACTTCGGGCATGAAAGTTCCCTTCTCAGTATGGTTTTGCATTTAGAAGCGGACGCCGAGCCGGTTGAGCAGCTCGACCCGGCAGCGCTCGGTGTTCGCCGTCGATTCGCCCGGTGGACGACGGGGGTCGGCGATCTCCAGCGTGTGCACCACCTGGCCGTCCTCGAGAACCAGCACCCGGTCCGCCAGCGCGACGGCCTCGTCGACATCGTGGGTGACCAGCAGGACTCCGAATTCGTGGGTGCGCCAGAGGTCGAGCAGCAGGGCGCGCATCGCCAGCCGGGTCAGCGCATCCAGGGCGCCGAACGGCTCGTCGAGCAACATCAACTCGGGTTCTGCGACCAGCGCGCGGGCCAGCGAGACCCGTTGCGCCTGACCGCCGGACAGCGTGAGCGGCCACGCGTCGGCACGGTCTCTGAGGCCGACGTCGTCAAGTGCCCTGGTGGCCCTGCGGGCCACCTCGGCGCGCGGCAGCCGGTTGCGGATCAACCCGTAGCCGACATTCGTCGCAACATTGCGCCACGGGAACAGCCGGGGCTCCTGGAAGGCCAGCGCGGGCGCGCCCGAGACGACACGGTCGCCGGTGTGGTCGGTCGACAAGCCCGCGAGCACCCGCAACACCGTCGACTTGCCGGATCCGCTACGGCCGATGAGCGCGACGATCTCGCCGGCACCGACCCGCACCGAGACGTCACGCAGCACGTGTTGGGCGCCGTACCACTTGTCGACGTGACGAAGTTCACCGGCGATCCCGGTCTGACGCTCGGAGGTGACCGTCACGACCGGTACCTCAGTGCCCGCCGTTCGAAGGCCCGCACGACCGCATCAGTGGCGATTCCCAGCAGCGCGTAGACGATCAGGCCGAAGATGATGATGTCGATCCGCAGGAAGTCCCGTGCGTTGTTGATCAGAAAGCCGATTCCCTTGTCGGCGTTGATCTGCTCGGCGACGATGAGCGTCAGCCAGGCGATGGCCAGGGACTGCCGCAACCCGACGAGTACCTGAGGTGCGGCACTCGGGACGATGATCGTCCGCAATCGCTGCCAGAACGAAAACCCAAGCACCTGAGCGGTTTCGAAGAGCTTGGGGTCCACCTGCCGGATTGCCGAGAACGTGTTCAGATACAGCGGGAAGCTGACGCCTAGCGCCACGAGCAGCACCTTGGGCAGTTCACCGATACCGAACCAGAGAATGAACAAGGGAATCAGGCCCAGATGCGGCAGTGCCCGAAGCATCTGCATGGGCGGATCAACGGTCGCCTCCACCGAGCGTGACAGGCCGACCGCCACACCGAGCGCCACGCCGACGAGCCCGCCCAGCAGCAGCCCTTGGGTGACCCGCATGCCCGAAACCCGCAGTGCGTCCGCGAGCGCACCGTTGCGGATCAGCTCCAGGCCGGCGTCGGCAATCAGTGACGGTGCCGGCAACACATCCGCAGGAATGGCACCAACCGCACTGCCCAGCTGCCAGATCAGCAGCAGCGCAACAGGTGAGGCGAACCGCACCAGCGCGCCGGTGCGGTACGTCAGCCACCCGGAACGGGTTGGCGATACGGCCGCGGCGGGAGCCACGTCGGAGGCGGTCGACACGCCACGACGGTAGGCAGGCGGGCCGCCGGCGAACAGGTTTTGATTCCCGGTGACGTAAAGCCCGCGTGCGCTCAGCCGAACTTGGTGTTGCCCGTGACCAGGGACGCCACCACGGGCCTGCCGTTGATGGTCGATCGCAAGGTGCCCAGATGCAGCTGCGCGGCCTGCTGCAGGATCCGCCTGTTGCGGACCTGATCGCGGAACTGCTGTTCCTTGAGTTGCTGAAGTTCGGCCTGCTCGAAGTCGCGGCCGGTGGTACCGCTGGACTGCACGCCGGTGGCGGTGCCGTCGGGACGCACCACCCAGGAAGCGCGCACACCGTCGAGGTCGGCGGTGTACATGCCGGCCGGATCGGCCACCTGCGGCGCGCTGAACGTGTAGTTCACCCCGTTCATCGTGAGGTCCCCCACCACGTCATCGCCGGCGTAGGAGGCTTTCAGCGTGTCGCGGAACTTGCCGGTGATGTCGAGCTTGCCGTCGGACTGGCTGCCGAAGAACCAGGCCTCGTCGTCGCTGCCGTCGCAGGCGTAGGCGACCACCTTCTCGCCGTCGACGGCCACGCCCAGCGTCATGGTCTGGCCGTCGGCCATCGGCATGTCGGCGATGTAGCGCGCCGAGGCCGGGAAGGCCTGCGCGGTTTGGGATGTCGTCACGGGCGCCGTCGTCTCGGTGGCCTGTGTGCTCGTTCCGCCGGAACAGGCGGACACGGTGCCCAGAGCGAAGATCGCGGTTCCCAGAACCAGGGTGCGGAAGTTGCTTTTCATGTTGACCAGCATGGCCAGCGCCGACCGGGATTACATGAAGAATCCGTGGAGATTGCATGGAGATCGACGATCAACCGATGAATTCGGCGACCTCGGCGCGGAACACCGCCCAGGCCGGCTCGGCCTCGGTCAGCAGATGGTTGTTGCTGTCCAGTCCGAGCAGTCGCGCGCCGGGGATCAGTGCGGCCAGTTCCTCGCCGGAGCGCATCGGCACCCGGTGGTCGCCGCGCGAATGCATGATCAGCGTCGGACAGCGCACCTGCCTGGCCTCGTCGCAGACGTCGATCTGCGCGAACTGCTGCAGGAACCGTACGGCGTTGTCCGGTGAGGTGGTGCGGCGCTGCAACTCGTCGAACGCCGCCCAGTCGGCGCGGGTCCCGTCGGGCAGGAACTGCGCGGCGAACACCTGGCGGAACGCCGGGTCGTCACGGCCCCAGCCGACCCGCGCCAGGTCGAGATCCAGTGCCGCGGCGCGCTTCTCGTCCTCACTGACGGCACGCACCGCACGTCCGCGGGCATACGCACTGCACAGCACCAGATGGCTGACGCGGTCGGGGTGCCGGGCCGCATAGGCAACCGCCACCGCCCCGCCCTGCGACACGCCGAGCAGTGGAAATCGTTGCAGTCCAAGGGCTTCCACCACGGACTCCAGGTCCCCGACCCAGTCGTCGAAGGTGAATTCCCCGGCCTCCCAGTCCGACAGACCGCAGCCGCGCTCGTCGTACCGGATGAACGTGTGGCCGTCTGCGAGATCACGAACCCAGTGCCGCCACACGGAACTCTCGATGTCGTAACCCAGATGCGTCATCCAGTTGGCCGCGCGCACCAGCGGCGGTCCCTCGCCCGCCACCGCGTAGGCCAACCGGACACCGTCGGCGGCCCGGGCTGAACGCGATGTGTTGACGCGGCGGCGGCGGTTCGGGTCGGGCGGCGGCGGTGTGCGTCGCGGAGGCCCCGGTGACAGCGCCGACGAACTGGTAGCCGCGGCCGCGCACGGTGCGGATGTAACGCTGGGATTCGCCGTCGTCACCGAGGGCCCGCCGGGCCGCCTTGATCCGGGTCGTCAGTGCCGCTTCACCGACGAAACGACCGCCCCAGACGGTGTCGAACAGTTCCTCTTTGGTGACCATCCGGTGCGAGTTGCCGACCAGGTGGGTCATCACATCGAACACCTGGGGTTCGACGCGGATGACCGCGCCGCCGCCCCGCAGTTCGTAGCGCTGCGTGTCGAGTTCGAACTCGCCGAAGCGCCACACGGTCATCGGGCCCCTTAGGTGGTTCCCCAGTTTGGTCAGCGTCATTTTAGCTGGCAGGACGCTGTGAGGTTGACCGCCGAGATCGACGAAATGGCGACGTTTTGGTCGATCTTTTCGGCCCGTTTGATCAGGTGGGCGACGGCGACGGCTCAGCGCCAGCCGTCGGCCGCTCTGGCGGCCCGGATCAGCGCGTCGCACAGTTGGCGCAGTTCGGCGGGGTCGGCGCCCTCGTCGACGGCGGTCGCGACGTCCTCGGCCGCGCACCGCACCTCATACACCCGGTCGGTTAGTTCGGCGGCCTCCTCGGCCGACAGCACCACGGCGTCCGGGGGCACCGAACTGCCCTTGACCATGGCCCGTTGCTCGTAGGCGCGTTGCCGACAGGACTGACGACAGTATTGGCGGCGCCGGCCCACCCCGGCGTCGGGGACTTCCCGGCCACACCATCGACACGCCGCGGGGCGTGATCGACGGGCCACGAGGCATGACTGTAGACCGGCTGGCGTCGACTTCGGTGGATCGACGGTATCCTGGGGTGACCGCGCCGCGTTGTCCTCTGGGAACTGTGCGGCCCGCCGCCGCGTTGTTGTACCCGGAACATCTGCGCTGATAGAGGAGTGTTGACGATGGCTGATCGCGTCCTGAGAGGCAGTCGCCTCGGAGCCGTGAGCTACGAGACCGACCGCAACCACGACCTGGCGCCGCGTCAAGTTGCGCGATACCGCACCGAGAACGGCGAGGAGTTCGACGTCCCGTTCGCCGACGACGCCGAGATCCCCGGTACCTGGGCCTGCCGTAACGGCATGGAAGGCACCCTGCTCGAGGGTGACCTGCCCGAACCCAAGAAGGTCAAACCGCCGCGCACCCACTGGGACATGCTGCTGGAGCGCCGCTCGGTGGAGGAACTCGACGAGCTGCTCAAGGAGCGCCTCGACATCATCAAGACGCGTCGCCGCGGTTAGGCGGCAGCCCGACGTCAGCGATTACGCCAGGTCGCTGGGCGCTTCTCGAGGAATGCGCACATGCCCTCTTGGGCGTCGTCGGTGCGCGCGTTCATCGCCATGACGGCCTTCGTGAGGTCGTATGCCCGATGTTCGTCGAGTTCGATCTGGGCGTAGAACGCCTCCTTGCCGATACCGACGGTCAGTGGGCTGGAGGCCACGATTGCGTCGACGATGGTGTTCACCTCGTCTTCGAGCGCCTCCACCGGGACGACCCGATTCACCAGTCCCCAATCGCGCGCGGTGTCTGCGGTGATCGGCCGGCCGGTGAGCAGCATCTCCAGCGCACGCTTGCGGCCGATCGCGCGCGAGAGCGGCACCATCGGCGTGGAGCAGAACAGGCCGATCTTGACGCCCGGAGTGGCAAAGCGTGCCCCATCGGCGGCCACCGCCAGGTCGCAGGCGGCGACAAGCTGGCAGCCCGCCGCCGTCGCCATCCCCTCGACCTTTGCGATGACCGGTTGTGGCACACGGTGGATGGTCTCCATGAGCTCGCTGCAGACATCGAACAGCCGCTGGTAGAACGGCACGTCGCGGCCGACCATCTCGGTCAGGTCGTGACCCGCGGAGAACGCCGGGCCTGCGGAGTCGATGACGATGGCCCGCACACCCGGATCCTTGCCCAGCCGGCGCAGTGTGGCGAGCAGGTCTTCCATGAGTTCGAGGCTGAGCGCGTTGCGCTTCCCCGGCCGGTTCAGGGTGAGACGCACCACCGGCCCGTCGGCGCGAACCAGAACGGCGTCCGTCGCGGGCGTACTCATGAGGTCAGGGCACCACGCCGCGGGCTCGGTCCAATCGCCCACCGACACCCCACTGCGCCACCTTGACCATGGCCTCGCGGATGTTGGAGCCGCTCATCTTCGACACGCCGAGTTCACGCTCGGTGAAGGTGATCGGCACCTCGACGACCTTGAATCCGTTGTTGATCGCACGCCAGGTCAGGTCGATCTGGAAGCAGTAACCCTTGGAGTCGACGGCCTGCAGGTCGATCTTCTCCAGGACCTCGCGCCGGTAGGCGCGGTAGCCCGCGGTGATGTCGTGAATGTCGACACCCAGCAGCAGCCGGGAATAGGTGTTGGCGGTCTTGGACAGGACCAGGCGCCGCCACGGCCAGTTGCGCACCGTCCCGCCGTCGACATACCGCGAACCGATGGCCAGGTCGGCACCGGCGTCCACGGCGTCGAGCAGCCGGTACAGCTGTTCGGGCGCGTGGCTGCCGTCGGCGTCCATCTCGACGATGACCGAGTACTGCCGGCCCAGACCCCACGCGAATCCCGCGAGATACGCCGCACCCAGACCGTCTTTGGCGGTGCGGTGCATGACGTGCACCCGGTCCGGATCGGCCAACGCCAGCTCATCGGCGAGTTGGCCGGTGCCGTCCGGGCTGCCGTCATCGACGATCAAGACGTGCACCCCGGGCGTGGCCTCGTGCACCCGGCCGAGAATGAGCGGAAGATTCTCCATCTCGTTGTACGTCGGGATGATCACCAGGGCGCGCTCGCTAGGGCGTTCCCCCGCCATGTCAGTGCTCCTCAATCGTGGACATCGTTCCGCCGGTGCTGTCGGTCATCGGCTGGTGCCGGCGGCGACGACGCATGAACCCTCCATTGTGCATGATGCCCGCGAGTACAGCGGCAAAACCGATTCCCACCAGGACCCATTGGATCTGCGGACCCCAACGGGTCGCCGGTGTCTGCGCCGTCTTGAGCCGGATCTGTGCGTCGAGGAACGCCGGTTCGAAGAATTTGGTGCGGGCCAACTCCCGCCCGTCGGGCGCGATGACGGCGCTGATACCGGTGGTACCGGCCACCACCACGTAGCGGTCGTGTTCGACGGCGCGCGCCCGTGCGAACGCCAGTTGCTGCTCACTCATCGTCTGGTTGAAGGTCGCGTTGTTGGTCGGCACGGTCAGCACCTGCGCGCCGTTGCGCACCGACTCGCGCGCCGCGCGGTCGAAGATGACCTCCCAGCAGGTCGTCACCCCGATCGGCACACCGGCCGCGTGCACCACACCGGTGCCGCTGCCCGGCACGAAGTAGCCGGCCCGGTCGGCCCAGGAGGACAGGTGGCGGAAGAACCCGCGCCACGGCAGGTACTCCCCGAATGGCTGCACGATCTGCTTGTCGTGGCGTTCGCCGGGTCCGGTCTGCGGGTTCCACACGATGACGGTGTTGGTGGCCGCCGGGCGCTCGCGGCGTCCAGTCCGGGGTGGCCACCACGCCGCCTACCAGGATCGGCGCGTTGATGGCCTGCACGGCCGAGTCGATCTGGGCACGGGCGTCCGCGTTGGCCAGTGGATCGATGTCGGAGGAGTTCTCCGGCCAGATGACGAACTGAGGTTGCGCCGCCCGGCCCGCGTGCACCTCGTCGGCAAGCCTGATCGTTTCGTTGACGTGGTTGTCCAGCACGGCCCGCCGCTGGGCGTTGAACTCCAGCCCCAGACGCGGAACGTTGCCCTGCACCGCCGCCACGGTCACGGTCGGCTCGTTGCCCGCGCCCGCGCCCGACTGGCGGACGTGCGGGTGAACCAGCGTCGTGGTCAGCAGCACGACGGCGATGAGGACGCCTGGCACCACAACCGCCGGAGGTTCGGTGTCGCCGAGTCGACGATGCGGTGAGGAACGAACCGCTGAGGAGCGAGGCAATTCAGTGCGCCGAGTCGACGCCACCGGGCGACCGTCTCCAGCGCGATCGCGGCCACGCCGAAGCCGACCAGCGCGACCCCGAGCGACAGCAGCGGCACCCCGCCCAACTGCGCCAGCGGCAGCAGCGGCCCGGTTGTCTGACTGAAACCCACTACGCCCCAAGGGAATCCGCCGAAAGGAACGGAGCATTTGAGCCATTCCTGGGCCACCCAGACCAAGGCGAACCACAGCGGCCAGCCCGGCAGCGAGCGCACGGCCACGGCGAGCAATCCGAACAGCGCCGGGAACAGCGCGCACATCACCGACAGCGCCAGCCACGGGACCAGCCCGACAAATCCGCTGATCCACGGCAGCAACGGCACATAGAACGCCAGCCCGAACACGAACCCGTAGCCGAACCCACCCCAGTAGGTGGTGGACGGGCGCGTCAGCACGACGGCCAGCACCGCGAACGACAGCATCGCCGACCACCACCACGCCAGGGGTGCGAAGCTCGCGCACATCAACAACCCGGCGGCCACGGCCGCGGCCAGGGACGGCAACCGGGTCAGCAGCCGCCTACCCATGGTGATCGCCGTACAGGACCACACCGCGATGCACCGTCTGCAGGCACCGGGGCAACGGGTCGTCGGGAGCGAGTCGCGGCAGTGCGGGCACCCGGGAGCGTGGATCGGTGGACCACCGTTGCACGGTGTCCGCCGGCGCGGCGACCTCGAGATGCCCGGTGTCCCACACCGCATAGGAAGCCGCGGCGCCGGCGACGAGGGTGCCGGTGATGCCGTCGCGAACCCCGGCAGCCCGCCAGGCGCCGCGGGTGGCCGCCGAGAAGGCCGCGCGCGCCGAGACGCCGCTGCCCGGCGTCTGGTGGTTGACCGCGGCGCGGACTCCGGCCCACGGGTCGATGCCCGTCACCGGGCTGTCGGAGCCGAAAGCGAGTGGCACGCCTTGGGATGCTAACAGCGCCAACGGGTTCAGCCGGGCGGCCCGGGTCGGCGCCGAGGCGCTGCGCGTACATCCCGGTGCGACCGCCCCACAACGCGTCGAAACCGGGCTGCACACTGGCGACGACGCCCCACGCACCGAGCTTGGCGGCCTGCTCGGCATCGACCATCTCCACGTGCTCCAGCCGGTGCCCGCACCGTGCCACCGCGGGGACGCCGTAGCGGTCCACGACACGTTCGAGGGCGTCCACAACCGCGGCGACCGCGGCATCACCGATGACGTGGAAGCCCGCGGGCACCCGCGCCTGCGTACATGCGGCGAGGTGGGCGGCGATCGCATCGCCGTCGAGGTACCGGTTGCCGCAGCAGTCGGGTGCGTCGTCGTACGCACGGCTGAGCCACGCGGTGTGCGAGCCCAGCGCCCCGTCGACGAACAGGTCGCCGGCCAGCCCGCTCGCGCCGGTGGTCTCGATGAGCGAATGCGCCTCCGCCGCGGTGGTGACGGCCTCGCCCCAGTAGCCGGTCACCTCGACGCCGTGCGGCGTGGCTCGCAGTTCCCGCCAGTCGTCGAGGCCGCCGATGTCGGGGCCTGCGCACTCGTGCACGGCCACCACACCCGCGGCCGCGAACGCGTCGAGGGCGGCGGTGCGGGCCTCGGCGCGCTGCGCGGCCGACAGCAGTGCCCGGGCGGCCGCCCGCACCCGGTGATGGGCGTCGGCGGACAGCGGGCCCGGCCCGTCGTAGCCGGCCGCGGCGTCCAGGCCGGGCGCCTGCTCGCGCAGGGCGGTCGACGCGAGCGCGGAGTGCACGTCGACGCGCGCCAGGTAGGCGGGCCGGCGCACCGAGCACGGCGTCGAGTTCGGCCGTCGTGGGCACCTCACGGTCCGGCCACCCGGACTGATCCCAGCCGTGCCCCCAGACCACGCCGTCGGGACTGGCCGCGACGTGTTCGGCCAGCAGGGTCAAGAAATGCTGTTTGGACTCGGCGGGCCGCAGGTCGAGTCCGGTGTGGGCCAGGCCGGTGGCCGTGACGTGGACGTGGCTGTCCACGAATGCCGGCGCGACGAATGCGCCGTCGAGATCGACGACGTCGGCGTCGGGAAACTGCGTTCGGGCGACGTCATCGCTGCCCAGCCAGGCGACGACGCCATCGCGCACCGCCATGGCCGTGGCGTCGGGGTGCGTGGGGCTGTGGATGCGCCCGCCGAGCAGCACTGTCGTCACTGGAGAAACGTAGCTTGTGGACGATTCGACGAACGCGGGCGACGCTATTCGGGCTTACGCCGTACCGCGGGCAGGTCCACGGGCGACGGGGCCGAGTCGTGCACGTCGATGACCTCGCCGTCGATGACGTCGCCCCGCCCGGCGGGTCCGCGACCGGGGAGGTCGACGAACGTGACGCGGCGGGCCAGCGTGCGGGTGGCCAGGACGCCGGCCAGCGGGCGCATGGCGGCCCGGGTGGGCGGCAGCAGCATCAGCAGGCCGGCCGCCGAGGTGACCAGGCCGGGGATGACCACCAGCACGCTGCCCAGTGCGACCAGTGCGCTGTCGGTGACGCGGGCGCCCGGGTCACGCATGCCGCGCTGCAATTGCACGATCTGACGGCGCACCTGGGAGCCGGCCAGCGCAAGGCCGAGCGCGAACGCCGCGGCCAACAGCAGGACCGTCCAGCCGAAGCCGATCGTGTACGCCAGAGCCACGATGACCGCCATTTCGACGATCACGTAGAGGAGGAACAGCCGCATAGCCATGACGAGCCAACGTCCGGGCGACGCCGGGGTTCCTAAGCGGAGCTTCGATCACTCGTTATTTCTATGGCGGCGTGCACCTTGTCGATGCCCCCGCGGATCAGCGAGTGCGGGACGAACCACCAGGCGTGCCACCAGTACCGCTTGACGACGGCGTCGTACACGCGCCGCGTCTGGGCATCCGGGAGCATCCGGGCCACCGCCTCGACCGGTTGACCGCTGCGTTGGCCGAGCGCACCGCACTCGGCGATCGTGACCCTCGGGGTGTTGCGGATGCGTTTGGTCTTCCAGGACCCGTCGTCGGTGATGACCAGCAGTCTGTCACCGTCGGGGACGCCCCAGACCGGTGTCGGCTTGGGCCGGCCGTCCTTGGTGAACGTGGTCAGCAGCAGATATTTGGCGCGGGAGACGTCGGCGAAAGTGGGCTCGGTCGTTGTCGAGGGTCACGGCGCCGCTTTCAGTTCGAGCGCGACGTTGTTCTTCGTCCCGCCGCGCAGTTTCGAGAAGAGGTTGAATGTCTTCCCGAGTACCCCGTATCGCCGGCCTATCGCGTGATATGCGTCACCCGTCCGGGATTTGTCGATGCTGGCGCACGGCCTCGACCGCCTCGCTCGTGGGATTGCCGCGCATGTCGCACTTGGCGATGGTCACCCGCGGCGTGTTGCGGATGCGCTTGACCTTCCAGGACTTCTCCTGCGTGATGACCAGCAGACCGTCGCCGTCGGGCGCGGCCCAGATCGGCGTGGGCTTCGGGCGGCCGTCCTTGGTGAACGTCGTCAGCAGGATGTACTGGGAGCCGGCGATGTCGGCGAAAGTCAGGGCCATGAGCCCAAGGTAGCCGGAGGCGCCGGCCCATCAGGCCCGCCGAGTGCGCGGTTTCATCCCACGCGCGCGCCGGACGCTTTGAAACGGCACAGTCAGCCCTCCAGGTCGCCCTCGGTTTCCAGCAGCACCTGACGCAGACCGGCCAGCGTGGCCTGCTCGGGTTCGGCCCACATACCGCGTTCGACGGACTCGAGCAGTCGCTCGGCCATGCCGTGCAGCGCCCACGGGTTGGACTCGGCCATGAACTTGCGGTTCTCCGGGTCCAGCACATAGCTCTGGGTCAACTGCTCGTACATCCAGTCGGCCATGACGTGCGCGGTGGCGTCGTAACCGAACAGGTAGTCGACCGTCGCGGCCATCTCGAAGGCGCCCTTGTAGCCGTGCCGGCGCATGGCCGTCATCCAGCGTGGGTTGACCACGCGGGCCCGGAAGACCCTCGTGGTCTCCTCGGACAGCGTCCGGGTGCGCACCGCGTCGGGCCGGGTGTTGTCCCCGATGTAGGCCGCCGGGTCGCGACCGGTCAGCGCGCGGACCGTGGCCACCATGCCGCCGTGGTACTGGAAGTAGTCGTCGGAGTCGGCGATGTCGTGTTCGCGGGTGTCGGTGTTCTTGGCCGCCACCGCAATTCGGCGGTAGGCACGGTTCATGTCGTCGGATGCGGGGGCGCCGTCGAGGTCACGCCCGTAGGCGAACCCGCCCCACGCCGTGTAGACCTCAGCAAGGTCGTTGTCGTCGCGCCAGTTGCGCGAATCGATCAGCTGCAACAGCCCCGCTCCGTAGGTTCCCGGCTTGGAGCCGAAAATCCTTGTGGTGGATCGCCTCCCGTCACCGTGCTCGGCGAGGTCGACCTGGCTGTGGGCGCGCACGTAGTTGTCGGCAGCGGGTTCGTCGAGGCCGGCGACCAGTTGCACGGCGTCGTCGAGCATGGTGACCACATGCGGGAAGGCGTCGCGGAAGAAGCCCGAGATGCGGACCGTCACGTCGATGCGGGGTCGACCGAGTTCGGCAAGTCCGATCGCTTCGAGGTCTACCACGCGCCGCGAAGCGTCATCCCAGGTAGGCCGAACCCCCAGCAGCGCAAGCACTTCGGCAATATCGTCGCCGGAGGTCCGCATCGCCGAGGTGCCCCAGATCGACAGTCCGACCGACTCCGGCCAGCGACCGTAGTCGTCGCGGTAGCGCGCCAGCAGCGAATCCGCCATGGCCACACCCGTCTCCCAGGCCAACCGCGACGGCACGGCCTTGGGGTCCACCGAGTAGAAGTTGCGTCCGGTCGGCAACACGTTGACCAGACCGCGCAGCGGAGACCCCGACGGCCCGGCCGCGATGAACCGGCCGTCGAGTGCGCGGAGCACCTGGTCGATCTCGGCCGCGGTGCCGGCCAGCCTGGGCACCACCTCGGTGGCCGCGAACGTCAACACCGCGGCCACCTCCGCATTGTCGGTGAGCCCGGCCACCGCCTCGGGATCCCAGCCGCTGTCCTGCAAGGCTGCCACCAGTGCCCGGGCTTGGGCTTCGGCCTCGTCGACGGAAACCCTTGCGGCGCTACCGTCTTCGGCCAGGCCGAGCGCCTCACGCAAGCCGGGCACCGAAGCCTCGCCGCCGAACAGTTGGCGGGCCCGCAGGATCGCGAGCACCAGATTGAGTTCGGCTTCCCCGGTCGGTGTTTGGGCGAGGATGTGCAGGCCGTCGCGGATCTGGACGTCCTTGATCTCGCACAACCAGCCGTCGACGTGCAGCAGCATGTCGTCGAACGAGTCCTCGTCGGGCCGATCGGCCAGCCCGAGATCGTGGTCCATCTTCGCGGCCCGCATCAACGTCCAGATCTGCTGACGGATGGCGGGCAACTTTCCCGGATCCAGCGCCGCGATGTTGGCGTGCTCGTCGAGGAGTTGTTCAAGGCGGGCGATGTCACCGTAGGTCTCGGCGCGGGCCATCGGCGGGATCAGGTGGTCGACCAGCACGGCGTGTGCCCGGCGTTTGGCCTGGGTGCCTTCACCGGGGTCGTTGACCAGGAACGGGTAGATCAGCGGCAGGTCACCGAGTGCGGCATCGGCCCCGCACGAGGCCGACATCCCCAACGTCTTGCCGGGCAGCCATTCGAGGTTGCCGTGCTTGCCGATGTGCACCACGGCGTGCGCGCCGAAGCTGCCGGGGAATTCGTCGTCCAGCCAACGGTAGGCGGCCAGGTAATGGTGGCTCGGCGGCAGGTCGGGATCGTGGTAAATGGCCACCGGCCTCTCGCCGAACCCGCGCGGCGGTTGCACCAGGAGCAGCACGTTGCCGGATTGCATTGCGGCGATGACGATTTCACCGTCCGGATCGCGACTGCGGTCGACGAACAAATCGCCGGGCGGCGGACCCCAGTGCTCGACGACAGCGTCCGCGAGTGCGGCGGGCAGTGTGGCGAACCACGTGCGATAGTCCCGGGCCGGCACCCGGATCGGGTTGCCCTCCAATTGCCCCTCGGTCAGCCAGTCGCGGTCCTGTCCCCCGCGTTCGATCAGTGCGTGCACCAGGGCGTCACCGTCACCCGCATCCACACCGGGGATGTCACCGATGACGTAGCCGGCCTCCCGCATGGCGCGTAGTAACGCGACGGCGCTGGCCGGGGTGTCCAGCCCGACCGCATTGCCGATCCGGGCGTGTTTGGTCGGATACGCCGAAAACACCAGCGCCACCTTCTTGTCCGGTGGCGCGACATGGCGCAACCGCGCCTGCCGGACCGCCAGGCCCGCCACCCGTGCGCACCGTTCGGGATCGGCGACGTAGGCGATCAGTCCCTCGTCGTCAATCTCCTTGAACGAGAACGGAACCGTGACGATTCGCCCGTCGAATTCGGGCACCGCCACCTGGGTGGCCACATCCAGCGGGCTCAGCCCGTCGTCGTTACCGGACCACTGTGCCCGGCCGGTGGTCAGGCAGAGTCCCTGCAGGATCGGGACATCCAGAGCGGCAAGGTGTTCCACGTTCCAGCCATCGTCATCGCCGCCCGCCGAGACCGTTGCCGGCCGGGCTCCCCCGGCGGCCAGCACGGTCACCACCATGGCGTCGGCGCGGGCCAGTTCGGCCATCAGCGCGGGCTCGGCGGTGCGCAGCGAGGCACAGTACAACGGCAGCGCCCGGCCGCCGGCGTCCTCGATCGCATCGCACAGTGCCTCGACATAGGACGTGTTGCCGGCCAACTGCTGGGCGCGGTAGTACAGCACGGCCACCGTCGGACCCGACTGGGAGCGTTCCGCCCGGGGCAGCACACCCCACGTCGGGACGGCCACCGGCGCGTCGAACCCGACGCCGGTCATCAGCACGGTGTCGGACAGGAAGGAATGCAGGTTCGCGAGATTCTCGACGCCGCCCTGCGCCAGGTAGACGTGTGCCTGCACCGCGATGCCCGCGGGCACCGTGGACCGCTCCGTCAGGTCGGCGTCGGGTGACTGCTCACCGCTGACGACGACCGTCGGCAACCCGCTGGCGAGCACCGCGTCGATACCGTCCTGCCAGGCGCGGTAGCCGCCCAGGATCCGCACCACCACCACGTCGACCCCGTCGAGCAACCCTGCCGGCTCGGCGTTCAGATCACTGCTGAGCAACCGCGACGGGTTCGCCCACCGATAGTTCGCGCCGCTGGCGCGGGCGGTGATCAGGTCGGTATCGGATGTCGACAACAGCAGGACGGTCGGTTCAGGCACCTGTCATTCGTACCCGATCCCCGGCCAGTGTCAGAGGTGGCCCATCTCGCGGGCCATCCGCGCATCGTCGATGTACTGCATGCGGTGCACCCCGTCGTGCCGCTTGGGCTTCGAGCGGTGCCCGGCGTGACCGGCCAGTGAGAAAGCCGCGCGCAGTGAATGGGCCCAGTTGTGAGCAGTTGTGGAACTCATTTCGATCACATCCCCTTAGTGATCCAAAAACCGTAGGGCGATGCGTGGGGCGAAGGCACGAGTAGTCGACTACTCGACTGTGCGTTCCGTTCTGGCTGAGCCAAACGGTGTGGCGCTGCGGCCGATGGCGCGACGATGTGCCTCAGGCGCACATTTGTGTTCCGACCAGCGCATTTTCGGAGGGAAGCCCGTTGTCGTCAGCAGTGCGCATCGTCAAGCTCGGAGCCCACATCGGCGCGCGTGTGGAGGGCATCCAACTCACCGACGACCTCGGCGCCGCGACTGTCGCGGCGGTCAACGACGCGTTGCTCGAGCACAAAGTCGTGTTCTTTCGCGGTCAGCACGACCTCGATGACGACGGCCAGGCCGCCTTCGCGCGACAACTCGGCGTGCCCACCGCGGCGCATCCGACACTGACGTCGCGCGGCGAGCGGGTCCTGCCGATCGACTCCCGCTACGACAAGGCCAACAGCTGGCACACCGACGTCACGTTCGTCGACCGCACTCCCAAAGCGTCCCTGCTGCGGGCGATCACCCTCCCGACCTACGGCGGCACCACGACATGGGCATCGACCGAGGCGGCCTACGCCCAGCTGCCGGACGCACTCAAAGCCCTCGCTGAGAACCTCTGGGCGGTGCACACCAACCAGTACGACTATGTGCGCTTCGACGGCGAGGGCGACACGCCGTCCTCCGAGGAGGAACGGCAGTACCGCGAGGAGTTCGTGTCCGACTACTACGAGACCGAACACCCGGTCGTGCGGGTGCATCCGGAGACCGGTAAGCGCGCGCTGCTGCTCGGCCATTTCGTCAAGAGGTTCGTCGGCCTCAGTGCAACCGAATCCTCGACGCTGTTCAACCTGTTCCAGGCGCGGGTGACCAAACTGGAAAACACCGTCCGCTGGAATTGGGAACCCGGCGATGTGGCGTTGTGGGACAACCGGGCCACTCAGCACTACGCCGTCGCCGACTATGACGACCAGTACCGGCGACCTGTCCCGGATCACTCTGGCTGGCGACATCCCGGTGGACATCAACGGCCGGCGAAGCCGGGTCGTGCACGGTGATGCGTCGCGGTACTCGGAGGTGGTGGAACCGGTGGCGCTGGCCGTCTGACGGGGTGCTCTCTAGCTCACCTCGAAGTCGGCCGCCTCAGGGCGGCGCAACAGTTCGGTGTACCGCATGGGTGCCCAGGGGAACAGCTCCGGCAGGCCGTCCTTGCCGAGATACCAGCTGCTGCAGCCGTGACCCACATGGTCGACGGCATGCCGGCCAGGCGCAATGACCGCGCGTGCGAGTACGCGCCGAAACAGCAAGCCCCAAAACCGGTACCCGACCTGATTGAGAGCCGGCCAGCGGCGCAGCAGCGCCCGCGACACCGCGGAATACCGGTGGTCCAACCACCCCGATTAACCAGCGCAGACACCGAAGACCACGCCCGAGCAGCCGCGACGTACCGTGAACGGGTGAGCCGCTCCCGCGACCAGGACGCCTGTCCGGGCGCCCTGCAGGTGCACCAGGCTGCCGACGGCGCCCTGGTGCGGGTGCGACTGCCCGGCGGCATGCTCACCGCGGCGCAGTTGCAGGCGCTGGCGGAACTGGCCACCGAGTTCGGCTCCGGATCGCTGGAATTGACGTCGCGCGGCAGCGTGCAGTTGCGCGCGATCCGCGACACCGGGGCGGTTGCCGAAGCGGTCGCCGCCGCGGGGCTGCTGCCGTCGGACACCCATGAGCGCGCCCGCAACATCGTGGCGTCGCCACTGTCGGGGCGCGCCGGTGGGGTCGCCGATGTGCGGCCGTGGGTGGCCGACCTGGACACGGCCATTCAGGACGAGCCCACGCTGGCCGCGCTGCCCGGCCGGTTCTGGTTCTCCCTCGATGACGGCCGCGGCGACGTGTCGGGTTTGCGTGCCGACGCCGGTGTGCGGGTGCTCGACGAACACACCGTCGCGCTGCTGCTGGCCGGGGTGGACACCGGAGTGCGGCTGTCCCCCGATACGGCCGTGCCGACGCTGGTCACGATCGCCGTCCGGTTCCAGCGGATTCGCGAAAAGCACTGGCGGATAGCCGAACTCGACTGACACGGCGGCGCTGATTGCGGGGTTCGTCCCGACGGCGCCGTTCGGGCATCTGGCCCCGGCCGACGGCGTTCCTCCGGTCGGGTGGATCACGCAGGACGACGGCGGGGTGACGTTGGGCGCGGCCGCGCCGCTGGGGGTGCTGCCCGCCCGCACCGCGGAGTTCCTGGCCGCGATCGACGCCCCGATGGTCGTCACGCCGTGGCGCTCTGTGCTGGTCTGCGACCTGACCGAACCGGTGGCGGACACCGCTCTTCGGGTACTGGCCCCGCTCGGGCTGATCTTCGACGAGAACTCCCCGTGGCTGTCGGTCAGTGCGTGTGTGGGCAGTCCGGGCTGCGAGCGGTCGTCGGCCGATGTGCGCGGTGACGCGATCCGCGCCGTCGAGTCCGGCACCACCGCCGGCCGGCGGCATTACGTCGGGTGCGAACGGGCCTGCGGCCGGCCGGTCGACGGCGAGGTTCTGGTCGCCACCCCGGACGGATATCGGCCGCTGAAGCCCTCGTAGGGTGAGCGGGTGCTCGACTACATCCGCGACGCCGCCGAGATCTACCGGCAGTCGTTCGCGACGATCCGCGCCGAAGCGGACCTGTCCCGGTTCCCGGACGAGGTGGCGCGCGTGGTGGTGCGGTTGATCCACACCTGCGGCCAGGTCGACGTCGCCGATCATGTCGCGTTCAGCGCCGACGTGGTGGCGCGGGCGCACGCCGCGCTGGCCGTCGGCGCCCCCGTGCTGTGCGACTCGTCGATGGTGGCCGCGGGCATCACCGCCGCGCGCCTGCCCGCCGCCAACCAGGTGGTGTCGCTGGTCGCCGATCCCCGCGCCCCGGAGTTGGCGGCGCGAACCGGCAACACCCGCTCGGCGGCCGGGGTGGAATTGTGGGCCGACCGCCTCGGCGGCGCGGTCGTGGCGATCGGGAATGCGCCCACCGCACTGTTCCGGCTGCTGGAACTCATCGACGGCGGGGCGCCGGTCCCGGCCGCGGTGCTCGGCGGACCGGTCGGGTTCGTCGGCTCGGCGCAGTCCAAGGCGGAACTGATCGCGCGCCCGCGGGGCATGTCCTACCTGGTGGTCACCGGGCGTCGCGGCGGCAGCGCGATGGCCGCGGCCGCCGTCAATGCGATTGCGAGCGAACGGGAATGAGCGCGCACTCGGCTGGGTCCATCACTCAACTGCACACTCCGCCGATTGTGGGGTTATTGCACGCTTTTCGGCCGGCGGCGTGCATCAACTCCACGCTCGACCACCCAGGCAACGGCCTCCTCGACGGTGGCCACCGCCTCCACCCCGGCGGGCAGCGCGGGCCGGTCGATCATCACCACCGGCACACTCAGCGCCGCAGCGGCGTCGAGTTTGGGTCGGGTCATCGCTCCGCCGCTGTTCTTGGTGACCAACACGTCGATACGGTGATCCCGCAACAGCGCGAATTCGCCGTCGAAGTGATACGGCCCGCGCGACAGCAGCAGTTCATGGCGGGCGGGCAACGCGGCGGGATCGGGTGCGGTGACCGCGCGGATCAAGAACCAGGCGTCGCTGCCGACGAAGGCCGCGGTGCCGGAGCGGCCGGTGGTGAGGAACACCCGCGAATACCCGTCCCGCGCCACACGGCGGGCCGCCTCGCGGTCCGAACCGACCAGGTCGACACCGCCCGGGTCCCAGGCCGGCCGGGCCAGCACCAGATGCGGCAGTCCCAGCGCCACGCACGCCGCGGCGGCGTTGGCGGTGATGGTCGCCGCATACGGGTGGGTGGCGTCGACGACGGCATCGATACGGTTGTCGCGCAACCAGTTCCGCAGTCCTTCGACACCGCCGAAGCCACCGATCCGCACCGGCCCGACGGGCAACGCCGGGTCGGGCACCCGGCCCGCCAGCGAACTGATGACGTCCACTCCGGGGTGCAGGCGGGCCGCCAGGGCGCGGGCTTCGGCGGTGCCACCGAGCAGCAGGAACTTCAATGCCGGGCCCCGCGCCGCCGACCGGCGGAATACAGGTAGCTGTCGGTGAAGCCCTCGGCAGCGAGCACCTGCCCGATCACGATGACCGCGGTGCGGGTGACGCCGGCCGCGCGCATCTGCCCGGCGATGTCGCCGAGCGTGCCCCGCAGCACCACCTCCTGCGGCCAACTCGCGAAAGCGACCACCGCCGTGGGAGTTTCGGCGTCGTAACCGCCCTCGGTCAGCTCGCCGACCACCGTGTCGATCTGGGCGGCGGCCAAGTGCAGCACCAGCGTGCCGCCGACACCGGCGAGGGTGCGCAGGTCCTCGCCCGCGGGCATGGCGGTCGACAGGGTGGCCACCCGGCTCAGGGTCACGGTCTGGGCCACCCCGGGCACCGTGAGCTCCCGGCCGAGGACGGCCGCGGCGGCCGCGAATGCCGGAACGCCGGGGACGATCTCGTAGCCGATGCCCCGTTCGTCGAGTCGGCGGCACTGTTCGGCCAGCGCACTGTAGAGCGACGGGTCACCGGAGTGCAGCCGGGCGACGTCGTGGCCCGCGGCGTCGGCGTCCGCGAGCGCATCGATGATCTGGTCCAGATCCAGCGGCCCGGTGTCGACGATGTGCGCATCCGGCGGACACAGCGCCAGCAGATCGTCGGGCATGATCGAGCCCGCGTACAGGCACACCGGACAGCGTTGCAGCAGCCGCTGCCCGCGCACGGTGATCAGATCGGCGGCACCGGGCCCGGCGCCGATGAAGTACACGGTCACGGCTTGGTCACCGCCTCGTGTTTGATGAAGGCCCACTGCGTGACCGGCATCGCCGGGCGCCAGCCGGTGAACGATCCGACCGGCTCGCCGCGGTAGTGCTGAAACCGGCGCAGCGTCCCACCGATATCCGAATAACGCTGTACAGCAACGGCTTCGGACTCAGCGGTTACCGTGTTGACCACCAGCCGACCGTCAGCCGGCAATGCGGCCAGGCAGGCGTCCAGCAGGCCGGGCTGCGTCAGTCCGCCGCCGATGAAGATCGCCGACGGCCGCTCGCAGCCCTGGAACGCACCGGGCGCCGGGCCGCGGACCTCGACGCGCGCTCCCAGCGCAATGGCATTGTCGACGATGCGCGCACGGCGCGCTTCGTCCCGCTCGAACGCGACTGCCCGGCAACCGGATCCGGCCCGGCACCATTCGACGGCGATGCTGCCCGACCCCGAACCCACATCCCAGAGCAGTTCGCCGGGGCGCGGCGCCAGCGCGGTCAGGGTGACCGCCCGCATCATCTGCTTCGTCAGCTGGCCGTCGTGGGCGAAGGCGTCGTCGGGCAAGGTCGTCAGCACGCGGTCGTCGGGCAGATACCGCACCGCCACGACGTTGAGCGGGTCGACATCGGCGGGCGGCGCGGACGCCCAGCCCCGCGCGACACCGTCGCGGCGCCGCTCCGCCGGGCCACCGAGCTGCTCGAGAATCGTCAATTCCGAATCGCCGCGGCCGGTTTCGGTGAGCAACCGCGCCAGGGCCGCCGGGCCCGACGCGTCACGCGACAGCACGATCGCATGCCCGCCACGGCGCACCGCGGTGTCGGGGTCGGCGGTGACCAGGCTGATCACCTCTACCTCGGTGGCCGACCACCCCAGCCGGGCGCACGCCAGCGTCACGCTCGACACGTGCGGGAGCACCCGGACCTGCTCGGCGCCGAACATCCGGACCAGCGTGGTGCCGATGCCGTGCATCATCGGGTCACCGGAGGCGAGCACGTGCACGTCGCCGCCGGCCGTATCCAGGACCTCGCGCAGCCCGGGCAGCAGCGGCGACGGCCACGGCCGGCGTTGAGCGCTCACGTCGCCGTCGAGCAGTTCGAGTTGGCGCCGCGATCCATAGATCACGGTGGCGCGGACCAACTCGGCGCGCGCCGTTGCCGACAGCCCGGCCATGCCGTCGGCGCCGATCCCCACGACGGTGATCACGGGGACGCTCATCGGGGCATCTTGCGCCACATGGCCTGCGGGATGAACCGCGTCGCGAAGATCAGCGGCCGGATCGCCCATGGCACCCAGACCGCCCGCTTGCCCGTGGCCAGTGCCTGCGCGGTCGCCTCGGCGACCTGCGCCGGTGTGCTGGACAACGGAGCCGGATCCATGCCCTCGGTCATCCGTCCGATGACGAATCCGGGTCGGACGATCAGCAGGTGCACACCGGTACCGTGCAGGGCGTCGGCCAGCCCGCAGGCGAACCCGTCGAGACCCGCTTTCGCCGAGCCGTACACGTAGTTGGCGCGCCGGACGCGGCCGCCGGCCACCGAGGAGAACACCACCATCCGGCCCCGGCCGGCCTCCCGCATGCGCTGTGCGAGCAGGGTGAGCAGGTTGACCTGCGCGACGTAATCGGTGTGCACGACGGACACCGCGTGCCCGGCGTCGGTCTCGGCGCGGGCCTGGTCGCCGAGGATCCCGAAGGCCAGCACGGCGGTGCCGATGGGGCCGTGCTCGGTGATGATCTCGTCGAGCACCGCCGCATGCGAGGTCAGGTCGTCGGCATCGAACCCCTTGACGTGCACGGCCACGGCACCGGCCGCCCGCAGCGCGGACACCTGCTGGTCAAGGCTGTGGCCGTCACGGGTGGTCAGCACCACCGTCGACCCCGGTGCCAGTCGCACGGCAAGTTCGGTGCCGATCTCGCTGCGACCGCCGAAAATCACGATCACATCGCTGCCGGTGTCGCCCGTGTCGTTCATGGCTGCGATTATCACCTGCGCTAGCGTGAGCACCGATGGCGAACGCAACCACTCGGCTCACCAATGACGCGCTCGCGTTTCTCACCGAGCGTCATCTGGCGATGCTGACGACGCTGCGCGCCGACGGATCGCCCCACGTCGTGGCGGTGGGTTTCACCTTCGATCCCAAGACCCACATTGCACGGGTCATCACCACGGGCGGCTCGCAGAAGGCGGTCAACGCCGCGCGTGGCGGGGTGGCCGTGCTCAGCCAGGTCGACGGCGCGCGCTGGCTGTCCCTGGAGGGTCACGCCGGCGTCAGCACAGATGTGGAGTCCGTCCGCGACGCCGAACTGCGCTACGCGCAGCGCTACCGCACACCGCGCGCCAATCCGCGCCGGGTGGTGGTCGAGGTGCACATCGAGCGGGTGCTCGGCTCCTCGGACCTGCTGGACCGCAGCGGCGACTGACTACTTGACCGAGGGCACCGCCGTCAACGACGGCGCATCCTCGACGGGCTCGGACACGTATTGCGCCCGGATGCCGTCGATGTACCGGCGGCAGCGCTGGGTCAGACCCTCGGCGGTCTGCATTCGGCCCTTGGTGACCAGGATGCCCAGGTCGGCGCCGCGGAATCGGTAATCGCCCGGACCGTAAACCCTCAGGTAGAACGCCTCGTCCTCACCGGTGAGGTCGTGCCAGTCGTTGGTCACCTGAGCGAACGTGAGTTCACCCTCGTCGCTGAGATGCCAGGTTCCGGTCCGCGGGGCGGCGAGGATGCGCTCCACCGAGTCGGTCGGCTCCTTCATGATCAGCTGTGACCAGACATCCACGGCGGCCAGGTCACGCCATCGTTCGTTGATCTCCTCGACGTTCACCGTGTACTTCACGTCCATGAACTCCAGCAGGTGGAACAGGAACAGCGGCACATCGGCGTAGGCGCCGGCGGTCACGTTCGTCATCGACGAGGCTCCCGAGATGCGCGGGTTGATCTCCCCCAGATAGACCTCGTCGGTGTCGAGGTCGACGAGCACGTCGACCTCCAGGAAGCCGCGGTACCCCTCCTTGGCCAGTCGGTCGCCCATCTTGCGGACGTGCTCGATGCCGGCGGCGCGTTGTTTGTCGGTCAGCGCCTCCGGGAAGAGGTCGTTGCCGCACCAGCCGCCCTTGTAGGGCGTGAGTTCGGGGTATCCGGTGAGGTCGGTCATGAACGTCCCGACGATGGTGCCGTGCTTGGTGATACACGCCTCGACGGCCGCCGCCTTGTTGTTGATCCGCTTCATCACCTTGAGCTCTTGACCGACGATGTCGCGCTCGTTGGCCGTCCAGTCGTCTTCGGACTTGATGAAGAACGTGGTCTTGCCGGAGTCACCGTAGGGGGTCTGCACCACCAGATCCGAGCCCAGCCGGTGCTCGGTGGCCAGCGAACTCAGCTCCTCATAGCTGTCGGCCGTGCCGAGCACATTGGGCACCGACGGCGCACCGGCCTCGTTACCGAGCTGGGTGGTGACGATCTTCGAATCCAGCTTTCGGCGAAGGGAATCCGGCGGCAGGATCAGGTTGTATCCGAGTTCCTTGCAGATCTCCTCGGTCTCCTCGTCGAAGAAGACCATGGCGACCATCGGCGTGCCGCCCCGCCGTTTGAGGTGGGCCTGGACCTCCGGGTCGCGCAGCAGGTAGTTGTTGACGTGCTCGCTCGACTCGAACTCGACATACGGCTTGCTCTTGGGCGTGAACACCCGAGGATGGCCGCCGTCCCAGGAGTCGTAGTACACGATGTACTGGAAGTTACGCACCCAGCGGTCGATCCCGAGCAGGTTGAACGCGGTGGGACCGACGAAGTAGATCGGCTGCTCGTTGGTCCGGAAGAAGGTCCGGATCTCGGCGATGCCGTTGAGTGTCGAACTGCCGAAAGGCAGTGACAGTCGGGACTTCCGGGGTGTGGCCGGCTTGCGCTTCCGGGGTGTCCGTGGCTTCGGTTCGGTCATCTCGCGCCTCCTCGAACTTGCAGCGTATGACCATCGGGCAAGACGGTCCCCGGAATGGCCAGATCCGATCAGTCCTCGTGGAATTCCTCGGGCCGGTCGGCCGTGCCGTGCCGGTGTGCGCCGGACACGATGCCCGGCAGCCGGTGCCGATCGACGCTGGAATGCCGGCCGCCGAGGGCACCGCCGACATTGTCGAAAGCGCGCAGGGTGTCCTGCAGGTAGCTCGGGTTCTGCGCTTCGGGCCAGGTCGAGAACTTGACGCACACCGTTCGGGTGCGCCGGCTCACATGGATCATCTGTCCGTGAATTCCCAAGCACAGCAGGGTATCCCCGAAGCTGCCGGGCCGGAACCAGAACTGGTCGCGGTACCAGCCGCCGGGCATCGAGGCTTCGTTGGGCGACGCCGCGAACACCGAGCGGATGTCGGCGTCCACGGCCCAGGCGGCGCGTAACCACTTCGGGCCGATGACGGTGCGAACGTCGTCACCGGCGGGCACCGTGCCACCGTCGAGCAGCATCTGCCCGAACCGTGCCATGTCCCGCGCGGTTGCGCACAGACCTCCGTCGTGCCAGGCGACGTTCGCTGTGTCACAGATGATTTCGGCTTCGAACTCGGCCCCCATCGGCTGCCAGATGAAGGACTCGATCAGCTCCGCCATCGGACGGCCGGCGACGCGTTCGCAGACCCAGCCCAGCACATCGGTCTCCGCCGAGCGGTACATGAACCGCTCCCCGTGCGGCGCCTCGGCAACCAGCCCGCACAGGTACCCGTAGATGCCTCCGGGAAACTCGTCGATCTGCCAGACGTCGGCGTCACGGTCGGTGTAGTCCTCCACGAACCGGACCCCGCTGCGCATGTCAAGGATGTTGCGCACGGTCGCGCCGGCGTAGCCGCTGCCGGCGAGTTCGGGGACGAAGTCGGTGACCGGCCGGTCGGTGTCGAGCAGATCTCGGTCCACCAGCGCCGCGGTCACGCACCCGACGACGGACTTGGTCACCGACATCACCGCGTGCGTGCGGTTCGGCGCGCCCTCGGCGCCGTACCACTCGGTGACCAGTGCGCCATCCTGCAGGACCACCAATGCGTCGGTGTAGGTGTCGGCCAGCACCGCACCGACCGTCGACTCGCGACCGTCGAGCCGGACGAGCCCGACCCCGGAGACGTCGACGGCGGCGGGTTGCCCCTCGGCCGGCGGCAGCGCCCGCGCCTTCTCGGGCGCAGCGATGCGCTGGGTCGGCAGGATGTCGCCGACGTGCCAGTACCCCCATCGGTTGTAGGGCGGCAGCTGCCAGTTGTCGGCGTTGACCGCCAGAGCCAAACCGGCTTCATCAGCGTTGGTGGACACTCACCGATGCTAAGCGCGTCAGTCGGCAAGTACCATTGCCCGCCGTGCAGCAATCAGGTGAGGTGATGAGCGGCTTCCCGCCGTCGCCACCACAACAGGTGACTCTGTCGAACTGGCAGCAACCGGACAGTCTGCGCTGGTCGTTCCGGCACATGCGGGAGATCATCCCCACCCATCCGATCGCCGGCGGCGGTGTCGCGCGCCCGCTGACGGTGCACGAACAGGATCTGGGCGAGATCCCCGTGCCGCTGGCCGACACGCAGTCGACGGTGTCGCAGATCCTGGACTCGACGTTCACCGACGGGCTGCTGGTGCTGCACGAGGGCGCCGTGGTCACCGAGCGCTACTTCGAGGGGATGACGGCATCCACCCGCCACCTCGTGATGTCGGTATCCAAGTCGATCGTCGGCTGCGTCGCCGGTGTCCTGGTCGAGCGGGGACAACTCGATCCGCGCGCGGCCGTGACCGCCTACGTCCCCGAGGTCGCCGGTTCCGGGTATGACGGGGCGAGCGTGCGCGATGTGCTCGACATGCGCACCGGCGTGGCGTTCAGCGAGGCTTACACCTCCGACGACTCGGAGGTGCGGGTCATGGAGCGCTCGATGGGGTGGGCGCCCCGCCGGCCCGACGACCCGAACGGCGCATACGACTACCTGACGACGCTCGGGACGGCGGGTCCACACGGCGCCGGCTTCGTGTATCGCTCCTGTGACACCGACATGCTCGGCTGGATGTGCGAGCGCGCGGCCGGCCGCCGGATGGCCGACCTGATCTCCACCCTCATCTGGCAGCCCATGGGCGCAGAGTTCGACGCCGACATCACCTGCGACTCCGTCGGTACCGCCGTCCACGACGGCGGGATCTCCGCCACGCTGCGGGATCTGGCCCGGTTCGGGCAGCTGCTGCTCGACGACGGGAGGGCCGGGGACCGCCAGGTGGTTCCCACCGCTTGGCTGACCGACGCCTACACACCGACGCCCGATGTGCGCGAAGCGTTCGCCCACACCGACAACGAGCCGATGCTCCCCGGCGGCTGGTACCGCGATCAGTTCTGGTTCTTTCACCCGGAATCCGGGCCGGTCCTGCTGTGCCTGGGCATCCACGGTCAGCTGGTGTTCGTCGACCGCGCCACCCGTACGGTGGTGGTCAAGCAGTCCCGCTGGCCGGACGCCCAGAATGCCACCCATCTGGCGGCGACCCTGCGCGCGTGCCTGGCGATCGCCACGACGTTGGCGTCCGTGCGTTCGGGCCGCACGCGCAAGCGCCGTGGCATGCTGCGCCGCTGATGACGCTATGGCCGCGCAGGCACCACCATCAGCTCGTGCGGCCGGTGGTTGACCGGCTCCGCGCCGTCCGCGGTGACGATGACGATGTCCTCGATGCGGGCGCCCCACTTGCCGGGGAAATAGATACCCGGCTCCACACTGAACGCCATTCCCGGCTGCAACGGCAGGTCGTTACCGGCGACGATGTAGGGCTCCTCGTGCACCGACAACCCGATTCCGTGCCCGGTACGGTGCACGAAATAGTCGGCGAGGCCGGCCTCGGCCAGCACGTCGCGGGCAGCGGCGTCGACCTGCTCGGCGGTCACCCCGGGCCGCACCGCTTGCACGGCCACCTGCTGCGCCCGCTGCAGTATCGAATACTGTTCGGCGACTTCGGGACTCGGCTCACCCAGGCTGTACGTACGGGTCGAGTCCGAGTTGTAGCCCGGCTCGTACGGGCCGCCGATGTCGACGACGACGATGTCGCCGGCCTGCAGTTCGCGGTCGGAAACCTCGTGATGTGGGTCCGCGCCATGCGGTCCGGAGCCGACGATGATGAATGCGGCCGCTGAATGTCCTTCGGCCACAATGGCTTTGTCGATGTCCGCGGCGACGTCTGCCTCGGTGCGTCCCGGTGCCAGGAATTCCGGCACCCGGGCATGCACGCGGTCGATGGCCGCGCCGGCCTTGCGCAGTGCGTCGATCTCGGCCGGGTCCTTGATCATCCGCAGAGTCCGCAGCACATCGGTGGCCAGCACCGGCAACTCGCCGAGCTTGGCGGTCAGCGGCAACAGGTGCAGCGCGGGCATCGCGTCGGTGACCGCGGTGGCGACCGGCGCGCCGCCCAACGCCGCGAGCACCAGATCGTACGGGTCCTCACCGTCCACCCAGTCGCGCACCGGCAGAGCCAGTTCGACTGCCGCCGACTCCCGCAGCGACGCCAGTTCCAGCCGGGGAACGACCACCGTCGGCTCCCCCGATATCGGGATGACCAGTGCGGTAAGCCGTTCGAAGGTCTCCGCACGGGAACCGATCAGGTAACGCAGGTCGTAACCGGGAGTGATGACCAGACCGGCCAGTCCTGCGTCCGCGGCGGCCGCCGCCGCCGCGTGTAACCGGTTGGCGTAGACACTGGCGTCGAAACGCTTCTGGCTCATGTGTTCTCCTCTCCCGGGCCGTTGCGTGCATGACGACCGAACAGCCGCCGCTGCTCACGTGCTACATGGTTGCACACGGCGCCCACGCTCCCACGGGACACCTTTCCGCGCGCGTCACCTTGGTTGACGTCCGCGGGTTCGATGTCGTCTGACACTAGGCTCGACGCTGTGGAACTGTGGGAGCTGCAGGCCCGGGAGCGGATTCGCGACACCCTGGCCCGCTACACCTGGTCGGGTGACGCCGGGCGGCTGGACGAACTCGCGCTGGCGTTCTGTCAAGACGGTGTGCTGGAGGTCCGCGGCCGGGAGCCGCTGCGCGGCCGCGCGGCGATCGTCGGGATGCTCGGCGGCGTCACCGAGATACCGGCCGTCGCTGCCGGCGTCCGCCGGATCGTGCGGCACAACCTGGCCAACATCCGGTTCACCGAGCTGGCACCGCAGCGCGCCCAGGTGTCGTCCTACTTCACGGTGTTCACCGAAATCGGGCTGGACCACTACGGCCGCTACCGTGATGAGCTGGTGCCCATCGGAGACGAGTGGCTGATCTCGAACCGGTTCGTGTCCACCGACTGGGCGGCGCCCGACTCCACCATGGTTGGCTAGGCCCCATGACCCTCCCGGCTCCCCTGGTCCTACTCGACGGCGCCAGCATGTGGTTCCGGTCGTTCTTCGGTGTGCCGTCATCGATCACCGCGCCCGACGGCCGGCCCGTCAACGCCGTGCGCGGCTTCTTCGACGCCGTCGCGACGGTGATCACCCAGCACCGACCGGGCCGATTGGTGGTGTGCCTGGACCTCGACTGGCGCCCGCAGTGGCGCGTCGATCTGATCCCGTCGTACAAGGCGCACCGCGTCGAGGAGGAAACCACGGGCGACGAACCCGACGTCGAGGAGGTGCCCGACGACCTGACGCCGCAGGTCGACATGATCATGGAGCTGCTCGACGCATTCGGGATCGCCACCGGTGGCGCACCGGGTTTCGAGGCCGACGACGTCCTGGGCACGCTCGCCGCACAGGAACGACGCGACCCGGTGGTCGTCGTCAGCGGGGACCGCGATCTGCTGCAGGTGGTGACCGACGATCCGGTCCCGGTGCGGGTGCTCTACATCGGCCGCGGCCTGGCCAAGGCGACGCTGTTCGGCCCGGCCGAGGTCGCCGAGCGCTACGGATTACCCGCCGGGCGGGCCGGCGCCGCCTACGCCGAACTGGCGCTGCTGCGCGGTGATCCCTCCGACGGCCTGCCCGGTGTGGCCGGCATCGGTGAGAAGACCGCGGCGGGCCTGCTGTCCCGGCACGGCTCGCTCGACGACATCCTCGCTTCCGCCGAGGATCCGAAATCAGGTGTCGCCAAAGGTGTTCGGGTCAAGTTGGCCGCGGCGGCCGACTACCTGGAAGTCGCAGGCACGGTGGTTCGGGTGGCCACGGACGCCCCCGTCACGCTGTCGACGCCGACTGACGCACTGCCGCTTGCCGCGGCCGACCCGAAGCGGGTCGCCGAGCTGGCCGCCGCGTACGGCGTGGGTTCGTCGATCAGCCGGCTGCAGAAGGCGTTGGACTCACTGGACTGACGCAGGGGTGAAACGCACCGGCATCGACCGGATGCCGTTCATCAGCGTCGAGCTCACCCGCTCCACGGGCCCGGCCAGTTCGAGGTCCTTCATGCGGGTGAGCACCTCGGGAAAGATCGCGGCGGCCTCCACCCGGGCGAGGTTTGCGCCGAGGCAGAAATGCGTCCCGCCGCCGCCGAACGCCAGATGCGGGTTCGGGTCGCGACCGATGTCGAAGCGGTCGGGATCGGCGAAGTGCGCTTCGTCCCGATTGGCCGACGGGTAGAACATGGCCGCTCGATCGCCCTGCCTGACGGGCACTCCGCGCAATTCGGTGTCCCTGGTCGCCGTGCGCACGAACACGGTGACCGGGCTGACGTACCGCAGCATCTCCTCGATCGCGGTCGGCAGCAGGGACGGGTCGTCGGCAAGCCGGGCCTGCTCTGCCGGATGGTCCATCAGCGCGAGCGTGCCCGCGGCGACCAGGTTGCGGGTGGTGTCGCCGCCGGCGTTGATCAGCAGCAGGAAGAAGAGGTTGAACTCCAGATCGGTGAGTCGTTGTCCGTCGACCTCGGCCTGCAGGAGTGAGGACGCGATGTCGTCTCCGGGGTCGGCGCGTTTGCGCGCCGCGAGCGCTGCGGCGTATTCGAACATCTGCATCTGCGCCTGTTCGGCATGTGTATCGCCGACCCGGCCGGTGTTCATCGTCTCGGTCAGCTCGTAGAGCCGGCGACCGTCGTCGGCGGGAATGCCGAGCAACTCGGCGATGACGAATGATGGCAGGGCGCCGGCGATGTCGCTGACGAAGTCGCATTCGCCCCGGTGCGCCACGTCGTCGACGATCTCGCGGGCCAGGTCGGCGACGCGCTCGTTGAGCCGCGCCACCTGACGCGGCGTAAAACCCTTGCTCACCAGCGCCCGCAGTGCCGTGTGCCGCGGCGGGTCCATCGTCAGCATCATCAGGCTGAGTTGGAAGGCGTCCTCGGGCCGCGGCACATCGAAGAACACTCCCGTCTCCTGCGACGACCACGTTGCGCTGTCCCGGGAGGTGGCCAGAATTTCGTCATAGCCGGTCAGCACGAGGAAACCCGGTCCGTCCCCGTACGGGTGCCAGGCGACCGGAGCGTGCTGCCGCAACGTCCGAAACGCCTCGAAAGGCATTCCCGCTTCATAGGTTTTCGGATCGGCGAGATCGACACCGCCGACACTGATGGCGTTTTCGGCCACGCCACGATCTCCCACGGTAGCGGCTGAACCTACTTGGGCCGACCCACCTCGTAGGTGCCCTTGTCGTCCTGGAACGTCACGGTGACCTGGCGCTTGGTGCCGTCGATGCTCACCTCGCAGGTGAAGTTGTCACCCTTGCGCACCGTCGGGTTCTGGCCGTTGTTGCACTTGACGTCCTTGACGTTCTTGGCGCCGTAGCCGTTGGTCTGGTCGGACAGGATCTGCTGCACGCCCGTCTGCGCCTTGGTGACGTCGAGCTTGGTGGAGACGAAGAAGCCGGGCTTCCAGAAGCCGAGCACCAGCACGGCCGCCACGATGATCGCGGCGAGCACACCGAGGATGGTGCCGAGTGCGGCCATGGACCGCTTCGACGTCGGCTCGTCACCGCCGGGCTGCCCGTACGGGGGCTGGCCGTACTGGCGGCTGTCCGTACTGCTGCGGCTGGCCGTACGGCGGCTGACCGTACTGGCCGGGCTGCTGATACGTCGGTTGCTGGCCGTATGGGGGTTGACCGTACTGCGGCTGTCCGTACTGGGGCTGACCGTACTGCGGCGGCTGCCCGTACGGCGGTTGTCCGTACTGCGGCTGACCGTACTGGCCGGGCTGCTGATACGTCGGCTGCTGCTGCTCGTATCCGGTCTGCGGATATTGCTGCGGGGTGTAACCGGGTGTCGACGGCGGCTGGTACGGCGAATACTGCTGCGGCGGTGTGTAAGCGGGAGGCTGCCAGGCCGACGCGTCAGACGTCGACGGCGTCTGCTCCGAGGTGGTGTCGGCCGGCTGATCTGATCCCTCGGATGGCTGCGTGGGGTCGGATCCCTGCGGTCCGGTCATCGTTTCTCCTCAGTGTTCAGGCACGCGGGCCACAACCGTAGCGTTTGCCCCACACTACCCGCTGTCAACGGCCACAACGCCGCGCCGCACGTCGTCGATCGCACGTTTCGCGGCCGCCCGAAGCCCAGCGTCAGGCGACGCGATCCGCACCTGGTCGAGCAGGTCGAGAATCTGGCGGCACCACCGCACGAAGTCACCGGCCGACAACGCCGTCCCGCCGCCCGAGGCCGCGCTTTCCCCGGCGGCCATGAGCGCCTCGGCAAGATCACCGGTGGTGGCCCACCGGTAGGCGGCGGTCACGAACCCCTCGTCGGGCTCCCGGGTCGGCGCGATGCGATGACGGTTCTCGTCGGCGCGCAGCTGCCCGGACAGCCGCCGGGTGGCCGCCAGGGCGCGCCGCAGTCCCGCCGTCGGAGGATCCTGCAGTTGGGGCGACGGCCCGTCCCCGCCGCGCGACTCGTAGACGACAGCAGAAAGCGTCGCGGCAAGTTCGGCGGGCGCCAGGTCCTTCCACGCTCCGGTGCGCAGGCATTCGGCCACCAGCAGATCACTTTCGCTGTAGATCCGGGCCAGCAACCGGCCGTCGTCCGTCGCCTTCACGTCCTTGGCGTCGACCGATGATGAAGCCGCGTTCTGACAGCAACCCCACGATCCGGTCGAACGTGCGCGCCAGCGAGTTGGTGGCCGCCGCGATCTTCTGGCGCAGTTGGTCGTTGTCGCGTTCCACCCGCAGATAGCGTTCTCCGACGCGGGCCCTGGCCTCCCGGTCGGGCAGTCCGTGCGCCGGGTGGCGGCGCAACTGTTCGCGCAGCAACACCAGTTCGGGGTCGGTGTCCGGGTCGGAGCCGCTGCCGCGCTTGCCCTTTGCGTTGGGAATCACCAGCCCGGCCGCGGCCGACCGGAGCGCCGAAGCCAGGTCCCGGCGGACCCGGGGCTGGCGGTATTCGACCCGCTTCGGCAGCGACATCGTCCCCACCGGGGGCGACGCACCGGCGTAGTCCGCCGACGAGATCCGGCCCGCCCACCGGTGCTCGCTGAGCACCAGCGGACGCGGATCATCGTCATCGCGGGCGGGCTCGAGAACCACGGCCAGGCCGCCGTGCCGACCCTGGATGATGTTGATGATGTCGCCGCGGCGCAGCGATACCAACGCGTCGGTGGCGGTCTGACGTCGCTGCAGCCGCGATGAACGGGCTTGTGCGCGTTCCTTTTCGGCGATCTTCACGCGCAGCCGCATATAGTCGAGCATGTCGCCGTCACGGCCGCCGAGTTCGGCGGCGATCTCGTCGAGCAGCTTCTCGCCGCGCTCGGTGCCCCGCACCAGCCCCACCACCGACCGGTCGGCCTGGTACTGCGCGAACGACCGCTCCAGGAGCGCGCGCGCCTGCGCGGGACCCATCTGCTGCACCAGGTTGATCGTCATGTTGTAGGACGGCGCGAACGAACTGCGCAGCGGGAAGGTACGGGTGGACGCCAGCCCGGCAACCTCGGCCGGTTCGGTGTCCGGATGCCAGACCACCACGGCGTGGCCCTCGACGTCGATGCCCCGCCGGCCCGCACGGCCGGTCAACTGGGTGTACTCGCCCGGCGTCAGTGGCGCGTGCTGTTCGCCGTTGAACTTCACCAACCGTTCCAGGACCACGGTGCGGGCCGGCATGTTGATGCCCAAAGCCAGTGTCTCGGTGGCGAACACGGCCTTCACCAGACCCGCGGTGAACAGCTCCTCGACGGTGTGCCGGAAAATCGGCAGCATCCCGGCGTGATGGGCCGCCAGCCCGCGCAGCAGGCCCTCACGCCATTCGTAGTAGCCGAGCACGCCCAGGTCGGCGTCGGGCAGGTCACCGCAGCGTCGGTCGATCACCTCGGCGATGCGCGCGCGGTCCGAGTCGGTGGTCAGCCGCAGCGACGAGCGCAGGCACTGTTTGACGGCAGCGTCGCAGCCCGCCCGCGAGAATACGAAAGTGATTGCGGGAAGTAGTCCTTCGCGATCCAGGGTGGCGATCACGTCGGGCCGTGCCGGCGGTCGGAAAAGGCCGGGCCGGTGGGACCGGGGACCCCTGCCTCGCGGTTGCCAGTCGGTGAGCCGGTCGGCTTCCCGCCGGTGCGCGATGTGGCGCACCAGATTCGGGTCCACCACCACGTTGCGCTCAGCCCCCCGGTTCGCGTCGTAGTCGAACAGGTCGAACAGCCGTTTGCCGACGAGCATGTGCTGCCACAGCGGCACCGGGCGGTGCTCGTCGACGATGACGGTGGTGTCCCCGCGCACGGTCTGAATCCAGCCGCCGAACTCCTCGGCGTTGCTGACGGTCGCCGACAGGCTGACCACCCGCACCTCCTCGGGCAGGTGCAGGATCACCTCTTCCCAGACGGCGCCGCGCATCCGGTCGGCCAGGAAGTGGACCTCGTCCATCACCACATACGAAAGCCCCTGCAACGCGGGCGAACCCGCGTAGAGCATGTTGCGCAGCACCTCGGTGGTCATCACCACGACCGGCGCATCGGCATTGACCGAGACGTCACCGGTGAGCAACCCGATCCGCTCCGGCCCGTAGCGGCGGACCAGATCGGTGTGCTTCTGGTTGCTCAGCGCCTTGATCGGCGTGGTGTAGAAGCACTTCCGACCGGCGGCCAACGCCAGGTGGACGGCGAACTCCCCCACGACCGTCTTACCGGCCCCGGTGGGTGCGCACACCAGCACGCCGTGACCACGCTCGAGCGCCACACAGGCATCGCGCTGGAAACCGTCCAGCACGAATGGCAGCTCGGCGGCGAACCGCTCGAGCTCAGGTGACGTCGTCATGGACGAGGCCCGCTGGTCCCGCAGGAGGGGCGACCGCCGACGGCGGCTCGATGACCGAGGCCTCGTCGTCGGGAATCTCTTCGACCGCTTCCCGCTTGGCCTTGCGCCGGTCGTGGATGCGGGCGATCTGGATCGCCACCTCCATCAGCACCGTCAGCGCCAGACCCAGCGCCAGCATCGAGAACGGGTCCGAACCCGGGGTGGCGAACGCGGCGAACACGAAGACCCCGAAGATCAGGCCGCGTCGCCAGGCCTTGAGCTTCTCGTAGCTCAGGATGCCGACCATGTTGAGCATGATGATCAGCAGCGGGAACTCGAATCCCACCCCGAACACCAGCAGCAGATTGATCAGGAAGCCGAAGTACTGATCGCCCGCCAGCGCCGTCACCTGCACATCGCTGCCCACCGTCAGCAGGAAGTGCAGGGCCTTCGACAGCACGTAGTAGGCCAGCACGGCGCCCGTCATGAACAGCCCGGCCGCCGACACCACGAACGCGACTGCGAACCGTCGCTCCTTCTTGTACAGCCCCGGCGTGATGAACGCCCACAGTTCGTAAAACCACACCGGGCAGGCCAGCACCACCCCGGCCAGCAGGCCGACCTTCAGGCGCAGCATGAACTGGTCGAACGGCGCCGTCGCCAGCAGCCGGCACCCACCGTCAGGGCTGATGTCGGCACGCGCGGACTGGGGCAGTGCGCAGTAGGGACGGCGCAGCCATTCGCCGAGGCTCTCGAAGCCGAAGAAGCCGTGGCTGTACCAGAAGAACCCGATGATCGTGGTCAGCGCGATCGCGGCGACCGCGATGAGCAGCCGGGTGCGAAGTTCGCGAATGTGGTCGACGAGCGACATGGTCCCGTCGGGGTTGACCTTGCCGCGACGACGACGGGGATCCAGCCGCTTGAGGAAGTGCGAGACGCCGAGAGTCTTCACAGGCGGAGTCGATCAGCGCCGCGGCCGGGCGGCGTGCTGACGGTGCAGGTCCTCAGGCCGGACGGGCGTCGGTGTGGCCGGGGTCCGGTGCCGGCGCCTCGACTCGCTCGGACTGCACGGGAGTGGCAGCGGGCGGAACCGGGGTCACCGGCGGCTCGACGGTGTCGTTCTGCAGTTCCTTGACCTCGGCCTTGAAGATCCGCATCGACTTGCCGAGCGAGCGGGCCGCGTCAGGCAACCGCTTGGCACCGAACAGCAGGATGACCACGATGGCAAGAATTGCCCAGTGCCATGGACTCAGAGCGCCCAATTTGGTTACCTCCAGACGTGAACTTGCCGTGGGTCTCGATGCTACCCCGCCTCGTCATAGGCGCCCAGCGCCGCTGCCGCGGCGGCGGTTATCCGATCAGCGAGGGCCTGCGGCGCCAGCACGGTGACCTCTGACCCGAACCCGAGCATGAGCCGGCTCATCCACTCGTCGGAGGCGTAGGTCATCGCCGCCTCGCAGTAGCCGTCGGGCAGTTCGCGCAGCACCCGCATCGGGTAGTAGTCGAACATCCACGCGGCCTCCGGGGCCACCCGGAGCGTGGCCGACGGCAGCGACGGGTCCGCGTCGAACAGCGAGGTGTCCGTCGGCGCTTCGACGGCGGGTTCGGGCGGCGCGGACGACTCGTCGAGTACCGCCGCGTCGACGATGCGGTCGAATCGGAACAGGCGAACGCCCTCGGACTCGCGGCACCACGCTTCCAGGTAGCTGAGGTCGTTGACGAGCACCACCCGGATCGGGTCGACCGTGCGCATGGACAGCGTGTCGCGGGACGCCGAGTAGTACTCGATGGTCAGTGCGCGACCGTCCCGGACGGCCTCCCGGACCGCCGCGGCGGCGCGGCTTTCGGCGGGTGCCGGCTCCGGTTCGGCGGAATTGGCCCCGTGCGCAACGGTTCCGGCCGCCGACTCGATTTTGGCGATCGCGCTGCGCGCGGCTTCGGGGTCGACCACACCGGGCACCTCCACCAGGGCGCGCAACGCCACCAGCAGGCCGGTCGCCTCCGGTGATGTCAGCCGCAGCGGGCGATCCATGCCCGCGGAGAAGACGACCTCGATGGTGTCGCCGGAGAATTCGATGTCGATCAGGTCGCCGGGTCCGTAGCCGGGCAGACCGCACATCCACAGCTGGTTGAGGTCGGCCTCGAGTTGCCTGCGGCTCACGCCCAGGTCGGCGGACGCCTCGGCAAAGGTGATGCGCTGGTTGGCCTGGAAGTACGGAACCATGTTGAGCAGCCGGACCAGGCGCGTCGAGACCGGACTCATGACGCAACCCCCGCCTGGGCCCGTATCCGGCGGAGCACGTTCTCGCGCAAGGACTCGGGTTCCAGCACGATCGCGTCGGCGCCGTATCCGGCGATCTCGCGGGCCAGCCGGTCGCGCGGGCCGAGGTCGAGTTCGAACACCTCGCCGTCGCGGCCGCCGAGTGTCTGCGCCCCGACGGGGGTGCCGGCACGGCGCAGCGCGGTGGCCCGGCCGTCGGCGACCCAGACCCGGGCCATGACGCCGGTCGGCGCGTCGCCGACCACCTCGGCGACGATCCGGCGGAGATCGACGCCGTCGGGGCGAGTGACGGCACCGTCCGGACCGATGGGCGTCACCTCCGCTCCGATGCGGGACAACCTGAACGTCCGGGTGTCGTCGCGGTCCCGGTCGTGCCCCACCAGGTACCAGCGGCCGTTCTCGGTGACCACGCCCCACGGTTCGAGGGTGCGGGTGGCGTAGGGCTCGGTGCGCGACGGCCGGTGACCGAACGTGACGACCCGTCCGGCGTCGATCGCCGCCAGCAGGATCCCGAGCACGTCCTCAGAGCCCCGCAGACCCGGCAGTCCGGACTGCGCATGCACCGGCATCGCGGCGTCCGGGTCGACGTCGATACCGGCGGCGCGCAACTTCAGCACCGCACCCTGGGCTGCGGTGATCAGTTCGGGTGACTCCCACAGCCGGGTGGCCACCGCCACCGCGGCGGCCTCGTCGGGCGTCAGGTCGATATCGGGCAGCGCGTACGCGTCGCGGTTGATGCGGTAGCCCTCAGTGGGATCGAGTGCCGAGACCCGCCCGGTCTCCAGCGGGATGCCCAGGTCGCGGAGCTCGTTCTTGTCGCGCTCGAACATGCGCGAGAACGCTTCGTCGCTGGGACTCTCGCCATACCCGTAGACGCTGGCCCGGATCCGTTCGGCGGTGAGGTAACCGTGTGCCGACAACAGGGCGATGACGAGGTTCATCAGCCGTTCGACTTTGGAGATCGCCATCGGCCCTACATCGACGCGATGAGCCGCTTGACCCGTTCATCGACGGAGCGGAACGGATCTTTGCAGAGCACGGTGCGCTGTGCCTGGTCGTTGAGCTTGAGGTGTACCCAGTCGACGGTGAAGTCGCGGCCGGCTTCCTGTGCGGCACTGATGAACTCGCCGCGCAGCTTGGCCCGGGTGGTCTGCGGCGGGGTGTTGACGGCCTCGTCGATCTCCTCGTCGGTGGTGATCCTCGCCGCCAGACCCTTGCGCTGCAGCAGGTCGAACACGCCGCGGCCCCGCTTGATGTCGTGGTAGGCGAGGTCGAGCTGACTGATCTTCGGGTCGGACAACTCCATGTTGTAGCGATCCTGATAGCGCTGGAACAGCTTGCGCTTGATCACCCAGTCGATCTCGGTGTCGACCTTGGCGAAGTCCTGGCTCTCGACAGCGTCGAGTTGGCGGCCCCACAGGTCGACGACCTGGTCGATCTGGGTGTTGGGTTCGCGGGTCTGCAGGTACTCGACGGCGCGGGCGAAGTACTCGCGCTGAATGTCCAGAGCACTGGCCTGCCGGCCACCGGCGAGGCGAACCGGGCGCTTGCCGGTGAGGTCGTGGCTGACCTCGCGGATCGCGCGGATCGGGTTGTCCAACGAGAAGTCGCGGAATGCGACGCCGGCCTCGATCATCTCCAGCACCAGCGATGCCGAGCCCACCTTGAGCATGGTGGTGGACTCGCACATGTTGGAGTCACCGACGATGACGTGCAGCCGGCGGTACTTCTCGGCGTCGGCATGCGGTTCGTCGCGGGTGTTGATGATCGGGCGGGACCGGGTGGTGGCGCTGGAGACGCCTTCCCAGATGTGCTCGGCGCGTTGGCTCAGGCAGAACGTCGCGGCCTTGGGCGTCTGCAGCACCTTGCCCGCGCCGCAGATCAGCTGTCGGGTCACCAGGAACGGCAGCAGCACATCGGAGATCCGGGAGAATTCGCCGGCCCGCACGATGAGGTAGTTCTCGTGGCAGCCGTAGGAGTTGCCCGCGGAGTCGGTGTTGTTCTTGAACAGGTAGATGTCGCCGCCGATGCCCTCGTCGGCCAGTCTCTGCTCGGCGTCGATCAGCAGGTCCTCGAGCACGCGCTCACCGGCGCGGTCGTGGGTGACGAGCTGGATCAGGTTGTCGCACTCGGCGGTCGCGTACTCGGGGTGACTGCCCACGTCGAGGTAGAGGCGCGCACCGTTGCGCAGGAATACGTTCGAACTGCGACCCCACGACACCACCCTGCGGAACAGGTAGCGGGCAACCTCGTCCGGGGACAACCGCCGGTGACCGTGGAAGGTGCAGGTCACACCGAATTCTGTCTCGATGCCCATGATTCGTCGCTGCACGCCTCCGAGACTACTTGTTGAGCGTTCGTGTGGGTGTGCAAGCACGCCGGACAGGGTGTTGGTGCGTGAAATTCGGCATGTGGTTCGCGAGCAGCCGTCGCGCCGAAGCCGCTGCAGAAGTGATCTGCGACACAGCCGACTACCAGGTAGCCGAGGGTGTGTACATTCCTCCACTCAGTGGAGTAGGCCGTCGAAAGGATCCGTGGCCATGACGTTCTCTCTGGAACTCCCCGACGACGTGATCGCACGTCCGCGACTGGGTCCACGAGTTCGCCGTCGAGGTCGTCCGGCCCGCCGCCGCGGAGTGGGACGAGCGCGAGGAGACGCCGTGGCCGATCATTCAGGAGGCGGCCAAGGTCGGGTTGTACTCGATGGAAATGTTCGCCACCCAGGTCGCCGAGCCGAGCGGGCTGGGCATGCTCACCGTCTTCGAGGAGATGTTCTGGGGTGACGCCGGGATCGCGTTGTCGATCCTGGGCACCGGCCTCGCCGCCGCCTCGCTGAGCGCCACCGGCACCCCCGAGCAACTCGGCGAGTGGCTGCCGCAGATGTTCGGCACCCCGGACGAACCCGCTGCTGGCCTCGTTCTGTTCGTCGGAGCCGGGCGCCGGCTCCGATGTCGGCGCGATCATCACCCGCGCCCGCTATGACGAGGCATCCGACGAGTGGGTTCTCAACGGCACCAAGACCTGGGCCACCAACGGTGGAATCGCCAACGTCCACATCGTCGTCGCGTCGGTGCATCCCGAACTGGGCTCGCGCGGACAGGCCACCTTCATCATCCCGCCGAACACACCGGGCTTCACCCAGGGCCAGAAGTTCAAGAAGCACGGCATCCGGGCCTCGCACACCGCCGAGGTGGTGCTCAACGACGTCCGGATTCCGGGCCGGCTGATCGTCGGCGGCAAGGAGAAGTTCGACGAGCGGATGGCTCGCGTGCTCGCCGGCCACAGCACCGCGGGCCAGGCCGCGATGAAGACGTTCGAGCGCACCCGGCCCACCGTCGGCGCGATGGCGCTCGGCGTGGCACGGGCCGCATACGAGTACGCACTGGACTACGCGCAGGAGCGCGAGCAGTTCGGCCGCCGGATCGGCGATTTCCAGGCCATCGGCTTCAAGCTCGCCGATATGAAGGCCCGCATCGACGCGGCCCGGCTGCTGGTGTGGCGCGCGGGTTGGATGGCGCGCAACAACATCGCGTTCACCTCGGCCGAGGGTTCGATGGCCAAGCTGGTGGCCAGCGAGACGGCCGTCTACGTCACCGACGAAGCCATCCAGATCCTCGGCGGCAACGGCTACACCCGCGACTTCCCGGTGGAGCGTATGCACCGCGACGCCAAGATCTTCACGATCTTCGAGGGCACCAGTGAGATCCAGCGCCTCGTGATGGCGCGCACGATCACCGGTCTGCCGCTGAAATAGCCGTTGAGTGAGGAGCCCCGCAGGGAGCCACCCGCACAACGTCTGCGCGAGTCCTCAACCGACCGAGACTTCGCAACGGCCTGTGGATGACGGTCGGCGGGCCTACCGATCGGCTGCCAGCATGCGGCATGGACGAAATCCCGGTCACCGTTGACCTGAACCGATTGCGCGCGGTCGCCAACCGTGTCGAGCGAAGTGCCCACGCGCTCAGCAAGTTTCGGCTTCCTGAGCTGAGGCAGGTGGATCTGCCCGGGTCCGCGGTCGCCAAGCTCCCGGCACTGATTGCCGACTACTTCGACGACGTCATCGACGAGATGACGGCGTGGGCCGAGGCGGCCCGGACGACGGCGGTCGCATTCGAACGGGCAGAACAGGAGAACGCCGCCCGGCTCGCCGAATCGTGAGCCGCCCCAGGGTGAGCCAGGCCCGCGACTGGCGACCGGAGGCGCTACGCGAGGTCGCCGACGCCTGGGACGCCGCCGCGGGGCGGGTGCAGGCCGAAGTCCCTGACGACGACCTTGACGGAGACGGGCTCGGCCGCTTCGGCGCCGCGCGGGACAAGATGACCGGAATCGTCCAGTCCGCCAAGGACGCCGCGCGCAGCCTGGTCGCCGCCGCGGTGGCCGCGCGCACCGGGGCCGACCGGATCGGTGCCGCCCGGCAGGCGGTCCTGGACGCCGTCGGGGAGGCCGACGGCGGACGGATACGCCGTCGCCGACGACGGAAGCGTCTCACCCACCGCGGACGCCGATGAGGTGCTACGCCTGATGTGCGGCGGCGACACGGGAGCGATTCAGGCGATGCTATCCACGCGCGCAACGGAACTCACCGCTCAGATCACGGCGGCGCTCGACGCGCTCGACGCGGCCGACGCGGACACGGCGCACGACATCGACGAGGCGTTCGGGTTCAGCGGGACGCCGGCCGAAACCCGACCCGCGTCGGCGGCGGGCGACATCGTGTCGGGCTGGCCGACCATGGGTCAGGACCGGATCGCCGGGCAGATCGCGGCGATGACACCCGAGCAGAGACAACACCTGATCACCACGATGCCCCAGCGAGGTGGGCAACACCGACGGCGTGCCGTGGGAGATGCGCATCGCGGCCAACCGGATCAACATCGCCGATGCGATCCTGAATGAGCGCCGTACGGTCGATCGCTCCGAGGATGCCAAGATCCGGACCGTGGTCGACCGGCGCTACGGCCCGCGGCTGGATCCGGCCGGCGCGGAACGGGCGCGGGCGGTGATTTCCTCCGATCCGGCGAGACGCGCCGCGGCGATCGCCGAGCATGACCGAAACGCCAACCGGCGCATCGCCTTCTACCAGGGCCTGCTGTCGGAGGTGCCCGATCCGACCCGGCGCAGCCCCGAGCAGGTCGATCGCCAGATCCTGGCGTTCGACCCGGCCCGGTCGTCGCTGGTCGAGCTCACCGGTGACCTGGGCAGCGCCTCCAGCGTCGGCGTGCTGGTGCCCGGGCTGAACACCACCATGCTCGACTCGGGCGCCAACACCGAAACCGTGCGCCGCTTCGTCGCCGAGGGCCGCGGCGACATCGCGATGATCACCTACCTCGGCGGCCCCTTCCCCACCGGTCAGCTGGCTGTCGGGGTGCTGCGGGCCGCAGATCCGGGTTACGCGCTCGACATGGCCCCCCGGCTCGTGGCGTTCAGCGAGGACGTCAACCGCACCGTCGACGCCACCGGAAGTGCCGTCGCCGTCACGTATCATCGGTCACTCGTACGGCGGTTCGATCCTGGGCACCGCCGAGAGGCTGGGGTTGACGGCCGATCGCACCGTCTACGTCGAGGCGGCCGGCGCGGGCGTCGGCGTGTACGGTCCGGGTGATTGGCACAACCGCAATCCCGATGTCGCCCGGTTCTCGATGACGGCCCCGGGCGATCCGATCGAGCTCGTGCAGGGACTCCCGCTGGGAACGCACGGCGCCGACCCTGATGGGATGCCCGGTGTGGTGCGTCTGGATACCGGACACCGGTCGGACGGCAGCCTGATGCGCGGGCTGCCCGCACACAGCGATGTGCTCACTGAGCCGTCGGACGCCTGGCACCGGCTGTTGGAGGTGATCACGGGCCGCGGGTAAGCAGCTGTTCAACATTTCAGAGTTCATCCACAAGGCCGAATCGGCCCACTCCGGACGTCCGAGCCGATCAGCGGCATCGGCCGGCGTATCCGGTCGGCCCACGCACCCGTCGAGCCTCAAGTGCCTCTGTCGCAGACAATGTCGTAAGAAGGTGTTCGACTCAGCCGAGCTGACCGACAGGCTTAGCTCAATTCGTGGCCGCGCCTGTACACGCGAGGATGTTGCGTGCCACGAGAGCGGGGTCGTCCATCATCGGGACGTGCCCAACGTCTTCGAGGATTATGAACGTCGCGTGCGGCAGCCGCTCACGGGCGTTAGGGCCGTACGAGGCAACCGGCAACATAGCGTCTTTCTCGGACCACGCCAGAGTGATCGGGCACGGCAGAGGATCGAGCGGCGCAATCTGCTCTTCGTCGGTCGACAAGATTTCGTTGTAGACGGTGCACCCGAGGTAGTCGTCGATGAACTCAACGGCGCGCTGCGCAGTTATCCGGTCCCCATGCACCGGCAGCGGTCCCCCGGAACCACAGCCGACGCATTGTCGCCGACCGCAGTGCAAACCCCGTGATGGGTCGGGTAAGACGCGCCATCCCTGCGCCGCTTGTAACCTTTGCCATCGTCCGTTTCCGCAGTCCGTCACCAGACGACCAGAAGCCGCCCGGCGATAATGCGCACACAGTTTTCGCTCGGCCACGCCGTGCTAATTCGATAGCGACAAAACCACCCATCGAGTGGCCGACGAGATGGGGTTGTTGTAGGTCTTGTTCGTCTAGGTATCCTTCGGCCCAATCGACAACGTCGTAAATCGTGGCCGGTCGTCGCTGGTGCTGGTGGTCCGCCGCGGTGTCCTATCGCGGTCGGTGCGTAAACCTCGTGATAGCTGCGAAGACGTGGGATGACGTCTTGCCAAGCGCTTGCTGAATCACAGAGGCCGTGCAGGAGAACGACGGCGGAACCGTCCGATGGCATGCCGCAAAGTCTTGCATAAGCCCGCCCCCGAGGCGTCGATGATCCGATTCTGTCCGCTAGTCAGCGGGAAGGCAGAGTGTCTTTCGCGCAGTCGCTATCACCAGCGGCGGACAGCACTACAAGTCGGGCTTCCCGCGGCGCCGGTGATGGCGCCACATCGGGCGGTGTCTGGGACACCGTGCCGGCGATATCGGTGGCGCTGACGCGCGCCGGTGACGGCGAACGGGGCCACCTCGATCGATGCCGACGTCGCCCACATCGCTGAAACTTGGGGTCCGCTGTCGGATACCAAGCTGGAGCAGGCCATCGACGCACTCGTCGACAAGCACGATCCACAGGCCCGTCAGTGGTTCACGGAAGCCGCCCGTGGACTGAACATCGAGTTCGGCAAGCCCGACGACACCAGCGGCACCAGGTCCATGTGGGGCCATCTGTACTCAACCCATGCCGAACTCGCCGGGTACGCCTTTGAGCGTGTGCGCGCCGCGGTCTTCGAATTCGAGCCCTGACCCGATCACGAGGTCGCGCAGCGTGCTGGACACCAGCACGTCGTTCGGCTCCGCGAGAGCGCTCACGCGCGCGCCGATGTGTACGGCGATCCCGCCGATGTCATCGCCGCGGATCTCGCACTCGCCGGTGTGCAACCCGGCCCGCACCTCGATGCCCAACGCTCGCACCGCATCACGTATCGCCGTCGCACAGCGGATCGCTCGCTGAGGGCCGTCGAACATCGCCAGGAAGCCGTCTCCCCCCGTGCTGACTTCACGACCCCGAAACCGCAGAAGTTGCGACCGGACGACGGTGTCGTGCGCATCGAGCAACGCATGCCAGTCACGGTCGCCGATCTCCGCTGCCCGGCGGGTGGAGTCGACGATGTCAGTGAACAGCACCGTGGCGAGCACCCGATCATCCGCAACTACAGCCTGGTGGCCAGTGAGGAACTGGGCGACCTCCTGGAACGACGCGCGCCACGGTTCAACGCCGTGGTGCCAGTTGCGCCCCGGGAGCGCGACGTACTTCGCACCTGAGATGTGATCAGCGACGTACTTGCCCCACTCCCGCGGGATCGCCGCATCGTCGGTGTGGTGGACGACCAGGGTGGGCACGCGGATTGCCGGAAGCAGTGCCCGCACGTCCATTTCAGTCACGAGAGGCATCATGGAAGCAACGGTTCCTGGGCTTGCCGCCAGGCGTTCCATCCGGGCCCACGTTGCCCGGATCTCTTCGTTCCACGGCATGTCCGGATTCAAGAAATGATGGAGCTCCCCTGTTCCCCACATCGCGGCGGCTTCCTCGGGCGGGGGACCCCCATGGGCTTCGGTGAGCGGATGCGCATAGCCTTCGAGCACGACCAGCGCGGTTGCGCGGGACGGATGTGTCGCCGCGAACAGCGCCGAGTGCAACGCGCCTCCGACCGCGACGAGGACCGCTTCGCCGCTCCCGAGATCGTCGAGCACCGCGGTGATGCTGTCGGCCCATGACTCCAAGGTCGGCAGCGCGCCCGATGGGGCAGGATCGGAGGCGCCGATGCCTGGCTGGTCGAAGAAGATGAGTCGCCCGAGCGATGTCATCGCCTCGAGCCATCCCTGAATGGACGGGAGCTCCGGAATCACCTCACAGCACGTAAACCAGGCCGGCACGACCACGATGTCGCGGGGACCTTCCCGTGACGCACGATAGGCGACGTGCACGTCGCCGTTTCGCGCATAGCGCGTCTCCGAGAACATTGCGGAAGTGTAAGCCGAGGAACGAGTCGAGTTCGGTGCAATGAAACCATCTGAAACAAGAGTGTTCTTCGCGTATGCGGTGTCCACGCCACGCAGCGAAGAAGACGCCCCGTCGACCGGGATTCAGCGCATCAAAAGCGTACGGGCGCAATATGATACGAGCTGGATCACCAGATCCCGATGAGCTTCATCCAGCCGCCGCCGATGACGGTCCAGATCACGATGTTGACGATGCTGATCGCGAAGCCGATGCGGAACAGCTCGGCGGTCTTGACGTAGCCCGAGCCGAAGACCACACCCGCCGGGCCCGACGAATAGTGCGCCAGCCCGCCGAACAGGTTGCCGATGAAGCCGAACACCAGGGCGGCGAACAGCGGCGGCGCGCCGGTGGCGATCGCAGCGCCCACGAACACCGCATACATGGCGACGATGTGCGCCGTATTGGAGGCGAACAGGTAATGCGAATAGAAATAGACCAGCGTCAGGATGGCGAACGCCACCAGCCACGGCAGCGCATCGACCGATCCGGCGACCGATTCACCGATCCAGTCGATCACCCCGAGCGCATTGAGTTCGGCGGCCATTCCGACCAGCACACCGAAGAACACCAGGGTGGTCCACGCGGATGCGTTGTCGGCCAGGTCTTTCCATGTCAGCACACCGGTGATGAGCAGGACCGCGATACCGGTGAACGCCGCGGTGGTGGCGTCGATCTTGAGCATGTCGCCCAAACACCAGAGGACCAGCAGCAGCACGAAGGTGCCGGCCATGATCCATTCCTTGCGTGACATCGGCCCGGCCTCGCGCAACTGATCCCGGGCCAGCTGCGGAGCCTCAGGCGTCTTTGTGACCGTCGGCGGGTAGATCTTCGACATCACCCACGGCACCGCGATCAGGCTGACAAGGCCGGGCACGATCGCAGCGAGTGCCCATCTGCCCCAGGAGATCTCGACGCCCAGCTTCTTGGCGGCCTCCTGCGCGACGGGATTGCCGGCCATGGCGGTCAGGAACATCGCGGAGGTGACGGTGTTGACCTGCAACGCGGTCAGCGTCAGGAACGCGCCGAGCCGCTTGCGCGATTCCTCGGGCTCGGGATGGGAGTCCTCGAGTTGGCTGAGCGAGGCCACCACCGGGTAAACCACGCCGCCGCACCGCGCGGTGTTCGACGGTGTCGCCGGCGCCAGGATGAGGTCGGTCAGCGCCATGCCGTAAGACAGCCCGAGGGTCGACTTGCCCAGCCGGGTGACGAACAACAACGCGATCCGCTTGCCCAGGCCGGTGAGCAGGAAACCCTCGGCGATGAAGAAGGCCGCGACGATCAACCACACCGTGGTGTTGGAGAACCCGGCCAAGGCCTTGGCCGCGGACTCGGTCTTGGTCAGCATGGCTGCGGCCATGCCGATCAACGCCACCGAACTGGTGGGCAGCGGCTGCAGGATGAGGGCCACGATGGTGCCCAGGAAGATTCCGAGCATCCGCATACCGGTCGGCTCGACACCGTCGGGCACCGGCAGGAAGTACACCACCACCGCCACCAGGATCGGGATGCCGGCCTTCCACAGGTAGGGCACCCACGTGCGAGTCATCTAGTTCGCCTTCCCCCGCAGGCTCGCCCGGAACACCTCGCGATTGACCGCCGCGACAGCCGTCATCGGAATGCTCTCGGGGCACACCTGGGCGCACTCGCCGTAACTGGAACATGGACCGAAGTCGTCTTCCATCTGTCCGACAAGGCTTTTCGCCCGCCGACCGCGCTCCAGCCTGCCCCGCGTGACGGTCGCCAGATGCAGAAGCTTGGCCCCGGCGAACAGGTGCGCGGCGCCGTTCGGGCAGGCGGCCACGCACGCACCGCACCCGATGCAGGCGGCGAAATCCAGTGCGTACTCGGCGTCGTCCTTGGGCAGCGCTTCGGCATCCGCGTCGGCGGCTGTGCCGGCGTCGACGGCGATGTGTCCACCCGCCGAGATCATCCGGTCCAGTGCCGAGCGGTCGACGACCAGATCCCGCACCACCGGGTAGGCCGCCGACCGGAACGGTTCGATGCGGATGCGCGCGCCGTCGGTGAACGACCGTACGTGTTGGCGGCACGACGGCGTGTTGGGCACCGGCCCGTGCGGTCGGCCGTCGACGGTGATCCCGCACGAGCCGCAGACACCCTCACGGCAGTCGGAGTCGAACGCCACCGGATCCCGGCCGTCCACCACCAGCGCGTCGTTGAGCCGGTCCAGCAACTCCAGCAGCGACATCTCCGGGGTGGCGTCGTCCACCACATACTCCTCGTAGCGGCCAGGCGCCGCCGTGTCGGCCTGCCGCCAGATCTCCAGTGTCAGCTTCATGCTGTGCCCGTCATGCGTAGTTCCGCGTCGCCAACGGGACGGCGGTGAAATTCAATGCTTCCTCATGTCGGATCGGCGGCCCATCACCACCGTGTTCCCACGCCGAGACGAAGCACCAGCGCTCGTCGTCGCGTTGAGCCTCACCGTCGGGAGTCTGGTGTTCGACGCGGAAATGCGCGCCGCAGGATTCGTCACGGTCCCGCGCGTCGATACACATCAGCCGGGCCAGCCCGAGGAAATCACCCACGCGCCCGGCCTTTTCGAGTTCCTGGTTGAACTGCGCGCCGCGCCCCGCGACCCGCAGGTCGGCCCAGAACTCGGCGGTCAGCCCGTCGATCGCCACGATCGCATCGGTGAGCCCCTGCGCCGACCGGGACACCCCGCACCCGGCGTAGAGGATTTCGCCGAGCCGGCGGTGGAACCGGTCCGGGCCCTGCGTGCCCCCGATCGACAACAGCGCGTCGACCCGGGCGCGCACGTCGGCCAGCGTGGCGGTCACGGTGGGATCGTCAGCGGGCAGCGGTTGGGTGCCCAACAGACCGGCGAGATAGTTCGGCACCGAGAACGGCAGCGTGAACCAGCCGTCCACACACGCCGACAGCAGCGAATTGGCACCCAAGCGGTTCGCGCCATGATAGGCCCAGCCGGCTTCGCCGGCGACGAAAAGCCCTGGGATGGAAGTCATCTGGTCGAAATCGCTCCACAGTCCGCCCATCGAGAAGTGGGCACCGGGAGCGATCCGCATCGGAACGGCGTAGGGATCCTCGCCGGTCGCGTCGTGGTACATCTCGAACAGGTTGCCGTAGCGCTCGGTGATCGTGGCCCTGCCAAGCCGGGCGAGTGAATCCCGGAAGTCGAGGTACACACTGTTTTTCAGCGGGCCCACACCATGGCCGGACTCAATCTGGGTGCGCGCGGCCCGGGACGACACGTCGCGGGGCGACAAATTCCCGAAGGCCGGGTACAGACGTTCGAGGTAGTAATCGCGTTCATCCTCGGGAATGTCGTTGGGGTTCCGGTCGTCTCCGGCCGTCCTGGGCACCCATATCCGACCGTCGTTGCGCAGCGACTCGCTCATCAGGATGGTTTTGGACTGCCATTCCGAGTTGACCGGAAGGGCCGTCGGGTGGAACTGGATGAACGACGGCGACGCGAACAGCGCCCCACGCAGGTGTGCCCGCCAGGTGGCCGTGGCGTTGGAGTTCTTGGCCAGCGTGGAGCGGAAGAACACGTTGCCGTATCCACCGGAAGCCAGCACCACCGCGTGGCCCGTCGTCGCGCGGACCTCGCCGGTGACCAGGTTGCGGGTGACGATCCCCGTCGCCCGGCCGTCGGAGACGATGACGTCCAGCATCTCGGTACGGGTGTGCAGGTTGACCGTCTTGGCGTGCACCTGACGCAGCAGTGCCTGGCTGGCGGCGATCTGTAACTGCTGACCGGTCTGGCCGCGGGTGTAATAGGTGCGTGACACCTGCACGCCGCCGAACGACCGGGTGGCCAGACTGCCGCCGTATTCGCGGGCGAACGGCGCGCCGATGGCGTTCATGTGGTCGATCACCCGCGACGATTCGAATCCGAGTCGGTAACAGTCGGCCTCGCGGCCGCGGAAGTCGCCGCCCTTGACGGTGTCCTTGACGAACCGGGCGACGCTGTCGTTGTCGACCTTGCGACCGCGCGCGGCGTTGATGCCGCCTTGCGCCGCCACGCTGTGGGCACGCCGGGGCGCATCGTGGAACGTGAAGCATTCGACGTGGTAGCCGAGTTCGCCCAGGGCCGCCGCACAACCCGCTCCGGCCAATCCCGTCCCCACGACGATGACGGTGAACTTCCGCCGGTTCAGCGGGCTGACGAGACGGTATTCCAACAGGCGGCGCTCCCAGGCGGTCGCCGGGTCTCCGTCGGGGACGCCACCGGACACCCCACCCAACGACGGCAACGTCATCGGAGCAGGCCCGTCCACACGGAAATCGGAATCGTCATGTTGCCCACCATGACCGCCAACGCCAGCAGGCCGCCGGCCACGACGCACACCTGCCGCATGCGGTGCCCGGTGACGCCCAGGTCCTGCACGGCCGTCCACAGGCCGTGCACGAGGTGCGCACCGAGTACGGCCATCGCCAACAGGTAGAAGATCGCCACCGCCGGGCGTTCAAAGCTGGCGATCAGGTTGTCGTAGGCGTGTCCAGGTGCGAACGAACCGCTGGCGGCAGGACGCGCGCCCACGGTCAGGTCGAGGATGTGGAAGACGATGAACAGGAGCAGCACCAGGCCACTGACCAGCATCGTGCGCGCGGTGAACGATCTCAGACTTCGCAAACCGGTGCGCCGGAACCGCCCACGTGCCCGGCGCGCACGACCGGTCAGCAGCACCGCGGCGCCGACGTGGGCGATCAGGCAACCGAGCAGGACGACCCGGAAAATCCACAGCGCGCCCTCGTAGGGCAGCAGCGGTTCGAGCAGCGTGCGCAACCAATGCGCGTAGGCGTCGAAATGCGAAGCACCGGTGTAGACCTTGAGATTTCCGATCATGTGCACCAGGACGAACGCTGCGAACACGATCCCGGTGAGCGCCATGACGAGCTTCAGGGTGCTCGACGACGGTTGCACCTGCCAATACCAGCGGCCGTGCGGACTGGTCGGCTTCCTGGGGACCTCATGACCGGCGTCGGCAGCATCGGCGGCGTCGACCGTGGATGTCATCGGCTCACCCCCACTATTGAAGCCTAGAAACTACCCCGGCCAGCGGCGGCGCGCAGGCGATTTGGTTAGCCGAGGGTGAATCACGTTGCGGCAGTGCTGCTTCCGCATAACGCTGACACGCCCGGAAGCGTTTCGGGCATGCTGCTGACGTGCAGTTGCTCAGCCGGGTCACCGGCCAGGAGGTGCGCACGCCCGGTGGCACGGCCATCGGACGTGTCAGCGACCTGACGGTGCACCTCGGCGAGCAATCCGGCCCGCTCCTGGTCGCGCGACTGCTGGTGCGCGGGCGCCACTCGGCCGATCTGCTCGTGCCCTGGGAAGCGGTGCGAAGCTTTCAGCGCAGCGGGGTGGTGTTGGAGTCCGATGCCGGATTCACCGTCGGTGCGGTCGACGCCGCACTGGAACCTGACGAGATCCTGCTGAAGCGCGATGTGCTGGACACGCAGATCGTCGACGTCGTCGGTCAGCGCATCGCCCGGGTGGCCGACGTCGTGCTGGCCGGCGCGGGCGGCCACCGCATCGAGCTGGTGGGTGTCGAGGTCGGCTTCGGCGCTGTGCTCAGGAGGCTGGGTCTGCACCGCCTCGCGCGACGTGCCCGCGCGGATGTCGTCGGGTGGACCGACCTGCATCTGACCTCCGAGCGCGGCCATGCCGTGCAGTTGGCGACGCCGCGCTCGGCCGTCCATCTCCTCGCCCCCCGGGAACTCGCCGTCCTGCTGAGCAGACTCGACACCGAGTCGGCCGCCGAGGTTCTCCGTGTCAAGGATCCGGACTTCGCGGCAGACGTCGTGCGCGAAATTCATCCGGTGGTCGGCGAACGGGTGCTGAGGGCACTACCCAGCACCGATGCCGCCGAGATCGTGGCCGCGATGCCCGCGGTCCATGCGACGCAGTGGCGACGCCGCCTGGCGCATTCTCCGGCGTTGCGGGGACGGCCGTTCCTGCGCTCCCACGTGTGGCCCCGGTGAGGCGGACCCCAGCGGCGGGGACTGACCCTCGGCGCGCTGCTGGCAGTGGTCGGTCCGGGACTGCTCGCCGGACTTTCCGACGACGACCCCGCCGGAATCACGACCTACTCGGTCCTCGGCGCGAGTCACGGCTATCAGCTGCTGTGGGTGCTGCTGCTGTCCACCGTGGCGCTGGTGATGTTCCACGGCCTGGCCGTGCGCATGGGTGTGGTCACCGGCCAGGGGCTGATCGGCCTGGTACGCCAGCGCTACGGCGTGCGGTGGGGTGGTGCGGTGCTCGTCGGACTCGTCGTCGCCAACATCGGCACGACATGCGCCGAATTCGCCGGAATTGCAGCTGGTTTCGAGCTCTTCGGCATCAGTCGATACCTCAGTGTGCCGGTGGCAGCGGTGCTCGTGTCACTGCTGGTGCTGCGCGGCAGCTTCCACCGCGTCGAGCACCTGCTGCTGTTGTTGTGCACAGTGTTCCTCGCCTACATCGCGTCGGGCATCATGGCCCACCCCGACTGGGGCGCCGCCGCGCACGGCCTTCTGGTGCCGACCATGCCCCGCGGCGGTGCGGCCATCGCGATCGTCACCGCCACCGTGGGCACCACGCTGGCGCCGTGGGGCCTGTCCTTCATCCAGTCCTACGCGGTGGACAAGAAGCTGCGTACGAAGGACCTCGCCCTCGAGCGCGTCGACGTCGTCATCGGTGCCGTCTTGACCGGAGTCATCGGGTTCTTCGTGGTCGTCGCCTGCGCGGCGACCTTGCACCGCGAAGGCCGCGCCATCGCCGATGCGGCCGACGCGGCCGTTGCCCTGCAACCGCTGGCGGGTGGCGCGGCTGCGACCCTGTTCGCCGTCGGCCTCATCGGCGCGGCCATCCTGGCGGCGTCGGTGCTGCCGCTCTCGACCGCCTACTCGGTGTGTGAATACGCCGGCGTCGAAGCGGCGTTGGACGACCCCTACCGCGAGGCCAAGACCTTCTACCTGGCATTCGGGCTGGTCACATGTCTGGGTGCAGTTGCCGTGCTCGTCCCCAGTGTCCCCCTGGTGACGATCCTGGTGGGCACCCAGGTGCTCAACGCCGTGCTGCTGATACCACTGCTGTTCGCCTTGATCGGGCTGGGCCGCGACCGCGACCTGATGGGCCCGTTCACCATGGGGCGCGCTGCCACCACTGCCTACGGCCTGACGACCGCAATGGTGGTGCTGTGCGTGGCGATCCTGGCGGCGTCCTCGTTGACCGGCTAGCCGGTCTTCGAATCTGATGGCGGCGAATCTGATTGCGGCGAATCTGATTGGGGCAGGAGCGCTTCCAGCGCTGGACCGGTGATGCGACGGAACGCGCGCCGGGGCCGGTTCACGTCGAGGATCGCAACCTCCAGCGTGGACGGCCCCAGGATCCGCTGCTCGCCGGTGGCACCACCGGCCTGCAGCGCGGTGACCGCCATGTGGACCGCGTCGCCCAGTTCGGCGTTCTCCGAGTAGGAGCCCTTGAGGGCGGTGGAGATCGGCTCGGTGGTCCCGCCCATCACGACGAACTGCGGCTCGTCGGCGATCGAGCCGTCGTAAGTGATCCGGTACAGCTCAGGCGGTTTGGATTCGCCGTAGTGCGCGACCTCGGCGACGCACAACTCGACCTCGTACGGCTTGGCCTGTTCGGTGAAGATGGTGCCCAGCGTGTTGGCGTAGACGTTGGCCAACTGCCGTCCGGTCACGTCCCTGCGGTCGTAGGCGTATCCGCGGGTGTCGGCGAACTGGATACCGCCGCGGCGAAGATTGTCGAACTCGTTGAACCGGCCCACCGCCGCGAACCCGACACGGTCGTAGAGTTCGCTGACCTTCTGCAGTGAGCGCGACGGGTTCTCGGCGACGAACAGCACGCCGCCGGCGTATGCCAGCACCACGACGCTGCGCCCGCGGGCAATGCCCTTGCGCGCGAGTTCACTGCGCTCACGCATCGCCTGTTCGGGCGAGATGAAATACGGAAAGCTCATTCGCCACCCCGCGGTGCCGCATTAACGGACTGATCGTGGTCGGGACCGAAAGTATCACTGCGCGAACGGCTTTGGATCACCTCGCGGGCCAGTTCGGCGATCCGTTCCTCGGCGACATCCTCGGCGCCCTCAGCACCGATGGTCACCGCGGTGGGATAGATGCCGCGCACCAGGTCCGGCCCGCCGGTGGCCGAATCGTCATCGGCGGCATCGTAGAGCGCCTCGACGGCCACCCGCAGCGCGGACTCGGCGTCGGTGACGCGCGCGTAGAGCTTCTTCATCGACGATTTGGCGAAGAGGGAACCCGAACCCACCGACTGGTAGCCCTCGGCCTCGATGTTCCAGCCGCCGGCGGCGTCGAACGAGACGATGCGACCGGCCCCCGCCGGATCGGGATCGTCGAGGTCGTAGCCGACCAGCAGCGGCAGCGCGATGAAGCCCTGAAGGGCCGCCCCCAGATTGCCGCGCACCATGGTCGCCAACCGGTTGACCTTGCCGCGGAAGCTCAGCGCCACGCCCTCGAGCTTTTCGTAGTGCTCCAGTTCGACGGCGTACAGCCGCGCGAACTCGACGGCGATCGCGGCGGTACCGGCGATTCCGGTGGCTGTGTAGTCGTCGGTGATGTACACCTTCTGCACATCGCGGCTGGCGATCATGTTGCCCTGCGTCGCACGGCGGTCACCGGCGATCAGCACACCGCCCGGATACTTCAACGCAACGATCGTGGTCCCGTGCGGCAGGTCATCGCCGGGCTTCCCCAGCACCTGGCCCGACGCGGGCAACAGGTGCGGCGCCTGCCGACGCAGGTGGTCGGAGAACGACGACGAGTCGTAACGCGGCGAGCTGTTCGAGGGGTGGGCCGGGCGATCGTTGTTCGGCCAGGTCACTGGCCGCCCTTTTGGACGTACGCGCGCACGAAGTCCTCGGCGTTCTCCTCGAGCACATCGTCGATTTCGTCCAGCAGATCGTCGGTGTCCTCGGTCAGCTTCTCGCGACGCTCCTGGCCTGCGGCCGTGCTGGAAGTGGCATCGTCGTCATCGCCGCCGCCACCGCCACGCTTGGTCTGCTCCTGAGCCATCGCTGCCTCCTGTGTAACTCGGTTCCCTCACACTACCGGCCGCGGGTCGGATTGCCGGGTATCACCTCAGTTGGTGAGCTGTTCCACTAACTCAGCGGCGCTGTCGACGGAGTCCAGAAGCGCGCCGACGTGGGCCTTGCTACCGCGCAGCGGCTCCAGTGTCGGGATCCGGACCAGCGAATCGCCACCCAGGTCGAAGATCACCGAGTCCCAGCTCGCGGCGGCGATGTCGGCGCCGAACCGGCGCAGGCACTCGCCGCGGAAGTACGCGCGGGTGTCGGTGGGCGGATTGTCCACGGCGTCGATCACCTGCTGCTCGGTGACCAGTCGCTTCATCGAACCGCGGGCGACCAACCGGTTGTAGAGGCCCTTGTCGAGACGTACATCGGAGTACTGCAGGTCGACCAGGTGCAGCCGGGGCGCCGACCAGCTCAGGTTCTCCCGCTGCCGGAACCCGTCGAGCAGCCGCAGCTTGGCCGGCCAGTCCAGCAGGTCGGCGCACTCCATCGGGTCGCGCTCCAACAGGTCGAGCACTCCTGCCCACGTCTCCACCACGTGGCTGGCGCGCGGATCCGGATCGCGGCTGTCCACCAGCTTGGCCACCCGGTCCAGATAAATCCGTTGCAGCGCAAGGGCAGTCAGCTCACGGCCATCGGAAAGGGCAATCGTGGCACGCAGGCTCGGGTCGCGGCTGACGACGTGCACGGCGTGCACCGGCCGGGCCAGCGCGAGGTCGGTGAGGTCGATGCCCTCCTCGATGAGATCGAGCACCAGCGACGTGGTGCCGACCTTGAGGTAGGTCGAGGTCTCGGCCAGATTGGCGTCGCCGATGATGACGTGCAGGCGCCGGTACTTGTCGGCGTCGGCATGCGGTTCGTCGCGGGTGTTGATGATGCCGCGCTTGAGCGTGGTCTCCAGGCCGACCTCGACCTCGATGTAGTCGGCGCGCTGGGACAGCTGGAAGCCGGGATCGTCGCCCGAGGCACCGATGCCGACCCGGCCCGAGCCGGTGAAGACCTGCCGGGAAACCAGGAACGGGGTCAGGCCGGCAATGACGGCCGAGAACGGCGTCTGACGGCTCATCAGGTAGTTCTCGTGCGTTCCGTAGGAGGCGCCCTTGCCGTCCACGTTGTTCTTGTAGAGCTGCAGCTTGGCCGCTCCCGGCACCGATGCGACGTGGCGGGCGGCGGCCTCCATCACCCGTTCGCCGGCCTTGTCCCAGATCACGGCGTCCATCGGGTCGGTGACCTCGGGCGCCGAGTACTCGGGGTGCGCGTGGTCGACGTACAGCCGCGCGCCGTTGGTGAGGATCATGTTGGCCGCGCCCACCTCGTCGGCGTCCACGATCGGCGGCGGCCCCGACGACCGGCTCAGGTCGAATCCGCGGGCATCGCGCAGCGGGGATTCCACCTCGTAGTCCCACCGGGTGCGCTTGGCCCGCTGGATCCCGGCGGCCGCCGCGTAGGCCAGCACCGCCTGCGTGGACGTCAGGATCGGGTTCGCGGTCGGGTCGGACGGCGACGAGATGCCGTACTCGACCTCTGTCCCGATGATCCGCTGCATGGGGCCAGCCTAGAGGGACGACGAGGCGGGCGAGGGACGAGGCCGCCGAGGAGCCCGACCATCAGACACCGAGGGACGACGAGGCGGGGAGGGACGAGGCCGCCGAGGAGCCCGACCATCAGACACCGAGGGACGACGAGGCGGGCGAGGTAGTGGCTTCAACGCGCCCCGCGCGGATCGCCGACGAGGGCCGGTTGCATGTCAGGATGTTCACGGTGAGAACGCATGAGTGTTCCTGACACGCACCAGCGTGCCGCCGCCGAGCGGTGGTTCCTGTTCCACGGATTGCCCGCCGTGCTGCGGCCCGGCGCCCTGGTGCGGCGGGTCGTGTCGCGGTCGGCTCCCGCGCTGGCCGCGTTCGCGGTGATGATGGTGTGCTCGGCGATCGTCGTCGCGCTGACGGGCAAACACACCATCGATATCAACGGCACCCCGACCCGCACGGAGTGGTTCGTGCTGGGCATCTTCGTGTTTGTGTTGCCGGCCGCCGCCGTGGTGGGCTGGGCGGTGTCCCGCATCGCGGCGGTACAGTATCGGGCCGTCGTCGCGGTGATCGCGATACTGGTCACGGCCGTGGCCGGATTCTTCGGCGGACCCAGTCCCCGCCAGTTCGTGAACATGCTCCTGGAGGCCGTCGTCGTAACGCTCATCTTGCTCAGCACCGCAACGGGTCTCGGTTCCATCCTGGGTTGGGCGCTGAGGATGACATCTGCGCATCTCGCCTCGCTCGGGGCGCTGCTGGTGCGGGCGTTGCCGGTGATGCTGTTGACGGTGCTGGTGTTCTTCAACGGGCACGTGTGGACGATGGCCACGACGGTGAGCCGCACCCGGCTGTGGATGGCGCTGCTGTTCCTGTTCGCCATCGCCGCGGCATTTCTGGTGTCCAACACGTTGAGCCGGGCCCGACCTATCATGCAGCCGGACGCCAAGGAGGCGGCGGACGCGCTCGGGCTGGCGGGCACGCCGTTCGAAGCGATGCCCGATCGGCCGCGCCGCGTTCCGCTGTCCAGGCCCGAACGCGTCAATGTCGTTTTCGTACTGGCGCTGTCGCAACTCAGCCAGGTGCTGGCCGTGGCCGTGGCGACCGGACTCATCTTCTTCGTCCTCGGATTGATCCTCATCAGCCCCGAGCTCCTCGACGCCTGGACCCACGGCGGGTCGTCCGACGGCCAGATCCTGGGGATGACGTTTCCGGCGCCCAATGCACTGATCCAGACCACGATGTTCCTGACCGCGCTGACGTTCATGTATCTCGCGGCGCGCGCGGTCAGCGACAGGGAGTATCGCGAACAGTTCCTCGATCCGGTGCTCGACGGTCTGCGCCTGACGCTGGTGGCGCGGGACAGGTACCGGACGGCCACGGCGGCTCAGTGACCCGGACCAGCGCCGCGAGGCGTCAGGTCCATGACTGGTTCCTGCACCGGGACTCCCGACTTCGACTGTGCTGCTGGCCAATTGGACCGGCGACGACCCCGCCTACGGCTACATCGTGCGGCCGGCCATCGTGACCGCCGTCCTTGCAGTTACACCGTTCGCCTTGTAACTCCACCGGGGAACTGTGGCAGTTGGCCGCCCGGATGACCGTCAGAGGCTCTGGCAGACAATAGGTTTCCTGGCCTTTGTGGTGATTGTGTTCATGGTCACCACCATTCGCGAGGTTCGCGCTTCGTGCGACGACGGTTCGGACCGGCCGATCCGCGCTGCACACCCGCTTTCGACGGCCGAGCAGGTGAACGCCGTCGCCGCGATGGTGGTCGCGCAGGCGATCCAGGTGGCGCCGTCACCGCCTGGACGCGAGCGTGCGTGGATGTGCACGAAGTCCCGGAGTGTCGTGCGGAGACACGCACTCTCGTGCAGTTAGGCGAGCACTTGGGAGTGCTACAGGTACTGACCCAGGTTCGACTCGGTGTCGATCGCCCTGCTGCGCACTTGACACTTGCCGGTGACGAGCGTGCGGATGTAGACGATCCGCTCGCCCTTCTTGCCCGAGATCCGGGCCCAGTCATCGGGATTGGTGGTGTTGGGCAGGTCCTCGTTCTCGGCGAACTCGTCGACGATCGAGTCCAGCAGGTGCTGAATGCGCAGACCGCGCTGACCCGATTCGAGCACCGCCTTGATCGCGTTCTTCTTCGCGCGGTCGACGACGTTCTGGATCATGGCGCCGGAGTTGAAGTCCTTGAAGTACATGACTTCCTTGTCACCGTTGGCATAGGTGACCTCCAGGAACCGGTTGTCGTCGATCTCGGCGTACATCCGGTCGACGACCTTTTCGATCATCGCCTTGATGGTCAGCGCGCGGTCGCCGGCGAACTCGGCAAGATCTTCGTCGTTGATCGGCAGTTCACTGTCAGGTACTTGCTGAAGATGTCCTGCGCCGATTCGGCATCGGGCCGCTCGATCTTGATCTTGACGTCCAGGCGGCCGGGCCGCAGGATCGCCGGATCGATCATGTCCTCGCGGTTGGAGGCGCCGATGACGATGACGTTCTCCAGGCCCTCGACACCGTCGATCTCCGAGAGCAGCTGCGGCACGACGGTGGTCTCGACATCGGAGCTCACGCCGGTGCCGCGGGTGCGGAAGATCGAGTCCATCTCGTCGAAGAACACGATCACCGGGGTGCCTTCGGACGCCTTCTCGCGGGCCCGCTGGAAGATCAGCCGGATGTGCCGTTCGGTCTCGCCGACGAACTTGTTGAGCAGCTCCGGACCCTTGATGTTGAGGAAGTAGGACTTCGCCTCGCGCGACTCCTCGCCGCGCAGCTCCGCCATCTTCTTGGCCAGCGAGTTGGCGACCGCCTTGGCGATGAGCGTCTTGCCGCAGCCCGGCGGGCCGTACAGCAGAACGCCTTTGGGCGGGCGCAGCGCGTACTCGCGATATAGATCCTTGTGCAGGAACGGCAGCTCCACGGCGTCGCGGATCTGCTCGATCTGCCGGGTCAGGCCACCGATGTCGTGGTAGCTGACGTCGGGGACCTCTTCGAGGACCAGATCCTCGACCTCGGCCTTGGGGATGCGTTCGAACGCGTAGCCGGCCTTGGTGTCGACCAGCAGCGAATCACCCGGGCGCAGCTTGCGCGGACGCAGATCCAGCTCGGCGTCCGACAGCGTTCGGCGATCTCGGGCGGGCAGGTCTTCCGGCGCCACCAGCGGCTCGGCCAGCCACACGATGCGCTCCTCGTCGGCGTGACCGACCACCAGGGCGCGATGGCCGTCTGCGAGGATCTCGCGCAGCGTGCTGATCTCGCCGACCGACTCGAAGGTGCCGGCCTCGACGACCGTCAAGGCCTCGTTCAGACGCACCGTCTGGCCCTTCTTGAGGACCTTGACGTCGATGTTGGGCGAGCACGTCAGCCGCATCTTGCGGCCCGAGGTGAACACGTCGAGGGTGTCGTCTTCAGCCACCCCGAGAAGCACCCCGTAACCACTGGGCGGCTGTCCCAGTCGGTCGACCTCCTCGCGCAGGGCGAGCAGTTGCTGGCGGGCCTCTTTAAGAGTTTCCATCAGCTTGGCGTTTCGCGCGGCAAGCGAGTCGATGCGGGCCTCGAGCTGGTGTACATCACGGGCACTGCGGGCACCGCCGTGTGAGGCAGCAACTTCCTGGAGTTGCTCACGCAGTGCGGCCGCTTCGCGCCGTAACTGCTCCAGCTCTGCGGCATCTTCGCTGGACATACCTGGTTCGAGGGGTGATCCGAAAGCGTCAGAACGCTCTGACTCGCTCATGCTGCGCTCCTCTCCCGCACCGAATGTAGGTCCGGTAACAACTTCAACGCTACCGGCGATTCAACGATCATGTGCGCTCTGGAAATCCGACACACGGGCGCCGCTGATAATCTTGAGAACATGTCGGCCCGAAGGAGAGGAAATTCGTGACCCTGAAATCCCTAGCCAAAGGCATCGCAACCCTGGCCGGTGCGGCAGCAGTCGCCGGCGCCGTGACCGCGGGTGTGACGTCAGCTTCATGGGGCGTCACGGCGTCTTCCCCGCAAGTGCAGCCGGTGGTGTTCGGCGTGCCGATGCCGCTCGATCCGGCTGCCGACGTGCCGAGCACCGACCAGCTGTACGGGGTGCTCAACGGGCTTGCTGACCCGGGTGTGCCGTTCCGCGCGAAGGGCTACCTCGTCGAGGGCGGCATCGGCGTCATCGAGGGTCGTACCGCCGACGCCATGATGCGCAACGCCAGCGCCAAGGGCATGCTGCCGCTGTCGTTCCAGATTTCCGGCATCCAGCCCGTCGGGCCGGGTGCCGCCAGCGCCAACATCACCGCATCGGGACCGGGTATGGCGCCGCAGACGCAGAACGTCACCTTCGTGGACCAGGGCGGCTGGAAACTGTCCCGCGCCTCGGCGAGCCAGGTGCTGCAGTTGTTCTCGGCATAATCAGGCGCATGCCGCCCCGCTCTACGACAGTCCTCAGCGCCGCCACGGTTGTGGCGGCGCTTTGGCTGTCGGGGTGCGCCCCGCACACCTCTGATAACGCCGCTACGGCCACCACATCGCCGCCGACGCCCACCGCCGCACCCGCGCCGCAAAGCGCCCCACTTCCCGACCCTGCCGCCCTGACCGACCTGCTGGGCCGGCTGGCCGACCCTGCGGTGCCCGGCACGGACAAACTGCCACTCGTGGAGGGCGCCACCGCCGGCGACGCCGCCACACTGGACAACTTCACCAAGGCGCTGCAGGACAACCACATGATTCCGCTGACCTTCACCGCCACGAACCTGGCCTGGTCGGACGAGAATCCCGCCAACGTGGTGGCATCGGTCAACGCGACCGGACCCGACCCGGAGGCCGGTGGCCTGTCGTTCCCGATGGAGTTCGCCCCCGCCCTGGGCGGCTGGGAGCTGTCCCGGCAGACCGCCGACATGCTGCTGGTGTTCGGCGACAGCCCCGGTCAGCCGATGCCCCCCGCTCCGGCGCCCCCCACACTGCCGACGCCCACTTCGACGACGACGCCCACATCGACGACGACGCCCACGCCGACCCGCTAGTCAGCGCATGTGGATCGGCTGGCTGGAGTTCGATCTGCTGCTGGGTGATGTGCACTCGCTCAAGCAGAAGCGCTCCGTGATCCGGCCGATCGTCGCGGAGTTGCACCGCAAGTTCGGCGTTTCCGCCGCTGAGACCGGCTCGCACGATCTGCACCGCCGGACCGGCATCGGGCTCGCGGTGGTGTCCGGCGACCGCGCGCATGTGGTGGACGTGCTCGACGCCGCCGAGCGGCTGGTGGCCGCGCGCCCCGAGGTCGACCTGCTCTCGGCGCGACGCGGATTGGCGCACAGCGACGACTGAAGCGCCTATCCTCCGAAATGGGGGTCGGGGCGTGCTGCCCGGCGTGCGGCACACAACTGCGGGTCGCCGCGAAGTTCTGTTACGAATGCGGCGCCGCGGTCGGCGGCGTCATGGCGGTGTTCGGCGCTCCACGGGCGTTGGAGGATCACGCCGTGCGCGCCTGCCTGGCGGCGTTGGCGATACAGGGTGTCGAGGACGTCGGCGTGCGGCTGCGCGTCGGCCTGAACTCCGGTCAGGTCATAGTCGGCGAAATCGGTTCCGGCCCTGGGGGTTACACCGCTGTCAGCGAGGCGGTCGGGATGGCTCAGCGAATGGAGTCGGTCACTCCGCCGGCTGAGTGATGCTCCGTGAGTCCACCGCTCGTCTGGCCGAGGCGGAACATATGGTGGCCCGGCTCGAGGCCGCGTGCCGGGCGACGGGCTCATCTTCCGCGACGCCGTGCTGCTGCGCCTGCGCGCCCTGCCGGCCCGCGCCCGGGGCGAGGCCGAATACCGCCGGCTGGCAACCCAATACCTTGATCTGGCCGCACAGCACGGTTACGAAGGCCACCTGCAGATGGCTGACGAATTGCTGGCCGGTTAGACGGTCTTCTTGCGGCGCAACGGCGTTGGCGTGACGGTGCCTTCGGCGAGACGACGCGCCGAGATCAGGAACGCGGTGTGGCCACGCATGTTGTGCTGCGGACGCACGGCGAGGCCGACGACATTCCAGCCGCGCTGCATGGTCTCCCAGGACCGTGGCTCGGTCCAGCACTGCTGTTCGCGCAACGCCTCCACCGTCTTGGACAGCTGCGTGACCGTCGCGACGTAGATGATGAGCACGCCGCCGGGCACCAGCGCACGCGACACCGCGTCGAGCACCTCCCAGGGTGCGAGCATGTCGAGCACTGCGCGGTCGACCTGTTCCCCGTCGTAGTCGACGACGTCGGCGATCACCAGATCCCAGTTGGGTGGCCGCTCGCCGAAGAACACCTCGACATTGCGCTGCGCGTGCACCGCATGGTCATCGCGCACCTCATAGGAGATCACCCGGCCCGACGGGCCCACCGCGCGCAGCAGCGAACAGGTCAGCGCACCCGACCCGGCACCGGCCTCCAGCACGCGCGCGCCCGGGAAGATATCCCCCTCGTGCACGATCTGGGCCGCGTCCTTGGGGTAGATGACCTGCGCACCGCGCGGCATGGACATCACGTAGTCGACGAGCAGCGGGCGCAACACCAGGAACGGGTCGCCATTGGCGGACTTGACCACGCTGCCCTCCGGCAGCCCGATCACGGTGTCGTGCGCGATGGCTCCGCGGTGCGTGTGAAACTCCGCGCCCGGCGTCAGCACCACCGTGTAGTGCCTGCCCTTGGGGTCGGTGAGCTGCACGCGGTCACCCACGCCGAACGGACCGGTCAACGACACAGCACCCAGCCTGCCATGTCTTGTCGGACCGCCTGCATAGTCTCGTACCTATGCACCGTCCCGCTCTGTCACCATCGCGGGCAGCCGACTTCAAGCAGTGCCCGCTGCTGTACCGATTCCGCGCCATCGACCGGCTCCCGGAGGCGCCGTCGGCGGCGCAACTACGCGGTTCGGTGGTGCATGCGGCGCTCGAACAGCTGTACAGGCTGCCTGCGCCGCTGCGGGATCAGAACACCGCGCTGGCACTGGTCGCCCCGGCATGGGAGTTGGTGGTCGGGGAGGAACCCGAGTTGGTGGAGGCGTTCACCCCCGAGCAGCGCGCACAGCTTCTGGTGGAGGCTCAGGCCCTGCTGGCGGGCTACTACCGGCTCGAGGATCCGACCCGGTTCGATCCCGAGAGCTGCGAGCAGCGGGTCGAGGTCGAACTCGCCGACGGCACCCTGCTGCGCGGGTTCGTAGACCGAATCGACGTCGCGCCCACCGGGGAGCTTCGCGTGGTGGACTACAAGACCGGTAAGGCCCCGCCGGAGGCCCGCGGGTTCGCCGAGGCCAAGGCGATGTTCCAGATGAAGTTCTACGCGGTGGCGCTGCTGCGTTCCCGCGGCGTACTGCCGGCACGGCTGAGGCTGATCTATCTGGCCAATGGCCAGATGCTGGACTACAGCCCGGATCTCGACGAGTTGCTGCGTTTCGAGAGAACCCTGACGGCCATCTGGCGGGCCATCCAATCTGCCGGGGCCACAGGCGATTTCCGGCCCACTCCGTCGCGGATGTGTACCTGGTGCGCCCATCAGTCGCTATGCCCGGTGTTCGGGGGAACACCGCCGCCCTATCCGGGTTGGCCGGAGCAGTTGGCATCGTGACGCGCTGCTACTACCGCCGCCTGCCGCCTATCGGGGACGTGCAGGCCTTCGAGTCCACCGAGTACACGGGCAGCAACTGGGATCAGAGTATCCAGCACGGCTCGCCGCCGCTGGCGTTGATGACCAAGCTGATCGAGGAACAGGCGCCGCCCGGCATGCGGATCGGCCGGCTGGTGCTCGACATCCTTGGGCCCATTCCGGTGGCACCGGTGCGGGTTCGGGCCTGGGTGCAGCGCCCCGGCGCCCGGATCTCGCTGCTGACCGCCGAGATGTCGGCCACTCGCCCCGACGGCTCGGAGCGCACAGTCGCCGGCGTCTCGGCGTGGTTGTTGGCCACCGGCGATACCGTCGACATCGCCAGCGACCGCTATCCCCCTATCACCGAGGGCGAGGCGGATCCGACCCGCCACGCCTGGCAGGGCGCGCCCGGTTATCTCGACTCGATCAGGTGGGAGCGGCAGCGCGCGGGCGACGCCGGCGCGGCGGTGTCGTGGCTGAGCCCGCTGGTGTCGTTGGTGGACGGCGACGATGTCACCGATATGCAGCGGCTGGCCATGGTGGTCGACTCGGCCAACGGGGCGGGGGCCGCGCTCGACCCCGACGAGTTCCTGTTCATGAACACCGACACCGCCGTGCATCTGCACCGGGTTCCGCGCGGCAACGACTTCGGCCTGCGGGCGCGTGCATCGATCGGCCCCGACGGCATCGGCGTGTGCAATGCCGAGATCTTCGACCGCCAGGGGTTCATCGGGACGTCGGCGCAGACGCTGCTGGTTCAGCGGCGCTGAACCTCGACGATCCGGTGGTGTCAGCCCTCGCCGGTACGCTCGACCCATGGACACCGGGGATCTCGAATCTCGCGTGACAGCCCTCGAAGGCCAGGTACGGGACCTGACCGGGCGGGTGCGAGCAACTGAACAGGACGCCGCGGCCGCCCGCGTGCTCGCCGGAGCCGCAGACCGCGACGTCGGCGAGATCCGTGGCGACCTGCGCGATTTCCGCAAGGCCACCACGGCTGGTTTCAACGCCCTGCGCCAGGACTTCGTCGACCTCCGCCAGGACTTCGTCGACCTCCGCCAGGACTTCGTCGACCTGCGCGAACATGTCGACCACGGATTCACCGAGATGCGCGGCAAGTTCGACGCGGCGGCGGCCGGCCAACAGCAGATCGTTGACCTCCTGCACACGATCATCGACGACAAGGGATCCAACGGGCCGACGGAGTGATCCGATCTACTCCAGCGGTGTCAGCTCCTCGAGCATCGTCGGCACCAACTCGCTGACCGTGGGATGGATATGCACCGTGTGGGTCAGCGTGGTGTATGGCGCATCCGCGGCCATCACGTCGAGGATGCAATGGATGACCTCGTCACCACCGACACCCAAGATTGCCGCGCCCAGAATCCGGTTGGTCTCGGCGTCCACCACGACCTTCATGAAGCCCTGTGTCTCACCCTTTTCGACCGCGCGGCCGACCCGCGTCATCGGCCGCTTGCCCACCAACGCTTTTCGGCCCGACCGGCGGACCTCGAGCTCACTCATACCGGCACGGCCCAGCGGCGGGTCGATGTAGAGCGCGTACGTGGGGATGCGGTCGGACACCCGGCGCGGTTCGTCGTCCAGCAGGTTGGCCGCGACGATCTCGAAGTCGTTGTAGGACGTGTGGGTGAACGCGCCCTTGCCGTTGCAGTCCCCCATCGCCCAGATGTGCGCGGCGGTGGTTTTCAACTGATCGTCAACGGCGATATAGCCGCGCTCGTCGGTCTCGACGCCGGCCAGCTCCAGGTCCAGGTCGTCGGTGTTGGCGCGCCGGCCGGTGGCCACCAGCAGATGGGTGCCGACCACGGGCTCGGCGCCGTCGCGCGGCGTCAGCGCGACGCCTCCCCCAAAAGCACTGTCCCGCTTGGTGACCGACATCGCGGAGGCACCGACGATCACGGTGATGCCCTCGTTCTCGAGGATGTCGCGGATGGCCGCCGAGACGTCCTCGTCCTCCCGTGCGGTCAGCCGGGGACCCTTCTCGACGACGGTGACGTCGGCCCCAAAGCGCCGGTACATCTGGGCGAACTCCAATGCGATGTAGCTGCCCCCGACGATGACGAGATGCTCGGGCACGGTGTCGAGTTCGAGGATGCCGACGTTGGTCAGGTAGTCGACGTCGGCCAGTCCCGGGATGTCGGGCACGACGGCCCGCCCGCCCACGTTGAGGAAGATGCGCTCGGCCTCGATAACCCGGCCATCCACCGTCAGCGTGTGCGGTCCGGTGAAGCGGGCGTGGCCGCGGATCAGGGTGCAGCCGTCCATGCCCTCCAACCAGCCCTCAACACCGTCGCGGTCGTCCTTGACGATGCCGTCCTTGCGGGCCTTGACCTTCGCCATGTCGACCGTCACGGCTGAGGTGCCGATCCCGAAATCGGCCGCGCGGCGCGCGATGTGGGCCGCATGCGCACTGGCGACGAGGGTCTTGGTCGGGATGCAGCCGTAGTTGACGCAGGTTCCGCCGACCAGTTTGCGTTCGACGACTGCGACGGTCTGCCCAGCTGCCGTCAGCCGGCCGGCCAGTGGTGGGCCGGCCTGGCCGGCACCCACGATGATGGCGTTGTAGCGTTCCGTCACGCGCGTCAGCGTGTCACAACGTCGCGGTGAGTGCAGCGATGGCGAAGCCGCCCAGTACCGCGACGACGTCCTCGGTCAGCGCCACCGGCAGATCGAGGCCCTCTCTGTCGGAGAGCTTGCGGCGCAGTTGATATCCGCCCAGCGTGCCCAGCACGGCGCCGATCAACCCGGCGCCGAGACCGCCAAAGGGATAACCCCACGCCGTCGCGAGGGCCGCCCCTGCGAAACCACCGGTGATCAGGCGGGTGATGAACTGCACCGGGACCAAACGGCTCGGCGTCTTCGGCAGCTGATCGGTCACGAGTTCGCCGAGCGCCAGGACGGTCAATACCGCGACGGTGATCGGATGTCCCAGCCACTGCACCCATGTTCCGTCGAGATTGATCCAGTGGAGCATGGCGGCCCAGGCCACCACGGCAGGTGCAGTCAGGGCCCGCAGCCCTGCGACCGCTCCGATCAGCAGGGCAAGCAGCAGAACGAGCATGTGCATCACAGTGGGACGCTAACACGGCGGCAGCAGTCGTACGCGGTATCAGAAACGGCAGAACCTGATGTCGGAGGCCAGAATAGCCTTGGCGCCGATGGCCGCGATCTCGTCCATGATGGCGTTGACGTCCCTGCGCGGGACCAGCGCTCGCACGGCCACCCAGTCCGGGTCGGCCAGCGGGGCGATCGTGGGTGATTCCAGTCCGGGCGTGACCGCCGTCGCTTTGTCCAGAACGGTACGGGGGCAGTCGTAGTCGAGCATCAGGTACTGCTGGCCGAAGACCACGCCTTGCACGCGCCCCGCCAGCTGATCCCGCGCGGGATCGGGCTCGTTGTCGGCCCGTTCGATCAGTACCGCCTCGGAGTCGCACAGCGGTTCGCCGAACGCGGCCAGGTTGTGCAGGCCGAGCGTGCGCCCCGAGCCGACGACGTCGGCGATGGCGTCGGCCACCCCGAGCTGGATGGAGATCTCCACCGCGCCGTCCAGGCGGATGACGGTCGCCTCAATTCCCTTGGAAGCCAGGTCTTTGCGGACCAGGTTGGGGTAGGCGGTGGCGATCCTGCGGCCGGCCAGGTCGGCCACCGTCCAGTCCCGTCCGGCCGGGGCGGCGTAGCGGAACGAAGACGACCCGAAGCCCAGTGCCAGCCGCTCCGAGATCGGGGCGTCGGACTCCAGGGCCAGGTCGCGCCCGGTGATGCCGAAGTCCAGCTGGCCCGAGCCCACGTAGATGGCAATGTCCTTGGGGCGCAGGAAGAAGAACTCGACGTTGTTGACCGGGTCGAGGACCGTCAGGTCCTTGGGATCGGTGCGGCGACGGTAGCCGGCCTCGGACAGGATCTCGGCGGCCGACTCGGAAAGGGCCCCTTTGTTGGGGACGGCGACACGCAACATCTGGCTCACAACTTCCCGTAGACGTCGTCGAGGGTCACACCGCGCGCGATCATCAGCACCTGCGTCCAGTAGAGCAACTGACTGATCTCACCGGCCAGCGCGTCGTCGGATTCATGCTCGGCCGCCATCCACACCTCACCGGCCTCCTCGAGGATCTTCTTGCCGATCGTGTGCACACCCGCGTCGAGCGCGGCGACGGTGGCGCTGCCGGCCGGCCGCGTGGCCGAACGGTCGGCCAGTTCGGCGAACAGTTCCTCGAAGGTCTTCACGGCAGGAGATTGTTTCATGCCGGGTCAGAGTGCCTCTCCAACCCCGTTGAATCACGTACGGGCGCGCACGCTCGAGGAGGAAGAAGTGGGGACCGCGGACGGCCCGAACTCAGGTGATCGCGGGCTTCTCGTCGTGGAGGAGCTCGGCGTGCATGTCCTCCAGGGAAACGCCCTTGGTTTCCATGACCCACTTCCAGACGAAGATGAACGACAGCACAGCGCACAGGGCGTAGAAGCCGTAGGCCAGGCCCAGGTGATCGCGCAGCTGCGGGAACGACACGGTGATCAGCCAGTTGGCCGCCCACTGGCCGGCCGCGGCCAAGCCCGAGCGCGGCGGCCCGGATGCGGTTGGGGAACATCTCACCGAGCAGCACCCACACCACCGGACCCCACGACATGCCGAACGCGACCACGAACAGGTTGGCGGCGATCAGGGCGATCGGCCCGGAGGCGCCCTCGAGGACCGGCTTGCCATCGGCGTCGGCAGACTCGCCGTGCCGAAGATGATCGCCATGGTGGCCAGGTGACGCGCCATGCCGATCGACCCGATCAGCAGCAGCGGCTTGCGGCCGATCTTGTCGATCGAGGCGATGGCGATCAGCGTCGTCAGCGATGTTCACGATCGAGGTGATCACCGTGATGATGAAGACTGGCTCTCGTCGAATCCGACGGCCTCCCACAGCACGTTGGAGTAGTAGAAGATCACGTTGATGCCGACGAACTGCTGGAAGACCGACAGCCCGAGGCCCACCCACACGATGCCGTAGAGGCCGAGAAGCCGCGTCGGCTTGCGCAGATCGCGCCACGACGGCTTGTCCTCGCGCTCCAGCGTCTCCTGGATCCGGGTGATGGTCATTTCCAGGTTCTTCTCGCCCAGCAGCATGGACAAGCACCTTGCGGGCCTCCGGAATCGGTATGGCGGGCAACCAGATAGCGCGGCGACTCGGGAATCGTGAAGGCGAGCCCGCCGTAGAGGATGGCCGGGAATCGCCATCATGATGAACATCCAGCGCCAGGCCTCCAGTCCCAGCCACAGCTCCTCGTCGCGAGCCGCCGGCCGATATGCGCCAGCAGAGTAGTCGATCGCCAGGGACAGGAAGATGCCGGTCACGATGGCCAGCTGCTGCAGCGAGCCCAGCCGCCCGCGGATGCGCGGCGGCGAGGTCTCCGCGATGTAGGCCGGTGCGATGACCGACGCCACACCGACGCCGATACCACCGACGATCCGGAACGAAGCACCGACGCAGTCCAGATCGTTGGGCGCCAGTGCCCGGTGCCGATCGCGCTGATCAGAAACAGCAGCGCCGCGATCTTCATCACCGACTATCCGGCCGATCTTGTCGGCGAGCCGGCCTGCGGTCATGCGCGCCGGCGGCCGCGCCGAGCAGCGCCGACGCCACCGCGAAGCCCAGTCTTGAACTTGCCGATGCCGAAGTCTTCCTCGATCGCACGACACCGCGCCGTTGATGACCGCGCTGTCGTAGCCGAAAAGCAGACCGCCGAGGGCGGCGACAGAAGCGATTCGGACTGACGCGCCCGCTGTGTTCGGATTCCTCGTAATCGATGCCTGTCGACGCATCGATAGGTCCTTGACCGGCCATGAGACGACCCTTCCGCAACATTGCGTGATAGCCGTCACATTCAATCACAGACGCGAGGTCAGGCGGTGCGTTCTCCCAGCCGAACGTCAGTTCGTGATAAGCGCTGCGCAGGGCCGTGACATCCAGTTGCGCGCAGCGACGCAACGTGCCTCCGGCGCAGGCTGCCGGGCACCTCGACCTCGTTGGGTACCACCAGCACGGGACATCCGGCGCCCTCCGCCGCTGCGTACCGGTCACCGAGTCCTCGACGCCAGACAGTCGGCCGGATCCAGTCCCAGCAGCTCCGCGGCACGCAGATAGGGGTCCGGTGCCGGCTTGCCGTCGGTCACCTCGTCGCCGCAGACCGTGACCGAAAAGTAGTGGCGGCCAATGCTGTTCAGCGCCTTCTCGGTGAGGCCGCGGCGGGTGTTGGTGACCAACGCCATCGGCACGTCGGCGGCCGCCAGCTCATCGAGCAGGTCGCGGGCCCCGTCGCACCATGGCAGGCCGTTCTCGAACAGCTCGCCGACGAAGTCATGCAACCAGTCCGCGGTTTCCGCCATGGCGCCCGGATCTGGGTCCAGCCCAGGTCGGCATACACGATCCGCATCACGTCGTCGCTCGAACCGCCCACCGTCGAGGCCCGCACCTGCGGGAGAGCTCCGAATCGTGACGGCGGTAGAACTCCTGTATCGCGATGTCCCAGAGCTTTTCGGAGTCGACAATGCGTGCCGTCCATGTCCCACAGCACCGCACGCATGACGCCGATTCTCTCATTGCGGTGCTTCTCGGAAACCGAAATCGAAGGCGGTGCGGGCACCGCGGCTAGCCTGGCGATCTGACGATCCTTGTGACGGGTGCCACAGGAAACATCGGCCGGCGGATCGTCGACCGGCTGATCGACCTGGGCGCACACGACATTCGTGCACTGACCAACAACCCGGCGAAGGCGAACCTGCCGGACGGCGTGACGGCGATCACGGGCTATCTGGGCAGGCCCGCGTCGTTACCGGCCGCACTCGACGGCGTCGAGCAGATGTACCTCGCGCCGCTGCCGGCCACGTTGGACGTCACGCTGGAGATGATCGCCGCGGCAGGCGTGTCCTACGTCGTGGCGCTCTCCGGTGGGGCGCACTGGCAGGAGCATGCGGACAAGATTGCGCGGGCGCCGGTGGTCAGTACCCAACTCGGGCCCGGCGAGTTCTGCGAGAACTTCTCGATGTGGGCTCCGCAGATCGCAGCGACCGGCACCGTCCGCGAACCGTATCCCGACATCGTGGAGGCGCCGATCTCGATGGACGACATCGCCCGGGTGGCGGCCAAACTGCTGTTCGAACCCGACAGCACACATTTCGGGAAGATGTACGAGCTGACCGGGACCGCAGGCGCACACCCGGGCGCAGATCGCCGCGCAGATCGGTCGTCGGAATCGGCGTGCCGGTGACGTTAGTTTTCGCTCATTTTTTATTTTTTTTCTTTCTTGTATTTCTCTTTGTTTTCTACCTTGAGCTTGTAGTTCCAGTCACCGTGTAACTCTTAACTAATGCAGCTATGTAACTTCTAGAGCTACTATCTACTTGTCTTTGATCTTGATACCGCTATCTTAATTATTGTTGTCTAGCACCACTTTCACTTTCAATCCTTTACATATATTTGTTACCCTAAGAGTTTCTATAACTATCTCTTGTTATTCCAATTGTTATCCTCTCCAGTTACTACTCATCTCTAAGAACAACCTTTGTTCTATCTTATTCCATTTAAAGATACCCTACTACAATTATCAAACCTTGATATCTAGTCCTACCTCTACTACTAACACTACTAGTTCAGTTTTCCACAACCACAACCTTAACCCTTTAAAGCCACCAAAGTCTACTATAATCAACAACTTATCCTATCCTTTATAACTATTAACTCCCATCTTAATCCACCAACTACTAATCTATTCCACCTCTAACTGACCGATGTCGGCAACCATGCCGACATTCATCTCCCCGGTGTTCACCACGATATCTTAGACCCCTTAAAGAGCCACCTTACCCAACTACTTATCCACTAACTCGGCAGCGACACCTAACCTAATAACCCCATATAATCCCATTCACTACCAACAACTTAAAAGCTACTTACCAATTCCTTCTTCTACACTTCCACACCTATCACCTAGTCCCCTTCTACCTACAAGTGCTCCACGTAACTGTTGAGATAACCTAACTACTCATCCCCATCCTAATACTACACACCTTCCAAAGTCTTCTAGTTCTCCTACAAACTGTACCCTACCTACTCTAACAACTTAACCACCGTCCACTCATCCACCTAATACCCCCTACTCTTCAAAGCGACTACCAACTTCACCATCTATTTAATCTTCCACCGCAACTACTACTCCTTATCTCCTAGCGTGTCCGGACCCTCCAGGCATCGGGTGTAGTGTCAGACCGTCATCTGTCACCACCTATAACTAGCGCCCCTCACCCTATCAACGCACCCACCCCTTAATCTATTCACCGTCATCCAACTCTCGCACACCAACCACCACCATATCCTCATACACCGCAGCTACCACCACTACCACCTTAATCCCACCCCGACCCAACACCTTCACCTCCGCGCCGAGCAACAACCGCCACACCCTCTCATCCAGATACAAACTAATCAACGACAAACTCGCGCACCTCATCAGAGTCCACCACAGAAAGCGTCATACCACAAGTGTCACACAACTGAAACCCAGTTCCTGCAATAATCACACATCCGAGAGCAGTGCAGTCGCGCGGAGGCCGAGGCCGCGCTTCGACCGATCATGGGCGAGAACGCCAGATGGTATCTCGACGTGCTCACGGCCGGCGTCGACCGACCCTCAGCATGCCAACAACCTCGTTGCCGAACTGACCGGAGCACCGGCGATGTCGATGGCCGAGTGGGCCGCCGCCAACGCCGGCCAGTTCCGCTGACCGGCAGCCGGGCTCAGACGTTGAAGTACTTGGCCTCGGGATGGTGCAGCACGAAGGCGTCCGTGGACTGCTCGGGATGCAGCTGGCAGCTCCTCGGAGAGCTGGACACCGATGCCGTGCACCTCCAGGTAGTCCCGGTAGGAGTCGGACGCGAACAACTCGTTGGCGAAGTCGGCGATCGGCTGGCCCATGGTCACCAACTGGAACGGCAGGGCGCCCACCTGCCCGGTGGTGGTGGCCAGTTCGCGTGACCGGATGAAGTCGGCGATGCACAGGAAACGGCCCCGCTGCTGGCGCGGGAAGGTGAACCGGAACCGCTCCGGCGCATCGGGGTCTCGGCTCGGTGAGCACGACGACGTCGTCGCCTTCCGACACCGCCGGGGACTTCCTTGGCTTTCCGTTCGGCGGCAATGCGTTTCGACCGCTCGTGCCGGGCCTTGCGCTCGGCCTCCTTGGCGGCCGCGGCCAGCGCTTCGGGCACTGTCGGTGTCCGGCGCCTCACCGCGCTTGGCGCTCATGATGCTGTCCATCAGGTGCAGATCCTCGAAAACGTCACGCGCGTAATGGACTTCGCCCTCGTAGATTTCCGCGAGGTCGTTCTCGACATAGCCGCGGGTCAGCGCGGCGCCGCCGAGCAGCACCTCGGCAGAGTCGACGCGGTCACCAGTCCGGCTCGCCAAGGCATTCATGTCGGCGACGCCGTCGCGCCCGACGTAGTCGATGCACAGGTCGAGCAGGTGGGCGCCGTCACGCGTCTGATCCTTGGCGATGTCGAGGCATTTCTGCCAGTCCTCGGCGAGCATCGCTTCGCGGAAAGCCTTGGAGCCGTTGGCATTCGTGCGTTCACCGATCATCAGCAGCGAAGCGTCCTGACGGAACGGGACGGCGGTGTACAGCGACGAGACCGACGGCTCGCGGATCACCGTTCGCTCGGGGCGATTCAGGTCGGCCACGGCGGCGGCTACCGCTCGGATGTGAGCCGGCGTCGTTCCGCAGCAGCCGCCGACCAGCGACAAGCCGTAGTCGTTGACGAAGCCGGACAGCGGGTCGGCGAGTTCGTCTGGCTGCAGGGATCTGTCAGCCGCAGAAGGGCGCGATGTGCGGGTGGTGCTAGCTTCAAGGAGCACTGCTCCGAGTTCGGCGGCACTCGTTCTCCCGCTACCCGAGAAGCAGCTCGTCGCGAACTCGACCTCGATCCAGTAGGGCTCGGTGTCGACCAAGGTGCCGTCCATGTCCCACAGCACGGCCGAAAGGACACGGGGTTTCGTGACGCTAGTGCCTCGCTCCTCAACCAACGTAGGGCTCAGTCCTCCGGGTTGTAGCCGAGGTTGGGGCCGAGCCAGCGCTCGGCTTCCTGCAGGGTCCAGCCCTTGCGCTTCGCGTAGTCGGCGACCTGGTCCTGGGCCATCCGGCCGACCACGAAGTACTGCGACTGCGGGTGCGAGAAGTACCAGCCGCTGACGGCAGCACCGGGCCACATCGCCATCGACTCGGTCAGCTCGATGCCGGTCCGCTCCTTGACGTCCATCAACTCCCAGAGCGTCGCCTTCTCGGTGTGCTCCGGGCAGGCCGGGTAGCCGGGGGCAGGGCGGATTCCCACGTACTTCTCACCGATCAGCGCCTCGTTGTCCAGCTGCTCGTCGGGCTGGAATCCCCAGAACTCCTTGCGGACCCGTTGGTGCATCCGTTCGGCGAACGCCTCTGCCAGCCGGTCGGCGAGCGACTCCAGCAGGATCGCGCTGTAGTCGTCGTTGGCCGCCTTGAACTCGACGATCTTGTCCTGGCTGCCGAGCCCCGTGGTGACGGCGAAGGCGCCGACGTAGTCAGCCAGACCGGTGTCCTTGGGCGCGATGTAGTCGCCCAGCTACCGGTTCGGGATGCCGTCCCGGTGCTCGCCCTGCTGGCGCAGGTTGTGCAACGTGGTCAGCACCTCGGTACGGGTCTCGTCGGTGTAGACCTCGATGTCGTCGCCGACCGCGTTCGCCGGGAAGAACCCGATCACCCCGTTGGCAGTCAGCCACTTCTCCTTGATCAGGGTGTCGAGCATCTCCTGGGCGTCGTCGTACAGCTTGCGGGCGGTCTCGCCCGAGACCGGGTTGTTGAGGATGTCGGGGAACCTGCCCTTCATCTCCCAGGCGTTGAAGAACGGCTGCCAGTCGATGTACTCGCGCAGCTCGGCGAGGTCGTAGTCGAGGAACTCCCGCACGCCGAGGCCCTGGGCGGGCACCGGCGGCGTGTAGCCGTCCCACTCGATCGGCGTCCGGTTCGCGCGGGCCTTCTCCAGCGTCAGCATCGGCCGCTCGCTCTTCTGGGCGTGCCGTTCGCGCAGGGCTGCGTAGTCGTTCTCGGTGGCCTCCAGCAGGGCCGGACGCTGCTTGTCGTCGAGGAGCGCAGCAGCGACCGGCACCGAGCGGGAAGCGTCCTTGACCCAGACCACCGGACCGCTACGACGCGGCGACACCTTCACGGCCGTGTGGGCGCGCGAGGTGGTCGCGCCACCGATCAGCAGCGGGATCTCCAGCCCCTGACGCTCCATCTCGACGGCGAAGTTGACCATCTCGTCCAGGGACGGGGTGATCAGGCCGGACAGCCCGATGATGTCGGCGTTGTGCTCCTTCGCCGCGTCCAGGATCTTCTGGGCAGGCACCATCACACCGAGGTCGATCACTTCGTAGTTGTTGCACTGCAGGACGACCCCGACGATGTTCTTGCCGATGTCGTGGACGTCGCCCTTCACGGTCGCCATGATGATCGTGCCGTTGGTGTCCTTACCCAGCGGCGGCGCCGGACTCTTCCTTCTCCGCCTCGATGAACGGCAGCAGGTACGCCACGGCCTTCTTCATCACCCGGGCCGACTTCACGACCTGGGGCAGGAACATCTTGCCCGCGCCGAAGAGGTCACCGACGACGTTCATGCCGTCCATCAGCGGGCCCTCGATCACCTCGATCGGGCGACCACCTGCGGCGGCGATCTCGGCCCGCAATTCCTCGGTGTCGGCGTCGACGTTGGCGTCGATGCCCTTGACCAGGGCGTGCGTGATCCGCTCGCGGACCGGGAGGCTGCGCCACTCGGCTGCCACCGGGTCGTCGGCCTTCTCCGAGCTGTTGAACCGTTCGGCGATCTCCAGGAGCCGCTCGGCCGCGTCCTCGCGACGGTTCAGGACGACGTCCTCGATCCGGTCCCGCAGCTCGGGGTCGATCGAGTCGTAGGGCACCAGCGCACCCGCGTTGACGATGCCCATGTCCAGGCCGGCCTTGATGGCGTGGAACAGGAACACCGCGTGGATCGCCTCGCGGACGGGGTTGTTGCCCCGGAACGAGAACGACACGTTCGAGATACCGCCGGAGATGTGCACCCCGGGCAGGTTCTCCTTGATCCAGGCGCAGGCCTCGATGAAGTCGATCCCGTACGTCGCGTGCTCCTCGATACCGGTCGCCAGCGCGAAGCAGTTCGGGTCGAAGATGATGTCCTCGGCCGGGAAGCCGACCTCTTCGGTCAGGATCCGGTAGGCGCGCCCGCAGATCTCCTTGCGGCGCTCCAGGTTGTCGGCCTGACCCTGCTCGTCGAAGGCCATCACGACGACGGCGGCGCCGTACTTGCGGCACAGCCGTGCCTCGCGGATGAACTTCTCCTCGCCCTCCTTCATGGAGATCGAGTTGACGATCGGCTTGCCCTGCACGTTCTTCAGGCCCGCCTCGATGACCTCCCACTTGGAGGAGTCGATCATCACCGGGACGCGGCTGATGTCCGGCTCGGACGCGATCAGCTTGGTGAACCGGTCCATCGCGGCGACGCCGTCGATCATGCCCTCGTCCATGTTGATGTCGATGACCTGCGCACCGACCTCGACCTGCTGCAGGGCGACCGACAGCGCGGTGTCGTAGTCCTCGGCCTTGATCAGGTTGCGGAACCGGGCGGAGCCGGTGATGTTGGTGCGCTCACCGATGTTCACGAACAGGGAGTCGTCGGTGATGTTGAGCGGCTCCAGGCCCGAGAGCCGGGTGGCCACCGCGATCTCCGGCAGCTCGCGCTGCGGCTTGCCCTCGACGACCTTGGCGATCTCGGCGATGTGCGGCGGCGCCGTTCCGCAGCAACCACCGACCAGGTTGACCAGGCCGGCCTCGGCGAACTCGGCGATGTAGCCGGCCTGAGCCTCCGGGGACTCGTCGTACTCGCCGAAGGCGTTGGGCAGGCCGGCGTTCGGGTAGCAGGAGACGAAGGTGTCCGCGATCCGCGCCATCTCGGCGATGTAGGGCCTCATCTCCGGCGCGCCGAGGGCGCAGTTGAGGCCGACCGCGATCGGCTTCGCGTGCCTGATCGCGTTCCAGAACGCTTCGGTGACCTGACCGGACAACGTCCGCCCGGAAGCATCGGTGATGGTGCCCGAGATGATCACCGGCCAGCGGCGTCCGCGCTCCTCGAACAGCGTCTCGACGGCGAACACCGCCGCCTTGGCGTTCAGCGAGTCGAAGATCGTCTCGATGATGAGGAGGTCGGCACCACCGTCGACCAGGCCGTTGGCGGCTTCGAGGTAGGCGGCGACCAGCTGGTCGTAGGAGACGTTGCGGGCTCCGGGGTCGTTGACGTCCGGCGAGATCGACGCGGTCCGCGTCGTCGGCCCGAGGGCGCCGGCGACGTAGCGGGGCTTCTCCGGGGTGCTGAACTCGTCGCAGGCCTTGCGGGCCAGGGCAGCGCCGGCGTAGTTCAGCTCGTAGGCCAGCTCCTGCATGTCGTAGTCGGAGAGCGAGACCGCGTTCGCGTTGAACGTGTTGGTCTCCAGGATGTCGGCGCCCGCCTCGAGGTACTCGCGGTGGATCCCCTCGATGATCTGCGGCTGCGTCAGGGTGAGCAGGTCGTTGTTGCCCTGAAGAGCGGTCGGCCACTCCGTGAACCGCTCGCCGCGGTAACCGGCCTCGTCCGGCCGGTCCCGCTGGATCGCCGTGCCCATCGCGCCGTCGATCACCATGATCCGCTGGCGCAGAGCAGCCGTCAGTTCGTCGGTGCAGTCGGGGCGGATGTTCGGCTCCAAGGCGTTCACGTAGCATTCCTTCCGTAGCGGAAGGCGTCCTTAACTCTGCCGAGCGTGGCGGATACCGGCAGGGACCCGGAACCGTTGCAACGCCTCTCGACCAGAAAAGTCTACGTCGTCACCCGATCGACGTCTGGACGCCCAGCTCGTCGGCGATGACCCCGACCCGCTTGGCGATCGCGGTGCCCTTGAGCGACAGTCGCGGATCTTGTCGGCAATGTCGTAGTCACCAAGGTTAACCAGATTGCAGCCGAACGTATTTCGTCTCGACCGCGTCGGCGCCCGCCTCGAAGTAGTTGCGGTGAATTTGCTCGATGACGTCGGGCCGGGTCTCGTTGAGGATCTCGTTGCAGCCCTCGAGGTCGTTGAAGTCGTCGAGGCTGAGGTCGGCCGCTTGCAGCTGGGTGCCCATCGCGCCGTCGCCGACCACGACACGCTGCGACAAGGCGTCGAGCAGGTCGGTGTCGTACGCGCGTTCGTTTGCAGCAGTCACGCGACAGGGTAGTCGGTCTCACGCAAATGAGCCGGAGGACTACCCGTGCGGCGATGCCGCTCGCAGGTGCCACGCAGGGCTTACGCTGGCCTGGTGACAGACCTGCCCGAACTGCACGACACCATCATCGTGGCCGCCTTCGAAGGCTGGAACGACGCCGGTGACGCGGCCAGCGACGCGCTCGAGCACCTGGACGCGATCTGGGAAGCCGAGACCGCTCGTCGAGATCGACGACGAGGCCTACTACGACTACCAGGTGAACCGCCCGGTGATCCGGCAGATCGACGGCGTCACCCGCGAACTGGTGTGGCCGTCGATGCGGATCTCGCACTGCCGCCCGCCCGGCAGCGACCGCGACATCGTGCTGATGCACGGCGTCGAGCCCAACATGCGCTGGCGCACCTTCTGCGCCGAGCTGCTGGCCATCGCCGACAAGCTCAACGTCGACACCGTCGTCATCCTCGGCGCGCTGCTGGCCGACACCCCGCACACCCGCCCGGTGCCGGTGTCGGGCGCCGCCTACTCCCCCGAGTCGGCGAAGTTCTTCGGGCTGGAGGAGACCCGCTACGAGGGGCCGACCGGCATCGCCGGGGTGTTCCAGGACGCCTGCGTGGCGGCGGGCATCCCCGCGGTGACGTTCTGGGCGGCCGTCCCGCACTACGTGTCGCAGCCGCCGAACCCGAAGGCGACGGTCGCGCTGCTGCGGCGGGTCGAGGACGTGCTCGACATCGAGGTGCCGCTGGCCGATCTGCCCACCCAGGCCGAGGAGTGGGAGCAGGCGGTCACCGAGATGACCGCCGAGGACGACGAGATCGCCGAGTACGTGCAGTCGCTCGAGGAGCGCGGCGACGCCGAGGTCGACATGACCGAGGCGCTCGGCAAGATCGACGGCGACGCGCTGGCCGCCGAGTTCGAGCGCTACCTGCGCCGCCGCGGGCCCGGCTTCGGCGGTAGCGGGAGAATGCGGCAGCGCCGGTAGCGGCGAGCGACGCGGCTCGCAGCCGTCAGCTCACCCGGGCCTTGGCCGACGTGCGTTCGACTTCGCGGCGCCGCGTTCCAGATAGCGGGCCTTGGACTGCTCGAACTTCGCCGCCTCGGTCGTCCATCTGCGTCGAGGAAGGCGGCCAAGCTCGTCGCGATTCCGCAACCCCTCGCCGGTGAAGTCGTCACGCTCGAAGATCCGCCAGTACCGCAGCACCGGCAGGACCACCTCGTCGAGATGCTGGCGCAGGTCGTAGATGCCGCCGACGGCGATCTTGCACGGCGTTGCGGCGGAAGTTCGGGTATCGAGAAGCCCGGCATCTGGAAGTTCTTCAGGATCCGGCAGACCGAGTGCATGGCCGCGATCCGGCGCGACGTCCAGGGCGGCAGCGCCCACGCCCCGGTAGAAGATCATGTGCAGGTTCTCGTCGGCCGACACCCGTTTGAGTAGCTGGTCGGCGATCGGCTCGTCGCAGGCCCGGCCGGTGTTGCGGTGCGACACGCGGGTGGCCAGTTCCTGGAACGTCACGTAGACGAGCGCATCGAGCATCGACTCCGGCCGGACCGAGCCCTGACCCTGCTGACCCGGGCTGAATCCAGCGGTCACCTGCTCCATTCTGGCCATGTTCCAAGGCGATTCGGATCCACGGCTCGGGTGACGACGAGGTAGTCGCGCAGCGCGATGCCGTGCCGGTTCTCCTCGACGGTCCACCGGTTGACCCATGCGCCCCACGCGTCGTCGAGGCTGAAGTGCTCGGCGATGGCGCGGTGGTAGGACGGCAGGTTGTCCTCGGTGAGCAGGTTGGTGACCATCGCGATCCTGGCGACCTCGGAGAGCCGGGACTCGTCGAGGGACCAGTCGTGCCCACCCAGCGCACCGTAGTCGGACCCGTCGGACCACGGCACGTAGTCGTGTGGGTTCCAGTTCCTGGTCGCCGCGAGGTGCTGGTTCAGTCCCGCTTCGGCGACGGGTTCGAGCTCTCGGATCAGCTCCAGGTCGGTCAGTGTTTTCGGCATGTGCCCAACTCCGCATGTCGTGGTTCGCGATCGTCCGAGCATCACGATGAACAAAGCCAGACGCTACCCCGGACGGGGCCAAGATCAGGGACGTGAAGCTAGGCCTTCACCGGCTTCGGCGCCTTCCAGGTGCCGTTCAGCGCGTCGGGCTTGGGCCAGTACAGCCGCAGCACCAACTGGAACGGCCCCTTCGGGGCGGGCAGCCAGTTGGCCTCCTTGTCCGGCCCGGGCGACTCGTTCTGGACGTAGAAGGTGTATGCCGCCGTCGGGGTCCTTGATCAGGCTCGGCAGCATCGGCGAGTTGATCAGGTACCGGTTGATCGGGTTGGCCACCAGCAGGCTCTGCGGCAGCTCGTACATGGTCAGCGACCAGAACGCGTTGACCGGCGGCAGCTGGCCGGACGCGAAGCGGAGGTGTAGTTGTCCGCGCCGGTCAGCGGCTGCCCCGGTCGGAGTCGATCGCAGCAGCCGGGTAGATGGCCTCGGCGGCGGTGTTGCCGTAGATGCCGAGCACCGCACCCGCCATCCGGTACAGGTAGTTGCCCTTGAGATCGGCTGCGGTGCCGAAGAACTGCGCGGAGCTGACCTTGCCGGTGTCGACCTCGTCCTTCTTGAACGCGTCGAACTCCGCCCACGCGTCGGCCATCCCGCCTTCGATCGCCGCGCGCATCTCCGGGCTCAGCTTGTCGGCGTCGAAGTCACCGTCGGGTCCGATGCCGATGCGTGCGCGAACCGGTCGCGCAGTTCCTGTCTCGGCGGGCAGCGTCGGGGCGAACCGCAACACGAAGTCGAGGATCTCGAAGAACTGCGGCGAGGTCCTCTGCTGGTCCGCTGCGTCAGCGGCGGCACGAAGTCGATCGGCGGGCGCGGGGGCTGGCGGCGGCTGGTTCAGGATACACCGACAGCGGCGTGACCTGGTAGCCGGCCTGGATCTTCTTGACGTTGTCGATGTCGGACGGGCCCGAACAGCTGGGTGCGGTACAGCACGAACGCCAGGTCGGTGTCGCGAGCGGATCACCTCGTCGATGCCATCGGGCTTGTCGCCCTTCCAGTTCGGCCCGGCAGCAGGTACTTGCCGCCGCCGTTGCCGGTGGTCGCGGCTGCCGACGTAGGCGAAGTTGTAGGTGTAGCCGATCGACGAACTGCAGCGAGTAGTAGCGGTCCTGCTCGATCGGCGGCACGGTGAGCACCAGCGGTTCGGCGCGCAGGTCGGCACCGACGCGCGGAGTACGGCGTGTCGGAGTTCGGCGTCTGGATCGCCTTGTCCTCGGGCGTGTAAACCCGTGCGGTGTTGTGGATCTCGTTCCAGCCGCCCTTGTACTCGGGGTCGTCCTTGTCGACGAAGTAGGAGTACTGGACCCGGTAGTTGTCGACCATCGGGAAGCCGTAGATGTAGGCCTCCTTCGCGATGGCGCGCGCCTGCCTGCGGGCGTCACCGCGGTCGCCGAGGGCGGCGGTGGTGCCGACGCTGATCGCCTCTGGCGACCTCGTTGGTGTTGGTGCAGCCGGCCACCAGGAGCAGCAGCGGCCAGCACGACGAGCCGGCGGCGCATCACTTCTCCAGCGCTTCGGTGCGGGCGCTCATCGACCGGCCGAGTGCGGCGACCTCGGCATCCATCTGCGGCAGCAGTTCGGGAACGGACTTCAGACGTGGCCGTTCACCGAGCGGCGTGGTCGAGCAGCGGGCTTCAGCCACCGCAGCAGCGCCGACCCAACCGCGGGCAGTTGATCGCGTCGCTTGCGGCCCTCGATGCCCTTGACGAAGCCTCACCGCACTTCTCGACCGACGTGGTCTTGCTCAGCGGGCCGGGCAGCCTTGCGAGCATCTCGCGGAACGTCGACAGTCGGCCTTGCCGTCCTGGACCAGCGGGGTGTCGATCCACGACATGTGCGCCGACCCGACGTCGACGCCGCGGTGGGCGACCTCCAGGCGCAGCGCGTTCGCGAATGCTCGACGCCGGCCTTGGAGGCGTTGTACGGCGCCATGCCCGGCGCCGCGGCGATAGGCCGCCAGCGACGACACGACCAGCACGTAGCCGCGGCGCTCGATGACCGACGGCAGCGCGGCCCGCACGGTGTGGAACACGCCGACGACGTTGACGTCGACGAGCGGTCTTGAACGCCTCCGGATCGACCCGAGCACCGACCCGTAGGTCGCGATGCCCGCGTTGGCCACCACGATGTCGATGCCGCCGAACCGCTCGACGCCCTGTCCGGCGGCGGCCTGCATCGCCGCGAGGTCGCGGACGTCGGCGACGACCGTCAGCACCCGGTCCTCGCCGAGCCGGGCGGCCACCTCGCGCGAGCTGTCCTCGTCGAGGTCGGTCAGCACCAGCTTGGCGCCCTTGGCGTGCAGGCGGCGGGCCACTTCGGCGCCGATACCGTTCGCGCCGCCGGTGATCAGCACGACTTTCCCGTTCACAGAACCCATGGCCGAAACGTACTCCACCTCCGCCGGGTGGGGTCGGGCAGTCTACAGCTCCACGCCGAGCAGCGCGTCGACCGCGGTGGCCACCGTGCGCGGCGCCTCGGCGTCGTGGCCGCCGTACTCGAGCGCGTCGGTAGCCCAACCATCAAGTGCGGCAAGCGCTTTGGGGTGTCGAGGTCGTCGGCGAGGTAGCGCGCGCACCCGGGCGACCACGTCGGCGGCGTCCGGGCCGGCGGGCAGCGCCGTCGCGGCGCGCCACCGGTGCAGCCGGGCCTGCGCCTCGGCGAGCACCGCGTCGCTCCACGACCGGTCGCTCGCGGTAGTGCCCGGCGAGCAGCCCCAGCCGGATCGCCGCGGGGTCGACGCCGTCGGCGCGCAGCCGCGACACCAGCACCAGGTTGCCGCGGCTCTTGCTCATCTTGTGCCCGTCCCAGCCGATCATGCCCGGCGTGCACGTAGTGGCGGGCGAATCGCCGCTCCCCCGTGACGGATTCGGCGTGGGCGGCGGAGAACTCGTGATGCGGGAAGATCAGGTCGCTGCCGCCGCCCTGGATGTCGAGGCCGGTGCCGATGCGGCTCGAGCGCGATCGCCGCGCACTCGACGTGCCAGCCCGGCCGGCCCGGACCGAACGGCGACGGCCAGCTGGGCTCGCCGGGCCGCTCCGCGCGCCACAGCAGCGCGTCGAGCTGCGTCGCCCTTGCCGGCGCCGGTCGGGGTCGCCGCCGCGCTCGGCGAACAGCCGCAGCATGGTGTCGCGGTCGTAGCCCGACTCGTAGCCGAACTGCGCGGTGGCGTCGGCGCGGAAGTAGACGTCGGGGTACTCGGCGTCGTCGACGACGTAGGCCGCGCCGGAGGCGAGCATCTTCTCGACCAGCTCGATCGACCTCGGCGATGGCCTCGGTGGCGGCGACGTAGTCGTGCGGCGGCAGCACCCGCAGCGCCGCCATGTCCTCGCGGAACAGCTGCGGTCTCGCGGTCGCCGAGCTCGCGCCAGTCGATGCCGTCGCGGTCGGCCCGCTCGAACAGCGGATCGTCGACGTCGGTGACGTTCTGCACGTAGTGCACGCGTGGCCGGAGTCCAGCCACAGCCGGTGCACCAGGTCGAACGTCAGGTAGGTGGCGGCGTGGCCGAGGTGGGTGGCGTCGTACGGCGTGATGCCGCAGACGTACATGGTGGCGGTCTCGCCCGGCGGTCACCGGACGGACCTGGCGGTCGGCGCTGTCGTACAGCCGCAGCTGCGGGCCCGTGCCCGGCAGCGCCGGGACGGCCGGCGCCGGCCACGATTGCATGGCGTCGACTCTAGGGTGTCGGATCAGAACGTCCTCCCGATGGTGGGTACTCGACGCTTAGCGACAATCGGGGCCGTGATTACATTCCCGCGCCGCAGCGACCCGGGAAATGTCATCGCGCTCGGTACGCCGACCGGATGGCGTCGAGCAGCTGCTCGGCGAGCTCGGGGCGGCACATCAGCAAGTCGGGCAGGTACGGATCGGGCCGGTTGTAGAGCAGCGGCGAGCCGTCCAGCCGCGACGCGTGCAGGCCCGCCGCCCGGACCACGCCGGCGGGCGCGGCCGAGTCCCACTCCCACTGGCCGCCGGCGTGGACGTAGGCGTCGACGTCGCCGCGGACCACCGCCATCGCCTTGGCGCCTGCCGACCCGATCCGACCAGCTCGACGTCGAGCAGGTCGCGCAGCCACCACAGCACCGGCGGCGGCCGGTTCGCGCTCGCGGCGATGCGGATGGGCCCGGGCTCGCGGGCGGCGGGCGGTGACGGTGTCGGTGCGGTACACCTCGCCGACGGCGGGCAGGCCGACCGCGGCGTCGGTGATCCCGCCGTCGGCGTCCGCCGTGGCGCTGCCACAGCGCGATGTGCACCGCCCAGTCGTCGCGCCCGCGCATGGAGAACTCCCGGGTGCCGTCGACCGGGTCGACGATCCACACCCGGTCGGCGTCGCACCCGCGACAGGTCGTCGGCGGCCTCCTCGGACAGCACCGCGTCGTCGGGCCGCTCTCGCGCAGCCGGCGAGGATCAGCTTGTTGGCCCGTGCGTCGCCGGCGTCGCCGAGGTCGTAGGGGTCGTAGAAGCCGATCTCCTCCCGCACCGCCAGCAGCAGTCTCACCGGCCTCCTGGGCCACCTCCGCGGCCAGCGCCGCATCCGTCACGCGGGCGTGACGCCCGGCGCCGCACCACCATGGGTACCGCGGGGAAGTAGGCCGCCATCTCCGACGGGACCGGCGCAGCGCGGCCGTGCCGTAGCCGCGGTGACGGTGCTCGGGATGAATCCAGATCCGCACGTTGACCTCACCGCCGACGAGTTCGCCGAACACCATGCCGACCTTCTGGTCGCGCTCCTCGGCGACGAACCACACCGCTTCCTCGGCCGAGACCCGGTTCACGGCCGCGCGGATCTCGTCGTCGAACTCACCCGCGGGGGCTCCCGACCCGTCGCCGGTGGCGCCGACGTCGTTGGTGCGGGCGGCGAAGAGGTCGCGATCCGCGTCGCCGAGAACGGGCGAAGTCAGGCTCTCGCCCGAGCTGGCCGGACGGTCGCCGAGCGTGAAGCTCAGCTGTTGGTTGAGATCCTCGAGTTCCTCCGCGATCTTGCGGCGCGCGTCGCCGGTGAGCTGGTCGAACGAGATCGCCATGACGGCCTCGCCGCCGAGCGCGAGGTGCCGAGCAGCGTCGCGATGGCCTCGACCGCCGCGGGCTTGTCATCGGCCTCGACGATCACGTCGAGCACCTCGTGGCGGCGGTCGAGCGCCTTCTGCAGCGCGTCGGTGATCTCGCGGCGGGCGGCGGCACGATCGTGGTCAGTCATGACGACGAGCGTAGAACACTTCCCAGCCGAGGAGCAGTCAGAACGCCGGCCACGGGATCGGCCGGCGCCGGTCCGGCGTCGGCATCACCGGATTGTCCAGCAGCCCAACGGCTCTCGCCTGCAGCGCATCGACCTCGCGACCGGTGATGTGGCACAAGCTCCTCGGCGAGTCGTCACGCAGCGCGTCGCGCAGGCGCGCGACGTCGCGCAGCGTCTCGTCGTCGACGGGCTTTCCCGCCCAGCCCCACAGCACCGTGCGCAGCTTGTCCTCGACGTGCAGGCAGACGCCGTGGTCGACGCCGTAGACGCTGGCCGTCGACGCCGGCCAGCATGTGCCCGCCCTTGCGGTCGGCGTTGTTGATCAACACGTCGAACACCGCCATCCGCCGCAGCCGGGTGTCGTCGGCGTGCACCAGCGTCACCTCGTCGCCCGCGTAGTCGTAGGCCCGCAGCACCGGCAGATAGCCCGGCGGCACGTGCCCGCGGGCAGCAGGTCGACCAGATCGGTTCGCCGTCGGGCTCGTCGACCTGTCCCGGGCTGTCGACCCACAGCTGCACCATGCCCGGCCCGAACGGGCCGTCGCGAATGATGGTGTGGGGCACGACGTTCCAGCCCACGCCGCCGACACCAGGTACGCGCCGACCTCACGGCCCGCGAGCGTGCCGTCGGGGAAGTCCCACAGCGGCGCCTCCCCGCGACCGGCTTGTACACGCAGTGCGCCATGTGGTCCTCGAGGTGCGCTTCGCACAGGAAGGTGGCGTTGCTCGCGAGCGGATCCGTCCGATGACGGTCAGGTCGCCGTCGACGCAGCACCTCGCCGCCGTCGCCGCCCTCGTCAGGTTTCGGCGTCATCGTCGTCGGACCCCGTCAGGGCACCGCGCCGGTAGCCGTTGGTGCGCACGCAGATGTGGCCGTCCGGATCGAGCGGCTCGGCGCACAGCGGGCACGGCGGCCGTCCGGCGGAGACGACCCGCTCGGCGCGGTCGCGAACTGGCGGGCCGACCCGGGGTGAGGAACACCCGCAGGGCGTCGGGGCCCTCCTCGGTGTCGTCGAGCACGACCGACTCGTCGACCTCCTCCTCGGTGACCGCCAGCAGCTCGACCACGACCGCTGCGCCTCGGCGTCCCAGCCCAGACCCATCGTGCCGACCCGGAACTCCTCCTCGACCGGGATGGCCAGCGGGCTCAGGTCTCGACGTCGCTCGGTGTCCGGCGGGATCGGCGGTGCCGAACCGGCGGGTGATCTCGAGCAGCAGCGCGGCGATGCGCTCGGCGAGCACGGCCACCTGCTGCTTCTCCAGCAGCACCGAGATCACCCGCTTCGTCGTGACGGCCTGCAGGTAGAACGAGCGGTCGCCGGGCTCCCCGACGGTCCCGGCGACGAAGCGGTCGGGTGTGCGGAAGACGTGGATTGACGCGGGACATGGCACCTTCCAAAATACCGGTATGGCCACCGCAGCCGTAATCTCAGGCGGCGGCTGGCGTCACTCGGTGGATGCCGCCCACGACCGCGTCGCCGCTGCGGTTCCGGGCTTCGGGCCGTCAGCGCCGGCAGTCAGCGCCGCGCCCGGTGTCGTTGACGTGCAGACGAACGGCCGGGTCGGCGTGTAGCGGACGACGCTGATCGAGCGGGTCGACGATGATGCGCTGGAAGCTGTCCAGGTGGGTGCCCAGCGCGTCGGCGAGCACCGCCTTGATCACGTCGCCGTGGGTGCACGCGAGCCACAGCGCGTCGCCCCGTGCTCCTCGGCGAGCCTGCGGTCGTGCTCGCGCACCGCGGCGACCGCGCGGGCCTGCACCTGCGCCAGGCCCTCCCCGCCGGGGAACACCGCGGCGCAGGGCTGCGCCTGCACCACCTTCCACAGCGGCTCCTTGACCAGCTGCCGATCTTGCGGCCGGTCCACGCGCCGTAGTCGACCTCGGCGAGCCGCTCCTCGACGACCGGCTCCAGGCCCAGCGCGGCGGCCAGCGGCGCGACGGTCTGCTCGCAGCGCAGCAGCGGCGAGCAGACGATCGCCGCGACGGCAGCTCGCCGATGCCGGTCGACCAGCCCCTCGGCCTGCTCGCGGCCCCTGTCGTCGAGCTCGACGCCCGCGGAGCGCCCGGCCAGCGTGTGCGCGGTGTTCGACGTCGACGCCGTGGCGCAGCAGGATGACGGTCATGTGGCTAGCGCCGCCATCGCGCCGGTGCCGAGCAGGATCAGCACCGCCGACGCCGAGCGATCACGCGGTAGCCGACGAACCAGTACATGCTGTGGCTCACCAGGAACCGCAGCAACCAGGCGACCGCGGCGTAGCCGACGACGAACGCGATGACGGTGGCCACGAGCAGCTGCGGCCCCGTGGCGCTCATCCCCTCGCCGACCGGCTGGAAGGCGTCGGGCAGCGAGAACAGCCCGGACGCGAGCACCGCCGGGATGGCCAGCAGGAAGGCGAATCGGGCGGCCGCCTCGCGCTCCAGGCCGAGGAACAGGCCTGCGCTGATGGTGGCGCCCGACCGCGACACCCCGGGGATCAGCGCCAGGCCTGCGCGAGCCCGAATGACGCCGTCCTTCCAGGTGAGCTGCTCGATGGGCCGGCTCTGCCGGCCGAAGTACTCGGCGGCGGCGATGACGGCGGAGAACACGATCAGCGTGGTCGCGATCAGCCACAGGTTGCGCGCGCCGGTGCGGATCTGGTCCTTGAACAGCAGCCCGAGCATGCCGATCGGGATCGTGCCGATGATCACGTACCAGCCCAGCCGGTAGTCGGAGTGCGCGGCGCGCGCGTCGACCAGCCCGCCGAACCACGCCACCACGATGCGCCCGATGTCGCGGGCGAAGTAGACCAGCACCGCGGCCTCGGTGCCCAGCTGGTCACCGCGGTGAACGACGCGCCCGCGTCGTCGCCGAAGAACACCTGCGACACGATCCGCAGGTGGCCCGACGACGAGATCGGCAGGAACTCGGTCAGCCCCTGCACCACCGACAGCACGACCACCTGCAGCCACGACATGGCCGCGACGTCAGTCACGACGACGACCGTACCGTGGGCGATCCTAGTCAGCGAGCTGTGCGCGGCACCGGCTGTGCCTCGGCGACCGCGTCACGCACGGCCGCCGTCAGGCTGCGCTCGTCGGTGACGTCGACGTGACTCAGATCGCGGCTGGCCGTCGGCGACGATGTCTTCGGCTCTGCGGGACCGGACCGCTAACCGCGGCCGGTATACCTCCACGATAAGCACGTGCCTTCGATCTGGAAGGAGAAGCTCCGGCCGTCGCCGACTCTGCCAAACCCGCTGCGCGTGCATACCAGTCGACATGTCCTCGATAGCAAACTCGTCGTTTGCCACTTCCCGGTCCGCCGCGACGGTCATTGCGACCATACCTCACTCGTGCGGCGCGGCCGGGCTGACCTAACAGAGCGTGCCTAAACTGGCCATTCGACCGACCTTCATTCACCATATCGAGAGTTACCCTTTGCCACCGCTCGCAAACTCCGAGTCTCTGGTTCACGGCGGCGCTGGTGGCTGTGCCGGACGTTGCGTCGCGGCTTGCTCGTCCAAGCCCGCCGACGCTCCGCCACCGACGATCGAGCCCGCTGCGGCGGCCGTTTCCCCCCCGCTGGCCGCGGCGCCCGCGGGCAGCGCGTCCGCTGGCCGGCACCAGCCCCAAGCCGCCATATTCGACGCCGCCAGCCGCAACTTGGTCGTTTTGCTCCGGGCCGCCAGGCGACACCTCGACCAGATCACTGCGTTCCCAGCTAACGGACCATCCTCGCACCGTCGCGCTGCCCGGCCCGGCGACCGCGCTGGCCGGCGACGGCAGCGGCAACGTGTACCCGGCCGACCCGGGGCGGCTACTTCCGGGGCGATCTGGCGCGCGGAGCGAGGCCGCATCGGCGTCGACGGCCAGGAGGTACGCGACTTCACTGCGATCGCCCGCCGCGCCGACGGCACCATGGTGCTGGGCACCGCCGACGGCAGCGATCTACACGTTGGCCCCCGCAGCACCGTCGGCGCTCGGCCTCAAGATCTTCGCCCACGTGGATTCCCTTGTCGCACAAGGAAATACCGTGGCCGTGCTGGATCGTGGGCAGACGTCGGTGACCACGGTCGACCCCGACTGGCACCAAGGCCGCACAGGCGTTTCGCGCCGGTGAGGGCGCCACCACCATGGCGGCCGACCCCGCGGGCCGGTTGCTGGTGGCCGACACCCGCGGCGAGCGCGCTGCTGGTGTTCGGCGCCGACCCGCTGATCTTGCGGCAGCGCTACCCCGTCCGCGAGTCCCCCTACGGCCTGGCCGGTTCGCCGCGGGCTGGCTTGGGTGTCGCAAACCGCGGCGAACACCGTTATTGGTTACGATCTGTCAACCGGAATCCCTGTGGAAAAGGTGCGTTATCCAACCGTGCAGCAACCGAACTCGCTGACCTTCGACGACAAGCCGGCACGCTCTACGTGGTGTCGGGATCGGGCGCGGGCGTTCAGATGATCGCGCGGCGGCGGGTCCACATGACAACGACCAGCGCGGCCGGATGCCCGCGGGGTGGGAAACCGACCTGTCCGACGAATACGAATGGGTGCCACTGCGGCTGCCGCCGGAGGTGACCCGGCTGGCGGCGTCCATCCGGCTGTCCATCGAAGCCGAGTACCGCGGCTGGGAGCTGACCCGGGTGCGCCTCTATACCGACGGAAGCCGGCGGGTGCTGTTGCGCCGCAAGAAGTCCGCGTACCATCAGGCCGCGACCAGCCGGAGCTGTGACGCGGATGACTATCGCGCGCTGCGCCGGTTGCTGTTCCTGGTGCCGCCCGAGCGCATCCACAGCTGGTGTTCGCGGCTCCTGCGCGCGTCACCGCACCGCGCCGGTGCGGCGGGCTCTGACGCAGCGGCTGGCTCCGCACGATCCGGTGCTGGCCAGCACCGTGTTCGGGGTGCGGTTCCCCGGCCCGCTCGGCCTGGCCGCCGGCTTCGACAAGGACGGCACCGGCGCTGAAGGCCTGGGGCGCCCTGGGTTTCGGCTTCGCCGAGGTCGGCACCGTCACCGCCCAGGCCAGCCGGGCAACCCGCCGCCGCGACTGTTCCGGCTGCCCGCCGACCGCGCGCTGATCAACCGGATGGGCTTCAACAACCACGGCGCCGGGCGAGCTCGGCAATCCGCCTGCCCGGCCACGCCGCCGAGTGCCGATCGGCGCCAACATCGGCAAGACCAAGGTCGTCCCGCCGGAGAGGCCGTCGCCGACTACGCCGAGAGCGCCCGCTGGTCGGCCCGCTCGCCGATTTCCTCGTCGTCAACGTCAGCTCCCCCAACACGCCGGGCCTGCGCGACCTGCAGGCCGTCGAGTCGCTGCGGCCGCTCCTGGCCGCGGTGCGCGCCGAGACCACGACCCCGGTGCTGGTGAAGATCGCGCCCGACCTGTCCGACGACGACGTCGACGCCGTCGCCGACCTCGCGGTCGAGCTCGGCCTGGCCGGCATCGTCGCCACCAACACGACCATCTCCCGCGACGGGCTGCGACACCCCGGACGTCGCCGAGCTCGGCGCCGGCGGCCTGTCCGGCGCTCCCGTCGCGACCGCTCGCTGGAGGTGCTGCGCCGCCTGTACCGCCGGGTCGGCGACCGGCTGGTGCTCGATCTCCGTCGGCGGCATCGAGACCGCCGACCAGGCCTGGGAGCGGATCCTCGCCGGCGCCACTGGTGCAGGGCTACACCGGCTTCATCTACGGCGGCCCGTTCTGGATGCGCATCCACAAGGGCCTGGCACAGCGACTGCACGACGGCGGCTTCGCGACGCTGGCCGACGCCGTCGGCTCCGCCATCGAGCGCGAGCAGACGTAAAGTCCCCTCATCGTCGGCGGATCAGGGGACTTGCATGTCGCGGGTGACTGCGGCCGCTCGCGGGTGGCTGGGGCCGCTCGAGGTGTCTAGTTCTGCTCGTAGGTGCCGTAGATCACGGCGCGGGCGATCGCGTGGCCGAACAGGTTGAACCCCAGGTAGGCCGGAGTGGCGCCGTCCGGCAGGTCCAGCTTCTCGACGTCGACGGCGTGCATGTATGAAGTAGCGGTGCGGTCCGTGTCCCGGCGGCGGCGCGGCGCCGATGAAGCGCTTGAGGCCCGCATCGTTGCTCAACGTCACCGCGTCACCGGGGAAGCCGGTGTGGCTTCCGTCGCCGACGCCTTCGGGCAGCTCGGTGACGGTCGCGGGGAGGTTGGCGACGGCCCAGTGCCAGAAACCCGAAGCCGGTCGGCGCGTCCGGGTCGTACATCGTGACCGCGAAGCTGCGGGTTTCCTCGGGGAAGCCCGACCACGCCAGGTCCGGCTGACACGTCGGAGCCACCGGCCCCCATGATCCCGCTGACCTGCTCGTTGCCCAGCGGTTTGTTCTTGGTGACGACCTTGCTGGTCAGGGTGAAGGAGGGCAGTTCGGTGGAGTGCGTCGTACGGCGTGCTCATGTGCGTGTCCTTTCGGGAACTTCGGTTGGTTTTAGCAGTGCGACAGGAAGTGCGCGAGCACCTCCGTGCCGAACTGAACGACTCGACGGGCACCCGCTCGTCGACGCCGTGGAAGAGCGCCGCGAAGTCGAGCTCGGGCGGCAGGCGCAACGGGACGAAGCCGTAGCCAGCGGATGTCCAGGCGGGCGAACGCCTTCGCGTCGTGCCCCGGACAGCATGTAGGGCGCGACCCGGGCGAAGGGATCCTCGGCGAGCAGCGAGGCGGTCATCGCCTCGACCAGGTCGCCGTCGAACGTCGTCTCGTGCGGCCGATGTCGTTGATCCACTCCCGGGTCACGATCGGTCCGAGGAGTTCGTCGACCGGGGGCTCGAACTCGGCGGCGGCCGGGCAGGATCCGGCTGTCCACGTCGGCCTCGGCCGACCCGGGGGATCACGTTGGCCTTGGAGCCCGCGTCGAGCATCGTGGGGTTCGCCGTGTCACTCAGGGTCGCACCGACGATGCGCCCGATCCCGGACCCAGCTTGGCGACCACGCCGTCCAGGTCCGGCGAATCCGGGATCGAAGGAAGTGCCCCGCTCCCTCGCCGACGGCGGCCAGGAACTGAGCGACGGTGTCGGTGAGCACCACCGGGAACTGGTGGCGGCCCAGCCTGTCCACCGCACCGGCGAGGGTCGTGACGGCGTTGTCGTCGTGCACGAACGAGCCGTGACCCGCGCGGCCGCGGGCGGTTGAGCCGCATCCAGCGCATGCCCTTCTCCGCCGTCTCGATCAGGTACAGGCGCGCTTGTCGCCGCCGTCGCGGTGCGGCACGGTCAGCGAGAAACCGCCGACCTCGCCGATCGCCTCCGTGACACCCTCGAAGAGGTCAGGGCGGTTGT
>CAVZZD010000011.1:0-223673 GCA_963779655.1 uncultured Actinomycetota bacterium | reverse complement strand
CGCACCATGGTCGCCAGCCGGTTCACCTTGCCGGGGAATGTCAGCGGACGCCCTCGACCTTCTCGTAGTGCTCGAGCTCGACGGCGTAGCAGCCGCGGCGAACTCGACGGCGATCGCAGCGGTGCCCGCGATGCCGGTCGCGGTGTAGTCGTCGGTGATGTAGCACCTTCTGGACGTCGCGGCCGGCGATCATGTTGCCCTGCGTCGCGCCGGCGGTCGCCCGGCCATCAGCACCCCGCCGGGGTACTTGACGCGCCACGATCGTGGTGCCGTGCGGCAGCGCGTCACCGCCGTCGGACCCGTGCTCGCCGATTCGCGGGGCAGCAGATCAGGCGCCTGACGGCGCAGCAGTTCAGAGAAGGACGACAGGTCCACGCGCGGTACAGCAGGCGTCCGGAAAGTGGATGAGACGGGAAGCCGGCTGGATCGCGATGCGGCCAGCGTCACTGGCCGCCCTTCTGGACGTACGCGCGCACGAAGTCCTCGGCATTCTCTTCGAGCACGTCGTCGATCTCGTCCAGCAGATCGTCGGTTTCATCGGTGAGCTTCTCGCGACGCTCCTGGCCAGCCCGCAGTACTGCCGGTGGGGTCGTCGTCATCGCCTCCGCCACCACCACGCTTGGTCTGCTCCTGAGCCATCGCTGCCTCCTGCCTCGTGTTGGCGGACTATGGGGTCCGCCGGTTCTCCCACACTACCGGTCGATCACCGAATGCCTGGCCGTCAGGTCGTGAGTTGCTCGACCAGTTCCGCGGCGGTGTGCACGCGAGTCGAGCAGCTTTCCGACGTGGGCTTTGGTGCCGCGCAGGGGTTCCAGGGTGGGGATTCGCACCAGTGAGTCGCCACCGAGGTCGAAGATCACCGAGTCCCAGCTGGCGGCGGCGATGTCGGCGCCGAACCGGCGCAGGCATTCGCCGCGGAAGTAGGCGCGGGTGTCGGTGGCGGGTCGTCACCGCGTCGAGCACTTGCTGTTCGGTGACGAGGCGTTTCATCGATCCGCGCGCCACCAGCCGGTTGTAGAGGCCCTTGTCGAGGCGCACGTCGGAGTACTGCAGGTCCACCAGGTGCAGTCGCGGCGCCGCCCAGCCCGAGGTTCTCCCGGCTGCGGAAGCCCTCGAGCAAGCGCAGTTTGGCGGGCCAGTCGAGGATCTCGGCGCATTCCATCGGATCGCGTTCGAGCAGGTCGAGCACGTGCGCCCAGGTCTCGACGATGTCGGGGGCGCGTGGGTCGGGGTCGCGGCTGTCCACCAGTTTGGCCACCCGGTCGAGGTAGATCCGTTGCAGCGCAAGGGCCGTCATTTCGCGGCCGTCGGCCAGCGCGACGGTCGCGCGCAGCGACGGGTCGTGGCTGATCGAGTGCACCGCGTGTACCGGGCCGGGCGAGTGCCAGATCGGAGAGGTCGATCCCTCCTCGATCAGGTCGAGCACCAGCGCCGTGGTACCGACCTTGAGGTATGTCGACGTCTCGGCGAGGTTCGCGTCGCCGATGATGACGTGCAGCCGGCGGTACTTGTCGGCGTCGGCGTGCGGTTCGTCGCGGGTGTTGATGATGCCGCGCTTGAGCGTCGTCTCCAGGCCGACCTCGACCTCGATGTAGTCGGAGCGCTGCGACAGCTGGAAGCCGGGTTCGTCGCCCGACGGGCCGATGCCGACCCGGCCGGAGCCGGTGATCACCTGGCGGGACACCAGGAACGGCGTGAGGCCGGCGATCACGGCGGAGAACGGCGTCTGGCGCGTCATCAGGTAGTTCTCGTGCGAGCCGTAGGACGCGCCCTTGCCGTCGACGTTGTTCTTGTAGAGCTGCAGCTTCGCGGCGCCGGGCACGCTGGCCACGTGGCGGCGGCGGCCTCCATCACGCGCTCGCCCGCCTTGTCCCAGATGACCGCGTCCATCGGGTCGGTGCACTTCGGGCGCCGAGTACTCCGGATGGGCGTGATCGACGTAGAGCCGGGCGCCGTTGGTCAGGATCATGTTGGCCGCGCCGACCTCGTCGGCGTCCATGATCGGCGGCGGTCCCGCAGACCGGCTCAGGTCGAATCCGCGCGCGTCGCGCAGCGGCGACTCCACCTCGTAGTCCCACCGCGTCCGCTTGGCCCGCTGGATGCCCGCCGCGGCGGCATACGCCAGCACCGCCTGCGTCGACGTCAGGATCGGATTCGCGGTCGGGTCGGTCGGCGAGGAGATGCCGTACTCGACCTCGGTACCGATATCCGTTGCATGTCCCCAGCCTAGGCGACGGCCCGAAGTAGCCTGCGACCGTGCCTTCCGAGCAGGATGATCGCGTCGTGACCGCGAGCCGGTTCGTGGCCACGCTCGACGCCCCATGGCCGCCGCGAATTATCCGGTCACCATGGTCCGCGAAGTGATGGCCCAGACGTCGCGCGCATACGGCCTTGACCACCAGTTCCTTGCGCTGCCGAACTACGTCCAGGTGGGCAGCCCTACGGGCGAGGTCTGTACATCGTCAACCCGGACTTGACACTGCGATACGACCAGTCCTTCCCCCTTGCCCAACTTGTGGCGAGGGCGCCGACCGGGACGGTCGATCCCGCGGAGGGCATCGTCGAGCTGGACCGAATCCGCAATCAGGGAGAGGCGTTTTCCGATCTGGGTTGACGGTCATCGGCTACGCGGTCCAGAGCGCTGGACTTGCGTTGATCCTTCAGCCGACGCTGTTGAGCCTGCTTTGGCGCGACGCTGCTGGGGCTGCTCGTCGGAGCGCTGAGTGTGCTCGGGCCGAAAGGACCGATGCGATCGGCTATCTACTTCCGACGATCTGTTCCTTTCCTTGTCGCCTTCCTCGTCTTCACATTCGACGCGCACTGGCATATTGGGCCACGACAGCCTTCGCGCGCTCGCAGCACCGCTCGCCACCTTCCTGCCCGGCGCCGCGATCACGCTCGCGGTCATCGAACTGTCCACCCATCACGTCGTCTCGGGTGCAAGCCGCCTCGTCGCAGGCTTCATGCAGATCGCCCAGCTGGCGTTCGGAATCCTGATCGCCGCGCAGGTGGCGGGGGTCGCCGACAACGCGTTCGTCACCACTGAGATCAACCAGCTCGGCGCGTGGGCCCCGCTGGTCGGCGTGGTGGTCCTACGGCCTCGGCGCCATGCTCAACTTCGGTCCGCCGACGTCGTTCCTGCCGTGGATGCTGCTGATGCTGCTCACCGCTTACGCCGGCCAGTGGGTCGGGCGACGGAGTGGTGGGGAAGCTACGCCAGCGGATTCGGAGGCGGCCTGACCCTGATCGTCTTCGCACTCGCCATCTCGCATCGTCCGAATACGCCGCCGACGGTGTCACTGATCCTGCCGGGCTTCTGGCTGCTGGTGCCCGGCTCGCTGGGCTTCATGGGTGTCACCGAACTGGATCGGCACGCACAGCACCGGGGATGTTCACCGCGACGCTGATCTCCATGATGTCGATCGCTGTCGGCGTACAGACCGGACTTCTGTTGTGGCGGGCCGCGATTCAGCTCAGCAGTTCGCCGCAGCGGCGGGCCATGCACGACTGATCGTCCGGAGACGCACCTGATGGTTTCTGCCGAGATCGCGCAACGGCGGGCGGCCGACCCGGTGGTTCCTCGAGCGAGGTCTGCCCCGCGGTCCTTCGTCCGGGAGCACTCCTACGAAGGCTGTGGCCGCGGTCGGCGCCCGCACTAGCTGCCTTCGCGGTGTTCATGGCCAATTCCATTCTGGTGGTGGCGATCAGCGGTAAACACACCATCGACATCAACGGCCATCCCACCCGTAACGGAGTGGTTCGTGCTCGGCCTTGCTGATACTCGTGGCCACCGGTTGCGGCGGTGGTGGGCTGGCGCGTCTCGCGCATCACCGACGTGAGCATCCGCACGCTCGTCGCGACGGCTTCCGTGCTCGTGGTGATCGCGAGTGGCTTTCTGGGCGGGCCGAGCGAGCGGGTTTTCGTCAACCTCGTTGTCGAGGGAATCGTGATCGTCGCCGCACTGGTGCTCACCGCGTGCGGTGCCGGGATCCATCCTTGGCTGGGTACTTCGGCCCGGCCGCGGACAACCTCGCATTCGTCGGCGCACTGTTCGTACGGGCGCTACCGGTGGTGCTGTTGACCGTCCTCGTGTTCTTCAACACCTATGTGTGGTCGATGGCCGCGACGGTCAGCAGGCTCGGCTGTGGCTGGCGCTGCTGTTCCTCGCCGCCATCGCGGTCGCGTTCATCACCTCGGCCACGGTGGACCGCGTGCGACCGATGTTGTCGGGATCCCGCCCCGCCGAAGACGATGACGGGCGCCTGGCAGGCACGCCGTTCGAGACGATGCCCGACCCCGAGTCGGCCGCCCCGTTCTCCCGGGCTGAGCGCGTCAATGTGGTGTTCGTGGCGGCCACCTCGCAAGTGCTCCAGGTCGGCCTCGTCGCCATCGTCGCGGCCCTCATCTTCTTCATCCTCGGCCTGATCCTGCTCAGCCCGGAGCTGCTGGCGCTGTGGTCGCGCAACGGCCCTGGCGGACGGCGAGATCCTCGGTATGACGTTGCCGGTCCCCCATTCGCTGATCCAGGTCAGCATGTTCCTCGGCGCGATGACGTTCATGTACGTCAGCGCGAGGGCGGTCGGCGATGGCGACTACCGCTCCCGTTTCATCGACCCGCTCATCGACGACCTGCGGCTGACACTTGTCGCCCGCAGCCGCTACCGGGCAGCCGTTTTGGGCGCCGGTTCGTAACCCGCTCTTAGCGTTCTCTCAGCGCGATCTTGCCAAGATCCAATGTCTGCAGATCAACGGCGAACTGGCAGTGCGCGCTTTGATGCCGAAAACAGCTGAGGGAGAACATGAAGGCAATCGGTCGGATGCTCGTCGTGATGGTTATGGCTATCGCAGGTCTTTTCGTGGGCAGCGGTACGTCCCATGCAGGCCTGGACAACGAGCTGAGCCTGGTTGACGGCCAGGATCGGACGCTGACCGTCCAGCAGTGGGACACCTTCCTTAACGGCGTGTTTCCGTTGGACCGCAACAGGCTGACCCGTGAGTGGTTCCACTCCGGTCGCGCAAAGTACATCGTCGCCGGCCCAGGGGCCGATGAGTTCGAAGGCACCCTGGAACTGGGCTACCAGATCGGCTTCCCGTGGTCGCTGGGTGTCGGCATCAACTTCAGCTACACCACCCCGAACATCCTGCTCGACGACGTTTCGCTGTTCCCGGTCTTCAACCCGCTCGGCTCGGTCATCACGCCGAACCTGTTCCCGGGTGTGTCGATCAGCGCGACCTGGGCAACGGCCCCGGCATCCAGGAGGTCGCCACCTTCTCGGTCGATGTCGCGGGTCCCAACGGCGTCGCGGTGTCCAATGCGCACGGCACGGTGACCGGTGCGGCCGGTGGCGTACTGCTGCGTCCGTTCGCACGTCTCATCGCTCGCCGGTGACAGCGTCACCACCTACGGCGAACCGTGGGATATGGCGTAGTTTCGCCACATGCGGGTGCTCGTGGTCGAGGACGAGGAGAGGCTGGCGCGACGCTGTGGTCGGGCTGACGAGCCGAGGGTTCTCGTCGTCGACGTGGCACAACGGGGTGGACGGGCTGTGGCAGGCCACCGAGACCGCACGCTACGACGTCATCGTGCTGGACATCATGCTGCCGGGGCTGAACGGCTACGAGGTGTGCGAGCGGCTGCGCGCCGCGCGAGGTGTGGACGCCGGTCCTGATGCTGACCGCGAAGGACGGCGAGTACGACCAGGCCGACGCCTTCGACCTGGGCGCCGACGACTACCTGACCAAGCCGTTCTCGTTCATCGTGCTGGTCGCCCGGCTGCGGGCGCTGATCCGGCGCGGCGCCCCGGAGCGCCCGGCGGTGCTCACCGCGGGCGACCTGTCGCTGACCCGGCGCGGCGGGGGTCGAGCGGGCGCGACGTCGATCGCGTTGACGCCGCGGGAGTACGGCGCTGCTGGAGTTCCTGATGCGGCACCAAGGACACGTCGTCACCAAGCCGACATCCTGCAGAACGTGTGGGACGCGCACTACAGCGGTGACCCGACAACGTCGTCGAGGTCTACGTCGGCTACCTGCGGCGCAAGATCGATCTCCCGTTTGGCACCAACACCATTGAGACCGTTCGCGGTGTCGGCTACCGACTCGAGTCCGGCGCGTACGCCAGCGGCAACTGACCCTCACCCGCGTGCCACCGCCCGGTCGGTCGGTGATCGAGACGCTGCCGTGGTGCGCCGCGACGATCTCCCTGACGATCGCGAGCCCGAGCCCGGCGCCGCCGGCGCTTCGCGACCGGTTTGCATCGAGCCGGACGAACCGGTCGAATACCCGTTCCCTGTCGACAGGGGCGATGCCGGGACCGTTGTCGTCGACGGTGAGCACCGCATGCGCACCGCACGCGTGGGCGGCGACCGAAACCTGCGACGTCGCATGCCGCCCGGCGTTGTCGAGCAGGTTCCGCAGCATTCGCGAGAGCCGCACGGAATCACCGACGATGCGGGTAGGCGTCACATCGGCGCGGACATCCAAAGGTGTATCCCTGCTGAGCCTTTCGGCCTCAACAGCCACCAGGTCGTCCATGTCGACGTCCTCGTGCGCCATGGTCAGCCCGCGTTCGTCGGCACGTGCGAGCAGGAGTAGATCGTCGACGAGCGCCTGCATTCGGTGCGCCTCGGGGATCAGCGTGGTCTTCGCGAGCTCACCGTTGAGCAACTCCGGGTGGGCGACGGCCACCTCCAACGCCGAGATGATCGTGGTGAGCGGACTGCGCAGCTCGTGCGACGCGTCGCCGACGAACCGCTGCTGTGCGGAGTGGCCCGCCTCGATCCGGGCCAGCATCTCGTTCATGGTGAGCGCCAAAGCCGATATCTCATCGCGCTTCTCGGGCACAGGCACCCGTTCGGTCAGGTCCGACGTGCTGATCTCGGCGACCGTCCGGATCGCGTCGACCGATCGCATGGAGCGTGACACAAGAAGGTAGGTCATCGCCGCCGACACCACGACGACGATGGGGGCCGCAAAGGCCAACGCGATCACGACGGCTTTCACCGACGCGAAGACGACCTGGGTGCCCTCGCCGACCAGCACCGTGTACCGGCCGCCCGGGCCGTCCACAGTCTGCGCACTGAACCGGATCTCGCCGTACGGCGAATCGTGTGCGGGCATACCGATATGCAGACCGTCGCCGATCTCCGAAATCGGCACCATCGGTGTGTCCGGCGCAGACGGCGAGCGCCTCACAACTGTGCCTGCGGGCGTGATGACTTGCACCGCGAGGATCCGCTCGTCGGTGCTCAGCAGCGCGGGGTCGAGCCCGGCCGCACCGCCTGATTCGAGGTTCTCGGCGACGTCGCCGACGCGTGCGGCCGCCGTGCTGTCGATGCCGGACAGCATGGACCGGTACAGCACCGCGGCGAGTATCGCCCCTGCCACTGTGAGCGCCACGAACACGACCGTGGCCGCCACCAGGGCCGAGCGCGCGGATATGCCCCAGCTCCACGGCCGTTTTCGACGCATCGGAATCAGTCCACCATTAGCACTGGAATTTCGCCATCTCTCCCGCACAATGTTTGCCGTGGCGGAAATGCGACAGGTCCACCAATGGTTTCTGCACCGCGGTCTACCGCTGGTGCTGACCCGCCGGGTGCGCTCGCGCGCGCTGATCGAACGTTCGGCTCCGGTGGTCAGCGGTGTCGGCGCGGTCATCGCGTTCACGATGATGCTCGCCGAGCTCACCGGCGGCGATCCCGACTACGGCAATGTGACCCGGCTCGGGGTGCTGACGCTGGTTCTGGTCGCCGCCCCCGTCGCGTTGTACCTGCTTCATCAGTCGGGCACCAAGCTGGGGAAGGCTGGCAGGCGGTCGGCAGCGCTGTTGGTGATGGCGCTCTTCGTGTTCGGACTTCCCTTCGCCGACAGTGGATTCTCCGGGTTCGCCGCCGCGGAGATCTTCGGCTTCGCGGTCGTCGCGCTGTTGGCGGTCTGGCTTACTTATCTCGGCTTCGGCGCGATCGCACTCTGGGCGTTTCGATACGCCATGGTTCAAGTCGGCGCACTCGGCACCCTGATGAGCAGGGCGCTGCCCCTGCTGATGCTCACCGTGGTGGTTTACTTCACCGGCGAGCTGTGGCAGCTGGCCGCCCGAATGACCCGCCAAAGGCTTTGGCAGACAGTCGGTTTCCTGTCGATCGTGGCAATCGTCTTCATGATCACGACTATTCGAGACGAGGTGCGGGCGCTGCGGGACGATCGAGCCGAACAGCACGATCCGGCGCGGCTGCTGGCTGGCACCCCGCTGGAGATCGAAGCCGACCGTCACCCGGCCCGCACTCCCCTGTCACTGGCCGAGCAGGTCAACGTGGTTGCGGTGATGGTGGTCTCGCAGGCGATCCAGGTGGTGTTCTTCACCGCGGGCCTCTTCGCCTTTTTCCTCGCACTGGGAATCATCGCCATTCCCGACGACGTGACCGTGCTGTGGGCGGCCGAGGAGACCTGCCCTGTAGGCGAGCCACCATGCGCGGGAACATGGTTCGGAGTTCACATCCCGATACCACAGACGGTGGTGCACACGTCGCTGTTCGTCGCGGTGCTGTCAGGGCTGTACTTCACGGTGAGCACGAGCGTCGACCCGCTGTACCGCCAGCGCTTCTTCGACCCGCTGGTGTCCGACGTGGCGGTGAGCCTTGCCGGCCGCGACGTCTACCGCGAGATGGCGACCCACGCCCCTACGCCGGATCCCTCACCCGACCCCGTGCCCTTGCGCGAGCAGGGCTACAGGTACTGACCGAGGTTGGACTCGGTGTCGATCGCCCGCGATGGCGCTCGACGATCTTGCCGGTGACCAGCGTGCGGATGTAGACGATCCGCTCGCCCTTCTTGCCCGAGATCCGGGCCCAGTCATCGGGATTGGTGGTGTTGGGCAGGTCCTCGTTCTCGGCGAACTCGTCGACGATCGAGTCGAGCAGGTGCTGGATGCGCAGACCGGGCTGGCCCGGTCTCCAGCACCGCCTTGATCGCGTTCTTCTTCGCGCGGTCGACGACGTTCTGGATCATCGCGCCGGAGTTGAAGTCCTTGAAGTACATGACTTCCTTGTCACCGTTGGCGTAGGTGACCTCCAGGAACCGGTTGTCGTCGATCTCGGCGTACATCCGGTCGACGACCTTCTCGATCATCGCCTTGATGCACGCCGCCCGGTCGCCGCCGAACTCGGCGAGGTCGTCGGCGTGCACCGGCAGGCCCTCGGTCAGGTACTTGGAGAAGATGTCCTGCGCCGATTCGGCGTCCGGCCGCTCGATCTTGATCTTGACGTCCAGCCGGCCGGGCCGCAGGATCGCCGGGTCGATCATGTCCTCGCGGTTGGAGGCGCCGATCACGATGACGTTCTCCAGGCCCTCGACGCCGTCGATCTCGCGAAGCAGCTGCGGGACGACCGTGGTCTCGACGTCGGAGCAGACGCCGGTGCCGCGGGTGCGGAAGATCGAGTCCATCTCGTCGAAGAACACGATCACCGGGGTGCCCTCGGACGCCTTCTCCCGGGCCCGCTGGAAGATCAGCCGGATGTGCCGCTCGGTCTCGCCGACGAACTTGTTCAGCAGCTCGGGGCCCTTGATGTTGAGGAAGTACGACTTCGCCTCGCGGGCGTCGTCGCCGCGCACCTCGGCCATCTTCTTGGCCAGCGAGTTGGCCACGGCCTTGGCGATCAGCGTCTTGCCGCAGCCGGGCGGGCCGTAGAGCAGCACACCCTTCGGCGGGCGCAGCGCGTACTCGCGGTAGAGCTCCTTGTGCAGGAACGGCAGTTCGACGGCGTCGCGGATCTGCTCGATCTGCCGGCTCAGGCCGCCGATGTCGTAGTAGTTGACGTCGGGCACCTCCTCCAGCACCAGGTCCTCGACCTCGGCCTTGGGGATGCGCTCGAAGGCGTACCCGGCCTTGGTGTCGACCAGCAGCGAGTCGCCGGGCCGCAGCTTGCGCGGCCGGGTCGTCGTCGAGCGTCGTCGGCGTAGCCGTCGGGCAGGTCGTCGGTCGGCGACCAGCGGCTCGGCCAGCCACACGATGCGCTCCTCGTCGGCGTGCCCGACCACCAGGGCGCGGTGCCCGTCGGCCAGGATCTCGCGCAGCGTGCAGATCTCGCCGACCGATTCGAAGTTGCCGGCCTCGACGACGGTCAGCGCCTCGTTGAGCCGGACGGTCTGGCCCTTCTTCAGAGACCTTGACGTCGATGTTGGGCGAGCACGTCAGCCGCATCTTGCGGCCGGAGGTGAACACGTCGACGGTGTCGTCGTCGTGCGTGCCGAGCAGCACGCCGTAGCCGCTGGGCGGCTGACCGAGCCGGTCGACCTCCTCGCGCAGCGCCAGCAGCTGCTGACGGGCCTCTTTGAGGGTGTCCATCAGCTTGGCGTTGCGGGCCGCGAGCGAGTCGATCCGGGCTTCGAGCTGGTGCACATCACGGGCACTGCGCGGCCGCTCTGGGGCCGACCGCGTTCTCGAGCTGCTCGCGCAGCACCGCCGCCTCGCGGCGCAGCTCCTCCAGCTCGGCAGCATCCTCGCTGGACATGTCGGAGTGTTCCGAAGCTTCGAACGCTCCGACTCACTCATGCTGCGCTCCTTTCCCGCACCGGAAGTTGGTGCGGTGGCTACCTCAACGCTACCGGCGATTCGCCATTGTGTGCGGTCTAGGAATTCGACACACCGGCAACACTGTTAACCTCTTGTTCGAGTCGGGCTGATCGAAAGGACAGCCGTGACCGTGAAACCCTAGTCACCGGCGTGGCGCCGCCGCCGCTCGTCGGCGCGGCAGCGGCGGGTGTGACCTCCATTGCATCCAGCACGTCGCCGCGGCACCGGCGTGCAGCCGGTCGTCTTCGGACGTGCCGCTGCCGCTGGACCCGGCGCCCGACCTGCAGGCCCGCTGACGCCAGACCGCTCAACGGCCTGCGGCTCCGGCGGCTCGTTCGCCAGCAAGGGCACCTCATCCAGGGCGGCATCGGCCGGTATCGACGGGCATCGCCGCCGACCGAGCGTGCAACAACGCCGCGGCCAAGGGCAGCCTTCCCGCTGACCTTCACCGTCACCGACATCGATGCCGACGGCCCGGCGCCGCCACGGCCAACGTCACCGCGACTCCGGCACCGGTCGACCGCCACTCGAGCACGCTGACGTTCGTCCGGGCCGAGCCCGAGCGGCTGGCAGCTGTCCGAGCCAGTCGGCGCTGCGCCGTTGGCGAGTCGGTGCCGGCTGATCGCCGCTGGATGCGTCGCACCGCCGTACCGCAGTCCTGAGCGCCGCCACGATTGGTGGCGGCGCTCGGGCTTCGCGGGTGCTGCAGACGACGAGCCAGCCGTCGCCGACCGAGCCGCCGCCGGCGACGACGCGCCGACGCCGCGGCACCGCGCCGGCGTCGGCGCCGCTGCCTGCCGCCCGAGGCGCTGACCGACGTGCTGTACCGGCTGGCCGACCCGGCGGTGCCCGGCGCCGAAAGTCAGCCTGGTCGAGCGGCGACCGCCGACGACGCCGCGGGCTCGACAAGTTCGCCAAGGCGCTGCGCGACAGCGGCTTCGCTGCCGCTGACGTTCGACGCCGCGACCTCGCTGGTCGGACGGCCGAGCCGGCGACGTGGTGGCCGACGTCACGTCACGCACCGCCAACCGGCGCCGGCAAGTTCACTTCCCGATGGAATTCACGCCCGTCCACGTGGCTGGCAGCTGACCCGGCGAACCGCCGAACCTGCTGCTGGCTTCGGCGACGCGGCCGCGCGCCTCCCCGCCACCCGGCCGACTGACCGCGATGTGGATCGGCTGGCTCGAGTTCGACCTGCTGCTCGGTGACGTGCACTCGCTGAAACAGAAGCGCTCGGTGGTCCGCCCGTGATCGCCGAGCTGCAGCGCAAGTTCAGCGTGTCGGCCGCCGAGACCGGATCGCACGGATCTGCACCGGCGGGCCGGCATCGGCGTGGCGGTCGTCGTCCGGCGACCGCAGCCACGTCGTCGACGTGCTCGACGCCGCCGAACGGCTGGTGGCCGCGCGCCCGGAGTTCGAGTTGCTGTCGGTGCGGCGCGGTCTGCGCGCAGCAGCGACGACTGACGTCGCAGGCTCTGCTGCGCTTGCGGCGCAGCGGCGTCGGCGTGACGGCGCCCGGCGCCAGCCGGCGCGCGCTGACCAGGAACGCGGTGTGGCCACGCATGGTGTGCTGCGGACGCACCGCCAGGCCCGACGACGTCCCAGCCGCGCTGCAGCGTCTCCCAGGACCGCGGCTCGGTCCAGCACTGCTGCTCGCGCAGCGCCTCGACCATCTTCGACAGCTGGGTGACGGTCGCGACGTAGACGATCAGCACGCCGCCGGCAACCAGCGCCCGGCGACGGTCGTCGAGCACCTCCCACGGCGCCAGCATGTCCAGCACCACCCGGTCGACCTCGGGCCCGTCGTAGTCGGCGACGTCGGCGATGATCAGCTCCAGTTCTCGGGGACGCTCGCCGAAGAACGTCTCGACGTTGCGCACGGCGTGCTCGGCGTGGTCGTCGCGCACCTCGTAGGAGATCACCCGTGCCGTCGGGCCCGACGGCGCGCAGCAGCGAACACGTCAGCGCGCCGGAGCCGGCGCCGGCCTCCAGCACCCGCGCGCCGGGGAAGATGTCGCCCTCGTGCACGATCTGCGCGGCGTCCTTCGGGTAGATCGACCTGCGCGCCGCGCGGCATCGACAGCACGTAGTCCACCAGCAGCGGGCGCAGCACCAGGAACGGGTCGCCGTTGGTCGGACTTGACCACGCTGCCCTCGGGCAGGCCGATCACCGCGTCGTGCGCGATCGCGCCGCGGTGGGTGTGGAACTCCCCGCCCGGGCTCAGCACCATCGTGTAGTGCCGGCCCTTGGCGTCGGTGAGCTGGACGCGGTCGCCGACGGCGAACGGCCCGGTCGCTTGGCACAGCCGCCAGCCTGCCAGCAGACGCGCCGACGCACGGTGCCCGGGGTTGTCGGCCACGCGGTCCATAGGCTGCGAGTATGAGACCAGCGACGAGGTCCCGACGCGACCGACGCGAGCGCGACGGCCGGCGCTGTCGCCGTCGCGGGCCGGCGACTTCAAACAGTGCCCGCTGCTGTACCGGTTCCGGGCCATCGACCGGCTCCCCGAGCCGCCGTCGACGGCACAGGTGCGCGGCTCGGTGGTGCACGCCGCGCTGGAGCAGCTGTACGCGCTGCCCGCGCCCGACCGCGGTCCCGCAGCCCGCGATGCGCTGGTCGACCCGGCCTGGGAGCGGGTGGTCGCCGAGCAACCCGAGCTCGCCGACGCCTTCGACCCCGAGCTGCGGGCCAGCTGCTCGACGAGGCCCGGGCCCTGCTGTCCGGCTACTACCGGCTGGAGGACCCGACCCGGTTCGACCCGCAGAGCTGCGAGCAGCGCGTCGAGGTCGAGCTCGCCGACGGCACGCTGCTGCGCGGATTCGTCGACCGGATCGACGTCGCGCCCACCGGCGAGCTGCGGGTCGTCGACTACAAGACCGGCAAGGCGCCGCCGGAGGCGCGGGCGCTCGCCGAGTTCAAGGCCATGTTCCAGATGAAGTTCTATGCGGTCGCGCTGCTGCGCTCGCGGGGCGTGCTGCCCGCGCGGCTGCGGCTGATCTATCTGGCCGACGGCCAGCTGCTGGACTACTCCCCCGACCAAGACGAGCTGCTGCGCTTCGAGAAGACGCTGATGGCGATCTGGCGGGCCATCCAATCCGCCGGTGCGACAGGCGATTTCCGGCCGAAGCCGTCGAGGCTGTGCGACTGGTGCGCGCACCAGGCGCACTGCCCGGCCTTCGGCGGCACGCCGCCGCCCTACCCGGGCTGGCCCGAGCGTCCTGACGAAGGCGGCGAGGACGCCATCCTGAACGCGGAGCCCGCTGCGTGATCGGTTCTCTTATCGTCGGTGCTCGGCACCGATGGCGATTTCCAGTGTTCGAGTCGACGGGCTACGGCCGAAGTAATTGGGATCCGGCAATTCAGCACGGTTCGCCTCCGCTGGCTCTGATGACGAAGTTCATAGAGGAGCTGAGCGAGAGCACTGCGGACCTCGAGATGCGTATCGGGCGGCTGTCGATGGACATTCTCGGCGCGATTCCCGTTGCGCCGGTGAAGGTTCGGGCCTGGGTGGAGCGTCCGGGCAGCCGCATCTCGCTGATGGCGGCCGAGATGGTGGCGGCGCGCAACGGCGGGACGGATCGAGCCGTGGCCAGCGTGTCGGCCTGGCTGCTGGGGACCAGTGACACCGCCGATGTGGCGACCGATGGGTTTGCGCCGCTTATCGAGGGCGAGGCGGACCCGGAGCCGCACAGCTGGGAGGGCGATCCCGGTTACCTGGAGACGATCAGCTGGCGAAGGCAACGCGACGCTCGGCAATCGGCTCTCCGTGGCGTGGCTGAGCCCGCTGGTATATCTGGTCGACGCCGAGGAGATGACACAGACTGCAACGGCTGGCGATTGTCGTCGATTGCGCGAACGGTGTAGGAGCGGCGCATCGATCCGGACGAGTTCGTGTTCATGAACACCGACACCGCGATGCACCTGCAGCGGGTCCCCGTCGGTAACGACTTCGCGCTACGTGCACGGGATTCGATCGTGCCGGACGGGATCGGCGTCACCACAGCAGAGATCTTCGACAGGCAAGGATTCATCGGGACATGCGCGCAGACGCTGCTGGTTCAGCGGCGTTCCGGAGCTTATATAGCCTTGCGCCTATATAGACAGAGTGCAATACTCGGTGCATGGACGTGTTCGAGGCGGTCGCCGAACCCAGCAGACGGGCCCTGCTCAACACCCTCGCCGACGGTGAGCGCACAGCGGGCGAACTGGTCGCAGGGCTGCCAGGGCTGACCCAGCCGACAGTGTCCCGCCACCTGCGGGTGCTCCGCGAGGTCGGCCTGGTCGAGGTGCGGCCGGACGCCCAACGCCGGATCTATGCGCTTCGCGCCGACGGCCTTGTCCAGATCGACGAGTGGATCGATCGCTACCGCCGCTACTGGGCCGGCCATCTCGATGCACTCGAGCGCCATCTGGGATCGACGCGCGGAGAGGCGAAATGACCGGGGACCACGGCCGACTCACCGTCTCCGGCGATCACGCGGTGCTGACCTTCGAGCGCAGGTTGCCGTATCCCGTCGAGACGGTGTGGACGGCGATCACCGATCCGGTCGAGCGTGCGGCGACGAGCGAGACGACCATCGACGCCCGCGAGGGCGGCGAGATCGACATGGTCGCCTGGCCCCCCGCTGCCGGTCGAGAAGAAGCGGATGACAGGACGAATCCTGGTCTGGGACCCGCCACGCGTGCTGGAACACGAGTGGAAGCAGGTCATCGTCGAAGACAGCGTGGTGCGCTATGAATTGCACCCCGACGGCGACGGCACGCTGCTTCGCTTCAGCCACCGGGGGCTCGGTGTGCGCAATGCGTCGGGATTTCGGGGTGGAACACACCACGCCTTCCTCGACCGGCTCGAGGCGTACCTCGTCGGAGACGAACTCCCCGACTGGGTCACACGGCGCCAGGAAATCGCTCAAGCACACATGGAGTCGAATTAAAATGTCACACAATGGTTCTCGTATCGCAGCACCCACTGTCGCCGTTGCCTACCACTCAGGATTCGGCCACACGGCGGTGCTTGCCGACGCCGTCGCCGCCGGTGCACGAGACGGAGGCGCGCATGTCACCGTCGTCCCCGTCGACGCGATGACCGACCAGAGTGGGATGTGCTCGACGGCGCCGACGGTGTCGTGTTCGGCAGCGCCACGTATATGGGCAACGTCTCGGCGGCCTTTCAGTCCTTCGCCGAGCAGACCGGGCGACGATGCATGAACGGCACGTGGCGCGACAAGGTGGCCGCGGGGTTCACCAACTCCGGCGCCAGAAGTGGCGACAAATTGCACACGCTGACGTCGCTCGCCGTGTTCGCCGCGCAACACCACATGCATTGGGTCAGTCTGGGTTTGGCACCAGGGAACAACACCTCGACCGGCAGCGAGGACGACCTCAACAGGCTTGGCTTCTTCCTTGGCGCAGGCGCGCAGACCGACGTCGACGCGCCATCGGCAGGTGGCACCCTTCCGATGTCGCGACCTGCCACCAACTCGGCCGACGGGTCGCGCTGGTGACCCGGCCGCCTCAGCCTCGGCTACGAGCGGCGTCATCTCCTGCAGCATCGTCGGCACCAGCTCGCTGACGGTCGGGTGGATGTGCATGGTGCGCGACATCGCGGTGTAGGGCGCTTGGCCGTCATGACGTCGAGGATGCCGTGGATCGACCTCGTCGCCGCCGACGCCGAGGATGGCCGCGCCCAGAATCTGCTCGGTCTCGGCGTCGACCACGACCTTCATGAAGCCCTGCGTCTCACCCTTTTCGACCGCGCGGCCGACCCGCGTCATCGGCCGCTTGCCCACCAACGCCTTTCGGCCCGACTTGCGCACCTCGGTCGACGGTCATGCCGGCCCGGCCCAGCGGCGGGTCGATGTAGAGCGCGTAGGTGGGGATGCGGTCGCTGACCCGGCGCGGTTCGTCGTCGAGCAGGTTGGCGGCGACGATCTCGAAGTCGTTGTAGGAGGTGTGGGTGAAGGCGCCCTTGCCGTTGCAGTCACCCATCGCCCAGATGTGCTCGACGTTGGTGCGCAGCTGGTCGTCGACCACGATGTAGCCGCGGGCGTCGGTCTCGCACGCCGGCCACCTCCAGGCCGAGGTCGTCGGTGTTGGGCCGGCGCCGTCGCCAGCAGCAGGTGGCTGCCCGCGATCGGGTCGGCACCGTCGCGCGGCGTCAGCTCGAAACCGTTGTCGCGCTTGGCGATCCGCATGTCGTCGGCGCCGAGGTCGACGTCGATGCCCTCGGGCTCCAGGATCTCCCGGATGGCGGCCGAGACGTCCTCGTCCTCGCGGGAGGTCAGCCGCGGTCCCTTCTCGACCACGGTGACCTGCGGCGCCGAACCGCCGGTACATCTGCGCGAACTCCAGCGCGATGTAGCTGCCGCCGATGATCACCAGATGCTCGGGCACCGTGTCGAGTTCGAGGATGCCGACGTTGGTCAGGTAGTCGACGTCGGCCAGGCCCGGGATGTCGGGGACCACCGCACGGCCGCCGACGTTGAGGAAGATCCGGTCGGCCTGGAGCAGCTCGTCGTCGACCCCGACGTGTGCGGATCCGTCGAAACGCGCGTGACCGCGGATCAGGGTGCAGCCGTCCATGCCCTCCAGCCAGGCCTCGACGCCGTCGCGGTCGCCGAGCATGATCGTCGTCCTTGCGGGCCTTGACCTTCGCCATGTCGACGCGTGACGGCGCCGGTGCCGATCGCCGTATTCGGCGCCGCGACGCGCGATGTGCGCGGCATGCGCGCTGGCGACCAGGGTCTTGGTCGGAATGCAGCCGTAGTTGACGCAGGTTCCGCCGACCAGCTTGCGCTCGATGACCGCGACGGTCTGCCCGGCGGCGGTCAGCCGGCCGGCCAGCGGGGGCCGGCCTGGCCGGCGCCGACGATGATGGCGTCGAATGTTGCGTGCCGTCAGGTGCCATTCAGATGACCGCGGCGAGCGCAACGATGGCGAAGCCGCCCAGCACCGCGACGGCGTCCTCGGTCAGCGCCACCGGCAGGTCGTGTCCGCCGTTGGCGGCGAAGCCGGCGGCGCGCCTCGTATCCGCCCAGCGTGCCCAGCACTGCGCCGATCGATGCCGGCGCCGAGTCGCGCTAACACGTGTGGTGAGCCCAACGGCGCGTGCCGATCACCGCGCCGGCGAACCCGCCGGTGATCAGCCGGGTGATGAACTGCGGCGGCACCGTGCGGCTCGGCGTCTTCGGCAGCTGATCGGTGACCAGTTCGCCGAGCAGCCAGGACGGTCAAGACCGTCGACGGTGATCGGATGTCCGACCCACTGCGCCCATGTGCCGTCGAGATTGATCCAGCGGAGCATGCGCCGCCCAGGCCACCACGGCCGGCGCGGTCAGGGCGCGCAGCCCGGCGACCACGCCGATCAGCAGGGCGAGCAACAGAACGAGGACATGTGTCATGCGAGCCTCAGGCGGTGAGACGCACCCGGACGCTAACACGCGGCACCGGACGGACCGCGGCTAGTCAGAAGCGGCAGAACCTGATGTCGGAGGCCAGAATCGCCTTGGCGCCGATGGCGGCGAGCTCGTCCATGATCGCGTTGACGTCCCTGCGCGGCACCAGCGCGCGCACCGCCACCCAGTCCGGGTCGGCCAGCGGGGCGATCGTCGGCGACTCCAGTCCCGGCGTGACCGCGGTGGCCTTGTCCAGCACGGTACGGGGGCAGTCGTAGTCGAGCATCAGGTACTGCTGGCCGAACACCACGCCCTGCACGCGGCCGGCCAGCTGGTCGCGCGCGCGGCGATCGGGCGTCGGTGTCGGCCCGTTCGATCAGCACCGCCTCGGAGTCGCACAGCGGTTCGCCGAAGGCGACCAGGTTGTGCAGGCCCAGCGTGCGGCCCGATCCGACGACGTCGGCGATGGCGTCGGCCACCCCGAGCTGGACGGAGATCTCCACCGCGCCGTCGAGGCGGATGACGGTCGCCTCGATTCCCTTGGCGGCCAGGTCTTTGCGGACCAGGTTGGGGTAGGCGGTGGCGATCCGCTTGCCGGCCAGGTCGGCCGACCGTCCAGTCCCGCCCGGCCGGGGCGGCGTAGCGGAACGTCGACGACCCGAAGCCCAGTGCCAGCCGCTCGCGCGACCGGGGCGTCGGATTCCAGCGGCCAGATCGCGGCCGGTGATGCCGAAGTCCAGCTGGCCCGAGCCGACGTAGATGGCAATGTCCTTGGGCCGCAGGAAGAAGAACTCGACGTTGTTGACCGGGTCGAGGACCGTCAGGTCCTTGGGATCGGTGCGGCGCCGGTAGCCGGCCTCGGACAGGATCTCGGCGGCCGACTCGCTCAGCGCGCCCTTGTTGGGGACGGCGACACGCAACATGCCGTGCTCACAGCTTCCGGTAGACGTCGTCGAGGGTCAGACCGCGCGCGATCATCAGCACCTGCGTCCAGTACAGCAACTGGCTGATCTCCCGGCCAGCGCGTCGTCGGATTCGTGCTCGGCGGCCATCCACACCTCACCGGCCTCCTCGAGGATCTTCTTGCCGAGCCGCGTGCACGCCCGCGTCCAGCGCGGCGACGGTGCCGCTGCCGGCCGGCCGGGTGCGCGCACGGTCGCCCAGTTCGGCGAACAGCTCCTCGAAGGTCTTCACGGCAGCGATTGTTTCATGCGGGTCAGAGCCGCGCCGGTCACGTCGGATTCGTACGGCGCGCACGCCGAGGGGCAGCCGTCGGGTGCCGACGGCCGGCTCAGGTGATCGCGGGCTTCTCGTCGTGGAGGAGCTCGGCGTGCATGTCCTCCAGGGACACGCCCTTGGTCTCCATGACCCACTTCCAGACGAAGATGAACGACAGCACCGCGCACAGCGCGTAGAAGCCGTAGGCCAGGCCGAGGTGCTCGCGCAGCTCCGGGAACGTCACGGTGATCAGCCAGTTGGCCGCCCACTGGCCGGCCGCGGCCAGGCCCAGCGCGGCGGCCCGGATGCGGTTGGGGAACATCTCGCCGAGCAGCACCCACACCACCGGGCCCCACGACATGCCGAAGGCGACCACGAACAGGTTGGCCGCGATCAGCGCGATCGGGCCCGGTGGCGCCCTCGAGGTTCGGCTTGCCGTCGGCGCCCAGCGTCGCCGTGCCGAAGATGACCGCCATCGTGGCCAGCGTGACGCGCCATGCCGGTCGACCCGATCAGCAGCAGCGGCTTGCGGCCGATCTTGTCGATCAGCGCGATGGCGATCAACGTGGTCAGCGATGTTGATCGACCGACGTGATCACCGTGATGATGAACGACTGACTCTCGTCGAATCCGACCGCCTGCCACAGCACGTTGGAGTAGTAGAAGATCACGTTGATGCCGACGAACTGCTGGAAGACCGACAGCCCGAGGCCCACCCACACGATGCCGTAGAGGCCGACCGCGTCGGCTTGCGCAGATCGCGCCACGACGGCTTGTCCTCGCGCTCCAGCGTCTCCTGGATCCGGTCGATGGTGATTTCGAGGTTCTTCTCGCCCAGCAGCATGGACGAGCACCTTGCGGGCTTCCGGAATCTTGTGGCTGGCAACCAGATAGCGCGGCGATTCGGGAATCGTGAAGGCCAGCCCGCCGTAGACGACGGCGGGATCGCCATCGACCAGGAACATCCAGCGCCACGCCTCCAGCCCAGCCACAGCTCCTCGTTCGGCGCCGCCGGCGATGTGCGCGAGCAGCCAGTCGATCGCGCAGGACAGGAAGATGCCGGTCACGATGGCCAGCTGCTGCAGCGAGCCCAGCCGGCCGCGGATGCGCGGCGGCGAGGTCTCGGCGATGTAGGCCGGGGCGATCACCGACGCGACGCCGACGCCGATGCCACCGACGATCGCGGAACAAGACCACCAGCCAGACGTTGGGCGCCAGGCCGGTGCCGATCGCGCTGATGAGGAACAGCACCGCGGCGATCTTCATCACCGAGATGCGGCCGATCCGGTCGGCGATCCGGCCCGCGGTCATGGCGCCGGCGGCGGCGCCGAGCAGCGCCGACGCGACGGCGAAGCCGAGTCGGCGTTGCCGATGCCGAAGTCCTCCTGGATCGACGTCGACCGCGCCGTTGATGACCGCGCTGTCGTAGCCGAAAAGCAGGCCGCCGAGCGCCGCGACCGAGGCGATTCGGATGGCGGTGCGGCCCGAGAGAAGTCCTCGTCGCCAGATACCGACGGACGTCGTCGCCGACTGGGTCCGTGAGACATGTGGCGTCCTTTCCGCAGCATTGCGTGATGTGTGTCACAACCATTCACACTCGCACAGACCTGCGGGCGTCAGGCGGTGCGTTCGCCGATTCGATCGGCCAGTTCGGCGAATAACGACGCGCAGGTCGTCGACGGACAATCCGTGCAGCGAATTCGAATCTGCCTGCGGCGCGGACTGCCGGGCACCTCAACCTCGTTGGGTACCACCAGCACCGGACATCCCGCCGCCTCCGCCGCAGCCGTACCGGTCACCGAGTCCTCGATCGCCAGACAGTCGCCGGATCCATCCCCAGCAACTCGGCGGCACGCAGATAGGGGTCCGGGGCCGGCTTTCCGTCGGTCACCTCGTCGCCGCAGACCGTGACCGAAAAGTAGTGGCGGCCAATGCTGTTGAGCGCCTTCTCGGTGAGTGCCCGGCGCGTGTTGGTGACCAGTGCCATCGGTACGCCGGCAGCGGCAAGCGCATCCAGCAGGTCGCGGGCACCGTCGCACCATGGCAACCCGTCCTCGAACAGCTCACCGGTGAACGCGTGCAGCCAGTCGTCTGGTCTGCGCCATCGCCCCGGGGTCTGGGTCCAGGCCCAGGTCCGCATAGACGATCCGATCACGTCTCGGCCGAACCGCCCACCGTCGAAGCCCGCACCTCCGGCGAAGCTCCGATCGTGACGGCGTAGAACTCCTGTATCCCGATGTCCCAGAGCTTTTCGGAGTCGACGAGCGTGCCGTCCATGTCCCACAGCACCGCACGCATGACGTCGATTCTCTCATTGACGGTGCTTCTCGGCGAAATCGAAGGCGTTCAGCCGGCCCGCCAGCCTGGCGATGTGACGATTCGTGTGACCGGTGCGACAGGAAACATCGGCCGCGGATCGTCGACCAGCTGATCGACCTGGGCGCAAGGACATCTGCGCGTTGACCAAAAACCCGGGTGAGCGCGGCACCGCCGAGCAGAACCGGGAACGTGTCGGCAACCGTGCGGGAATTCATCTCCTCGAGTGTTCTCTTTCATCACCACGGTCTACTTCACGAGCAACCGGGCATGCCGACCACGTCGGCCCTCTTGATGCTCCAAACCCGCTTGCAGCACTGGGGTTTCGGTGGACGGCGATCCGGTAGGGCTCGGTGTCGACCAATGCCGTTCATGTCCCACAGCACAGCCGACAGGACACGGGTTTCGTGACGCTAGTGCCTTCGCTCCTCAACCAACGTCGGGCTCAGTCCTCCGGGTTGTAGCCGAGGTTGGGGCCGAGCCAGCGCTCGGCTTCCTGCAGGGTCCAGCCCTTGCGCTTCGCGTAGTCGGCGACCTGGTCCTGGGCCAACCGGCCGACCACGAAGTACTGCGACTGCGGGTGCGAGAAGTACCAGCCGCTGACGGCAGCGCCGGGCCACATCGCCATCGACTCGGTCAACTTGATGCCGGTCCGCTCCTGGACGTCCATCAACTCCCAGAGCGTCGCCTTCTCGGTGTGCTCCGGGCAGGCCGGGTAGCCCGGCGCTGGACGGATTCCCACGTACTTCTCACCGATGAGCGCCTCGTTGTCGAGCTGCTCGTCAGGCTGAAATCCCCAGAACTCCTTGCGAACCCGTTGGTGCATCCGTTCGGCGAACGCCTCGGCCAGCCGGTCGGCGAGCGACTCGAGCAGGATCGCGTTGTAGTCGTCGTTGGCCGCTTTGAACTCGACGATCTTGTCTGCGCTGCCGAGCCCCGTGGTGACGGCGAAGGCGCCGACGTAGTCGGCCAGACCCGTGTCCTTGGGCGCGATGAAGTCGCCCAATGACCGGTTCGGGATGCCGTCCCGGTGCTCGCCCTGCTGACGCAGGTTGTGCAACCTGGTCAGCACCTCGGTACGGGTCTCGTCGGTGTAGACCTCGATGTCGTCGCCGACCGCGTTGGCGGGGAAGAACCCGATCACCCCGTTGGCCGTCAGCCACTTCTCCTTGATCAGGGTGTCGAGCATCTCCTGGGCGTCGTCGTAGAGCTTGCGGGCGGTTTCGCCCGAGACCGGGTTGTTGAGGATGTCGGGGAAGCGGCCCTTCATCTCCCAAGCGTTGAAGAACGGCTGCCAGTCGATGTACTCGCGCAGCTCGGCGACGTCGTAGTCCAAGAACTCCCGCACGCCGAGGCCCTGCGCGGGCACCGGCGGCGTATAGCCGTCCCACTCGATCGGTGTCCGGTTCGCGCGTGCCTTCTCCAGCGTCAGCATCGGCCGCTCGCTCTTCTGGGCGTGCCGTTCGCGCAGGGACGCGTAATCCTTCTCGGTGGCCTCCAGCAGGGCTGGACGCTGCTTGTCGTCGAGGAGCGCCGCAGCGACCGGCACCGAGCGGGACGCGTCCTTCACCCAGACCACCGGACCGCTACGACGCGGCGCCACCTTCACTGCCGTGTGGGCGCGCGAGGTGGTCGCGCCACCGATCAGCAGCGGGATCTCCAGCCCCTGGCGTTCCATCTCGACGGCGAAGTTCACCATCTCGTCCAGAGACGGGGTGATCAGGCCGGACAGCCCGATGATGTCGGCGTTGTGCTCCTTGGCCGCGTCCAGGATCTTCTGGGCAGGCACCATCACACCGAGGTCGATCACCTCGTAGTTGTTGCACTGCAGGACGACGCCGACGATGTTCTTGCCGATGTCGTGGACGTCGCCCTTGACCGTCGCCATGATGATCGTGCCGTTGGTGTCCTTACTCGCAGTCGCGCCGGACTGCTCCTTCTCCGCCTCGATGAACGGCAGCAGGTACGCGACGGCCTTCTTCATCACCCGGGCCGACTTCACGACCTGGGGAAGGAACATCTTGCCTGCGCCGAAGAGGTCACCGACGACGTTCATGCCGTCCATCAGCGGGCCCTCGATCACCTCGATCGGGCGACCACCCGCGGCGGCGATCTCGGCCCGCAGTTCTTCGGTGTCGGCATCGACGTCGGCGTCGATGCCCTTGACCAGAGCGTGCGTGATCCGCTCGCGGACCGGGAGAGATCGCCACTCCGCAACCTGTGAGTCTTGGGGTCCTTCCGACTTGTTGTACCGCTCGGCGATCTCCAGGAGCCGCTCAGCCGCGTCCTCGCGACGGTTCAGGACGACGTCCTCGATCCGGTCCCGTAACTCGGCGTCGATCGAGTCATACGGCACCAGCGCACCCGCGTTGACGATGCCCATGTCCAGGCCGGCCTTGATGGCGTGGAACAGGAACACCGCGTGGATCGCCTCGCGGACGGGATTGTTGCCCCGGAACGAGAACGACACGTTCGAGATGCCACCGGAGATGTGCACCCCGGGCAGGTTCTCCTTGATCCAGGCGCAGGCCTCGATGAAGTCGATCCCGTAGGTCGCGTGCTCCTCGATACCGGTCGCCAGCGCGAAGCAGTTCGGGTCGAAGATGATGTCCTCGGCCGGGAAGCCGACCTCTTCGGTCAAGATCCGGTAGGCGCGCCCGCAGATCTCCTTGCGGCGCTCCAGGTTGTCGGCCTGACCCTGCTCGTCGAAGGCCATCACGACGACGGCGGCGCCGTACTTGCGGCACAGCCGTGCCTCGCGGATGAACTTCTCTTCGCCCTCCTTCATGGAGATCGAGTTGACGATCGGCTTGCCCTGGACGTTCTTCAGGCCCGCCTCGATGACCTCCCACTTGGAGGAGTCGATCATCACCGGGACGCGGCTGATGTCCGGCTCGGCCGCGATCAGCTTGGTGAACCGGTCCATCGCGGCGACGCCGTCGATCATGCCCTCGTCCATGTTGATGTCGATGACCTGCGCACCGACCTCGACCTGCTGCAGGGCGACCGACAGGGCAGTGTCGTAGTCCTCGGCCTTGATCAGGTTGCGGAACCGGGCGGAGCCGGTGATGTTGGTCCGCTCACCGATGTTGACGAACAGCGAGCCTTCGGTGATGTTGAGCGGCTCCAGGCCCGAGAGCCGGGTGGCCACCGGGATCTCCGGCAGCTCGCGCCGCGCCTTGCCCTCGATGACTTTGGAGATCTCGGCGATGTGCGCAGGCGTCGTCCCGCAGCACCCGCCGACCAGGTTGACCAGGCCGGCTTCGGCAAACTCGGCGATGTAGCCGGCCTGACGCTCCGGGGACTCGTCGTACTCGCCGAAGGCGTTGGGCAGGCCGGCATTCGGGTAGCAGGAGACGAAGGTGTCCGCGATCCGCGCCATCTCGGCGATGTAGGGCCGCATCTCCGGCGCGCCCAGCGCGCAGTTGAGGCCAACCGCGATCGGCTTCGCGTGCCTGATCGCGTTCCAGAATGCTTCGGTGACCTGACCGGACAACGTCCGCCCGGAAGCGTCGGTGATGGTGCCCGAGATGATCACCGGCCAGCGGCGTCCGCGCTCCTCGAACAGGGTCTCGACGGCGAACACCGCCGCCTTGGAGTTCAGCGAGTCGAAGATCGTTTCGATGATGAGGAGGTCGGAACCACCGTCGACCAGGCCGTTGGCGGCTTCGAGATAGGCGGCGACCAGCTGGTCGTAGGAGACGTTGCGGGCTCCGGGGTCGTTGACGTCCGGGGAGATCGATGCGGTCCGCGTCGTCGGCCCCAGCGCGCCGGCGACGTAGCGGGGCCTTTCCGGGGTGCTGAACTCGTCGCAGGCCGCCCGCGCCAGGGCAGCGCCGGCGAAGTTCAACTCGTAGCTCAGCTCGTGCATGTCGTAGTCCGACAGCGAGACGGCGTTCGCATTGAAGGTGTTGGTCTCAAGGATGTCGGCGCCCGCCTCGAGGTACTCGCGGTGGATGCCCTCGATGATCTGCGGCTGGGTCAGGGTGAGCAGGTCGTTGTTGCCCTGAAGAGCGGTCGGCCACTCGATGAACCGCTCGCCGCGGTAACCCTCTTCGTCCGGCCGGTCCCGCTGGATCGCCGTGCCCATCGCGCCGTCGATCACCATGATCCGCTGACGCAGGATTGCCGTCAGTTCGTCGGTGCAGTCGGGACGGATGTTCGGCACAAGGGTGTCCGGCTTCATGGCGTTCACGTGCGCTCCCCTTACGTAGCGGAAGGCGTCCTTAACTCTGCCGAGCGTGGCGGATACCGGCGGCGGCCCGGAACCGTTGCAACGCCTCTCGACCAGAAAAGTCTACGTGGTCACCAGATCGACGTCTGGACACCCAACTCAACGCGGCGATAGACCCCCACCCGCTTGGCTATCGCGGCGCCCTGAGCGAAAGGTCGCGGCTCTTGTCGGCGATGTACGCAAACCGGCCGTTCCCGCTGAGCGCGTGCGCCCGTCACCAGTCCCCCGCAGGCATTACGCTGAATTGGTGCCTTCGCCGGATGCCAATCTGCCTGACCTCCGCAACACCATCGTGGTGGCGGCGTTTGAGGGCTGGAATGACGCCGGAGACGCTGCCAGCGACGCTTTGGCGCACCTCGACGCCATGTGGGAAGCCGAGACGATCATCGAGATCGACGACGAGGCCTACTTCGACTACCAGGTGAACCGGCCGGTGATCCGGCAGATCGACGGGGTCACCCGGGAGTTGGTGTGGCCGTCGATGCGGATCTCACACTGCCGGCCGCCGGGCAGCGACCGCGACATCGTCCTGATGCACGGCGTCGAGCCGAACATGCGGTGGCGCACCTTCTGCGCGGAACTGCTGGCGATCACCGACAAACTCAACGTCGACACCGTGGTGATCCTGGGTGCGCTGTTGGCCGACACCCCACACACCCGGCCGGTTCCGGTGTCGGGGGCGGCCTATTCCCCGGAGTCGGCGAAGTACTTCGGTCTGGAGGAAACCCGGTACGAGGGCCCGACGGGCATCGCCGGAGTGTTCCAGGACGCCTGCGTGGCCGCCGGCATCCCCGCTGTGACGTTCTGGGCCGCCGTCCCGCACTACGTCTCCCAACCGCCGAACCCCAAGGCCACCGTCGCGCTGCTGCGCCGCGTCGAGGACGTCCTCGACATCGAGGTGCCGCTCGGTGATCTGCCGCAGCAGGCCGAGGAATGGGAGGAAGCGGTCACCGAGATGACCACCGACGACGACGAGATCGCCGAGTACGTGCAGTCGCTCGAGGAGCGTGGCGATGCCGAGGTCGATATGACCGAGGCGCTGGGCAAGATCGACGGCGACGCGCTGGCCGCCGAGTTCGAGCGCTATCTCCGCCGCCGCGGCCCGGGCTTCCGCGGCTGACCTTCGAAGCGGCATCGTGGGCGGTAGCTACCGAATGGTGTAGCCGCCGTCGATCAACAGATCGGCGCCATTGATCATTGCCGCCGCGTCGGAGGCCAAAAAGACTGCGGCAGCGGCGATTTCGTCGGGGTAGGCGAATCTTCCGGTCGGGATCTGGGCCTTGAGCCGGTCACCCTTCTCCCCCGCCCACGCCTTGCGGCCGAGGTCGGTGAGCACGACGGTGGGGCTGATGGTGTTGGCGGTGATCCCCCGGCCTGCCCACTCCGAGGCGATGACCTTGGTCAGGCCAAGCACGCCGAACTTCGACGCACAGTAGGCCGCATGATCGGTCAGCGCGACGCTGGCCGCCTGCGAGGCCAGGTTGACCACCCGCCCGTAGCCCTGCTCGAGCATCACTGAACCGACCTTCTGACACATCAGGAACGTGCCCGTCAGGTTGATCGCGATGGTCTTCTCCCAGGCCTTGAGGTCGAGTTCCTCAGCGGGCGCCAGGATCGCCACACCGGCCGAGTTGACCAGGATGTCGATGCGGCCGAACTGTTCCCGGACCTGCTCGACGGCGGCGGTGACCGAGGCCGGTGAGCTGACGTCGCAGGCGAACGCGGCATGGCCCGCGGACACATCGGTGCCAAGTCCCCGCGCCCGCTCGGCGGCGGCATCCAGCGACAGGTCCAGGATCGCGACCCTGGCGCCCTTTACGGCGTACGCCGACGCGATCGCCGCGCCGATGCCGGACGCGCCGCCCGTCACCACGGCGACCCTGCCACGCAACGAGAAGTCGAGATCTACAACCGGTTCGGTGCTCATGGTGTTGCTCCTCATGGAATCAGCAGCCGGTGGCCGGCTCGTACTCGGTGATCGCATCGACCTTGGCCGCCGAGGCCGAGGCCGGGTCGAACTGGTAGTCCAGCCATTCCTTCGCCAGCCGGCGGGCCAACTCGATACCGACGACGCGCTGGCCGAAGCACAGCACCTGCGCGTCGTTGGACAGCACCGAGCGTTCGACCGAGAAGCTGTCATGGGCGGTCACGGCCCGGATACCGGGCACCTTGTTGGCGCTGATGGCCACGCCCAGTCCGGTTCCGCATACCAGCAGCGCACGGTCGGCCTCGCCGGCGGCGACCAGGCGGGCCGCGCGCACCGCGATGTGCGGATAGGCGGTGCTTGGCTCCTCGTCGGTGGGATTGACGCCGACGTCGATCACCTCGGACACCCGGTCGTCGGCCGCCAGATCGTCCCGCAGGATGTTCTTGTAGTCCACGCCGGCGTCATCGGCGCCGACCACGATTCGCAGTCCGCTCATCGCTTGCTCCTTGCTGTGTCGTCGGTGTCGGCCAGGACCGCGGCCGCGGTACTGACACACAGCGCAAAGGAAATCGCGCCGGCGTCGGGGGTGCCGAGGCTGCGCTCGGCCAGTGGACGTGCCCGTCCCACTTTGGGTTTCAGGTCCGCGGTGGCCTGTGCGGCCGCTTCGGCGGTGGCGGCCGCATGTGCCCATGCCACCGCCAACGGGGTGCCGGCCGCGATCTCGCCGTCCAGTCGGTCGGCGAACGGTGCCCACGCATCGACCATGGTTTTGTCGCCGAGATCGGCCTTGCCCAACGCGGTGATCGCGTCGAGGCCGTCCCGCACCGCGGCGGCCACGTCGGCGCCGGTGATCTCGTCCCGGTCGTCGCCGAGTCGCCGACCGAGAGCGGCCAGCGCCGCGCCCCACAACACACCCGACGTCCCGCCGGCCTGACTTGCCCAGGCATCGCCTGCCCTGATCAGCACTGTGGCGGCACCCGCTCCGGCCTCCTCAGCCGTGGTCGCGGCGGCGAGCGCAGCCGATGTGCCCTTGACCATGCCGCGACCGTGGTCACCGTCGCCGGCGACCGCATCGATCCGGCCGAGTTCGTCGGCTGCGTCGTCGATCGCGGCGGTGACGGCGGCCAGGATCGCAGTCGCCGTCTGCCCGCAGCGGCGCCCCGCCGGGGAGACCGCGGTCGACGCGGCCACATCCGTGGTAGCGGCCGCGACCGTACGCCGCGGCGCTGCGGCCGCCGCAGTCCCGGTCGTCGCGACGCCTTTGCGGTAGGCCGGAGTGTCCGCCTGCGCGCGCCACAGAGCTTCGAGCTCGTCGTCGAGGAAGACCAGCGTCAGCGAACAGCCCGCCATGTCGAGGCTGGTGACCAGTTCACCGACTTCGGCGTCCACCAGCGTGTAGCCGGCGTCGCGCAGCATCGGTGCGGCCGTGCGCCACACCACGAACAGCTCCTCGTACTTCGTGGCGCCGAGCCCGTTGAGAATCACCCCGACCCGGGTGGTGTTGCCGGGCGCCTCGGCCAGCACTCCGTCGACCAGGCGTTGCGCGAGGTCGGCGGCACGGGGCAGGTCCGCCTCGGCGATCCCGGGCTCGCCATGGATGCCCAGGCCGACCCCCATCTGACCGTCCGGGACGGTGAACAGCGGGGTATCCGCGCCGGGCAGAGTGCAACCCGCGAAAGCCACGCCCAGAGTCCGGGTGCGATCGTTGGCCAGTCGGGCGACGCGTTCCACCCCGTCGAGGTCGTAGCCGGCTTCGGCGGCGGCGCCCGCAACCTTGAAAACAACGAAGTCGCCCGCGATGCCACGACGCTTGTTAATTTCCTCAACGGGCGCGCTGGCCATATCGTCGGTGACGAACACGACGCGAGTGTCGATGCCCTCGTCGCACAACCGCTGCTGGGCCAGCGTGAAATTCATGACGTCGCCGGCGTAGTTTCCCGTGCTGAACAGCACTCCGGCGCCGTTGGAGGCGGCCCGTCCCACCGAATACGCCTCCTGGGCGGACGGCGATGTGAAGACGTTGCCGACCACGGCACCGTCGGCGAAACCCGTTCCCACGACACCACAGAACGCCGGATAGTGCCCGGATCCGCCGCCGACCACGACGGCGACTTTCCCGGGCGTTGCGCCCGCCCGCACGACGCCGCCCACTACCGGAAGCACGCGGTCGGCGTACAGGTCGCAGAAACCGGCCAGCAGGTCCTCACTGAAGGTCCTCGGGTCGTCAAACAGTTTCGTCACCGGCTGAAATCCTTCGCTCGTGCGGCGGGCCGTGACCCCGCTCACTGACTTTATAACATTAACTCTGGGGTTTTTAATGTCAATGGGTTGATTTTTATCACACTCGACGTTATCTTTCTCGAACCAGACCGGTGACAGCCAGCAGAGGAGCAGGTATGGCTACAGCGCTACACGTCAGCCATGTGGCGAAGGCGTTCGGCGGCGTTCCCGTGTTGCGCGATATCTCGTTCGACCTGCATCCCGGTGAGCTGACGGTATTGGCGGGTGAGAACGGCGCCGGCAAATCCACGCTGATGAAGATCATCACCGGCCAACTGCGGGCCGACGCCGGTGCGGTCAGCGTCGACGGCGCAGAACTGCAGCACGCCGACCCCAAGTTCGCGCGCGGCCTCGGGGTGGGCATCGTGCCGCAGGAACTTGCGCCCTACCCGGAGATGACCATCTACGAGAACCTCTTCGTGGGACGGGAACTTCGCACCAGATTCGGCACCCTCGACCGTCGCGCCATGGCCAAGCAGGCCCGCGAGATGCTCGACACCTTCGGTGTCGAGGTCGACGCGAAGACCCGAATGGGCAACCTGCCGATCGCCCTGGTCCAACTCGTCGAGATCGCCAAGGCCACCACCTGGGGCGCGAAGGTGCTGCTTCTCGACGAGCCGACCTCGGCGATCCCCGACCGCGAGGTCGAGCGACTCTACGAGGTGGTGCGCACCCTCAAGCAGCAGGGCGTGGCGATGCTTTACACCACTCACCGGATGGCCGAGATCTCCGAACTCGCCGACCACGTCGTCGTGCTGCGCGACGGCCAGTTGGTCCTGGACGCTCCGCGGACCGACACCACGCCGGACGGCATCGTGCACGCGATGATCGGCCGCGAACTCGACAACCTCTTTCCCGAGATCACCGCGGCCGGCGAAGAGATCGGGCTGACCGTACGAGGTATGCAACTTCACGCGGACGGCCCGGTCGTAGACCTCGAGGTCCGCAAAGGCGAGATCCTCGGGCTCGGCGGCCTGGTCGGCGCGGGTCGCAGCGAGATCGTGGAAGCCGTCTTCGGCGTCCGGCGGTCGATTGCCGGAGCCATCGACGTCAACGGCACTTCGGTCCGTCGCGGACATGTGGGCGAGGCCATCAAGGCCGGCATCTCGCTGGTTCCCGAGGATCGCAAGGGAGCCGGGCTGGTGCTGACCCAGTCGGTCCTGGACAACGGCAGCATGCCGCATCTGGGGGCATTCTCCACCGCGGGCTGGCTCAACGACCGCAAGCGATCGGCCGCGGTGTCCGAGGCCACCCGTTCGGTCCAGCTGAAATCCAGCGGCCTGGGCCAGTTGGTCGGCAACCTGTCCGGCGGGAACCAGCAGAAGATCGTGCTGGCGCGCTGGCTCACCCAGAACTGCTCGGTGCTCCTGCTCGACGAACCGACGCGTGGCGTCGACGTCGGGGCGCGCGGCGAGATCTACACGATCGTCCGTGACCTGGCGGCCAAGGGCCTGTCCGTGATCCTGGTCAGCTCCGACATGCCCGAACTCATCGGACTGAGCCACCGGGTCCTGGTCATGCGCAGCGGTGGCGTGGCCGGCGAACTTTCCCGGACGGACCTCGACGCACCCGACGCCCAGGAACGCATCTTCCGTTATGCCAGCGGCCAGGAGGCTGCCGCATGAGCGCAACCAACCGAGAGGACGCCATGTCAACCACCACCGACCCGGTGACCGCACTCCCGCCGCCGGACGCCGCACCGGAGACGAGCAAGCGCTTCGACCGGCAATGGCTGACCAACTTCGCCATCCGCAACTCGATGGTGATCGTGCTGCTGTTGGTGATGGCGTACTTCAGCTATCGCAGCGTCCGCTTCGCCACACCCGAGAACGCACTCACCATCCTGGTCGCCGCCGCGCCGTTCGCGCTGGTGGCCCTTGGTCAGACCTTCGTGATCCTGACCGGCGGCATCGACCTGTCGGTGGGCAGCGTGATCGCGGTCAGCGCCATGACGGCCTCGTCGATCGTGGTCGGACACCCGGAGCTGATCTGGGTGGGACTGCTCGCCGGGATCGGCGTCGGACTGCTGATCGGCCTGATCAACGGCCTGGTGGTCAGCAAGCTGGGCGTGGCGCCCTTCGTCGCCACGTTGGGCACGCTCACCGCGGGCTCGGGTATCGCCTATGTGATCGGCGGCGGCGCACCCATCAACGGCCTGCCGATCGAGTGGGGCAAGATCGCCAACACCGAGGTGCTCGGCGTCCGGGTTCCCGTGCTGATCATGGTCGCCGGCTTCGTCATCTCCTACCTGGTGCTGCGCAAGACCGCGTTCGGCCTGCGCGTCTACGCCGTCGGCGGCAACCGCACCGCGGCCGATGTCGCCGGCGTGAAGTCCGGGCAGATCCTGATCGCCGTGTACGTGCTCAGCGGCGCCCTGGCCGGGCTATCGGGCGTCATCCTCTCCTCGCGTGTCATCTCCGGACCGCCGAACCTGGGTTCCGGTTACGAACTCGCTGCCATCGCCGCGGTCGTCATCGGCGGCGCCAGCCTGCTCGGCGGTCGCGGATCGGTGTGGGGCACCCTGCTGGGCCTGCTGCTGATCCAGACCCTCAACAACGGCCTCGACATCCTGGTGGTCCCCGCCTACTGGCAGAAGGTGATCAGCGGCGTGCTCATCGTCGCCGCCGTCGCCGTCGACGTGTGGGCCGTCCGCCGCCGAAGTAGCTGAACCCAGATCGAAACATCAACCGCACCATCACCGAAAGAAAGGCACCAACTCATGTTCCCCAGATTCGCCCGCCGGCTGTGGCTGGCGGTGATCCCGCTCCTGATGGTGGTCCTGGCCGCCTGCGGTGCCGGTGACCCCAATGCAAACAAGGACACCGGCGAGAAGCAGCTTCGCGTCGGCGTCACCGTTTACGACATGTCCTCCTTCATCACGCAGGGCCAGGAGGGCATGCAGGCCTTCGCCAAGGACAACAACATCGAACTGCTGTGGAACTCGGCCAACGGTGACGTCGCCGCCCAGGCGAATCAGGTCGACCAGCTGATCAACCAAAAGGTCGACGCCATCATCATCGTCCCGGTGCAAGCGGATTCCCTTGGGCCGCAGATGGCTTCGGCGAAGGCCGCCAACATCCCGGTGATCGCCGTGAACACGGCGCTGTCCGACGCGGGGGCACTGGCGTCCTCGGTGCTGCCCGACGACGTCGCGGCCGGCGCGCAGGAGATGCAGATGATGGCCGACAAGCTCGGCGGTAAGGGCAACATCGTCGTACTGCAGGGCCCGCTGGGTTCGTCACCGGAACTGGACCGCACCAAGGGCATCAAGGACACACTGGCCAAGTACCCGGACATCAAGATCTTGGCCATGGACACCGCCAACTGGAAGCGTGACGAAGCGGTCAACAAGGTGAAGAACTGGCTGTCGAGCTTCGGCGATCAGATCAACGGCATCGTGTCAGAGAACGACGACATGGGACTCGGTGCGGTGCAAGCACTTTCCGAGGCCGGCAAGTCGATTCCGGTCGTCGGCATCGACGGCATCCAGGACGGTCTGACAGCCGTCAAGGATGGCAAGTTCATCGGCACCTCGCTGCAACATGGCCGGGTGGAGATGGCCGAAGGTCTCGCGGTGGCGCAGAAGGCCGCCAAGGGTGAAGCGGTCGAGAAGACGTACACCTACAGGATGCCTCCGATCACGCCGGAGAACGTCGATCAGTACTACAAGAACGTCGTCACCGACAAGGATGCGTTCCTCGGGCAACTCCCGGCGTTGATCGCCCAGAACCTGGCATCGGGCGACCTGTCGAACGAGCAACTCAAGCAGCCCTGACAGCGGCGAGCCTAAAGTGCGGAAGGGGCGCGCGATGCGCGTCCCTTCCGCACTCACCGCACCAAGGAGAGGAGGTCTGCATGTCCAACTCAGCGGGCGTCGGTCGGCTGCGCCGGGACGGACAACCCGAGCCGCCCGCGGGGCCGAACGAGCGCCGCGCCGCGATCCTCGAAATGGTGATGGCCGCCGGCTCGGTCAAGATCGAGGATCTCCCCGACGCCTTCGGGGTGAGTCTGATGACCGTGCACCGCGACCTCGACACCCTGGCCACCCAGGGCCTGATCCGCAAGACCCGCGGTGTGGCAACCGCGTTGCCGAGCACCCTGTCGGAAGCCAGCACCGTGTACCGGGCGCGGCAGAACGTCGCGGACAAGTACGCGGTGGCCAATGCGGCCCTGCAGATGATCGAACCGGGCCAGTCGGTCATCCTGGACGACTCCACCACCGGGCTGCACCTGGTCAGCCAGCTCGCGGGCCGACAGCCGCTGACGGTTATCACGAACTTCCAGTCCGCACTGGATCAGCTGCTCAACCAGCCCGGACTGAACGTCATCGCGCTCGGCGGCCAGTACTACCCGTGGTGCCGGGCCTACATGGGGTCATTGACGCTCGACGCGTTGCGCAGCATCCGCGCCGACGTGTTCATCATGTCCACATCGGCCGTTACCGACGGCATCTGCTTCCACCAGCACCACGACACGGTCCTGGTCAAGCGCGCCATGTTCGAGTCGGCCCGCACGCGGATCGCTTACCTCGACCATTCGAAGTTCGAGCGCCGGGCGCTGCACGCACTCGGCCCGCTCAGCGACTTCGACACGGTGATCGTCGACAGCCGCACCTCCGAAGACCACATCCGCAGCCTGCGGCTCGACGGCGTCAATGTCGTGGTGGCACAAGACATCGGACCGTCTGCGCTTTGATCCCGGTTCCCGTAGTCTCTAGTCCCGCTCACACGCGCGGGACGGACTCACACGCGGGGACGGGAACGTGGTCCAGTACATCCTTGGTATCGACGAAGGCACCACTAGCGCCCGCGCATTCGTCATCGACGACGAGACGAACATCCGGGGTTTCGGCCAGGCCGAGCTGACGCAGCTCTACCCGCACCCGGGCAACATCGAACACGATCCGATGCAGATCCTCAGCCTGCAGCTCGAAGTCATCCGCGCCGCCCTGCGGGATGCCGGCATCCGACCCGACCAGCTGTCGGTGGCCGGGCTGACCAACCAGCGCGAGACCGCGATCGTCTGGGCGAAGGACTCCGGGCGGCCGATCTACAACGCCGTGGTGTGGGCGTCGCGGCAAACCGTCGATGTGGTGCAGTCCTGGATCGACCGTGGGATCGCACCCCTCATCCGGGAACGCACCGGGCTGATCCCCGACGCGTTCTACGCCGCGTCGAAGATTCGCTGGATCCTCGACCGCATCCCCGATGCGCAGCGGCGCGCCGAGCGAGGCGAACTGCTGGCCGGCACCGTCGACTCGTGGCTCATCTGGAACCTCACCGGCCGGCGCTCGTTCGTGACCGACTACTCCAACGCGTCACGGACGATGATGATGAACCTGCACACGCTCGAGTGGGACGAAGAACTGTTGGGCCACTACGGGATTCCTCGCGGGATGCTCGCCGAGATCGTGCCGTCGGACGCGCATTTCGGTGATCTGGAGGCGACGTTCGGCACTCCGGTGCCGATCCGCGCGACCCTCGGTGACCAGCAGGCCGGGTTGTTCGGCCAGGCCGGCCACCATGAGGGCCAGGCGAAGATGACCTTCGGCACCGCCGGTGTCCTCAACGTCAACAGCGGGGCCGTGCCCCGGCGGATCGACGGTCTGACCCCGAGCGTGGCATGGGGCATCGGCGGCGAGGTTGCGTACGAGGTCGAGGGCGTCGCGTTCGCGATGGGCAAGACGATGCAGTGGCTGCGCGACGAGTTGCAGCTCATCCACGCGGCCCCGGAGAGCGAGTGGTACGCGGGCCAGGTGCCCAGCACCGAGGGCGTGTACCTGGTGCCGGCGTTCACCGGCCTGGCTGCACCGACGTGGGATCCACACGCGCGCGCGGCGATCGTCGGAATCAGCAACTCCACCAACAGACTTCACATCATCCGGGCCGCGGTCGAGTCGATGGTCTATCAGACCCGGGATGTTCTCGAGGCGGCGCGCGCCGGCTCGCACTTCACGTTCGACGAATTGCGCATCGACGGTGGTGCGGTCAAGAACAACCTGCTGTGCCAACTGCTGGCCGACATCCTGGGCATCCCGGTGGTACGGCCGAAGAACACCGAGGCCACCGCCTTTGGCGCCATGCTGCTGGCCGCCCTGTCGACAGGTGTTTACCGCACAATCGACGAGTTGGGGGCCACCTGGGCGGCAGACCGCACCTTCGAGCCCCAGATGAGCCGTGACCGGGCGGACGGGATGTATGCCGGTTGGCTGGCCGCCCGTGACCTCACCCAGGGGTGGACCACGAAGGTGCCCGTCGTCTGACTTGCCCTCCCTGCCGCCGAGAACCACTTTCTCTCCACAAAGCCGCAGGAACGGCGCGGCGAGAAATTGGTTCTCGGCGCTACCGGAAGCGGGTGACGTAGTCCGCGAAGTCCCAGGTCTTCAGGAAATCCCGGGCGGCGCTGAAGCCCTTCGTCATACAGCGCGGCCTTGTCCTTGTCGGACAGATGGAAGTCGAGGACGCCGACGTCGGTGGTGTTCACCCGGATGGTGCGGGCGCTGACCCATGGCTGGTTGAGGTAGGCCTGGTCACGACCGACCAGGATCGTCGTCACGACCTTCTCGAGCAGCGTCGGCCCGGTCACGAGGTGCAAGGGTCGCAACGCCGGAATCACCTGATCGTTCTCGGCGGGCAGGTCGGGCAACAGGGTGACCCCGAACGTCGGCCACCGCGGCGGCTTACCGTCGGTGCGGTCGAGCGAGTCGATCGGGAAATTCGACAGCAGCCCGCCGTCGACGAGGGTCGAGGTGCGGCCCTCGGCGCTGGTCAGGGTCGCCGGACGGTAGAAGAACGGGATGGCCGTCGACGCGCGCACAGCATCGGCCACGGACTGTTCGTCGGGATCAAGGCCGTACACCCGCTGGTAATCCCAGGGCAGACGGATCAGCTGGCCGAGAGTGACGTCGGCAACCGTGACCACCAGGCGGTAGCGCTGTTCGGGCGGTAGGGCCGGGTTGGGGATCGCGAGGTCGGCGAACGTCGAGACGCCGTAGTCGGCGAGTTGTCGTTCGACCCACGCCTGCAGCGCGTCGCCGCGGTAGATCCCGTCCCCTGTCAGCACGCCCCATGCCGGACCGAGCAGCGGAATGCGTTCGATCGGTCCCTGGTCGAGGAACTCGCGGTAGTCGATCCGCATCGCGAGCTTCTTGAGTTCTTCCGCGTCGACGTGCCCGCTCTGTACCGCGGCGGCCAGGATCGCACCGACGAGGGCGCCCGCCGAGGTTCCGGAGATCCGCTGCGGCTTGTAGCCCGCATCGACCAGGGCCGCGACGGCACCGACCAGGCCGATGCCCTTGACGCCGCCGCCCGACAGGACGAGGTCGGCTCGCTTGACGACGGCCACGCTAGGTTCTCACCGGTTTGGGGGCCTGCCAGCGACCGTCGAGGGCTTCGGGCTTGGGCCAGTACAGCCGCATCACCACGGCGAACGGCCCGACCGGCGCGGGCAGCCAGTTGGCTTCCCTGCCGGCGCCCGGGGAGGCGTTCTGCAGGTACAGCGTGTGACCCCCGTCCGGGTCGGCGACCAGTTCGGGCAGCATCGGCGAGTTGATCAGGTACCGGTTGATCGGATTGGCAACCAGCTGGCTCGCGGGCATCTCATACATGGTCAGCGACCAGAACGAGTTCACCGGCGGCAGCTGACCGGGGGCGAATCGGACGACGTAGTTGGCGGCCCCGCGTCAGTGGCGCGCCGTGGTCGTCGACGGCGAGGATCGGATACATGCGCCTCTGCCGCGGTGTTGCCGTAGATACCCAGTGCCGCGGCGGCGATCCGATACAGGTAATTGCCGTCGAGATCCTCGCGGGTCCCGAAGATACTGCGCCGACGTCACCTCACCGGTGTCGATTTTCTCCTTCTTGAATTGTCGAGCTCCGCCCAGGCGTCCGCCATCCCGGCTTCGCATCGCCGCGGCTCTCCGGCTGACGTGTGCGTCCACGACCTCCGCGCATGCCGATCGCCGCGAACCGGGCACGCAGCTCCGCTTCCTCGGGCACCGCCGGCGCGAACTGCAATGCGAAATTCAGTATTTCGAAGAACTTCGGCGACGTTCGCTGCTCGATCGGGCGTCAGCGGTGGCGACGAAGTCGATCGGCGGCGCAGGTGCCGGCGCGGGCCGGCCGAGGAACCCCGACAACGGCTGCACCTGGTAACCGGCCTGGATCTGCTTGACGTTGTCCATGTCGCCGGGACCGAACAACTGGGTGCGGTAGAGGACCAGCGCCAGTTCGGTGTCCGCAGTGGATGACATCGTCGACGCCCTCGGGTTTGTCTCCGCTCCAATTCGGCCCGGCGAGAAGATATTTGCCGGCGCTGTTGCCCGTGGTCCGGCTGCCGACATAGGCGAAGTTCGAGGTATAGAGATCGATGAACTGCAGTGAGTAGTAACGGTTCTGCTCGATCTGCGGCACCGTCAACACCAATGGCTCGGCGCGCAGATCGGCACCGACCGCCGAATACGGCGTATCGGAGTTCGGCGTCTGGATTGCGGTGTCGGCCGGCGTGTAGACGCGCGCCGTGTTGTGGACCTCGTTCCAGCCACCCTTGTACTCGGCGTCGTCGCTTGTCGACGAAGTACGCGTGCATCGACCCGGTAGTTGTCCACCATCGGAAAGCCGTAGATATACGCCTCTTTGGCGATGGCACGGGCCTGTTCGGCACTGACGGGGCCTGGGTCGACGGTGGCGGAGCGGACGTGGTCACTCGGCGCCCTTGTCGGTGGTGCACATGCGGCCAGCAACGCGACGATCCCGACGATACCGAGCAGCTTGGCGACTGAACCCTTAGCCATAACGTACCCTGCACACCGCAGCAGAGGCGATCCAGCCGACGCCCAGCAGTCCGCACCAACGCCGGCGAGGCGTCGTCGTGGCCGCCGTACTCGAGGGCATCAGTCGTCCAGCCATCCAGGGCCGCAAGCGCTTTCGGGGTGTCCAGATCGTCGGCCAGATACTGCCGCACCCGGCCGATGACGTCGGTGGCGTCCGGGCCGGCCGGCAGCGCCGTCGCCGCGCGCCACCGGGCCAGCCGGGCCTGCGCATCGTCGAGGACCTCGGGGCTCCAGGAGCGGTCGCTGCGGTAGTGGCCCGCGAACAGGCCCAGCCGGACCGCCCCCGGATCGACACCGTCGGCGCGCAGTTGCGACACCAGCACCAGGTTTCCACGGCTCTTGGACATCTTGTGGCCGTCCCAGCCGATCATCCCGGCGTGCACGTAGTGACGCGCGAAACGCCGCTCCCCCGTTACGGACTCGGCGTGCGCCGCCGAGAACTCGTGGTGCGGGAAGATCAGATCACTGCCGCCGCCCTGGACGTCGAAGCCCATACCCAGCCGGGTGAGCGCGATCGCCGAGCACTCGACATGCCAACCGGGCCGGCCCGGCCCGAACGGTGACGGCCAGGCCGGTTCGCCGGGTCGCTCGGCCCGCCAGACCAGCGCGTCGAGTTGGTCGGCCTTCCCGACGCGGTCCGGGTCGCCGCCGCGTTCGGCGAACAACGTCCGCATCGTCTCGTGGTCGTAGCCCGACTCGTAACCGAACTGGACGGTGGCATCGGCGCGGAAGTAGACGTCGGGGTACTCGGCGTCGTCGACGACGTAGGCGGCTCCCGGACGCCAGCATCTTCTCGACCACCTCGATCACCTCGGCGATGGCGTCCGTGGCGGCCACGTAGTCGTGCGGCGGCAGCACCTGCAGGGCGGCCATGTCGTCGCGGAACAACTGGATCTCGCGCGCGGCGAGGTCACGCCAGTCCACGCCGTCGCGCTCGGCCCGCTCGAACAGCGGGTCGTCGACGTCGGTGATGTTCTGCACGTAGTGCACCTCGTGCCCGGCGTCCAGCCACAGCCGGTTGATCAGGTCGAACGCGAGGTAGGTCGCGGCGTGGCCGAGGTGGGTGGCGTCATAGGGCGTGATGCCGCAGACGTACATGGTGGCGGTCTGCCCGGGCGACACCGGGCGGACCTGCCGGTCGGCGCTGTCGTAGAGCCGCAGCTGCGGACCCCGCCCCGGCAGTTCCGGAACGACCGGCACAGACCACGATTGCATAGCATCCAACCTTATTGGTAGCGGATTCCACCGGGACCGCCCGCCGACCGGATGGCATCCAGCAGCACGTCGGCGAGTTCCTGCCGGCACATCAGCAGGTCGGGCAGGTACGGGTCGGGCCGGTTGTAGAGCATCGGCGAGCCGTCGAGCCGGGAGGCATGCATGCCGGCCGCCAGCACCACCCCGGCGGGCGCGGCCGAATCCCACTCCCACTGTCCGCCCGCGTGGATGTACGCATCGACGTCACCGCGCACCACGGCCATCGCCTTGGCGCCCGCCGAGCCGATCCGGACCATTTCGAAGTCCATGATGTCGGCCATCCGGTACAGCACCCGCGGCGGCCGGTGGGCGCTCGCGGTGATGCGGATGGGCGCAGCGGGATCCCTGCGCGCACCCGCCTGGACGGTGTCGGATCGGTACACCTCGTCGCGCGCGGGCAGCGCCACCGCGGCGTCGGTGATCCGGCCGTCGGCGCCGCCCACGCGCTGCCACAGTGCGATGTGCACCGCCCAGTCCTCCCGGCGCGGTGTGGAGAATTCCCGGGTGCCGTCGACGGGGTCGATGATCCACACCCGGTCCGACCGCAGCCGGGCCAGGTCGTCGGGAGCCTCTTCGGACAACACGGCGTCATCGGGCCGCTCGGCCCGTAACCGGCGCAGCAGCAGCACATTGGCGCGTGCGTCGCCGATGTCGCCGAGTTCCCACGGGTAGTCGAATCCGACCTCGTCGCGAATCCGCAGCAATAGCTTCCCGGCGTCGACGGCCAGATCCGCGGCCAGCTCCGCGTCGGTCACGTCGTCGGGGGCCACGGTCACCGTCCCAGTATCGCTTGGCGGCTCGGCGACCCGGCAAAGGCCCGTCAACACGGGACAACGCACACGTTGGCAAAACTCGGCCACCGGTACTGCTGCATTACAGATGTCTCACTTCGGACACCTGGACAAAGGGAGGCAAAGTGATGAAGCTCACTAAGCGACCGCATCCGGTTGTCGTCGGAGCGCTGGTGCTTGCGGCATCGACGGTGACGGTCGGCTGCTCGTCGCACCGCGAACCTCCCGCTGGAGGGCACCACGTGGCAGTTGGTGTCCATCCAGTCGATGGACGATGCGCAGGGCACCACCCCGGTGCCCGACCCCAGCAAGTTCATGGTCACCTTCGACAAGAGCGGCCAGGCGTTCTTCCAGCTCGACTGCAACCGCGGCAAGGGCAGTTACACCACGTCAACCAGCGGTGACGGCAGCGAGGGGAAGCTCGAGTTCGGCCCGATCGCAGCGACGAGGATGATGTGCCCGCAACCGTCCCTGGACCAGCGGGTCGGTAAGGCGCTCTCGGACGTGCGCACCTACCTGTTCAAGGACGAGCAGCTGCACATGTCGCAGATGGCCGACGGCGGAATCCTCAGCTGGAAGCGGGCCTGACCGGCCCGCTGATCCTCAGCCCAGCGCCGACACGAGGACCGCTTTGATCGTGTGCATCCGGTTCTCGGCCTGATCGAACGCGATGTTGGCCGGGCTCTCGAAGACGTCCTCGGTGACCTCGATGCCGTTCTCGAGGGCCGGATACTGTTCGGCGATCTGCCTGCCCGACCTTGGTCTCCGAATTGTGGAAGGCCGGCAGGCAGTGCATGAACTTCACGCGCGGATTACCCGACGCCTTCATGAGTTTCGCGTTCACCTGGAAGGGCATCAGCTCGTCGATGCGCTCGCCCCAGGACTCGATGGGCTCGCCCATGGACACCCAGACGTCGGTGTGAATGAAGTCCACGCCCTTTACCGCCTTGGCCGGGTCATCGGTGATGGTGACGCGCGCGCCGGACTCCTTGGCGAAGCCCTCACACAACGTGATGTGGTCCTCGGGCGGGCTGCAGGTGCTTGGGCGCGCCGATCCGGACATCCATGCCGAGCTTGGCGCCCACCAACAGCAGCGAGTTGGCCATGTTGTTGCGGCCGTCTCCGACGTAGGCGTAGGAGATCTCGTGCAGCGGCTTCGAACAGTGCTCGGTCATGGTCAGTACGTCGGCGAGCATCTGGGTGGGGTGGAATTCGTCGGTGAGCCCATTGAAGACGGGCACACCGGCATACTCCGCGAGTTCGTCGACGATGGCCTGACCGAAGCCGCGGTATTCGATCGCGTCGTACATGCGGCCCAGCACGCGGGCGGTGTCCTTCATCGACTCCTTGTGCCCGATCTGCGACGAGGTCGGGTCGATGTAGGTCACATGGGCGCCCTCGTCAAAGGCCGCCACCTCGAACGCGCACCGGGTGCGTGTCGACGTCTTCTCGAAGATCAGGGCGATGTTCTTGCCCTCCAGATTCCGGGGGCGGACGCCGGAGTACTTCAACCGCTTGAGGTCGCGGGCGAGCTCGATCAGGTGGTTGATGTCGCGCTCGGAGTGGTGAACCAGGCTCAGCAGGCCCCGGTTGTGGATGTTGAAACCCATTATCGCTCTTTCTCTTCGGTGTCGCGTCGATGTCAGTAGGCCGGGTCACGCAGGATCGGGCAGGTCATGCATCGACCGCCTCCGCGTCCGCGACCCAACTCGCTGGCGTCGATTGTGACGACCTCGATGCCCGCCTTACGCAGCGCGGTGTTGGTCAGCGTGTTGCGGTCGTAACCGATCACCACGCCGGGCTCGACCGCGACGACGTTGTTGGCGTCGTCCCACTGCTCACGCTGGATACCGTAGACATCGCCGGCGGTGGCGATGACCTTGAACTTCACGCCCACCGCGTCGCCGATGGTCTCGGCCAGACCCTTGCTCTCCCGCCGGATGTCCAGACCGGACGGCGACGTGTCGTCGGGCCGCAGGCTGAACGGCACGATGCCGTCGACGATCGGCGCGTATGCCGTCAGCACCTCGTGGTCGCAGAACGTGAAGATCGTGTCCAGGTGCATCGCCGCCCGGGTCTTCGGCAGCCCCGCGATGATCACCCGCTCGGCGGCATCGTTGTCGAAGAGCGTCTTGGCCACCTGGGAGATGGCTTGCTCCGAGGTGCGCTCACCCATCCCGATCACCACCACGCCGTTGCCGATCGGCATCACGTCGCCGCCCTCGATCGTGGCGGCGCCGTAATCGTGCGGCTTGCCGCCGATGTCGCCGTACCAGACGTTGAACTCCTCGCCCGCGAACCCTGAGTGAAAGTTGTAGACCGCCGTGGTGAGCAGGGTCTCCTGGCGTCGGGCCGGCCAGTACATCGAGTTGAGCGTGACGCCGTGGAAGATCCACGACGAGTTGTCCCGGGTGAACTGCGTGTTGGGCAGCGGCTTGATCAGGAAGCCTGCCGGGCTCATCGCACCGAACGACGTAATGAATGCGCCCGCAAAGTCTTTGGGGATCTCGTGGTACGCCACACCGCCGATGAGGTAGTTGGCCAGATCGTCGGCGGGCAGTGCGTCCAGCCAGGCCCGGAGTTCCTGACCGACGCCCGGCCCGACGATGTTGTCGGTGATCTTCCGGTCGAGCACCCAAGCGCGGGCCGTGTCGTCGGTCAACACCTCAGCCAGACAATCCTGCAGGTCGAGCACCTCGACGCCGCGGTCCTCCATCTTGGCCACGAAGTCGTAGTGGTCCCGGCGAGCCTGGGCCAGCCAGATCACGTCATCGAATAACAGCTCTTCACTGTTGTCCGGGGTGAGCCGCTGGTGCGCCAGGCCTGGCGCGCACACCATCACGCGGCGCAGCTTGCCGATCTCCGACCACACACCCACGCGGGTTTCGGTGGACGCTTTCGCCGCCATCGGACTTCCCTCCCCCGCATGTGTTGTGCTGTTGTGATCTGAATCACAGAGCCTAGTGGGGGTCGACTGCCCCTCACGCTGAATTTGGCGCGATACCCACAACGTAGTGCCGGACATACAACGGAGAGCGTACCGACACGATCCACGGCACGAGCGAAAAATCCTGCACCGCAGACGGTTTCATCTCACGAGGTCAGAACGCGGGCCAGGGAATGGGGCGGTGCCGGTCGGGTCCCGGCATCACCGGGGTGCTCAGCAACTCGCGTGCACGGCGTCGCAGGGCCCTGACCTCCCGTGGCGTGATGAGGGCGGTGAGTTCGTCGGAAAGCGTGTCGTCGAGGGCATCGTGAGCGCCACCACCGACGCCACCGTGTCGTCGTCGATGGGTTTGCCCGCCCAGCCCCACAGCACAGTGCGCAGTTTGTCCTCGATGTGCAGACACAGTCCGTGGTCCACGCCGTACACGCCGCCGTCCACGCCACGCAGGACGTGACCGCCCTTGCGGTCGGCGTTGTTGACCAGGACGTCGAACACCGCCATCCGCCGCAACCGCATGTCGTCGGCGTGAATCAACATCACCTCGTCGCCGGTGAAGTCGTAGGCCTGCAACACCGACAGGTAGCCGGGCGGCACCCGTCCCGCCGGGCACAGGTCCACCAGATCCAGCGCGGGCGCCTCGCTCTCGTCAGCATCGCCGACCGCGCTGTCGCCGGGCTGGTCCACCCACAGCTGCACCATGCCGCGGCCGGCCGGACCGTCACGAATGATGGTGTGGGGCACGATATTCCAGCCCAGCGCCTGCGACACCAGATAGGTCGCCAGCTCGCGCCCGGCCAGTGTGCCGTCGGGAAAGTCCCACAGCGGACGCTCACCGGCGACCGGCTTGTACACACAGTGCACGGTGGCGGGGCCCGTCCGGGCCCCCATCCATTGACGCCTCGCACAGGAAGGTGGCGTTGCTGGCCGAGCGGATCCGTCCCAGGACCGTCAGATCACCGCGCTGCAGCAGGTCCTGGATATCTGGGGGTCCTTGGGACTGATCACTCGTCGGCGGCGTCATCTGACCCGAATGCCGACCGGCGATAACCGTTGGTGCGCACGCAGATATGCCCGTCGGGGTCCAACGGTTCGTCGCACAGCGGGCACGGCGGCCGGCCGGCGGAGATCACCCGTTCGGAACGGTTCGCGAACTGGCGGGCCGACTCCGGCGTCAGGAACACCCGAACCGCGTCCGGCCCGTCCTCGGCGTCGTCGAGCACCACCGAGGCGTCGAACTCGTTTTCGGTCACCGCGAGCAGTTCCACCACGACGGTCTGGGCCTCGGAGTCCCAACCCAGCCCCATCGTCCCGACCCGGAACTCGGCGTCGACGGGGGTGACCAACGGGCTCAGGTCGTCCACTTCGATGGCCTCCGGCGGCAGCGGCGTGCCGAATCGCCGGTTGACCTCGACCAGCAGTGCGCCGATCCGCTCGGCCAGCACCGCAACCTGCTGCTTCTCCAGAATCACCGACACCACCCGGGCGTCGTGCACAGCCTGCAGGTAGAAGGTCCGGTTTCCGGGTTCCCCGACAGTCCCGGCGACGAATCGGTCGGGTGTGCGGAAGACGTGTATTGCGCGGGACATGACCCTTCCAAAATACCGGTAGAACGGGTCTCTCAGTCGGTTGAACCTCCGACGGTGGCATCTCCGGACTGCGCGGGCGGCGGTGCCGTCAGCGCCACCGCGAGCGTGGCGCCCGTGTGGTTGACGTGCACGACGAACGGGCGGTGCGGCGTGTAGCGGATCACGCTCATCGAGGCCGGATCGGCGGTGATGCGCTGGAAACTGTCCAGATGGAGCGCCCAGCGCGTCGGCGACGACGGACTTGATGACGTCCCCGTGCGTGCATGCGACCCAGAGGACATCACCGCCGCCGTGTTCCTCCGCGAGCCGCCGGTCGTGTTCGCGTACAGCGCAAACCGCGCGGGACTGCACCGCCGCAAGTCCCTCGCCACCGGGGAACACCGCCGCACTGGGTTGCTGCTGGACAACCGACCACAACGACTCGGAGACCAGCTCGGACAGTTTGCGGCCCGTCCACTCGCCGTAGTCGACTTCGGTGAGCCGATCGTCGATGACCGGCTCGAGGCCGAGCTTTCCGGCCAGCGGCTCCAGGGTGCGCCGGCACCGCAACAGCGGTGAGCTCACCAGCGCCCGGATCGGCAGTTCGCCGATCCGGTCCACCACGGCGTCGGCCTGTTCGAGCCCTTTGTCGTCGAGGTCCACGCCCAGTGACCGGCCGGCCAGGGTGTGCGCGGTGTTCGACGTGGAGCGGCCGTGCCGCAGCAGGATGACGGTCATTTAGCGCCTCCCCATCGCTCGTGCCTCGCACGCCTCAGTCGCCGGTGGTCACGTCGCGGCCACCACCCCGGTGGCCAGCAGGGCGAGCATGACCACGACCGAGCACGATCCGGTAGCCGACGAACCAGTACATGCTGTGGCTGATCAGGAATTTCAGGAACCACGAGACCGCGGCGAAGCCGACCACGAACGCGATGATCACCGACACCAGCAGCTGCAGCCCGGTGGCGCTCATCCCCTCGCTGACCGGTTTGAACGCGTCCGGCAGCGAGAACAACCCGGAGGCGAACACCGCCGGAATTGCCAGCAGGAAGCCGAACCGGGCGGCCAGTTCGCGGTCCAGGCCCAGGAACAGGCCGGCGCTGATGGTGGCGCCCGAGCGGGACACCCCGGGCACCAGGGCCAGGCACTGCGCCAGGCCGACGATGATACCGTCGCGCCAGGTCAGCTGTTCGGCGTGGCGGGTCTGCCTGCCGAGTACTCGGCGGCGGCGATCACCAGGGCGAACACGATGAGCGCGGTGGACACGATCCACAGATTGCGCACACCGGTGCGGATGACGTCCTTGAACAGCAGCCCGAACACCAGGATCGGGATGGTGCCGATGATGACGTACCAGCCCATCCGGTAGTCGATGTTGCCGCGCCGGGCCTTGTCGAACAATCCGGCGAACCACGCCCGCAGGATGCGCCAGATGTCCTTGCCGAAGTAGACCAGGACGGCCAGTTCGGTCCCCAGCTGTGAGACCGCCGTGAACGACGCCCCGGCGTCGTCGGCGAAGAACACCCGCGACGTGATGGCCAGATGGCCCGACGACGACACCGGAAGGAACTCCGTCAGGCCCTGTACGACCGACAGAACGACGACTTGCAGCCACGACATCGAGTCGGCCACCACAGCGCTATCCACACGGAAGAACGTACAGAAGCACCCGCTGAGTACGCGCTGTGAGGTCGTCGGCACACCGAAAACCGAACGGGCCGAACTGATCCTGGCCCTGACCCTGGTCAGCGCGGCACCGGTACCGCGGCGCTCACCCCGTCGCGGACGGCGGCCGCGAGGCTGCGCTCGTCGGTCAGATCGATCCCCAGCACGGCTGCGGCGCGCGACGGCCACCACGTCCTCGGCCTGCGGGACGGGTCCGGCCAGGCGCGGCCGGTACACCTCGATCACCAGGGTGTGGTGTTCGACGTGGAAGGAGAAACTCCGACCGTCACCGACCTCGCCGAACCCGCTCGCGTGGACCCCGGTGGTGATGTCCTCGAGAACGAACTCGGACCCGACAACTTCGCGATCCGCGGCCATTGTCATGGGGCAAACATACCTGCGGTTATGCCCCCGAGACGCGGTTATGCCCCCGAGACGTCGGACGCGTCGAATTTCCCGCGCAGGGCTTCCCTACAATCGGCGGTTGTCCCTGCACACAGAGAGACCCCATGCCATCCGTCGCCATCCCCGCAGTTCGACGCCTTGTCGGCGGTGGACTCGTCGACGGCGGTTCTGCTGGCCGGATGCGCTTCGAGACACACCGACACCGGCCCCGCGCCGGTCGGACCGGCCACCGCCGCGACCGCGCCCGCTCCCGCTGCGACGCCGGCCGGTGAAGTTCGCAAACTCACCGGGCATCCGCTGGCGGCGATCGTCGACCCGGCGACCTCGGCTCTGGTGGTGCTCGGCGGCGCCGATGCGGGCGCCCCGGACACGCTGACGGTGCTGGGCCGCGACGGCGTCGCGCCACGCGCGATCTCCCTCGCGGCACCCGGCACCGCACTCACCGGCGACGGTGACGGCCACGCCCTGGTGTCGACCCGGGGCGGATACTTCAGCGTCGACCTGGCCGCCGGCACCGCCGTCCGCACCGGCGTCACCGACGAGCAGGACACCGAGTTCACCGCGATCGCCCGCCGCGCCGACGGGCAGTTGGTGCTCGGCAGCGCCGACGGGTCGGTGTTCGTGCTGTCCTCGGCAACCGACGTGGCGCACCGGGACAAGCTCTCGTTCGCGGGTGGATTCCATTGTGACCCAAGGCAACACGGCCGTGGTACTGCAACGTGACCAGACCTCGGTGACCGCGGTGGACCCCGACGGCACGGCCCAGGAGGCGCTGCGTGCCGGTGAAGGCGCCACCACCATGGCGGCGGACCCGGCGGGCCGGGTGCTCGTCGCCGACACCCGGGGCGAGGAACTGCTGGTGTTCGGCGCGCAGCCGCTGATCCTGCGGCAGCGTTATCCGGTGCGCGGGGCGCCGTACGGGATCGCGGGCTCACAACGGCTGGCATGGGTGTCACAGACCGCGACCAACACGGTCATTGGTTACGATCTGGCCACCGGAATACCTGTGGAGAAGGTGCGTTACCCGACCGTGCAGCAGCCGAACATCCTGGCCTATGACGACGCTTCAGGCACCCTGTATGTGGTGTCTGGGTCGGGTGCCGGTGTCCAGGTCATCGAACACGCGGGACAGCCGCGGTGACGGCCGGCGGCCGGCGGCCCATCACGAGCAGGATGCCACCGGGTTGGGATGTCGACCTGTCCGACGACTACGAGTGGGTGCCGCTGCGCCTACCCCCTGACGTCACCCGCGTCACCGCGTCCACCCGGCTGTCGATCGAGGCCGAGTACCGCGGCTGGGAACTGACCAAGGTGCGGCTCTATACCGACGGCACCCGGCGGGTGTTGTTGCGCCGCAAGAAAACCCGGGTCGAGAATCCGCACGCCGGCGATCTGCCGGAGCTGTAGATGGCCGACGGGACGATATACGCCGCGCTGCGCCGCGCGTTGTTCCTGGTGGCGCCCGAGCGCATCCACACGCTGGTGTTCGCCGGACTGCGCGGTGCGACCGGTCCGGCCGCGCTGCGCCGCCGCGCCGAGCGGACGCTGGGACCCAGCGATCCCGCGCTGGCCAGCACCGTGTTCGGGGTGCGGTTCCCCGGCCCGCTGGGGCTGGCCGCCGGATTCGACAAGGACGGCCGGGGTCTGAACACCTGGGGCGCGCTCGGCTTCGGCTACGCGGAGGTGGGCACGGTCACCGCCCAGGCGCAGCCCGGGAATCCGACTCCCCGGCTGTTCCGGTTGCCGGCCGATCGCGCGCTGCTCAACCGGATGGGGTTCAACAACCACGGTGCCGGCGAGTTGGCACTGCGGCTGGCCCGCCACTCCCCCGACATCCCCATCGGGGTCAACATCGGCAAGACGAAGGTGACCCCGCCGCGAGGGCGCGGTCGACGACTACCGCGCCAGCGCGCGACTGCTCGGACCGCTGGCCGCCTACCTGGTGGTCAACGTCAGCTCGCCGAACACCCCCGGTCTGCGGGACCTGCAGGCGGTGGAATCACTGCGGCCCATCCTGGCGGGCGTGCTGGCCGAGACGACGACTCCGGTGCTGGTGAAGATCGCGCCGGATCTGTCCGACGCCGACGTCGACGAGATCGCCGATCTGGCAGTGGAATTGGGCCTGGCCGGCATTGTCGCCACCAACACCACGGTGTCGCGCGACGGCCTGCGCACCCCGGGGGTCCGACGGGCTCGGCTCCGGCGGCGTGTCCGGACCGCCGGTCGCGCGGCGATCCCTGGAGATCCTGCGCCGGCTCTACGCCCGGGTCGGCGACCGGTTGGTGCTGATCAGCGTGGGCGGCATCGAGACCGCCGACGACGCCTGGGAGCGCATCGTCTCGGGAGCCTCACTGCTGCAGGGCTACACGGGTTTCGTCTACGGCGGCGGCTTGTGGGCCAAGCACATTCACGACGGGATCGCGCAACGGCTGCACGCCGGCGGCTTCGCGTCCCTGGCGGACGCGGTGGGCAGCGCCACCAAGCGGCTGACCGTGGACTTTTGACACGCGTAGTTCGAGTTCGCGAGCCATACACCCCACACTCGGGGCGGGAGTCCGAGGGTTCCGCATTTGCGGTCATGATCACTCTTTTGTCCGTGAATACGGATAATGCTCGACCGCGATGCCGGACATCCGGGTGCGAGACGCTGCCGAACTCCTCGGCGTCAGCGATGACACCGTGCGTCGCTGGATCGACGACGGTGCGCTGTCCGCCCATCAGGACGAATTCGGGCCGCAAAGCCATCGACGGCGCCGAGTTGGCGCAGTTCGCCCGCGACAACGCCGCCGGCGGCCCGAAGGACCCCCTCGGAATCGGCAGTTCGGCACGCAACAGGTTCGTCGGCCTGGTCACCGACGTCGTCGACCGACAAAGTGATGGCGCAGGTCGAAATGCAGTGCGGCCCCTTCACTGTGGTGTCACTGATGAGCACCCAGGCGGTCCGCGAACTCGGGCTGAAGCCGGGCAGCGTCGCGGTCGCCGTCGTCAAAGCCACCACGGTGATCGTGGAAACCCCGAAGGGACAATCATGACCAGCTGGAGAACGCGTCGCACTGGCAGGCGCGCTGTCGATGTCGCTGATCGCGGGTTGCGGTTCCGGATCGAACCCCTCATCATCGGCCGTCCCTCCACCACCGCCGCCGACCAGGGCGGGCACCTCGTCGTGTTCGCGGCGGCATCGCTGAAATCCTCGTTCACCGCCATCGGCGAACAGTTCAAGACCGACAACCCCGGCACGTCAGTGGAGTTCTCCTTCGCCGGCTCCTCGGACCTGGTGACCCAGCTGACCCAGGGCGCGCCGGCCGACGTCTTCGCCTCCGCCGACACGCGCAACATGGACAAGGCCGCGCGGCCGGGCTCCTCGACGGCGCCCCGGTGAACTTCGCGTCCAACACCTTGACCATCGTCGTCGCGCCGGGAAACCCCAAGGACATCACGTCATTTCAGGACCTGGCGAAGCCGGGCCTGAACGTGGTCATCTGCGCCCCGCCCGTGCCGTGCGGCGGCGCCACCAAGAAGGTCGAGGACGGCCACCGGCGTGACGCTGTCCCCGTCAGCGAGGAATCCTCGGTCACCGACGTTCTCAACAAGGTGACCACCGGGCAGGCCGACGCCGGGGTCGTCTACGTGACCGACGCCGCCGGGGCCGGCGACAAGGTCACCGAAGTGGCGTTCCCCGAGTCGTCGGGAGCGGTCAACACCTATCCGATCGCCGTCCTCAAGCAGTCCACCGACGCCGCGCTCGCCCACAAGTTCGTCGACACTCGTCACCGGCGAGGCCGGTCAGAAGGAGCTCGCCAAAGCGGGCTTCGCCAAACCTAGTCGAGTCGACGATGCAGGCGAGCCCGTTGAGAGAAATCGAGTTCTGCTCGTACGTGCCGTGAATGGTGGCGCGGGCGATGGCGTTCATGAACAGGTTGAACCCCAGGAACGCCGGTGACGCATCCTCGGTCAGATCCAGCTTCTCGACGCCGACCGCATGCACGGCGACGATGTAGCGGTGCACACCGTGGCCGGCCGGCGGGGCGGCGCCCAGGAACCGGCGGATGCCGGCGTCGTTCACCAGGGTCAGCGCGTCGCCGGGCAGCATGCTGCCGTCACCGATACCGGCGGGCAGGTCGGTGACCGTCGCGGGCAGGTTGGCGACGGCCCAGTGCCAGAACCCGGATGCGGTCGGGGCGTCGGGGTCGTACATGGTGACCGCGAAGCTGCGGGTCTCCTCCGGGAATCCCGACCAGCTCAGCTGCGGTGAGACGTCCTCTCCCCCGGCGCCGAAGATGCCGCTGACCTGGGCGTTGGCCAGCGGCCGGCCGTCGGTGATCGATTCGAGGTCAGCGTGAACCCGGGCAGCTCCGGGAGGAAGGAGTACGGATCATAGGGAAACGCCATGTGTGTCTTTCCTTTACTTCGATGATGGGTCAGCAGTTCTTCAGTAAGTGTTCGAGGACCTCGGTGCCGAACAGCAGTGAGTCGACGGGTACCCGCTCGTCGATGCCGTGGAACAGGGCGGCGAAATCCAGGTCCGGCGGCAGCCGCAGCGGTATGAACCCGAAGCAACGAATCCCCAACCGCGCGAAGTGCTTTGCGTCGGTGCCGGCGGCGAGCATGTACGGCACGGTGCGGGCCTCGGGGTCCACGGCGAGCAGGGCCGCATTCATGGCGTCCACCAGGTCACCGTCGAAAGTCGTTTCATATGAAGGCAATTCGGTGACCCACTCGCGGACGATGTCGGGGCCGATGATCTCGTCGACCTCACGCTCGAAGGCGGCCTGCCGGCCCGGCAGCACCCGGCAGTCGAGCACCGCCTCGGCGGTGGCGGGTATGACGTTGGCCTTGTACCCGGCCTTGAGCATCGTCGGGTTGGCGGTGTCGCGCAGGGTGGCGCCGATGATGCGACCGATCGAGCCGAGCTTGGCCACGGTTCCCTCCAGATCCGGGGAATCGGGGTCGAAGCTGTGCCCCGTCTCCTCGGCAACCGCGGTGAGGAATTCGGCGACGGCGTCATGCAACACGATCGGGAACTGATGGCGGCCCAGTTTCGCGACGGCCTCGGCCACCGCGGTGACCGCGTTGTCGTCGTGCACGAACGAACCGTGGCCGGGGCGTCGCCGCGCGCTCAGCCGCATCCACAGCATGCCCTTCTCGGCAGTCTCGATCAGATAGAGCCGCCGCTCGCCGCCGTCGCGGCGCGGCACCGTCAGTGAGAAGCCGCCCACCTCGCCGATGGCCTCGGTGACGCCCTCGAAGAGATCCGGCCGGTTCTCGACGAGCCACTTGCAGCCGTACTTCCCGCCGGCCTCCTCATCAGCCACGAACGCGAACACCAGGTCCCGGGGCGGCACGATCCCGGCGCGTTTGAAGTGCCGCGCGACCGCGATCATCATGCCGACCATGTTCTTCATGTCGATCGCGCCGCGGCCCCAGACATACCCGTCCTCGACCGCTCCGGAGAACGGATGCACGCTCCAGTCGGCGGCCTCGGCGGGGACGACGTCGAGATGCCCGTGCACCATCAGTGCGCCCCGGGAGCTGTCGGCGCCGGGGAGCCGGGCGAACACGTTGGCCCGCCCCGGCGCGCCGGACTCGACGTAGGTGGTCTGGTAGCCGACCTCTTCGAGCTGTTCGGCGACCCAGCGGGCGCACGGCTCCTCACCCTTGGTGGTCTCGAGTTCCCCGGTGTTGGAGGTGTCGAACCGGATCAAGGTGCTGACGAGCTCGACGACTTCGTCCGCAGGTTCGGTCACAGTCCCCTTTCCTACCACTGATCGGTCTGCGGGTTTGGGGCCGGGCAGGCCGATCCGTTAGCCTTAGCTGCCCAGCACGTGCTGCTGGGCAGGTCCGAGTGGCGGAATGGCAGACGCGCTAGCTTGAGGTGCTAGTGCCCTATTAACGGGCGTGGGGGTTCAAGTCCCCCCTCGGACACCCTGTGATGAGTCGGGTCATCGGAAGGTCACGGCCGGATGGAAAATCGTCCGCCGCCGATTGGCCGCAACACATCGAAATGGCGACGGTCGAGCGTCACGATTGTTCGCGTGTGATATCGATCGGCCAACACAACAAGCGATGCGTCTGCCACCCCGATGTCCTGATCCCCGTATTTCTCGACAATCGAGGTAGCCGACTCTAGTTCGGCCACCCCGAAGACAGCCAATTCCCATGCGCCGCTTGACAGTTCCCGCAGGGCCGCTAACTCGGCGGCCACGCCGATACGCGTACCGATGAGATAGTCGAGTTCCGCTACGACAAACGGCGAAACCACGAGCTGCCCGTCGTCGTTATTGTCGATAACGCCGGACACGGCCTCATGGTCTGGTTCGCGGGAGTTGAAGTATGCGAGCAGCGCACTGGTGTCGACGATCACCTCTCGCCGAAGCCGTCCAGGAGCTCGTCGGTACGCCGAGCAATCGGCTCGGAATTGGAGTACAGGCCCCCCCTGGCCCGGGGTTTCGTACCACCTACCCCTGCCCGAATCGATTCCCGAATGACGTCGGCCTCAGAGACTCCCCGCTGCTGTGCGGCGTGCTTCACCGCTGCTTTGAGGTCTCGCGGCAAGTAGACCGTCGTCTTTTCCATGACTTGTATGGTACCACCGCTGGTACCATACGGGCTGGCGCTCAGGCGCCGGGGCGTCGCCGCTCAGTAGACGTCGCGCACGTACCGCTTCTCGGCGACCATCTCGCGTTTGTAGTCGTACGCGGCTTCCTCGGACATGGCACCGTGGGTCCGGACGATGGTGGTGAGCGCCGCGTCGACGTCCTTGGCCATCCGGCCGGCGTCACCGCAGACGTAGAAGTGGGCGCCGTCCTCGAGCCAACGCCACACCTGCGCGCCCGCATCGATCATCTTGTGCTGCACGTAGACCCGGTTGCGCTGGTCTCGCGAGAACGCCAGATCCAGATGGTTCAGGAAGCCGTCGGCAACCATGTCCTCGAGGTCGTCGCGGTAGTAGAAGTTCTCGGCACGGTGCTGGTCGCCGAAGAACAGCCAGTTGGGACCGGTATGACCGAGGGCGCGGCGCTCCTGCAGGAAGCCGCGGAACGGCGCGATCCCGGTACCGGGGCCGACCATGATCATCGGGGTCGCCGAATCGGCGGGCGGCCGGAAGTTCGGCGAGCGTTGCAGGAAGACCGGCACGGGTGCGCCGTCGAGGGCGTCGGCGAGGAATGTCGACGCCACGCCGCCCCGCGGACCGTCGTCGGTGCCGCGGTAGCGGACCACCGAGACGGTCAGCTGGATCTCGTGCGGGCTGACCAGCGGACTGGTGGAAATCGAGTACTGCCGCGGGGTGAGACGCACCAGCACCTCCTGCCACCGCTCGGGGTCGGCGCGCACCCCGAAGTCGGTGACGACGTCCAGCCCATTGCGATTGGCCAGATACGACTCACGGGCGCCGCCCCGCAGCAGCCGCTTGGCAGCGGCCCGGTCCGGGCAATGGTCGGCGACGAACGCCAGCAGGTCAGGCGTCACCTTGCAGACGTCATAGGACGAGACCAGGGCCGCCCGCAGGCTGACCTCAGCGCCGTCGACGACGACGGACTCCGTCCCGGCGAGCCCGGTCGCCGCCAGCCAGCCGTCCACCACGAAATCGTTGTTGGCGACAACCACGCCAAGGGAGTCGCCGACCGAATAGGCGACGCCGTGCTCGCTGATGTCGAACCCGAACTGGCGCACCTCCTTGGCCGATCCCGGTGGGGTCAACCGCTGATTGCGGCACAGCCTCGCGATGACGGGGTGGGCACGGGTGAATGGTTCGGATCCGGTGGACACCGTTGCCCCAGAGCGGGTTGAAGGCGCACCGACCAGGTCGACGACGCGGTCGGCCCACTGCACCATCGGCGCATCGTCATAGGCCTCGCATTCTGCGCGGGCCACCAGTTTGGTGGCACCGAGATCAGTCAGTCGCGCATCCAGCGACTTGGCGTGCCCGCAGAAGTTGTCGTAGGAGCGGTCGCCGATGCCGAGCACCGCATACCGCACCCCGGACAGCGACGGTGCGTCGGGCGACTGGAGCCGGCCCCAGAAATCGGCGCCGTTGTCGGGCGGGCCGCCGTCACCGAAAGTGCTTGTGACGATGAGGACCTCGCGAGCCGTGGCCACCTCCGCCAGGTCGGCGTCGTCCATGCTGCGCATCCGTGCTTCGCCCAGCCGGTCGCGGAGCCGGCCCGCGAACTCCTCGGCGTTTCCGGTCTGCGACGCCCACAGCAGCAGCGGTCCGGTTTCGGGGGTGTTCGCGGCGGCGGGCTGCTCGGCCCGCGAGTACATCCCGGCCAGCAGCCCGTCGACCCACAGCCGCGCCGACGCGGTGACCGGAGCCTGCGGCGGCAGCACCGGTACCCCTGGCCGGCCGCTCTCCAGTCCGGTGAAGAATCCACTCAGGTAATGCTTTTCGTCGTCGGTGAGCGCCGGTGCGCCGTCAAGCACCGACGGCGCGGGTTCCACGGCGAGCGGGCGCAGCGCAACCGCACACACCTTGAACTCCGGCTGCAGCGAGTCCGGGTCGACGGCGTCATTGGTGACAGCGTTGATGGTCAGGTTCTCGCCGTGCGCGTCGTTCCAGTGAAACGGCACCCACACGTTGCCGGGCCGGACGCGGTCGGTGACGACGGCGGGCAGCACCGCACGACCACGCCGGGAAGCGATCTCGATCTGCCGGCCGTCGGTGATGCCGCTCGCGTCGTCGGGATGGATCTCCACGAATGGAGCGCCGTTGAGTTTGTTGAGTTTGTCCACCGTGCCCGTTTTGGTCATGGTGTGCCACTGGTGTTGCAGCCGACCGGTATTGAGCACCATCGGGTAGTCGTCATCGGGCAGTTCGGCGGCCGCCATGTGCGGGCGGGCGTGGAACACCGCCCTGCGGGTGGGCGTCGGGAACGCCAGCCGGGGCCGGTGCCCGTCGGCATCGACGAACAGATCCTGGCTGACCCCGTCGTTGAGGTAGCGCATCGGGTGGCGGTCCTCGGTGTCATCGGGCGGAACGGGCCACTGCAGTGGGGTTTCCCGCAACCGTTGATAGCTCGCGCCGCGCAGGTCGTATCCGGTGCGCGGGTTGTGGAACCGGCGGATCTCGTCGAAGATCTCCTCGGCCGACTTGTAGTCGAACTGTGCACCGAAGCCCAACTGCTCGGCGACGGCGCAGATCAGTTCCCAGTCCGGCCGAGCGTCGCCGGTCGGCGGCACCGACTGCTGCAACAAGGTCAGGTTGCGTTCCGAATTCACCATCACCGCATCGGATTCGGCCCACAGCGTGGCGGGCAGCACGATGTCGGCGTAGGCGTTGGTGGCGGTGTCGCGATAGGCGTCCTGCGTGATGACGAGTTCGGCGGCACGCAGCGCGTCGATGACGGTATCCCGATTCGCGACGGTGGCAACGGGATTGGTGCAGACGACCCAGCACGCCTTGATCGCGCCTGCCGCCATCTGCTCGAACATCGCGATGGTGCCCGGCCCCACGTCGCTGCGGATGGTGCCCGGTTCCAGATCCCACTGCGCTTCGACGAACGCACGGTCATCGGCGGAGAGCACCGCACGCTGCCCCGGCAGACCCGGCCCCATGTAACCCATTTCGCGGCCACCCATCGCGTTGGGCTGCCCGGTCAACGACATCGGCCCGCTGCCGGGGCGGCAGATCGCACCGGTGGCCAGGTGCAGGTTGCAGATGGCGTTGGTGTTCCAGGTGCCATGCGTGCTCTGGTTGAGACCCATGGTCCAGCAGGTCATCCAGTCCCCCGCTTCGGCGATCATCGCCGCGGCGGTGCGCAGGTCGGCCTCGGCCAGCCCGGTGATCTCGGCGACCCGGTCGGGTGGGTAATCGTCCAGGAAGGCGGGCATCCCGTCCCAGCCCTGCGTGTGTTCGGCGATGAATTCCCGGTCGATGGCACCGTTTTGGACCAGCAGGTGCAGCAGCCCGTTCAGCAGGGCCAGGTCGGTGCCGGGCTTGATCTGGAGAAACAGATCGGCCTTCTCCGCGGTGGTGGTGCGACGCGGGTCCACCACGATGAGTTTGGCGCCGTCCTTGAGCCGGTCGGCCATCCGCAGGAACAGGATCGGGTGGCAGTCGGCCATGTTCGAGCCGATGACGAAGAACAGGTCGGTGCAATCGAAGTCGGTGTAGGAGCCGGGTGGTCCGTCGGCGCCCAGCGACTGCTTGAAACCCGTTCCTGCGCTGGCCATGCACAACCGCGAGTTGGATTCCAGATGTACGGTCCGCAGGTAACCCTTCGCCAGCTTGGTGGCCAGATACTGCGCCTCCAACGACATCTGACCCGACACGTAGAGCGCGACCGCATCAGAGCCGTGCTCGTCGACGATCGCGCGCAGACGGCGTCCGGCTTCGGCGACCGCGTCGCCGACCGGAGCCGGGATCGCCTCCTCGCCGCGTGCGGGCCGCACCAACGCTGTCGTCATGCGACCGTCGGTGGCCGCCATCAACTCCGCATGGGTCGCACCCTTGGTGCACAGCCGCCCGAAGTTGGTGGGATGCAGCTTGTCTCCGCTGATCCGCGCGATCACCGGCGCGCCGCTGTCGGGGTCGGGACGGGTCTCGACCGAGATCCCGCACCCCACCCCACAGTAGGAGCACGCCGTCCGCGTAGCGTGGGCCATCTGGTCAGCCGGCGGGCACCGCCACCGGGGTGCGCCCGATGTGCTCGCCGGTGTGTGCGCGCTGGGTGTGCAGGCGAAGGAACACGAACCAGGTGACGAACGCGCACACCACGTAGAACCCGAGGAACACCCAGAACGCATTGGTGGCCGACTTGGCGTCGCTGACGTAGGAGGCGCGCAGCACGACGTTGATGAACACGCCACCGAGTGCGCCGACCGCACCCGCGAACCCGATCAGCGCCCCGGACATGGTGCGCGACCAGGCGGCCTTCTCCTCGCGACTGAGGTCGTCGCGGCCCTGCGCCTTGGCTTCGAAGATCGACGGGATCATCTTGTACGTCGACCCGTTACCCAGGCCCGACAGGATGAACAGCAGGATGAAGCCGACGACGTAGGCGAGCATCTGCGCCCCCGTTGGCGCACTGGACATCGCGTCGTCGATCATGCCGGTGACCACCAGGATGCCGGCGGCGAACATCATCGCGACGAAGGTGTAGAGCGTGATCTTCCCGCCGCCGACCCGGTCGGCGAGCTTGCCGCCGAACGGACGAGAGATCGAGCCCAGCAGCGGCCCGACGAAGGCGATCTGCGCGGCGTGCAGTGAGGCCTGCGCGGCGCTGTCGCCGCCGGCGAGGAAGTTGATCTGCAACACCTGCCCGAACGCGAACGAGAAGCCGATGAACGACCCGAACGTGCCGATGTACAGGAAGCTCATCACCCAGGAGTGCTTGTACCGCAACGCTTCCACCAGCGCGCCCAGGTTGGACTTCTGGTTTCGCAGGTTGTCCATGAACAGCGCTGCCCCGACGGCCGCCACGCTGATCGCGACCAGGTAGATGGCGCAGACGATTTCGGGTGCGGTGTTGCCAACCGTGGCGATCACCAGCAGTCCGACCAACTGGATCACCGGCACTCCGATGTTGCCGCCGCCGGCGTTGAGCCCCAGCGCCCAGCCCTTGAATCGTTGGGGATAGAACGCGTTGATGTTCGTCATCGACGACGCGAAGTTGCCGCCACCGAATCCGGCGAAGGCCGCCACGACCATGAACGTGGTGTAGGAGGTGCCGGGATGTTTCATGAAGTACACCGTCAACAGCGCCGGGATGAGCAGCAACAGCGCGCTGACGATGGTCCAGTTGCGGCCGCCGAAGCGGGCCGGCGCGATGGTGTACGGGATGCGCATGAACGCGCCGACCAGTGTCGGGACCGCGACCAGGTAGAACTTGCCCGCGGCGTCGATGCCGTAGACGTTCTGCGGCATGAACAGCACCATCACCGACCAGATCGACCAGATGGAGAAGCCGACGTGTTCGGCGACGATGGACCAGATCAGGTTGCGCTTGGCGATGTCTTTTCCGCCGTTGTCCCAGGCTTCGACGTCCTCGGCGTCCCAGTGTTCGATATCGCGATTCCGCGACAGGGACAGTGCGGGCATTGTGGCCTCCGGTATCGATCGGCTCGTGCTTCGGGCTTGCCTCAAGGTGTACTGGCGGGGGGTTCCGCACCGGTTGCACCGTCGTGACCGCAATGTCAAAAGCACCTCACACCACAGGTCAGTTCACCGTGAGCCGACCGGCAAGTGAGCGGGGATATTCACGCACGATTCGCAGCCGAAACGGCCCGGAAACAAATGGCTCCTAGCTTCGGCCACATGACAGACGGAAGCAGCCCCCGGTTCCTGCAGGGCGCATTTGAGTTCGAGGGCAGCGGCTATGAGAAGCCGACACCCCTCGACGACTCGTTGCGCTACGTGGTGCCCGCCGGCGCCACCACCCAGCCGGTGTACTTCCGCGGCGGCAACTCGACCAAACAGATGGTCACGGTCGTGCTGTTCCGGGACGGAAAACCCATGCGGTACTTCCCGATCGGCGCCAAGGGTGCCACCCACGTCGCGTTGCGGGTGGTCGAAGATCTGCTCGCCGACACCGTGCTCGAGTTGTATGTCGCCGCCCCTGACGGCACCAAGGGCAGCGTCGTCGTCGATCTCGGTCTCGTGGAGTTCTGACCGATGACCGCAACCGTCCCGTTGACCAACGGCCACGCGGTTCGCACCGACAAGGTCCGCCTCGTCGTCGTCGGCAACGGGATGGCGGGGGTCCGCGCCGTCGAGGAGATCCTGGCCCGCGGCGGAGCCGAGACGTTGGACATCACGGTTTTCGGCGACGAGCCCTACGGCAACTACAACCGCATCCTGCTGTCGAATGTGCTTGCCGGAAGCGATGATCCAGGCGAGATCTACCTCAACGGGATGGATTGGTATGCGGACAACCGGATCGACCTGCGGGCCGGTGTGCGCGTCGTTCGTATTGATACCTTCGCGCACCTGGTGCACGCCGATGACGGCACCACAGTCCGCTACGACAAGCTGATCCTGGCCACCGGCAGCCGGGCGTTCTTCCCGCCGATGGACGGGCTGTGGGCCGACAACACGACCCTGGCCGACGGGATCTTCGGCTTCCGGACGCTCGACGACACGGCTGCGATGATCGCCGAGGCCGACAATCGCACCACGGCGGTGGTGATCGGGGGCGGGTTGCTCGGCCTGGAAGCCGCACGCGGCCTGCAGAACCGCGGTTTGGCCGTCGAGGTCGTGCACGCCGGACCCACCCTGATGAACGCGCAACTCGACGACCCCGCCGGCGCGATCCTGCGACGGTCGGTGGAGGGCCTCGGTATCGGTGTGCACACCGACAAGCGCACCACCGGAGTGGTGCTGACCGACGGCAGGCTGTCGGGCATCACGTTCGCTGACGGCGAGCAACTCGACTGCGACATGCTAGTGATCGCCGCCGGCATCCGGCCCAATGTCGGCCTGGCCCAACGGGCCGGGCTGCGGGTGGAGCGCGCGATCGTGACCGACGACCACATGCGCTCGGTCGACGACGACGACGTCTACGTCGTCGGTGAGTGCGCCCAGCACCGCGGCCAGGTGTACGGCCTGGTCGCGCCGCTGTGGGAGCAGGCCAAGGTGCTCGCCGACCACCTCACCGGCGCCGACCCGCGCGCGGCCTATCACGGTTCCCGGGTCGCCACCAAGCTGAAGGTGGCCGGCGTCGACGTCGCCTCGATGGGCATCAAGGCGCCCGAGCATCCCGACGACGAGTTCGTGCAGTACTCCGAGCCCAAGCACGGCGTCTACAAGACCATCGTGATCCGCGACGGCAAGCTGGTGGGCGCCACCCTGGTGGGCGATGTGTCCAAGGTGTCGTTTCTGACCCAGGCGTTCGACAACGGGTTGCCGCTGCCCGACGAGCGGGTGTCGCTGATGTTCGACATCGGCACCCCCGACGTCGAGGTCGGGGTCGCCGAGCTGGCCGACGACGCGCAGGTGTGCAACTGCAACGGGGTCTCCAAGGGCGCGCTGGTGGCGTGCGTGCGCGACGATACGACGTCGGTGTCCGGGGTCATTGCCAAAACCAGGGCGGGCAAGGGCTGCGGCTCGTGCAAGCAACTCGTCGCGCAGGTCGTCGAGTGGGCGGCCGGCGGTGCCGTCACCGAGGATGCGTCGGCGTCGTGGTACGTGCCCGGCGTCCCCTATGACAAGCCGACGCTGATGCGCATGATCCGCGAACTTCAATTGCATTCGGTGTCTTCGGTGTTCGCTGCCCTGGCGCCCGACGGCAAGCCGGATGCGAGTTCCAAGATGGGGCTGGCGTCGCTGCTGGAGATGATGTGGGGCGACGAGTTCGTCGACGAACGCGACGCCCGGTTCATCAACGACCGGGTGCACGCCAACATCCAGCGCGACGGCACGTTCTCGGTGGTGCCACAGATGAAGGGCGGTGTCACCAGTTCGCAGCAGCTGCGCAAGATCGCCGACGTGGCCGACAAGTACCAGATCCCGATGATCAAGTGCACCGGCGGTCAGCGCATCGACCTGCTCGGCGTGCGCAAGGAGGACCTGCCCGCGGTGTGGGCCGACCTCGACATGCCGTCCGGGTACGCCTACGGCAAGAGCTTCCGGACCGTGAAAACGTGTGTGGGCAGCGACTTCTGCCGATTCGGACTGGGCGATTCGACCGCGCTCGGTATCGCCATCGAGGAGCGCTACCAGGGCCTGGCCAGCCCGGCCAAGCTGAAGCTCGCGGTAACCGGGTGCCCGCGCAACTGCGCCGAAGCACTGTGCAAGGACCTCGGCGTCGTCGCCGTCGACGGCGGCCGCTGGGAGATCTACGTCGGCGGCGCGGCAGGGGCCCACATCCGCAAGGGCGACCTGCTGGCCACCGTCGACACCCCCGCGGAGGTGATCACCCTGACCGGGCGATTCCTGCAGTACTACCGGGAGAACGCGAACTGGCTGGAACGCACCTATGCGTGGGTGCCCCGGGTGGGAATCGAGAAGATCCGCGCCGTGGTTCTCGACGACGCCGAGGGCATTGCCGAGCAGCTGGACACCCATATGGCGAAATCGGTTGCCGCTTACCGTGATCCGTGGCTCGACGGCCGCGAGCCGGTGACCGAGGGCCAGTTCCGGACCTCGCTGCCGCTGCTGCCACTCCCCCGGGTTCCGGTCCGATGAGCTCGGTGGAGGTCGGTTCGCTCGACGAGGTGCCCATCGGGGAAGGCCGCACCTTCGCCGTCGACGACCAGCAGGTTGCGGTGTACCGGATGCGCGACGGTTCCCTGCGCGCGCTCGGCGCGGTGTGCCCGCACCGGGGCGGGCCGCTGGCCGACGGCCTGACCGACGACGCGGTGGTGGTGTGCCCGCTGCACAACTACGCCTTCGACATGTGCACGGGCGCTGAGGTTTCCGGCAGCGGGTTGAGTGTGCGCAGTTACTCGGCGGAGGCCATCGACGGGTGTATCCGCATCACGACCTGACGCTCGGCACGCCCGCCCGACTCTTGACTGCAGCGGCCCAACGCTCGACCTCGTATGAGTCGACGTTCTCGGCGTCGGCTCCGAACACATTCGAAGTCCAGTTGTGTGGTGCGAAAACGCCCTCGGTGACACCGAACTCCGGCACCGCCAGGACCGGCTTGTCCGAGGCTACCGCCATCCCGGCTTCTAAGTGCATCCACGGTGAGGTCCACGTCGCGCGCACGCTCGTCATCTCCGGAGTGCCACTGCGCCAACGCCCTTGACTGATTTCCAACTGACGAAATCCCAGGACTACCACTCCGTCCGCCTCTTTCATGAGGCGCGACAGCTGGTCCCACGGGTCACTCGCGTAGTCGTCGCGCTTAAGTGCTTCCACCCTTAAGTCTCGCGACTCCAGCGATTGGCACCATGTCTCATAGACAGACTGCTGTGGCGCGGTTCGCACCGAAGGCGCACACACCAAAATGATCGGCCTCAAGGCCCGTCACTCGCTGCGCTCACGACACTGTTGGGAGCCGCAATGCCCTCGGCATCGAGGTGACTGGCCACTTGGGTGGGAATGTTCTTGGCCGAAACGATCTTGCCTCCGTTGGACTCCGGCTTTGTCCGGAACCTCGCACCGCCAATCTTCGCGCCGGTGAAGTCGGCGTTGGCCAGGTCTGCACCGCCGAACTTAGCACCCTGGCAGTTCGCATCACGAAAGTTCGCGCCCTGGCAATTCGCGCCCTCGAACACGGCCTTTCGCAGGTTCGCACCGTAGAACACCGTTCTGACCGCGGTCACGTTCCTGAATGACGTGCCTAGGCATATGGCTCCAAATAGATCCGCTTCGGTCAGGTCGGCACTCATCGGGTCACCCACCTTTTGGCCGATGTAGCTGTCACTGAGATCACACCGCTGCAGATCTGCATGTGTCAGGTCGACGGCGTACCGCAACCCGTCGGCCAAAACCTTTCTGAACGCGAACGGGTCTGCTCCTGCCGCAACATCCCGGCGATGACCTCGATCGCCTCTTTGCGGTATGGAGCCCTTCGGCCGACACCCTGCTCACTAGTGCGGTCAAAGTACCGGCGAAGGAGGACCGCAGCAGCCATGCGCTTCACCTCATTGTCGGCGGAAAGAGCATCAACGGTCTCCTTGAATGAAGCCCCGACCACTGCAAGACGGGCACGTCTGGACTTGTAGCCGAGGATCCCGAGAACGGTGACGATCACGCCGACAAGCCCGGCCAGCACGGGCATCCACGCCTGAACTGCACCAGCCGACAAGATGCTCCCCCTCCCGAGCACGACAAACTCGAGGCGTCAGTTTAACTCTCAACTCGCTGATCGGAGGCCGCCATCGATTTCGGCGAGGCATCAACAGCTGCGCTGGACCACAGCGGCCGCGAGGGCGTGCAGAACCCGAATTCCTGCGGCGTGTCGGCCGAAGACTCGCACTCTCGCGGTAGAGGCGCGAGGTCAGTCCAGATCGGGTTTGACCGCGAGCACCGGCTTGGGGCATTCCAGGATCAGCTGCTGGGAAACGCTGCCCAGCAACAGTTTCCCGACCGGATTGCGATGCCGGATGCCGATCACCAGCAGCTCGGCTTCCGGGCGGTCCATGGCGGCCAGCAGTGCGTCGGCGGCATAAACCCCCACCGGCTGTTCCAGCTCGAACTCGACCCCGCATTCAGCCAGCACACCCTCGATGTTGTGCACCTGCGCGGTGTGAGCGAACGCGGCGTCCACGTACGAATCACCGGAGGTCGAGTTCAGCACCAACAGTGTGGTGGCCCGGACCTTGGCCTCGGCAATACCGGCCGCCAGTGCGGCCTTGCCGAATTCGTCCGCGGTATATCCCACAACGATCATTTGGTCTCCTCGCGCAAGCGCTCGTCGGCGATCATGAGTGCGTTGCCTTCTCTCTCTGGTCCTTGTCGTCCTCCACGATCAGCAGGGTCTCCTCGCTGCGGTGCATGAGCTTGAGCACCAACGGGGCCAGCAGCAGCAGCGCCATCAGGATGTAAGTGACGATCGCGACGGGCTCGTGGAACAGGCTCGACCAATCGCCACCACCGAGTTGCAGGCTCTGCCGTAACTGGCGTTCGACGCGCGGTCCCAGGATGACGCCGATGATCAACGGCAGCACCGGTAGCCCGAAGCGCCGCATCATCAACCCCATCAGGCCGAACACCAGCAGCAGCGCCAGATCCAGCGGCTGAATGTTCACCGCGAAGGCCCCCAGCGTGGCGAAGAACAGAATGCCGGCGTACAGGTACGGCCGCGGCGTCCGCAGCAGCTTGGCCCACAACGGCGCCAGCGGCAGGTTGATGACCAGCAGCAGGAAGTTGCCGATGAACAAGCTGGCGATCAGCGTCCAGATCAGCAGCGGCTCCTTGTCGAACAAGGTCGGGCCGGGCTGGATCCCGTAGGACACGAACGCGGTCAGCATCACCGCCGCCGTGGCGTTGGTGGGTAGACCCAGCGACAGCATCGGCACCAGCGTGCCCGCCGCCGAGGCGTTGTTGGCCGCCTCCGGGCCGGCGACGCCCTCGATGGCACCCTTGCCGAACTCCTCGGGGTGCTTGGACAGCTTCTTCTCGGTGATGTAGCTCAGGAAGGTCGGCAGTTCGGCGCCACCGGCCGGCAGCGCCCCGAACGGGAACCCGTAGGCGGTGCCGCGCAGCCACGGCTTCCAGGACCGCTTCCAGTCCTCTTTGCCCATCCAGGGCCGGCCGACCGGGATGACCTCGGCCGGGCGCCGGCGCAGATGCGCGGCCACCCAGAGCGCCTCACCCAGGGCGAACACCGCCACCGCGATCACCACGATGTCGATACCGTCCGAGAGCTGCGGCAGCCCGAACGTGGCACGCGGTTGCCCGGTCAGCGAGTCGATGCCGACCAGCCCGATCGCCAGTCCCAACAGCAACGCGATCAGCCCGCGCATCTTCGAGCTGCCCAGCACCGCGGTGACCGCGACCAGGGCGAACAGCATGATCGCCAGGTAAGACGGCGCGCCGAGGGTCACCGCGAACCGAGACACCGCAGGGGCGAACGCCGCCAGCAGAAGAGTGCCGATGGCCCCGGCGACGAACGACCCGATGGCCGCCGTCGCGAGGGCCTGGGCGGCTCGGCCGGCTTTCGCCATCTTGTTGCCCTCGATCGCGGTGATCACCGAGGACGACTCGCCGGGCGTGTTCAGCAGGATCGACGTGGTGGATCCGCCGTACATGCCGCCGTAGAAGATGCCGGCGAACATGATGAACGCCGCACTGGGGCTGACGTTGTAGGTGATCGGCAGCAGCAGCGCCACCGTCATGGCCGGGCCGATGCCGGGCAGCACGCCCACCGCGGTGCCCAGCAGCACGCCGATCACGGCGTACAGCAGGTTCATCGGCGTGGCGGCCTCGGCGAAGCCCTGGAGCAGCCAGTTGAAGTTGTCCATCTACAGAATCCCGTCCAAGATGCCTGCGGGCAGCGGGATTCCGAGCCCGGAGTAGAAGGCGTAGAAGCTGCCCACCGACAGCACCACGCCGATCAGGATGTTGCGCACATAGTGCTTGGAGCCCAGAACCGTTGCGCAGCCGGCGAAGAACAGGGCGCTCGCGATGGCCCAGCCCAGCGGCACGACCAACACGATCAACGCCACGAACATCGCGATCAGCAGACCTACCGTGCGCCAGTCGCTGGGCAGGTTGGGATCGATGTCCTCGCCCGCGTCGGCCTCACCCCTGGATCCGCGCGGGATCGCGATCGCGAGCACCGCCGCCATCACCAGTAGTCCGATGCCGATGACCATCGGAAACAGCCGTGGCCCAACGGGATCCACCTTGGCGTAGCCGCCGGGAAGGGACAGCGCGTCGTAGACCAGGAAGCCGCCGACCAGCACCAGCACGACGCAGACGATGTACTGCGCGTAGTCGGGCCTTTCTTTGACCTCCTGCGAGATCTCCTGCGAATCTGAAGAACTCATTTGTTCGCTCCTCCTCGGGGCTCGTCCCGCCCCGCTTCGCAGGAGACCCCAGCCCCGCATCGTCGACTCACGGAAGTTGTCATACCAGCCCCAGTTCGGTCAGCGTCTTCTCGACGCGGTTGTCCTGTTCCTTGAGGAAGCTCTCGAACGCCGCCCCGGTCATGAAGGCGTCACTCCAGCCGTTCTTCACCAGCGCGTCCTTCCAGGCCTGGGTGCCATGCAGTCTCTTCGAGCACCGACACGAGCGCCTTGCGGTCATCGTCGGAGATGCCCGGCGGCGCAAGGACCCCGCGCCAGTTCGTGAACTTCAGGTCGAAGCCCGCCTCGGTCAGCGTGGGCGCGTCGACGCCCTCGACGCGTTCGGCACCCGATACCGCGAGCACCCGGACCTGGCCGGCCTCGATCTGGTCGACGTACTCACCGAGGCCGGACGTGCCCGCGGCGATCTTGTTGCCCAGCAGCGCGGTCAGCAGGTCGCCACCGCCGTCATAGGAGACGTAGTTGACCTTGGTCGGGTCGACGCCGACGGCGCGCGCGGTCTCCATCGGGAACAGGTGATCGGGGCCGCCGGGTGAGGAACCCCCGCCGACCGTCACCTTGGCGGGATCGGCCTTCCAGGCCGCGACGAAGTCGTTGACGGTCTTGAACGGCGAGTCGGCGGGGACCAGGATGCCCTCCTGCTCCTCGACCACCTTCGCGAGCGCGGTGGCGTCCGAAGCGCGCGCCTTGGATCCGTTGGTGTACGTCGCGCCGACGACGCCCAGGCCCATCATCATCATCAGGTCGCCGTTGCCACGCTCGTTCATCAGACGCGCCATCGCGACGGTGCCGCCGGCGCCGATGACGTTGAACACCTCGACGCGCCCGGTGATGTCCTCGTCCTCCATGATCTTGACCGCGGTGCGCGCGGTGAGGTCGTAGCCGCCGCCGGGGCTGTTGGGCACCATCATTCGCAGCCGGTGCAGACCGGCCGATTCTTCGCCGCGAGTCACCCCGCAGCCCGCCAGCATCGCTATCGCCAGAACGGCGGCCAGCACGCCGGCGGCGAGTCGTCTGAGTTCAGACACGTTTCGTCACTCCCTTTGGTCACAACCCACGTCACTGTGATGTTCAGCAATACTGAACCCAAAGCGTGACGCAGGTCACGGTTACGGACGCAAAGGAAGTTTTGGTACTTGAGTACACGGGGGCGTTCAACGAGGCGTACCTGGTGGAGCACCAGCCTGGCGGGCCAGTTCCTGGCCTTCCAGATCCTGGTCGTCGCCGTGGTACTGCTCGCCGTGGCGGCCGCGTCGGTGGCCCAGTCCACCCGTGAGTTCCGGGAGGTCCGCGGTCAGCGGATGATCGCCGTCGCCGAGAACGTGGCCTCCACGCCGCTGGTGCGGGAGCGCTACGGCGATCCCTTCGCCGCGCGGATCCTGGCACCCGAGGTCGACCGCGCCGTGGCACTCTCGGGTGCCGATATCGCCGAGATCCTCGGACCCGATGGCGTGGTGCGGGCCTCCTCGGAACCGTCCCGGGTGGGACATCGGGCACATTTCGGAGCGGGCAGCGCGGGCGCGGGCCGTGCCTGGTTCGGCGATCAGGACATCGACGATGTGCACAACCTGGTCGGCCAGGTGCCCATCCTCGACATCAACGGCGGCGTGCTCGCGGTGGTGTCGGTCAGCGAGCGATATCCGTCGATCTGGGAACTGTTGTCAGGTGCCGGTGAACGGCTGCTGATCTACCTCGGGCTCGGCGCCGTGCTCGGCCTGCTCGCCTCCTGGTTGCTGTCGCGACGCATCAAGCGGCACACGCGGGGGCTGGAGGTCGCCGAGATCGCCGGCCTGGCCGACCACCGGGAGGCGCTGCTGCACAGCATCCGCGAGGGGTGGTGGGCGTGGGCAATGACGGCGAGATCACCGTGCTCAACGACAGCGCCAAGGAGCTGCTTGACCTCACCGATGCCGCAATCGGTCAGCCGTGTCGCCACCGTCGGTCTCGACCCCGCGGTGGCCGACTTCCTGCTCTCCGGCGAAGACGGGCGAGACGGCGACGCGGACGCCAAAGACAGGGTGATCGCCACGCGGACGAGGGTTTTGGCGCTGAACAGGCGCGCCGCGAGCACCGGCGGTCAGCGCATCGGCACGGTGACCACGATGCGCGACAGCACCGAACTGGCGTCCATGCAGGCCCAGTTGTCGTCCCACAAAAGCGTCACCGACACGCTGCGCGCCCAGACCCACGAGTTCTCCAATCAGTTGCACACCATCTCGGGTCTGGTGCAGCTCGGTGAGTATGACGCGGTCCGCGATCTGGTGGGGACGCTGACCAGGCGTCGTGCCGAGATCAGTGATGCGGTGACGCAACATATCTCGGATCCGGCGGTGGCGGCGTTGCTGATCGCGAAGACCTCGCTGGCCGGAGAACGCAAGGTGTCGCTGCGTATCGCCGACCAATCGCATCTGGGTCCGCTGGAGCCCGCGCTGGCCACCGACGTCATCACCCTGGTCGGCAACCTCATCGACAATGCCGTCGATGTCTCGGAAGGCACGCCGGCGGCGGCGGTCGTCGTACACATCGACGACGACGAGGGCTTGACCATCACCGTCACCGACTCCGGACCCGGTGTCCCCGAACAGCTTCGCGAGTCGATCTTCGCCCGCGGCGTCACCTCGAAATCAGATGTCCCGGGCGGCCGGGGTATCGGCCTGGCGCTGGTCCGATTGGTCACCGCCCAGCACGGCGGCAGTGTCGACATCATCGACGCACCAAGCGGCGGAGCGAGATTCACCGTGCAACTGCCCCGGAACCAGGCACAGAGCCAGGTCGCCTATGCGTGACGTGCTGGTTGTCGACGACGATTTCATGGTCGCCGAGATCCACCGCCGCTTCGTCGAGCAGGTGGACGGTTTCCGCGCGGTCGGAGTGGCCCGCACCGGAGTCGAGGCGCTCACCGCAGCCCGCGAACTCAAACCCGACCTGATCCTGCTGGACGTCTACCTGCCGGACATGACGGGGCTGAACGTGTTGCAGCAGTTGCGCTCTCAAGGCGACCGGATGGGTGTCATCATGATCACCGCGGCACGTGAACTGGACACCGTCAGCGCCGCCCTGGACGGTGGTGCCGCCGACTATCTGATCAAGCCGTTCGAGTTTCCGCAGTTGCGGGCCAAACTGGAGGCGTTCGCGGCGCGTGCGGACGCCCTGGAGTCCGACCGTGGCGTCGATCAGTCGATGATCGACGCCCTGTTCCGCGGCGCCGGGGCCGGGGCCGCCTCCGCGGCCATGCCCAAGGGCCTGGGCGCCGAGACCGGGCGTCTGGTGCTGGATGCGGTCCGCGTCGCCGGCGAGGTGTCGGCCGCGGAATGCGCCGAGACCGTCGGTATTTCCCGCGTCAGCGCCCGTCGCTACCTCGAGCACTATCTGAGCACCGGAACCCTCGAGATCAGGCTGCAGTACGGGGCGGGCCGACCGGAGCGGCGTTACCGCGCGAGCACCGCCTCTCCCCGCTGATCGTTAGCGAAGGAAAGCAAGTACTGCTGATGCTCGCCGGCGGACTGCTGATGGCCGGCACCGACACCACGCGCAATCAGCTGGCGGCCTCGATCGGCACGCTGTGCGATCACCCCGGTCAGTGGGAGCTGTTGGCGCGGCATCCCGAACTGGTGCCCGCCGCGGTGGAGGAGCTCATGCGGTTCCAGCCGATCATCTTCGCCACCATGCGGGTGGCCAAGGAGGACGTCGAGATCGGCGGCCACTCCGTTGCGGCGGGCATGATGGTGATGGTCAACACCGCGTCGGCCAACCGTGACGCCGCGGTGTACGACGATCCCGACCGCCTCGACATCACCCGCAAAGATGCGCCGACGATGCTCACCTTCGGCGGCGGGATCCACTACTGCCTCGGCACTCATTTGGCGAGAATCGAACTGGCCGAGGCGCTTTCGGTGATCACCCAGCGCATCCCGACCGCACCGCGCGCGGGCGCCGCCCCGTGGCGGCCGTTGATGGCGACCACCGGGCCGCAGACGCTGCCGATTGAATTCGCGGCCGCCTGAGCCCCGGGCGTAACGGAAAGCGCCCACCAGACGCCGTGGGTGGAGGACCATTCGAAAGACCAGGCACATGAGACCGTGTGCGCGCGACTGAGAGGTTGAATCGATGGGACGCCACGAAGCCGGGAAACTGCTGACCTGTGCCCACGAAGGCTGCGGATGCCGGGTACGCATCGAGACCGAATGCCACTGCCCCAACGCCGGGGGCACCTACCAGTGCTCGTGCGGCGCCGAGTTGGTGCCGGTCAACCAGTAGCGTCCGGAGGTCTCGACGACGAGATCGGCGTGTTGCTCCGCAAACTCCCCCATTCGCGCGGGTGAGGGTGGAAAGCTCGAGCAATGAGGATCGCCGGGCGGCTGGCTGCGCTGGTCACTGCGCTGTCGTTGACCGCGTGCATGTCGCCGGAGAATCCGCTGACGACGACGCCCACCACCCACACCGCTAAGTCGGACACGGTGCTGCGGATCGTGCAGGACACCATGGCCGCCGAGCATCTGAAGTCCGCTGTCGTCCGCGTCACCATCGACGGAAAGGAGGTGGTGACGTCGGCGTCCGGTGAGTCGATGACCGGGGTGCCCGCCACCACCGATATGCACTTCCGCAACGGGGCGGTCGCCATCTCCTACGTCGCGACGCTGCTGCTGCGCCTCGTCGACGAGAAGACGGTGTCGCTCGACGACAAGCTGTCGAAGTACCTGCCCGACATCCCCCACGCCGATCGCGTCACGCTGCGCCAACTGGCCCAGATGACCTCCGGCTACCCGGACTACGTCATCGGCAACGACGCGTTCGCCGCGGAACTCTACGACAACCCGTTCCGGCAGTGGGAACCCGACGAGCTGCTGAGCTTCGCCACCTCCAAGCCGCTGCTCTACGAACCCGGCACCAATTGGAACTACGCGCACACCAACTACGTGCTGCTCGGCAGGGCACTGGAGAAGGCCACCGGCGAAGAGATGCCGAAGTTGTTGACGGACAAGGTCCTTGAACCACTCGGCTTGAGCAATACCGCAAACTCCTTCACCCCCGAGATCCCCGCACCCGTGCTGCACGCATTCACCGCCGAACGCCGCGCAGCGCTCAAGATCGCGCCGGGCACCCCCTTCTTCGAGGAGTCCACCTTCTGGAACCCGTCGTGGACCATCACCCATGGCGCGATTCAGACGACGAACATCACCGACCTTGCGGCCACCGCGGCCGGTATCGGATCGGGCAGGCTGTTGTCCCCGGAGTCGTATCGGGCCATGGTGTCCACGGATCTGCGCGGACGGACCCACGCGCAGCCCGGCTGCACCACCTGCGCGGAACTGAACGACCTCTACACCTACGGACTCGGCATCGTGATCTCCGGAGAGTGGTTGCTGCAGAACCCGATGTTCTTCGGCTATGCGGCGGTCGAGGCGTATCTGCCGTCGCAGCGGATCGCGATCGCGACCGCGGTCACCTTCGATCAGGGCGCGTTCGACGGGCAGGGCAACTACTCCAACGCCGCCGACAGGCTTTTCCGCAGGATCGCAGCGGAACTCGCCCCCGGCCACGCCCCGCCCACGCCCCCGGCCCGCTGAGACCCTGCCGCCCAGAGTTGCGGTGTTGCACGTCAAACGCGAGTAGGACCGAAAGCAACCAAACTCTCTGCGCAAGTATGGTCGTTACCGTGCCCAAGGTGTTGTTCATCTATAACGACCCCATCACACCGGAGGCCCTGCTGGGCGAGGTGTTCACCGAGCAGGGGTTCGACATCGACGTCTTCAACGTGGTGCCCGCCGATCGGGTCCTGGATCCCGCGGTGGACACCGTGTTCCCCGATCCCACCCGCTACGACGTGGTCGTCCCGCTGGGCTCGCGCTGGTCGGTGCACGACGACGCGCTGCGAAAGACCTGGGTGGGCGCCGAGATGCAGATGGTGCGCGACGCGACAGCCGCGGGAGTCGGGGTGCTCGGGGTGTGCTTCGGCGGCCAGCTCGTCGCGCAGGCGCTCGGCGGAACCGCGGAGCGCTCGGCCGCACCCGAACTCGGCTGGTACCCCGTCGAAAGCGACGCAGCGTTCATCGCCGAGGGTCCGTGGTTCCAGTGGCATTCAGACCGCTGGACCACGCCGCCGGGGGCCACCGAGATCGCCCGGAACGCCAGCGCGTCACAGGCGTTCGTCGCCGGCACCGCCCTGGCCCTGCAGTTCCATCCCGAACTCGACGGCCCCCTGTTGGAGCAGTGGCTGGCCGACCACAAGGACGGCGACCTGGTCCGGCTCGGGGTGGACGCCGACGAACTGCGGGCGCAAACCGCCGCTGAGCGACAGGCGGCGCCGGACCGGCTGCGCACGCTGGTCGCGGGTTATCTGAACCTGTTGTCGCAGACGATCCCTTAGTCGTGTCCGAGTTGGTGTGCGAGTGCATCCGCGACGCGGTTGTGCCGGAACCGGTGGTCGAGCGCGAGCAACCGGGTCGGTGAAACCCGCTGGCTGGCTCCGGCGAGTTCGCGGACACCCTCGGCACCGAGCAGCAGCCGCGGACCGATGGGTGGCACCGGCAGCAGCGCCGGCCGGTGCAGCGTCGCTGCCAGCGCGGCGGTGTATTCGCTGTTGCGGACCGGCTCGGGGCCGACGGCGTTGATCGGCCCCGACAGTCGAGGGTCGTACAACGCCCGGTAGTAGATGTCGGCCAGGTCGTCGATGCTGATCCAGGACAACCACTGCCTGCCACTGCCGAGCCGCCCGCCGAGCCCGGCGGCGAACAGTGGCCGCAGCAATCGCAGGGTCCCACCACGCGCAGCCTGAACGATTCCGGTGCGAACCCGTACCACCCGCAGGCCCGCGTCGGCGGCCGGCGCGGCTGCGAGCTCCCAGTCGGATACCACGTCGGCGAGAAACCCGTCGCCGCGCCCACTGTCCTCGGTGAGCACCTCGTCGCCGCGGTCGGATCCGTAGAAGCCGATCGCCGACGCACTGACGAACACCGCGGGCCCGCCACTATCACGGTCAACGCGGGCGGCGGCCTCGGCGAGGAGGCGGGTGGGCTCGATACGGCTGTCGCGGATTGCCGCCTTGTGCGCGGTGCTGAATCGTCCGGCGATCGATGCTCCCGCCAGGTGCACGACGGCGTCGACCCCGGCGAGAAGAGCCGGCGACGGCCGTTGCGGATCCCACTGTCGTTCATCGGGGTTTCGCGCGTCGTGTCGAACCAGGCGGATCACCCGATGACCGCCGGTGGTCAACAACGCGCACAACGCAGAGCCGACCAGGCCCGACGCACCGGTCACCGCGACCGTCAACGGCCCGCGAAGATGCTGTGCCGCGTCGCGGTGTACCGCCAGATCGCCGATGAGTTGGTGATGCCGGTAGACGAAGGTGGACCGCAGCAGCGCTGCGGGCACCGGGGTGTCGACCCGGTCGACGATCAGTGTCGTGCCGTCTTCGAGGTCGCTGAAGTGGTGCTCGTGGCGCCAGTGACCGACGATCATCGGGGGCCACGATCGCGGGCCGTCGGCGGACAGCTCGTCCGCGAAATGCCACGGCGGGTCGTACGCATCGGGGTCGTGTCGCGCTAGCCAGCGCAGTCCACCGGGTAGCCCCAGCAGTGCCCGCCCGTCGGCCAGCGAATCCGCTTCCGCCAGCACCGACATCGGCTGCCACGGCGGGATCAACCGCTGGATGGCACCCGGCCTGGCGTGCCAGGCGAACACCTCTGCACAGGGGTGCGCGACGACACTGCGATATTCGATACCCATGTGAACTCCTTAACACTCGATTCGCGTACGGGTTACCCACAACGCGCAAGACTGGTCTGCAGGGGTGACTACTGGTGAATCGGGCGCACTACCGGGATCGCGCGGCGGCCGGCCGCGCGGTCCTCGACCGCCTCTTCGACTACCGAACCGAGCCGGATCTCCTGGTGATCGGCCTGGCCCGGGGCGGCGTGCCCGTCGCGGCTGAGGTAGCCGCGGGTCTGGACGCCGAGCTGGACGTCGCGGTGGTGCGCAAGCTCGGGCTGCCCGGACACGAGGAACTGGCGTTGGGGGCGATCAGCGGCGAGCACATGGTGCTCAACAATTCGCTGGTGCGCTCGCAGGGCGTCTCGGCCGCGGCGCTGGACGCGGTGATCGAACGGGAGCGGCGGGAACTGGCGCGACGCGAGGCGGTCTACCGCGGGGGCCGGCCACGGGCGGCCGTCGCCGAGCGGACGGTGATCCTGGTCGACGACGGCCTCGCGACGGGTGCCACGATGCACGTGGCGACCCTGGATGCACGCGCCGGCGGCGCGAGCCGGGTGGTCGTCGCGGTACCGACCGCACCCGTTGTCGCCCGATCCGAATTCGCTTTCCTTGCAGACGAATTCGTGTGCCCGTACACGCCGTCGCCGTTCATCGCGGTGGGAATGTCCTACCGGAATTTCAGGCAGGTCGACGACGAGGAGGTCTGCGCGATCCTCGCCCGCTTCAGCCGGTACTGACCGCCGCGGACGCACGGCCGCGCCTACCGGGATTTGGTCTCGTTGACGTCGACGTCGCCGTCGGTCACGTACTCGATGCCGGTGTCGGGGTCTTCCGACGTCACGTAGCGGACCTCCATGTCGGAGTCGGACGCATCGGAGGTCTCGTAGTGCACCTCGGGCAACGCGCCCGATTCGGTGGCGACGGACGACTCTGCCGATTCGGTGATCGGCTCCACATCGGTGTCGGCGACGACGTCGACGTCGCGTGCCGGTTCGCCGACGTCGCGTGCCGGTTCGTCTTCGAACTCGACCGACCCGGTGTCGTTGGGATACTCGGCGTCGAAATTCTCGTAGGTTTCATCGACGGTCTGTGCGGCGGGAGCCAGTGCTCCCGCCCCGTCCTCGGCGTCCACCGACACCAGATCGCGGCTCTGCCGCTCGCGGATCGCGTCGATGATCAGGAGGATCACGCCGAGCACACTGGCGGCGATGCACACCCAGGCAACGAGTTCGTTGCTGGTGACCACAGCCGTGACCAACGCAGCCAGGCCGATCACCGCGAGAACCAGCGCAACGATCAACATCGATCGATCATCCCCTTGCGGCGAATGCCGGGCAGCGCCCGGTCAGATTAGTTGTTGCCCCTGTTGAACTGGTTGAATCCCGCCTCGTTGCCGGCGCTGTCGACCGGAGCGGCAGATCCGCGCTGACCGAGCTCCTCGAGCTGGGACTCCAGGTACGTCTTGAGACGGGTTCGGTACTCGCGCTCGAACGTCCGCAGTTGCTCGAGGCGGCCTTCCAGCACCGTGCGCTGCTGGTTGATGGTGCCCATGATCTCGGCGTGCTTGCGCTCGGCGTCGGACTGCAGGGCGTCGGCCTTCTCCTGCGCCTGCCGCAGCTGCGACTCGGAGCGGGTCTGCGCGTCCGACAGCATGGCATCTGCCCGCTCGCGGGCATCGGCGACCGTGGTCTCGGCGGTGCGCCTGGCCTCGCTGATCATCGCGTCGGCGTTGGCCCGAGCGTCGGACAACAGCTTGTCGGACTCGGCTTGCGCGGAGCTGGTCAACCGGTCGGCGGTCTCCTGGGCGAGCCCCAACACCTTGGCGGCCCGGACGTGCGCCTCCTCACCCTGCGCAACGGGCTGCGCCGGAGGCGCCTCGTACACGGGCTGCACAGGAACCGGTTCGGCTTCGGGCTCCGGTTCGGGCTCGGGCTCGGGCTGGTACAGCGGAATCGCCTGGGCGGCCTGCGCGCCGCCGCCGGCGCGGGCGCTGGTGAGCTCCTGATCCAGTTCGCTTACGCGCTGACGCAGGTCGGCGTTCTCCTCGATGAGTCGGGTGAGCTCGTTCTCCACCAGATCGAGGAAGGCGTCGACCTCATCCTCGTTGTAGCCGCGCTTGCCGATCGGCGGCTTGCTGAACGCCACATTGTGGACGTCGGCTGGTGTAAGCGGCATCGTATGCCCCCTCAAGTCTTTAACGGTCAAATCCAAATTACTGTAACTGGCGTCCATCCTGTCACACCAGAACCGGGGGTTGCGGGTCTGGCCGATAATTAAGAGCGAATTTCAAACTTTTTTCCCGGCCCATATCGGCGTGGTGAATGCACCTCAGGACTGATTGTGCGCTATAACCGCGACGACAACTGCAGGCCGTCAGCCCGCCGCCCCGAACGCCGCCTGCATGCCGATGAACGCCACGAGCAGCAGCACCATGATCGACAGGTCGAGGCGAACCGCGCCGATGGTCAACTGCGGGATCAGCCGACGTAACAGCTTCACGGGCGGATCGGTGACGGTCATGATGACCTCCAGGATCACCACCGTGATTCCCCGCGGATGCCAGTCCCGGCTGAAGGATCGGATGAACTCGACCACGACGCGCGCGATCAGCAGCAGCCAGAAGATGAACAGCGCAAAGCCCAGAATTGCGAAGAAGTGCGCCAACGAAGAGCCCGACCTTACTGACCTTGATGTGAGGTTGCCGACGCCTCTGGCGCCGGGACCGCGGTGCTCCCCGAGAACAACGCAGCCAACGCCAGCCTACCGATTGCTACGAGCGGGCCGCGACTACTGGGCGTAGAACCCTGCTTCGGCCATGCGCCGACGTTCTTCCGGCGTGACCTCCACATCGGCCGGCGACAGCAGGAACACCTTCGTCGCGACCTTGTCGAACGAACCACGCAATGCGAACGCCAGGCCGGCCGCGAAGTCGACGAGTCGCTTGGCGTCGGCGTTGTCCATCGACACCAGGTCCATGATCACCGGCGTACCGTCGCGGAAGCGCTCACCGATGGTGCGGGCCTCGCTGTAGTCCTTGGGCCGCAGCGTAGTGATCTTCGACAGCGGGCTGCCCTCCTCGAACAACGTCGCCATACGGCGCTGATCCATCGCCAGGGCGCCGCGGGTGGCACCGCGCAGCGGGCTCAGACCCGATGCGGCACGGTCGAATTGGCGCCCGCGGTACCGGGGGTCGTCGGAGAAACCGCCGCGGTAACCCGACTGGTAGTCGGCCTCGCCCTCGTACTCGCGGCCCTCGCCACGCTCCGGGTACCGGTCGTAACGGCCCTTGTCGTACTCGTCGTCGGCGAAGCGCTCACCGCGGCGCTCATAACCGCGCGACGGGGTGCGGTCGTCGTCGTAGTACTCGTCTTCGTAATCCTCCAACGGTGCCATCCCGAAGTAGGCCTTGACCTTGTGCAGTGTGCTCATCGCTGACCCTTCTCGACGGAGCTGACGTGGTTTGGGATGTTTCGACGGTGTGAGTGGGTGGTACCTGTGATGAAGATGTGACTGGAGTGACTGCTCACGGTGACGTTAGCGGTCGGCGGCCCATTAGCGCGGTACCGACACGCACACATGTCGAGCCATGTTTTACGGCGATTTCCAGGTCGTCCGACATTCCCGCCGACAGTCCGGCCGCCCGCGGATGGCTGCGCATCACCCGGCGGTGTTCCTCGGCGAGCCGCGCGAACGCCGCATCCGGATCGGCCTCCAGCGGTGGGATACCCATCACCCCGAGCAGGGTCAGAGCCGACGAGCCGGCCACCTGATCGCACAATGCGTCGATGCCGGCGGGATCGTCGACGTCGACCCCGCCGCGCGAAACGTCGCCGTCCAGGCTGAGCTGGATATAAACGCCGAGCGGACCGGTGCGCCCGCCGTCGGCTGTCACCCGGGCCGCCCCGCGCTCCAATGCCGCCACCACCCGCGCGCTGCTCACCGAATGCACCGTATGCGCCCATGCGGCAATCGATTTGGCCTTGTTGCGCTGGATCTGACCGATCATGTGCCACGCGATTCCGCGGGCCGCCGCCTCGGGAACCAGTGCCGCCACGGCGGCGACCTTCGCGGCGGCCTCCTGCTCGCGTGATTCTCCGAAAGCGCGACAACCCAGTTTCGACAAAATGGCGACATCGGTGGGCGGAAAGAATTTCGTGACGGGTAGCAGTTCGATTTCCGTGGGTTTGCGGCCGACTGCTTCAGCGGCCAGTGCCAATCGCTCACGCAGCTTTGCCAGAGCGGTCATCAATGCGATTTCCCGGGCTTGCGAGCCGCTGTGCGCACCGGTCATTCCATCCACACCACCGATGCGAATCGGCCGGTCGGCGCGTCCCGGCGGTGGCTGTACAACGTCGCATCCGCGACGGTGCACCGCGGGTCGATCTCGACCGCGGCGACACCCAATTCCGTGAGCTGCCGAAGGATTCCGGCCCGCAGATCCAGTCCCGGCGTGCCGGTCGAGGTCACCGTGCGGCTGCCGGGAAGTGCCGCTTCCACCTCGTCGGCCATCGCCGCGGGCACCTCGTAGTTGGCACCGCTGACCGACGGTCCGAGCAGCACTGAGACATCCTCGGCGTGCGCGCCCGCGCCGACCATCACCTCCAGCGTGCGCGCCACCACTCCCTTGGCGGCGCCGACCCGCCCGGCGTGCGCGGCTCCGATCACGCCGGAGCGCGGATCGGCCAGCAGCACCGGGACACAATCGGCGGTCACCACCGCGAGGGCCAGCCGCGGCACGGTGGTCACCAGCGCGTCGGTGTCGTCAATCGCCGGGTGCCCGCGGTCCGACGGTGGTTCGTCGACGAGTTCGACGCGGTCACCGTGCACCTGATTCATCCACACGACCCGGTCGGTGCCGAGGCCGATCGCGTCGGCGAGGCGTTTCCGGTTGGCCGCCACGGCGGCGGGATCATCCCCGACATGGTCACCGAGATTGAAGGTGTCGTACGGCGGTGCCGAGACACCACCCGCGCGAGTGGTGGTCACACGGCGGATGCGGACGGCCACGTTGGTCAGTGGCGCATGAAGGGCGGCACGTCGACGTCGTCGTCGGAGATTCCGTCGTCGCCGCCGCCGACTCGCACGGTCGCGCCATTCGTGTACGTCGGGGTGCTCGCCGCGCCGGCCGGGTCGAACACCGACGAGGTGACGCCGGGAGTCACGGCGCCGGCGCGCGCCGACGCGATGACCTGACTGGTTCCGGCGGCGCCCGGGCTCACCACCGGCTTGCGGCTGGCCGAGCCCGCCTCGAATCCGGCGGCGATCACGGTGACCCGCACCTCGTCACCGAGCGAGTCGTCGATGACGGTGCCGAAGATGATGTTGGCCTCGGCGTGTGCGGAATCCTGCACCAGCGAGGCGGCCTCGTTGATCTCGAACAACCCCAGGTCGCTGCCACCGGCGATCGACATCAGCACGCCCTGCGCGCCTTCCATCGATGCCTCGAGCAGCGGCGAGTTGATCGCGATCTCGGCGGCCTTGAGCGCGCGACCGTCGCCGCGGGCCGCACCGATGCCCATCAATGCCGTGCCGGCCCCGCTCATGATGCCCTTGACATCGGCGAAGTCGACGTTGATCAGGCCCGGCGTGGTGATCAGGTCGGTGATGCCCTGCACACCGTTGAGCAGCACCTCGTCCGCGCTGCGGAACGCGTCCATCAGGGACACCGCAGCGTCCCCCATCTGCAGCAGCCGGTCGTTGGGGATGACGATGAGGGTGTCGCAGCTTTCCCGCAGCGAGCCGATGCCGTTCTCGGCCTGGTCGGAGCGCCGCTTGCCCTCGAAGGAGAACGGCCGGGTGACCACGCCGACGGTCAGGGCGCCGAGCTTGCGCGCGATGGTCGCCACGACCGGGGCGCCACCGGTGCCGGTGCCGCCACCCTCACCGGCGGTGACGAACACCATGTCGGCGCCGCGTAGCAGTTCCTCGATCTCGTCCTTCGCATCCTCGGCGGCCTTGCGGCCCACCTCGGGATCCGCGCCGGCGCCGAGTCCGCGCGTCGATTCGCGCCCGACGTCGAGCTTGACGTCGGCATCGCTCATCAACAGGGCCTGGGCGTCGGTGTTGATCGCGATGAACTCCACACCCTTGAGGCCTTGTTCGATCATGCGGTTGACGGCGTTTACGCCGCCACCGCCGATGCCGACCACCTTGATGACGGCTAGGTAATTGTGCGGGGGGGTCATCGGTCGCCTTCCTCCCTGGGTGTCTGGGTCCGAACCGGAAAACTTGACCGTGTCCCTAAACCCTCAACCTCAACCAAAGACTTAGAGTTATGTCAAGTAATTCCGTGCAAACAGAACCGTAGGGCGCAGGCGCGATGTAGCCATGCAGGCGCGCCGGTGTGTTTCGTGCGAATTTTCGTTTGCGCGTTGTGTTGCGATGGCTGTCATGACAGAGGCGGTTTGGCCGTTGACCGGGTTGGTGGTCGTGACTCCCCGGCTGAAACTGCGTTACATCACCGATGATCTCGGCACCGACCTGGCCCGGTTGGCCGCCCAGGGCGTCCACGATCCCGCCACCATGCCGTTCTCCACGCCGTGGACCGACGTGCCCTCGCCCGAACTGGAGCGCAACACCATGCGCTTCTACTGGCGCAACCGCGTCGAGACGTCGGTCGAGCACTGGGATCTGAACCTGGCGGCGGTCGTCGACGAGGTCTCGAAAGAGGTCACCGTGGGCATGTGCTCGATCGAAGCCGATGCTTTCCCGGCCCGCCGCACCGCGGAGACGGGCTCGTGGCTGGGACGCGAATACCAACGCCGGGGCATCGGCCGGGAGATGCGGGAAGCCGCACTGCATCTGATCTTCGCCGGATTCGACGCCGACCAGGCCACCACCCAGGCCTGGCACGACAACGCCGCGTCGTTGGGGGTGACCCGTTCGCTGCCCTACACCCACACGGGAACCTCCCGGCCGCCCCGCCGTGGGCGACCGGACACCATGCTGTCGTTCGTCATGACGGCGCGACAGTGGACTACTGTGCGCCGCAACGATATTCAGATCCACGGCATCGAGGCGGCCCGGGCGATGCTGGGCACGGCGCGCGCACGTTGACGTCGGGGTGCCGAATCCGATTGTGCCCGGGCAGATCCGGCGTGGAGTCGAGGACAGCCGGGTCGACATGCGCTGGCAGACCGATGAGTCCCGGGTGGACACCTGGTCGCGACTGGAAGTCTTGCACCGACGTGGCTGAGTAGTCGACTACTCGATGTCGTCGGGTGTCCCGAAATGCGATTGTGCCCTGCGGAATCCGGCCCTAGAGTCGATGGCAGCCAGGTCGACAAGCCCTGGCGGACCGACACGTCCGGGGGGGACACATGGTCACTCGTATCGTCACAGCTGCAATTGCCGGAATCGCGCCGCTTCTCGCGGGATTCGGCGCTGTCGCACAGGCAGCACCCGGATCCGATGAGGACCAGATCCGCCAGGTGGTCATCCAGATGGCCGAGACCTCGGATCCTGCCGTCATCACGTCGTTGACCTGCGCGAAATACCTTGATCCGCTCGGTGGTTCGGAGACCGCCGTGCCGATGACGGACATCGTGCCGCCCATGAGCGTGTATCCGGAGGTCGTTTTCACCATCGACCCCGACCAGCTTGCGCGGAACATGGCCAACGAATACACCGGCGCCAGCCCCGAATCACTGCGGGCGCTCGCCGATGCCCTGCACCGCAGGGACGAGGCCGCCTACACCACGGCGATGGCCGATGTCATGACGCAATCGCTCACCATGCGCGTCGACAAGGTGACGGACATCGTCGTCACCGGCGACACCGCGACTGCCGATGCGACGGTCGTCGCGAGCATGGGCGGAAAGATGAGCTACACCGATGTCGCAAAGCTTTCGTTGGTCCGGGAGGGTGGCCAATGGAAGGACTGCACGGCGCCCGAGGCGTAGCAGGCCTACTTCACCGTCGGCAGGTCCGGGCTCGACACGTCGTAGGTCCGGCCCGGTTGGGTCAGCAACGCGCCCAGTTTCTCGGCCTTCTCGTCGGTGCGGTCATTGGTGCCCCACACCACCACCCGGCCGTCGGTCAGCGTCAGCGTGATCGACGCCACCGACGGCGCGGCGACGCGGCCCACCTGGCTGGCCACCTCGGGGCGCAATGACGTCAACACCTCCAGCGCGGCCTTCGTCGAGGGGTCGGCCGGGCCGGGGTTGTCCACGTCGAGGTACGGCAGCGCGGGCGGCGGTGGCCCGGTGGCGAAGTCCACGCCGTCGCGGTCGAACAGGTGCGGACCGTCGGGAAAGTCCTTGACCGCCACAGGAACCCGCTCGGCGATCGTGATCCGCAGGGTCGACGGGTATTCCCGCTGCACCCGGGCGCTGGCGACTTGGCGGATGGTGGCCACCCGGTCGGCGACGTCGTCGGTGTTGATCTGCAGCAGCGGCGTGCCCAGGCGCACCCGGGCGGCGGCGAGCACGTCCTGCTGCGTCACCGCGCCGGTGCCGATCACCAGGACATTGCGCGCCGACATCAGTGGCGTGAAGTACAGGATCAGTCCGAGTCCGACGGCCACCACGATCATGAGCAGGGCCGCGACCACCATCCTCAGTCCGCGCACCGAACCGCGCGCGTCAGGCTTGGTGGGGTCGGGATTGCGGGTGCGGCGTTTGGCCTCGCGCCTGGCGTCCTCGATGGACCGCGCCCTGGCCTGGGCCTCGCGGCGTTCGGCCCGCTCCCGCCGTTCCCGCCGGCGCGGCCCCTCGAATTCCTCCTCCTGGTCTGAATCCGCTTCCGTCGCCTCGGTTTCGGCCGGTGGCACGTCCAGCGGCACGGTCATCGCGTCGGTCGTCGGCTCGTCGGGCGCCCCGGGAGGCTCCACCGGCTCGGTCACGGGATCATTCCCGGTCACCCCCGCGTTCCCGGCGCGTTCCGGTTGGCCGCCACCTGCAGCGCGGTGAGGATCTCGGGGCCGAGCATGGTGACATCACCGGCGCCCATCGTGACGATCACGTCACCGGGCCGGGCCACCTCGGCCACCCGGGCCGCCACCGCGGAGAAGTCCGGCACGTAGTTGACCGGCACCGTGACGTGCTCGGCGACCGAGGCGCCGCTGATGCCGGCCATCGGCTGCTCCCGGGCGGCGTAGACGTCGAGCACGAAGACGCGATCGGCGCCGTCGAGTGCAGCCCCGAATTCTTGAGCGAAAACCTTTGTCCGCGAATACAAGTGGGGTTGAAACACGGCCAGCGTGCGCCCGCCGCCGCTTTGCTGGGCGACGGTCCGCAGCGCCGACAGCGCCGCACGCACCTCGGTGGGGTGATGGGCGTAGTCGTCGAACACGCGGATTCCGTTGGCGGTGCCGACCAATTCGAACCGGCGCCGCACCCCCTCGAAGCCGGCCAGCCCGTCGAGAACCGCGTCCACCGGCGCCCCGACCTCGACGGCGGCCAGCAGCGCCCCCAGCGCGTTGAGTGCCATGTGGTGACCGGGCACCGACAACCGCAGCGCCCGCGGTCGCGACTCGCCGGCCAGTTGGACGTCGGCGACCGCGCCGGTGCCCTGCTGTTGCCAGTTCATCAACCGGCCCGCCAGTGGCATGGCGCCGGCGTCGGTTCCGTAGGCCAGTACCCGTACGCCTTGCGCGGCGACGCGACCGGCCAGGTCCGCAGCCCCGGGATCGTCGGTGCACACCACCAGCGCACCGCCCGGCGCGATGCGGTCGATGAACGCGTCGAAGACCTCGGTGTAGGCCTCGGCGCTACCGAAGAAGTCGAGATGGTCGGCTTCGATGTTGGTGACGACGGCGACGTTGGGCGTGTACTCCAGGAGCGATCCGTCGCTTTCGTCGGCCTCGGCGACGAAGCAGGTGCCACTGCCGTTGTGGGCGTTGGTGCCGGCTTCCCCCAGTTCGCCGCCGACCGCGAACGACGGGTCCAGACCGGCGTGCTGCAGGGCGACGATCAGCATGGAGGTGGTCGTGGTCTTGCCGTGCGTGCCCGTGACCAGCGCGGTGGTGTGTCCGGCCATCAGCCGCGCCAGCACGACGGGCCGCAGCACGATCGGGATGGCCCGTCGCCGCGCCTCGACCAGTTCGGGGTTCGTCTTGGGGATGGCGGCGTGGGTGGTGATGACCGCGGTCGGACCGCCGGGCAGCAGGTCCAGCGACGACGCGTCGTGCCCGATCCGGATCGCCGCACCGCGGGCGCGCAGTGCGACCACCCCGCGCGACTCCTTGGCGTCGGACCCCGACACCAGCGCGCCGCGGTCCAGCAGGATGCGCGCGATGCCCGACATGCCCGCACCGCCGATCCCGACCATGTGGACCCGGCGCAGTTCCTCCGGCAGCGGCGCGGTCACGTCGTCCTCCTCCGTGGTCGCGGCCCGCGCGCACGGCGCGTGCCACATCCAGCGCGACCCGGGCCACCCGCTCGGCGGCATCGCGGTGGCCCACCAGTGCGGCGGCCGCCGTCATCGCGGCCAGCCGCGGCGCGTCGGTGATCAGCCCGCCGACGGTGTCGGCGACGAAGTCCGGGCTCAGGTCGGCGTCGTCGACGATCAGTCCGCCGCCCGCGTCGACCACCGGCAGGGCGTTGAGTCGCTGCTCGCCGTTGCCGATCGGCAGCGGCACATACACGGCCGGCAGGCCGACAGCCGACACCTCGGCGACCGTCATGGCCCCGGAGCGGCAGATCGCCAGATCTGCCGCGGCGTAAGCCAGATCCATCCGGTTCAGGTACGGCACGGCGACGTAGGGCGGCTCCCCCGCCCCGGGTGCCGTCAGGTCCAGGACGTTCTTGGGTCCGTGTGCGTGCAGCACCGCGACTCCGCGAGCCGCCAGCCGGGGGGCGGCGGCCGAGACCGCCCGGTTGAGCGACTGCGCGCCCTGCGAGCCGCCGAATACCAGCAGCACCGGCGCGTCGGCCGGGAATCCGAAGTGCGCCCGGGCCTCCGCCCGCAGCGCCGACCGGTCCAGGTTGGTGATGGTGTCGCGCACCGGCATGCCGACGACTTCGGCGTTGGGCAACCCGGAGTCGGGCACCGCGCTCAGCACCCGCATGGCACCGCGCGCCCCGACCTTGTTGGCGATGCCGGCGCGGGCGTTGGCCTCGTGGATCACCACCGCAACCCGGCGCCGCCGGCGGGCCGCGAGGTAGGCCGGCACCGAGACGTAGCCGCCGAATCCGATCACCACGTCGGCGGAGACGTCATCGAGCACCGCACGGGTCTCCCGGATCGCCCTGCGCAACCGCGACGGCAACCGGAGGAGGTCACCGGTGAGCTTGCGCGGCAGCGGGACCGGCGTGATCAGCCGCAGGTCATAGCCGCGTTCGGGAACCAGCCTGGTCTCCAGGCCGCGCGCGGTGCCCAGTGCGGTGATCCGCACCCCGGGCTGCCAAGGCACTGAGCGCGTCGGCCACCGCCATGGCCGGCTCGACATGGCCTGCCGTGCCGCCACCGGCGAGAACCACCGAGATAGGCGTGCCGTCGCACATCTTCCCCGGGTCGCTTTGCTCCTGCCCGCCGGCTGGCTGTGTGACGGAAGAGTTGTTCACCCGTAACGCTGACCTTCCAGTGCTCGCTGCCGGTGTGCTGGGGGCCGCCCGCCGCGTGCCGTGCGGTGGCCGTCTCCATGATGCACTGGCTCGCGCCGGCGGCGTTTCGCGGTGTCGGCTGCCGCCGGCGCCGGGCGGGCCTTGCGTGCGGGTTTGCCCTTCTTCGGCGCCTTGGCCGGCGCCGCCGGGCGGGTGTGCCGCCGGTCGCGCAGCGCCTCGACGCGGGTGGGCACGTAGGGCTCCGGCAGCGGAAGCCGCAGCCACCGGTTCATCCGGTCGTCGCGGCCGGCCCGCAGCGCGGCCACCGCGTCGGGTTCGTGGCGGGCCGCGTTCGCCACCACACCGATCATGAAAAGCGTTGTTGCCGTGGATGTTCCACCCGCCGATATGAGCGGTAGCTGGATGCCGGTGACCGGCAGCAGGCCGATGACGTAGCCGACGTTGATGAACGACTGCCCGATCACCCACATGGTGGCCGCGGCCGTCAGCAGCCGCAGGAACGGATCGGCCGACCGGCGGGCGATCCGCATCCCCGTATAGGCGAACAGGCCGAACAGCGACAGCAACCCGACGGCGCCCACCAGTCCGAGTTCCTCACCCACGATCGCGAAGATGAAGTCGTTGTGCGCGTTCGGCAGGTAGTTCCACTTGGCCGTGCCCTGCCCGAGGCCCTCGCCGAACACCCCGCCGTTGGCCAGCGCGAACTTCGCCTGCCGCGCCTGATAGCCCGCGCCCTGGGCGTCCGCGCTCGGGTCCAGCCACGAGCGGACCCGGTCCGAGCGGTAGCCCTCCGACACCGCCAGGATGGCGGCGGCCACCACGGTCGCCAGCAGCGAACTGACGAACACCTTCAGAGGCAGGCCCGCGTACCACAGCAGGGCCAACAGGATGATGCCCAGCGAGACGGTCTGGCCGAGGTCGGGCTGCGCCACGATGAGCGCCAGCGCGATCACCGCGGCGGGCACCAGCGGAACCAGCATCTCCCGCAGCGATGCCCGTTCCATCCGGCGGGCCGCCAGCAGGTGTGCGCCCCAGATGGCGAACGCGATCTTGGTCAGCTCGGACGGCTGCATGGACAGGCCCGCGACCACGAACCAGCCGCGGGTGCCGTTGGATTCGGTTCCGATGCCCGGCACCAGCACCAGCACCAGCAGCACGATCGTCGTCGCGAAAGCCGGGAAGGCCAGGCGGCGCATCAGGTTCACCGGGACGCGCATCGCGACGTAGAAGGCCAGCAGGCCGACGCCCGTCCACAGCACCTGCTTGGAGAAGATCGCCCAGGGCGAGCCGTCCTCGTCGTAGGAGTGCACCCCGGAGGCCGACAGCACCATGATCAGGCCGAGCGTGACCAGCAGCGCCGCCACGGCCACGATCAGGTGGAAGGACGTCATGGGCTTGCCCAGCCAGGCGCCGAAGCGGGTGCGGGGCAGCGCGGTCGCCTCGACGGCCTCGGACTTGGCGTCTTCGGATGTGTCGGTGGCCTTCGCGGTCCTGCGGAACCGGCTCAACAGGTTCGGCACGCCGAACTACCCTGCCGGGGTGTCGAGAGCACGGACCGCGGCGGCAAACCGCTCGCCACGATCGGCGTAGCCGCCGAACTGATCGAACGAGGCACCCGCCGGCGCAAGCAGCACGGTGTCGCCGGGTGCGGCCAGTTCGCGCGCGGCCGCGACGGCGCGCGCCATCACCGCGGCACCGACCGTCGAGCCCGGCGGTACCGAAACCGGAGTCACTTGAGTCACACCAGACTCATTAGTCTCTTGCACCCCAGCATCCTCCCCCGTCACAACCTCGACGACGGGTACATCGGGCGCGTGTCGTGATAACGCGTTGGCAATCTCGCGACGATCGCGGCCGATCAGCACCGCGCCCACCAGGCGATCTCGGGCGCGCGACACCATCTCGTCGACCGACGCGCCCTTGAGCAGGCCGCCGGCCAGCCACACCACCCGCGGGTAGGCCAGCACCGATGCCTCGGCGGCGTGCGGGTTGGTCGCCTTCGAGTCGTCGACGTAGGTGACACCGCCGACCACCGCCACTACCTCGGCGCGATGCCGGCCCACCTGGAAGGACGCCAACGCCTGCGCGATCGCCTCCGCCGGTACGCCGACCGCCCGCGCGAGCGCGGCCGCGGCCAGCGCGTCGAGCACCCCGACCGGGCCGGCCACCCGGATCGACGCCACCGGCGCCAGAGCCACGGGGGCCGCGACATCGCCGCAGAAGGCCCGGTCCACCAGCATGCCGTCGCGCACGCCGAGTTCACCCGGCCCGGGTTCGCCGAGCCGGAAACCGACCTTGATGCCGGCGGCCGCGGTCGGCAGCAACCCCGTCGCGACCGGATCGTCGAGTCCGACGACGGCCACCCGACCGTCGAGGGCCCGCGCCTTGGCCGCGGCGTAATCGGCCAGCGAGCCGTGCCAGTCCAGGTGGTCCTCGGCGACGTTGAGCACGACGCCGGCCTCGGGCCGCACCGACGACGACCAGTACAGCTGGAAGCTGGACAGCTCGATGGTCAGGAACTCGCCGGCACTGGCCAGCACGTCGACCACCGGACTGCCGATGTTGCCGCACAGCAAGCTGTCGCGCCCGGCGGCGGTGAGCATCGCGTGCAGCATCGACGTCGTCGTCGTCTTGCCGTTGGTCCCGGTGACGACCAGCCAGCGCCGCGGCGGACCGTACCGGCCCGATTGGTCGAGGCGCCAGGCCAATTCCACGTCGCCCCAGACCGGAATCCCGGCGGCCGCGGCGGCCACCAGCACCGGTGAGTTCGGCGGCAACCCGGGACTGGTGACGACCACGGCGTAATCGGCGACGCGGGCGGCCGCGGAGTCGGCGTCGACCACCGTCACACCCTGTTCGGCCAAGGTCCGCAGTGCCGCCGTGTTGTCGTCGGTCAATTCGGCCCGCACTTCCAGCGGCGCCAGGGCGGCGAGCACCGAACGTCCGGTGACGCCCGCCCCGGCCACCAGCACCCGGGCTCCGGCGGTCAGCGCATCGAGCACGTCAGTCACCGATCGCGGCGAGCCACTCGCCGTAGAACAGCGCCACCCCGAGGCCACACGCGATGGCGGTCAGCAGCCAGAAGCGGATGATGACCGTGGTCTCCGCCCAGCCGACGAGTTCGAAGTGGTGATGGAACGGCGCCATCCGGAACACCCGGCGGCCGGTGGTGCGGAACGCGAGGATCTGAACCACGACGGAGACGATCTCGGCGACGAACAGCGCACCCAGCACGACGGCGAGGATCTCGGTGCGGCTGGTCACCGACAGGCCGGCGATGATGCCGCCGAGCGCCAACGAACCGGTGTCGCCCATGAAGATCTTCGCCGGTGCGGCGTTCCACCACAGGAATCCGATGCAGGCTCCCGCGGTGGCCGCCGCGATGAGCGCCAGGTCCAGCGGATCGCGAACGTTGTAGCAGCCCAGCCCGGGAGCCGTGGCGCAGGCGTTGCGGTACTGCCAGAACGTGATGAGCACGTACGCCGCCGTGACCATGCCCATGCTCCCGGCCGCCAGCCCGTCCAGACCGTCGGTGAAGTTGACGGCGTTCGACCAGGCCGACACCAGGATGACGACGAACAGCACGAACACCACCGGTGTCAGGGTGACCGTGGCGATCTCACGCACATAGGACAGTTCCGGGCTGCCCGGTGTGAGTCCGTCGGTGTTGCGGAAGGCCAGCACCAGCACGCCGAACAGCACCGCGGCGGTGATCTGCCCGAGGGTCTTGGCGGTCTTGTTCAGGCCGAGGTTGCGCGAGCGGCGGATCTTGATCAGGTCGTCGATGAAGCCGACCGAGCCGAGCGCGGTGGCCAGGCCCAGTACCAGCAGGCCCGACGCCGACGGCCCGTCGCCGTCGAGGGCCACCCCGATCAGGTGCGTGCCCAGATACCCGGCCCAGATGCCCGCCAGGATCGCCACACCGCCCATCGACGGCGTGCCACGCTTGGTCTTGTGGCTGGGCGGCCCGTCCTCACGGATCTCGTGGCCGAAGCCCTGCCGGGTGAACAGCCGGATCAGCAGCGGAGTCAGCAGGATCGACACCGCCAACGACAGGCCGACCGCGATCAGGATCAGCCTCATCGTGGGCGTGTCTCCGATCAGAGACTGCGCCAACGCCGCCAGGCCCGCGGAGTTGGAGGCCTTGACCAGCACGACGTCGCCGGGGCGCAACTCGGCGGACAGCATTTCCAGCGCGGCGTCGACGTCATCGACCCGCATGGCCTCGGCTCCCCATGACCCTTCCATGACCGCCCCTTGATGCATGGCGCTCATAGACCTCCCGGTTCCCACGACGACGAGTCGAGACACATCTAAGCGCACCGCGAGCCTGCCGATGCGATCGTGCTCGGAAATCGTGTCGTCGCCGAGCTCGGCCATCTCGCCCAGAACGGCCCAGCTTCGGCGCCGATCACCGCTACCCGTCTCGGGTCGGGCCATCCAGGCCAGTGCCTGCAGGCCGGCACGCATCGAGTCGGGGTTGGCGTTGTAGGCGTCGTTGATGACGGTGACGCCGTCGCTCCGGGTGACGACGTCCATCCGGCTGGGTGAGGCCGGTCCGGCCGCGGCCAGCGCCGCCGCGACCTGTTCGCCGGTGGCCCCGCATTCCAGCGCGACGGCGGCCGCGCACAGTGCGTTGGACACCTGGTGGTCGCCGAAGACGGCCAGGTGCACCGGGACGGCCTCGTTGCCGTGACGGAGCGTGAAGCTGGCCCGGGCGAGGTCATCGAGGACGACGTTTTCGGCCCACACGTCAACTCGACGTGACCGGCTGACCCGGACCACCCGCGCCGCGGTCTTGTCGGCCATCGCGGCCACCGCGCTGTCGTCGACGTTGAGCACCACCACGCCGGAGGCCGGAACAGCCTGCGGCAGTTCGGCTTTGGTGTCGGCGATGGCCTGTCGTGAGCCGAACTCGCCGAGGTGTGCGGTGCCGACGTTGAGCACCACCGCGATCTGCGGCGGCGCGATGGCCGCCAGCGCGGCGATGTTGCCGGGGTGACGCGCCGACATCTCCAGCACCAGGTAGTCGGTCTCCTCGGTGGCGCGCAACACCGTCCAGGGGTGCCCCAGTTCGTTGTTGAACGAACCGGGCGGGGCGATCACGTCACCCAGTGGCGACAGCACGGCGGCCAGGAGGTCCTTGGTCGACGTCTTGCCCGACGACCCGGTGACGCCGACAATCGTCAGCCCGCCCTCCACCAGGCGCGCGGCCACCGCCGAGGCCAGCTTCGCCAGCGCGGCCAGCACGGCCGCACCCGAACCGTCGCGGTCGTGCTCGAGCACGCTGGCGCTGCGGTCACCGGGCGCGTCGGGTCGCACCACGACGGCGGGCACCCCGACCGGACGTGCGGCCAGCACCGCGACCGCGCCGGCCGCCACTGCGGCCGCCGCGTGATCGTGACCGTCGGCGCGCGCACCGGGCAGCGCCAGAAACAGCCCGCCGGGAGTGATTGCCCGCGAATCGAATTCGACGGTGCCGGTGATGTGCAGTCGGGCGGCGTCGGCGGCGCTGATGTCGGCGAGCTCGCCCCCGACGATGTCGGCGATCTGGGCGACGGTCAGATCGATCACGCGCGTGCCTCGAGTGCGGCGGCGAGTGCGGTGCGATCGTCGAACGGCCGGGTCTGCCCGCGCGCCGTCTGACCGGATTCGTGGCCCTTGCCGGCGATCAGCACCACGTCGCCGGATTGGGCCCAGGCGACCGCGTGCGCGATGGCGGCGCCGCGATCGCCGATTTCGACCACCTCCGCCGACGTCCCGGCGGCGCCGGCCAGAATGGCCGCCCGGATCTCCGCGGGATCCTCGTCGCGCGGGTTGTCGTCGGTGACCACCACCAGATCCGCCAGCCCGGCGGCGGTCGCGCCCATCGGTGCGCGTTTGCCCGGATCACGGTTGCCGCCGGCGCCGAAGACCACGGCGATGCGGTTGACGGTCCGCGCACGGCGCAGGGTCTCGAGCACCGCCCGCAGTGCTCCCGGCTTGTGCGCGTAGTCGACCAGCGCCAGGAAGTCCTGACCGCGCTCGACCGGCTCCAGCCGGCCGGGCACCCGCGCGTCACGCAGCCCCGGTGCGGCCTGTTCCGGGGCGACGCCGACGGTGTCCAGAAGCGCCAGTGCCACAAGGCAATTGGCCACGTTGTAGCGGCCCGGTAGGCGGATGCCGATGAGGTGGTGCACGCCGGCCGGATCGACGGCGGTGAACTCCTGCGACCCGTCCGGGAGGTCCGTCACCTCGTCTACGGTCCAACCGGCGGCGCGTGTCGTGCTGACGGTGACGGGGTTGTCGGCGCGTTCGGCCATCGCGCGGCCCGCATCGTCGTCGACGCAGATCACCGCGGAGCGGGCGTGCGACGGCGAGGCCGGATCGAACAGCCGGGCCTTGGCTTCGAAGTAATCGGCCATGGTCGGGTGGAAGTCCAGATGGTCGCGCGAGAGGTTGGTGAACCCGCCGGCGGCGAACCGGACCCCGTCGACCCGGCCCAACGACAACGCGTGGCTGGAGACTTCCATCACGCAGGCATCGACACCGCGCTCGACCATCACCCCCAGCAGCGCCTGCAGCTGGGGTGCCTCCGGCGTGGTCAGTGCGCTGGGTACGTCGGCGCCGTCGATCCGCACGCCCACGGTGCCGATCAGCCCCGCGGTCCGTCCGGCCGCGCGCAGCCCGGCCTCCACGAGATAGGTGGTGGTGGTCTTGCCCGACGTGCCGGTCACGCCGATCACGGTCAGCGCCTCCGACGGCCGGCCGTAGACCTCGGCGGCGAGAACACCGAGCACCGAGCGCGGTGCGGGATGCAGCAGCACCGCGACACCGTCGGGCACGTCGAGCACGGCCATTCCCGCCGCGTCGGTGAGAACCGCGACGGCACCGCGGGCGACGGCGTCGGCGGCATACTTCGCGCCGTGCGCGGTCGAGCCGGGCAGGGCCGCGAACAGGTCACCCGACACCGCCTCCTGGCCGCGCAGCGTCACCCCGGTGACCAGCACATCGGGGATCACCCCGCCGTGTGCGGGAACCGCGCCGACCTGCGCCGCCAACGCCGGCAAACGCACGCCGGCCGTGGCAGCGGGCCGCATCGGCCGGATAGGGACTGACACCGGCATCACCCTACCGAGCGGTCGCCGCGCCGCTGCGCAAGCGCGTCGGGCGCCGCCGTCCGGACTCTGGACGCCGAGCGCCCGGCGAATCACCCGGGTCCAGAGTTCCTGCCGACGGGCCGTCGTGAAAGCGCCGCTGCCGTGCGTTTCGGGACGGGCGCTGCCGGTGAGGCGGGAACCCATGAGGCCGCGCAGTGACTAGTAGCATCAACCACGCACTCGTTGTCGGCGGAGATACGTTGACCACAACACCTGCTCTTGGGGTCGTGGCCATCAGGTTGCCGATGAGGGAAAGGGCTTCGGCGTGCGGACCATATCCGAGCTAGCTCCCTGGCTGATGATCGCCGTGGGATTCGTGTTTTTCGCCGCGATCAGCGCCGGTTGCCGGCTTGCCCTGAGCGGGCTGGCTTCGCCGGAACGTAGTGCTCAGTTGGAAGAACACGCCGACAAGCTGCTCGGCGTGTTTGGGGCAACGTTCGCTTTTCTGGTTGGCTTTGCCATCACGATCACCTGGTCGGCGGTGGGGGCCGGCCAGGACGCGGTCGACCTCCAGGCATCCTCAGCGCAGCAACTTTCTTGGGCCGCGAGTGAGATCCAGGACCAAGCCGGCGCCGACGAGGTCAACGGCAATCTACGCAACTACCTGCACACCGTCGTGAACAAGGATGGATCAGCGCTTGCGGATGGGAATTTCAAGGCGCTGCCCTCTGCCGAAACGTTCGACACGCTGCAGAACAGTGTGCACCGAGTGGCATCCGGGCACGGGAACACGGACCCGGTGGCGAGCGGAATGGTATCTGCAGCTGCATCATTGACCGCCGCCCAAAGTAAGGTAACGGCGGTCGCGCAGCGATCGCTTCCGACAATTTTGATCGCACTCATCGTCTTGTCCGGGTCACTGCTGGCGGCCACGGTAGGCATGTCTGCCCTGACGGTGAGGCCGCCCTTCCTTATGTATGCGTGGGCATTCCTGGCTGCAGTGTCCGTCGCGGTGGTGTTGATGATCGACTTCCCCTTCAGCGGTGGAATCACGGTCAACCTCGGACCGCTGAGTGTTGCTGCCGACTCCATCTAGCACTACCAAGCCTCGCCGCGCGCATTTTGGTCACCGGGTCGTGGTGGAACGGATTGCATCTATCGGCGCGCGACGGAACCCGAATTTCCATCGCGTCTCGAGTGTGACCACATACGAGAGTCTCGAAAATCGGTGTCAGAGTCGGTGGATACAGATTTCGCTAGACTCCTTGGCCTCCGAGCCAACTGTCGATTCTGTCGGCGACCGCCTGCCATCCCGGCTCAAGCATCATGTTGTGCCCCATCTCGGGGAAAAACTCGGCGTCGACGCTGTAGGCACCGGCAATGTCTAGGGCCATCTTTGGCCCCCACGACACCTCTTCGGCTTCGAGTACGAGCAATGGCGTTGTCACGCGCTCCGGGCGGACACGTCTAAACGACATGTCGTTGTAGAGCGCCTGGAAGCTCTCATTCGCCAGTCGAGAAAAGCAGTCATCGACCACACCTTGGGGAGTGTGCTTGCAGAAAAAGTTTTCGCGAACCGATGCCGCGCTCGGGTATGCGGCCAGCGGGTTGCGAGTCACGTTCATCCTCAAAGCGAGCCAAGGGTGTCGGGGGGTTATGGGTAGTATTCGCCGGAACCACGTGCGCGGGGGCACCGACGACATCAAGACAGCGGCGGGCACCTCGCTTGATTCCAGAAACTTTTGCACGATGAATCCCCCCATGGAGTGCCCGATGAGCACCGGGGGTGTCGGCAACTTGCCGACGACCGATGTCAAATCCTCGACGTAGTCGGCAATCGTGCACTTATTGAGCGGCTTCGAGGTCGGGCTTGCTCCGTGCCCACGCAGATTCAGCGCCAGTGCGCGATACCCCTGATCCGCGAAGAAGTCGAGGAAGTGTTCGTCCCAGCACCACGCCGCGTGACAGGCCCCGTGAACGAACAGCAGTGGCACGGGATGCGATTCGGTGGAAGATCCCTTGTCGATCATTTCGAGCATCGGCCTGCTCCCCGATCAAGATCGCCCCCAAGAATGGTAAAAGACGCGACGAGAGCGTTCGCCGCTTTCGCGCATCGTCACCCATCACCGGGACCCGACGGGCAGGTCGCCGTCAGCGGTGGACCACCACCGATTGCTACGGGCCCTAGCTCGCCTGCAGCGTCAGCGGCGGGCCCGGGTCCGGCGACAGCGGCACGTTCTCCCGCTGCATCAGCCAGGCGGCGATGTTGTGGTACAGCGGCGCCGCCGAGGATCCGGGTGAGCCGTCGGCCGCGCGATGCGGGGCGTCCATCATGATGCCGATCACGTACCGCGGATCGTCGACGGTGGCCATGCCGGCGAAGGTGATCCAGTAGACGTCGCTGTAGTAGCAGCCGCATGCGGGGTTGATCTGCTGCGCGGTACCGGTCTTGCCGGCCATCTGGTAGCCCTCGACCGCGGCGGCCGGCCCGGTGCCCTGCTGGTAGCCCATCGGGTCGCGCTGGACGACGGCACGCAGCATGTTGCGCACGGTGTGTGCCGTCTCCGGTGAGACCACCCGGATGCCCGCGGGCCGAGGCTCCTCGGTCCGGGTGCCGTCGGGTGCGATGGTCGCCTTGATGATGCGCGGCGGGATGCGGAGCCCGTCGTTGGCGATGGTTTGGTACATCGCGGTCATCTGCAGCAGCGTCATCGAAAGACCCTGCCCGATAGGCAGATTCGAGAACGTGCTCCCCGACCACTGTTCCATCGGCGGGACCAGACCGTCGCTCTCGCCGGGCAGACCGACGTTGGTCCGCTGACCCAGGCCGAACTTCTCGAGCATGTCGAAGTAGCGTTCCGGACCGATCCGCTGGGCCAGCATCAGAGTGCCCACGTTGGACGACTTCCCGAAGATCCCGGTAGTGGTGTACGGCATGACGCCGTGGTTCCACGCGTCGTTCACGGTGACCCCGCCCATATCGATCGAGCCGGGAACCTGCAGCACCTCGTCGGGGTTGGACAACCCGTACTCGATGACTGACGACGCGGCGACGATCTTGTTGACCGATCCCGGTTCAAAGGGTGACGAGACGGCGAGATTGCCCATCTGCTTGTCCCCCTGGCGGCCGATGTCCTGGCTCGGGTCGAACGTGTTGTCGTTCGACATCGCCAGCACCTCACCGGTTTTTGCGTCCAGCACCACCGCCGAGACGTTCTTGGCGCCGGCGGCGTCCTTGGCCTGCTGCACCTGCTGCTGGACGTAGTACTGAATGTCGTCGTCGAGGGTCAACTCGACCGTGGACCCGTTGACCGCGTCGTGGCGGTTGCGGTAGCTGCCGGGGATCACCACGCCGTCGGAGCCGCGGTCGTAGGTGATCGCCCCGTCGGTGCCGGCCAGCGAGGAGTCCAGGGAGTCCTCGAGCCCGAGCAGCCCGTGGCCGTCCCAGTCGATGCCGCCGACCACGTTGGCCGCCAACGACCCGCCGGGGTACTGGCGCAGGTCCTGACGCTCGGCGCCGACCTCGGGGAATTTGTCCATGATCGCGTTCGCGACGGCGGGGTCGACCGAGCGGGCCAGGTAGACGAAGGTGTCGCCGCTATTGAGCTTCTTGAGCACCGTGGCCATGTCGGGGCGGTTGTCGAGCCGGGTCGACACCTCGCGGGCGATGTCGCGCAACCGCTGCTGCGGATCGGGCGCCTTGGCGCTCTTCTCCCGGGCCTCGGCGAGTTGCTTGCGGATCCTGATCGGCTGGAAGGTCAGTGCGCGGGCCTCGATGGTGAAGGCCAGCTTGTTGAAGTTGCGGTCGACGATGGCGCCGCGCACCGCCTTCTGGACATCGGTGACCTTGAGTTGTCCCGCGGCCTCGGCGCGCAGCCCGGCCGCACGCGGCACCTGCAGAGAGAACAGCTGCGCTGCGGCGACAGCGAGCACGAGGAACATGACGATGTTGCCGGTCCGGTGCCGGAACCCGAACGACGAGGTTCGCGGGCCCATCTCGACGGGCTGCCGGGTCCGTTTGTCCCGCGCCGAATGCCCCTGCTGCTCAGGCTGTTTCGCCGTCTTCTTCGGGCTCCCGGCCTTCTTCGGGGCCGGCCCGCGACCGTCGTTGCGGCGGCTCACGCCGGCGCTCCGGGCACCAGGACCGGCGCCGGCATCGGAGCGGCGTCGGCCGGGCCGGGAGCGGGGAGCGCGCGGGAACAGGAGCGGGAGCGCCGGCCGGGACCGGCACGATCACCAGGCCGGGCGCCGGCGCATCGGCCGGACCGGGAGCGGGACCCGTGACCGGGGCGCCGAGCGGAACCGCGGCCGGCCCGGTCGCCGCATGGTCCAGCGGCACCGCAACCTCGGGATCGGCGCCCGGTGCCGGCGGTACCGGTGCGGTGGCGACGCCCGGCGCCGTGGGCGCCGGTGCCGATGCCGGCGCGGGTGCCGGCGCGGGTGCGGTGGCGACCCGCATGGGCCGCTCGCCGGTGCGGGGCGGCGCGTCATCGGGCAGCTTGACGTTCAGCGGTGGCGGCGGCACTCCCTGCGCGGGTTTGGGATTGCCGACCACGATCCAGTTCCCCCCGGGATCCTGCACGAGATGCGCGGTGTCGCGCGACGGGATCATGCCGAGGTTGCGGGCCGCCTCGGCCAGTGCGGGCGCGGCCTGCGCCTCGAGCACCTGACGCTCCAGCGCTTCCTTCTGCTGCAGGAGCCCCTCGTTGGTCTGGCGGGCGTGGCCCAGTTCGTAGGACCGCTCGGCGGCGTCGGTGGACAGCCACAGCGTCACGCCCAGCCCCAGTCCCAGGGCTGCGATCACCAGCACCACGAACGGAACCTTGGCCAGCAGGGTCCGCGGGTCCAGATCGATCTCGGCCAGGCGCACCAGCCGGATGCGCATCCGCTCCCGGAGTGAGACGCGAACGACCTTGGGCGCCTTGGCTTTGCGGGCCTTGGCGCGCGCCTTTGCCTGGCTGGTGCTCTTCGGACGGCCCCTGCGCGGAACCGGGGTGGTGGCCGGAGCGGTAGCCGGACCTTGCCGCAACGCGCGCTGCTCGCGGGCCGGGCCCGACACCCGGGCGTTCTTCGGGCGGTTCTCGCGGGACGGCGCCTCGACGGGCCGCCGGACGGCGGGGCGGCCGTCTGCGCGCCGGCGGCGCTCGTCGTCGCGCATCACCGCCGCGCCGCTGCCCCGACCGCCGTCGCGGCCCGGGGCCGCCTTCGGTGCCTGTCGCTTGGACTTCATCAGCGGCCCCTCCCTGTCGGTCGCTGTACGGCCCGCAACCGTACGGCGGCGCTTCGCGGATTGCGTTCGATCTCGGCGGCGTCGGCACGCTCGGCACCGCGCGTCACCGGTTCGAATTCCGGCTCGTGACCGGGAAGTTCGACCGGCAGCCCCTCCGGTGTACGGCTGGCCGTGGCGGTCGCGAAGACGGCTTTGACGATCTTGTCCTCCAGCGACTGATAGGCCATCACCACCACCCGCCCGCCGGGCACCACCGCATCCAGGGCGGCGGGCAGCGCCGCCTGCAGCGACTCGAGTTCACCGTTCACCGCGATGCGCAGTGCCTGGAAGGTGCGCTTGGCGGGATGGCCGCCGGTACGTCGGGCGGGCACCGGGATGGCGTCGTAGAGGAGCTCGACGAGTTCGCCGGTGGTGTGAAAGATCTGCCGCTGCCGGCGTCGCACGATCTGGGCCGCGATTCGCGACGCGAACCGCTCCTCGCCGAACTCGACGCAGGATTCGCGCCAGTTCGCCCTGATCGAACGTGTTGAGGATGTCGGCGGCCGTCAGCGGCAGGTCCGGATCCATCCGCATGTCCAGTGGCGCATCCGACGCGTAGGAGAAGCCCCGTTCCGTGCGATCCAGCTGCATCGACGACACGCCCAGGTCGAACAGCACGCCGTCGATGGATTGCTTTGCCGCATAGCCACATTCGGCTCAGCGCCGCATCGATTCCGTCGTACCGGGTGCGTACCGCGGTGAAGCGGTCGGCGTAGCGCTCCAGGCGGGCACCCGCGATCTGCAGGGCGCTCGGGTCACGGTCGAGCCCGATCACCCGCAGGCCGGGCAGGTCGGCCAGGAACCGTTCGGAATGGCCGCCGGCACCCAGTGTCGCATCGACCAGGACCGCACCGGACCCGTCGGGCTCATGACGGGTCAACGCAGGGGTGAGCAGTTCGACACAGCGATCGAGGAGGACGGGCACGTGGCCGAAATCGTCTGCCACCGTGATCCCTCCCCTGTTAGGCCGGGTTGCCCCTGCACCGAGGTCCCTGTCCGAGTTCGCGAACCTGACGTCGGGGAAGTACGCCAGGGTCGGTTCGGGCAGAGGCCACGATGCACGGGCTTCGTGCGACTTGGCCGCCGGATCAAGTGTTGTCGCCGAGTGCTTCATCGCCGGCTGCGGAGAAGTTCTCTTCGTGGGTCTGCTGGTATTCCTGCCATGCCGCGGCATCCCAGATCTCGAGGTAGTCGACCGCGCCGATCACCACGCACTCCTTGGACAGGCCGGCGTAGCGACGAAGGTCGGCCGACAGCGTGATCCGGCCCTGGGCGTCGGGATGCTGCTCGTCGGCACCCGCGGCGAACACGCGCAGGCCGGCACGGGCATCGGGATTGGTCTTGGCGTCGCTGACCGCGCGGCGCGCCCGTTCTTCGAACTCCGCACGCGGATACACGGCCAGGCTGTGGTCTTGACTCTTGGCCACCATCAACCCTCCTGCCAACGCATCCCGGAACTTGGCGGGCAGTGTGAGCCGCCCCTTGTCGTCGAGCTTGGGCGTGTAGGTACCGAGGAACACTGCGGCACCTCCTACGACCCCGGAACCTTCTTCGTTCCGTTAGCCGCCACCATACCCCACAACCCCCCACTTTACTCCAATTCATGCCACGCATGGCGGCGTGTTTCCCCCACGGAGGCCGCGACAGCAGGGAATGGGCCAGAACACCGGCCATCACACGGAATCAGCCGCCATATCAAAAGACCAGTTCAGCTGGCCTTATCGGCGGCCGGGTGCACGTGGTGGGGGATGGTGGGGAAGATGGGACACAAAAAAGGGGCGGCCTGTCGGCTGCCCCTTTCGATGCCAGACGCGCGGTCTGGCCCACGTCAGTGATTCACTCGTCGAACCGACGGCGGAACCGGTCCTCCATGCGACTGGTGAACGACCCCCCGGAGCCCTTGGGTCGCTTGGCGCGCGGACCACCCGACGGCGGGTTGGCCTTGTCCTTGGCGCCGGCGCGTGGACCGGTGGTAGCCACGACCACGCCGGCGAACATCATCGACGAAACCGATCACGCTGACAATCAGGAACGCGTGATTCTGGGAGTAGAACGGCACACCCGCGATGAGCATCGCCAGACCGACCAGGAACAACCCCGCGCCTTTGAGGCGACGACGGGCCGATGGTGCGCGCAGGTTGCCACCACGCACACTGGACGCGAACTTCGGGTCCTCGGCGTAGAGCGCGCTCTCGATCTGGTCGAGCATGCGCTGCTCATGCTCGGAGAGTGGCATCCGTCCCTCCTTGCTTGCCGGCGTAGCGGACCCTGATTGGTCCGGGATTGGTCTTCTGAACGGTCTGAAACGGTCACACGTGCCCGCGGTTTACGGGCCTCTAACAATGATGATACGAGCAGAACCCATGCCGTACCACCTACTTCGCAACCCGATTCTACGTTGCCCGCTGCGGGCGCACGGCCCGCCCGTGAACACTGGCCTCGGCGGCGATAATGGCGGTACCGCCGAACCGGCGACGCGCGACACTGCTTGGAACCAGACGGAGGGCAACTGGCGTTGGCGACGTACCTCATCGACCTGTCGCATCAGGACATGCGCCGCCGGCTGGGCGAGGCGCTGTCGGTGTACGTCGACGCCATGAGATACCCGCGCGGAACCGAGGACAACCGGGCATCGATGTGGCTCGAACACACCCGCCGGGTCGGCTGGAAAGCAGTGGCGGCCGTCCAGTCCGACCGGACCGCACCCGAGCCGGGCATCGCTGGTCGACGCCCCTTTGCTCGGAGTGGCGTACGGCTACTGCGGGGCTCCCGACCAGTGGTGGCAGCAGCAGGTCGTCCAGGGCCTTCGGCACGGCGGCACGGCCACACCTGACATCGACCGCCTGATGACGAGCTACTTCGAACTCACCGAGCTGCACATCCATCCGCGCGCGCAGGGCCAGGGCCTCGGTGAGGCGCTGGCGCGCAGGTTGCTCGAGGGCCGCAACGAGGCCCACGTGCTGCTGTCGACCCCGGAGATCCGCGGCGAGGGCAACCGGGCCTGGCGGCTCTACCGACGCCTCGGGTTCACCGACGTCATCCGCGACTACCACTTCGCCGGGGATCCGCGCCCGTTCGCGGTGCTGGGCCGCTCGCTGCCGCTGTAGGTGCCGCCCTGGCCGATATAGGTACCGCTCTGCCCGATATCAGTACCGCGCTGCCCGATCTGGCACGATGACCGGGTGCGCGACCGCCGACCCCGACGCCGCCAGCGCCTACTCGCGCTGGCGATGCTGCTACTCATCGTCGCCCCGCTGGCCGTCGGATGCGTGCGGGTCCGGGCCTCCATCACCGTCTCACCCGATGACACCGTGTCCGGTCAGATCATCGCCGCGGCCAAACCGCGGGACGACCAGGACAAGGGTCCGCAGTTCGACGATGACCTGCCCTTTGCCCAGAAGGTCGCGGTCTCGGCCTACGACCAGGACGGCTTCGTCGGCTCGGAGGCGGTGTTCTCCGAGCTGTCGTTCGCCGAACTCCCGCAGTTGGCCAACATGAACCGCGACGCGGCCGGCGTCGATCTGTCCCTGCGCCGCGCGGGCAACCTGGTGATCCTCGAAGGCCGCGTCGATCTGACGTCCGTGAACGACCAGGAGGCCGAGGTCGGACTGACGGTGTCGTTCCCGGGCGAGGTCACCTCGACCAACGGCGACCGCATCTCCACCGACGTGGTGCAGTGGAAGCTCAAGCCCGGCATCGTCAACACGATGAACGCCCAGGCTCGATTCACCGACCCGAGTACGCGGTCGTTCAAGGGCGGCGCGACGGTGATGGGTATCTCAGCGCTGCTCGTCGCGGGCCTCGTCAGCGTGCTGGCCTGGCTCGCCAGGGACCGCTCGGCGCGGCCGGCCAGTCCCCGCGAACACGACTGAACCGACACTGTTCGGAAATCACGGCATACAGAATTACGCTCTACGCTGGATCGACTGTCCGGATCGAGGGGAAGGGGCGCGGCGCTGAGCGTCGAAGCAGCAGCACCGTCAGCCGTCGAACTGGCTGCGGCCGTCACCTCGCAGTTGCGGAGCTATCTCCGCGACCGCCGGTCCGCCGCCGCATACATCGGCGACGACTACGACGGCCTGATCGCCGCGCTCGAGGACTTCGTCCTGCGCGGCGGCAAGCGGCTGCGCCCCGCGTTCGCCTACTGGGGCTGGCGCGCGGTCGCCGACGATCCCGGTCCCGACGGTGTCCGTGACGACGTGCTGCGGCTGTTCGCCGGCCTCGAACTGCTGCACGCCTGCGCCCTGGTGCACGACGACGTCATCGACGCGTCCGGCACGCGCCGCGGCATGCCGACGGTGCACATGCACTTCGCCGCGCTGCACCGCAGCCGCGGCTGGCGCGGTTCTCCGGAGCAGTTCGGCACCTCGGCCGCGATTCTGCTCGGCGACCTGTCCCTGGTCTGGGCCGACGACATGGTCGCGACCGCCGACCTGCCCGAAGACGCGCGCCGCCGGGTCCGCAAGGTCTGGTCGGACATCCGCACCGAGGTGCTCGGTGGGCAGTACCTCGACATCGTCGCCGAATCCAGTTCCGCGGACTCCATCGAATCTGCCATGCGCGTCAACATGTTCAAGACCGCCTCCTACACCGTGACCCGTCCCCTGCAGTTGGGTGCCGCGGCGGCCGCCGATCGCCCCGACATCCAGGCCGTGTTCCACGACGTCGGCACCGATCTCGGGATCGCGTTCCAGCTGCGCGATGACGTACTCGGCGTGTTCGGCGACCCGGCGGTCACCGGCAAACCAACGGGCGACGATCTGCGCTCCGGGAAGCGCACCGTGCTGCTGGCCGAGGCCATCGAGTGCGCCGAGAAGTCGGACCCGTTGGCGGCCAAGCTGTTACGCACGTCGATCGGCACCCAACTCTCCGACGCCCAGGTGACCGAGCTGTGCGAGGTGATCGAATCGGTGGGCGCGTTGGCGGCCGTCGAGGAGCACATCGACACGCTCGGCCGCCGCGCCCTGGACGCGCTGGCGGCCGCGCCCATCAACCCGAAGGCCAAGACGGGACTCGCCGAACTGGCCAGGCTGGTCGCCAACCGGACCGCCTGACGTCGATGCCGACCACTGGAAACCGCGAGGCCGAGCCGACCAGCCGGCTCACCCGTCCGCTGTGGCGGCTCAAGGAGTTCACCACCGCCGACGAAGCCCGCCCGGCACTGCTGGGCTGCCTGGGCGCGATGCTCATCACCGCGGGCGGGCTGGGCGCCGGCAGTACCCGACTGCACGATCCACTGCTGGAGTCGCTGCACCTGTCATGGCTGCGATTCGGTCACGGCCTGGTGTTCTCGTCGGTACTGCTGTGGGGCGGCGTGGCCGTCATGCTGTTCGCGTGGCTCTGGCTGGGCCGCCGGGTCGCCGACCGCAAGGCCGACGAGTACACGATGATGGCCACCACCTGGTTCTGGCTGGCGCCGCTGCTGCTGTCGGTGCCGGTGTTCAGCCGCGACACGTATTCGTATCTGGCGCAGGGCGCACTGTTGCGCGATGGTTTCGACCCGTACGCTGGTGGGCCCGATCGAGAACCCGAACATCCTGCTGGACAACGTCAGTCCGATCTGGACGACGACGACCGCGCCGTACGGCCCGGCATTCATCATGGTTGCCAAGTTCGTGACCATGCTCATCGGCGACAACGTCATCGCCGGCACCATGGTGCTACGGCTGTGCATGCTGCCCGGACTGGCCATGCTGGTATGGGCGGCACCGCGCGTCGCCCGCCATATCGGCGCCAACGGCGCGGTGGCACTGTGGATCTGCGCCCTCAACCCGCTGGTGATCATCCATCTGATGGGCGGCGTCCACAACGAGATGCTGATGGTCGGGCTGATGATGGCCGGCATCGCGCTGACGTTGGCCCGCCACCCCGTACCGGGTGTGACGCTGGTCGCGGTCGGCGTGGCGGTGAAAGCCACCGCGGGTCTTGCCCTTCCGTTCCTGGTTTGGGTGTGGATGCGTCAGCTCCGCGACCCGCAGCGGCGTGGCATGTCGGCATTCCCGGCGTTCATTGCCGCCGGCGCGGCGTCGGTGGGACTGTTCGTCGCCACCTTCGCGGTGTTGTCGTGGTTGGCCGGTGTCGGCCTGGGCTGGCTTACCGCGCTCGCCGGTTCGGTGAAGATCGTCAACTGGCTGACCATTCCGACCGCGGTGGCCAATATCACCAATTCCGTTGGCGGACTGTTCTTCCCGGTCAACTTCTATGCGGTGCTCGACATCACCCGTCTGATCGGTGTGGGTGTCATCGCGGTGTCGCTGCCGCTACTGTGGTGGCGGTTCCGGCACACCGACGCCCAGGCGCTCACCGGCATCGCCTGGGCCATGGCCGTGGTGGTGCTGTTCGTGCCCGCGGCCCTGCCCTGGTACTACACCTGGCCGCTGGCGGTGATGTCCTCGCTGGCGCAGTCCCGCGGCTGGATCGCCGCGATCGCCGGGTTCTCCACCTGGATCATGGTGATCTTCAAGCCGGACGGGTCGCACGGGATGTACTCGTGGATCCACGTCCTGCTGGCCACGGCGTGTGCCCTGGCGGCGTGGTACTCGCTGTACCGGCCCGACCGCTTTCCCAAGCGGTTCGCGCCGGCAGTCGACCCGCTGGCAACCAGGTCTCAGTAAGCCATGGCCTGGGCCCGGCGGACCACCTCGCGGGCCTGATGGGAGTGCAGGGCATCGACCGGGCGGGCGTTCTCGGTGCACTCGCGCGAGCCGTCGAACGTCAGCGTCAGCGACGAATCTGCGGTGAACAACCAGCGCAGGATCTCGGTGTCGCGGTAGCCGCCGTCGCGCATCACGGCCAGCAGGCCGACGAGTGGCTTGACCACCGTTCCGGCGTCGGTGAACAAGGCCTTCGGCACCACCACGGTCCCGTTCCGGCGCACGGCCACCAGATGGCCGTCGCGCAGTTGCTGATGCACCTTGGTGACCGGGATCCGGAGCATCTCGGCCACTTCAGGAAGGTTGAAGACCGGTTCGTCGGCGTCGAGTACGTCGTCTCCGGCCGGAATGCTGCTCACCGAACCAGTTTAGAGCCAACAGCGGTCCAATACCTACCGCCTGAGCGACGATGCGGGGCTGGGGTCTCCCGCTTGCGGGGCGGAACGAGCCCAGCTGAGGAGTCAGGCAATACCATGAATCCGGTGAGCGCCCGCGATATCGACGGTCCCCTGGAGGGGATCCTGCTCGATGGACGCTATCTGCTGCAGACACCGATCGCCATCGGCGGAATGTCGACGGTCTACCGTGGGCTCGACACCCGGCTGGACCGGCCGGTGGCGGTCAAGGTGATGGAGGCCCGCTACGCCGGCGACCAGCAGTTCCTGACCCGATTCAAGCTGGAAGCGCGCACGGCGGCGCGGTTGTCCGAACCCGGCCTGGTGGCCGTCTACGACCAGGGTCTGGACGGCAAGCACCCCTTCCTGGTCATGGAGCTCGTCGAAGGCGGCACCCTGCGCGAACTGCTCACGGAACGCGGCCCGATGCCGCCGCACGCGGTGGTCGCGGTGCTGCGGCCGGTGTTGCGCGGGCTGGCCGCCGCGCACCGGGCGGGCCTGGTGCACCGCGACGTCAAACCCGAGAACGTGCTGATCTCCGACGGCGGCGACGTCAAACTGGCCGACTTCGGCCTGGTGCGCGCCGTCGCGCAGGCCGGAATCACCTCTACCAGTGTGATTCTGGGCACCGCGGCCTACCTGTCCCCCGAGCAGGTCAGCACCGGGGCAGCCAGCCCGGCCAGCGACGTCTACTCCATGGGTGTGATGACCTACGAATTACTCACCGGTGCAACACCGTTCACCGGTGACACCCCGCTGGCGGTGGCCTACCTGCGGATGGACCACGATGTGGCCCCGCCGAGCACCGTGATCGACGGTGTGCCAACGCAGTTCGACGAGCTGGTGCGCCGGGCCACCGCCCGCGACCCCGCCGACCGCTACGCCGACGCACGCGAGATGGGGGCCGCGGTCGACGCCATCGCCGGCGAACTGGGCCTGCCGGCGTTCCGGGTGCCGGCTCCGCGCAACTCGGCGCAGCACGCGTCGGCGATATTGCACGCCAGCCGGATCGAGCAACAGCGGACCACCGGCGAGCCTCATCGCCCCGCGCCGGCGGCCCACCCGGCGCCGGTCGGGCCGCCACGTCGACCCACCGTGGCACTGACCCGCGGTCCGGACGACTGGCGGGACACACCCGGCCCGGACAATGACGAATCTCTTTCTGCGGCAAGCCATTTTGCCGGCATCGAGATGGATGAGTTCGCGTGGGCGCGGCAGCGCTCGCGGCGCATGACCGTGTTCTGGCTGGTGCTGGTGCTGATCGCCACGGCCTTGGTCGCCGGGGCGGCCTGGACCGTGGGCACCAACCTCAACGGCCTGATCGGTTAGTCGCGAAGCATCTCCGCGACCAGGAACGCCAACTCCAGACTCTGCTGGGTGTTCAGACGCGGGTCGCAGGCCGTTTCGTAGCGGCCGGCCAGGTCGTCGTCGGAGATGTCCTGCGCGCCACCGAGACATTCGGTCACGTTCTCGCCGGTGATCTCCACGTGGATGCCGCCCGGGTGGGTGCCCAGTGCCCGGTGCACTTCGAAGAAGCCCTGCACCTCGTCGACGATGCGATCGAAATGCCTTGTCTTGTAACCGGTCGACGACTCGTGGGTGTTGCCGTGCATCGGGTCGCACTGCCAGATCACCTGATGGCCGGTGGCCTGAACCTTCTCGATGATGGGCGGCAGCACGTCGCGGATCTTGTTGTTTCCCATCCGGGTGACGAGCGTCAGCCGGCCCGGTTTGTTGTGCGGGTCGAGCCGCTCGACGTACTCGACTGCCAGTTCCGGCGACATCGTCGGGCCGATCTTGACGCCGATGGGGTTGGCGATCACCTCGGCGAACGCGATGTGCGCACCGTCGAGCTGACGGGTGCGCTCCCCGATCCACACGTAGTGCGCCGACAGGTCGTAGAGCTTGGCCTCCCCCGCCGCGGTCCCGGTGGACTCGACAGGATCGGCCAGCCGCAACATCGCCCGCTCGTAGTCGAGCACCAGCGCCTCGTGGCTGGCGAAGATCTCGGCGGTGTCCAGGTTGCGGTCGTTGACGCCGCAGGCGGTCATGAAGCGCAGCCCGCGGTCGATCTCACCGGCCAGCGCCTCGTAGCGCGCCCCGGCCGGCGAAGTGCGGACGAATTCGCGGTTCCAGTCGTGCACGAGGTGCAGCGACGCCAGGCCCGACCCGGTCAGCGCGCGCACCAGGTTCATCGCCGCGCTGGCGTTGGCGTAGGCGCGCACCAGCCGCGACGGGTCGTGGCCGCGAACCGAGGCGTCCGGGGCGAACCCGTTGATCATGTCGCCGCGGTAGGACTTCAGCCCGAGGGAGTCGATGTCCGACGAGCGGGGCTTGGCGTACTGACCGGCGATGCGCGCGACCTTGACCACCGGCATGCTGGCGCCGTAGGTCAGCACGACAGCCATCTGCAGCAGAGTCCGGATATTGGCGCGGATGTGCGGTTCGGTGTTGTCGGCGAACGTCTCGGCGCAGTCGCCGCCCTGCAGCAGGAACGCCTCGCCGCGGGCAACCTGGGCCAGCTGGGCGTGCAGCTTCTCGATCTCGGACGGCACGGTGACCGGCGGCACGCTCTCCAGCACGGTGCGCATGGCCTTGGCCTGGTCGACATCCCAGCTCGGTTGTTGCGCCGCCGGTCGGGCCAGCGCGGCGTCGAGACGCTGGCGCAGGTCGTCTGGCAGCGGCGGCAACGACGGCAGCTGCTCGATCGGTACGTCGACGGTCCAGTTCACCCGTCTATGGTAACCGGGCAAAGACCCGCTCTTACCACCCCGAAACGACCCCGACCTGCGGCTCAGGCCCGATCCCAGGTCGATCCCCAGCCGTGCGGACCGGCCTCCAGTTCCGTCATGACCTGGAATCTCCGCAGGTTGTGCCGGGCATCGACCAGTGCGTCGTGGGTGTCCCGCGGGCGCGGCGGCATCCGCGGGGAGCCGCGATCCTCCCAGAACTGGCGCAGTTCCCGGGTGAACCGCGGGATCTGCGGCGGCAGATGCGTCATCGGGCCCCACAGCTGGCACAGCACGACGTGGTCGTAGGCGGCCACCCAGGCCCACAGCTCGATCGGCTCGTCCCCGTCGATGCCGAAGAATCCCTCGAGGTCCTCGCGGATGCGCCGACGCGACCGCCACAATTGCGACGACGGCGGCGGCAGTTTGGGCAGCACGTGGGCGCGCACCCAACTGCCCGCCTGATCGACGGGGAATTCCGTTGACACCGCGTAGTACTCGCGACCGTCCTCGGCGGCGACGCCGATCGAGATCAGCTCGATCGTCCGCCCGTTGTCGATGAACTCGGTGTCGTAGAAAAACCGCACGTCGGACACCCTATCCAGTGTCGGCCGCGGTTTGGAGTTGCCCCGGCGCGGCGGCGGCGTGGATTTCGCGATCCAGTTCGGCCTCCACCGCATCGTCGTCAGGGAAACCGGGGCATGCCGGCGAGCACGCTCTGCAGCGCACAGGTTGGCCTGCACGATCGGCCGCCGGATCCGGCGTTCGCGCTCCAGCGCACGGTGCATCTTCTTCGGCCGGGTCGTGTAGCGCCACCGCGCCCACGGCGCGTGCGGCCGGGACAGTCGCAGCGCGCCGATCACCAGCAGCGGCGGAACACCCATACCCACCAGCCCGGTCCACAGCTTGCCCTTCAGCAGCACGACCATGGCCAGCAGCAGGGTCAGCACGGCCCACCCGATGACCGCGGCCCGCGCCTGCCACGACACGTCTTCGCGCCAGATGTTGATGTCGAAGAACGCCAGCGGGTTGAAGCCCATGATCAGCAGCCCGGCAATGGCAACCGCGACGAAAACCGCGTCGACCGACGTTCTGCCGTCCTCGGACCAGTACACGTCCTGCAGGTGCAGGATCAGCGCGAACTCGTCGAGCACCAGTGCCGCGCCGATCCCGAAGAACACGGCCGCCACCGTGAACTCGGTGATTCCGCCGTCGACGGCGAGCGTGACCATGCTGACCCCGGACACCAGCACCAGCACGACGCCGATGACCACATGGTGCAGGTGAAAGCCGCCACCGCCGTCGGTCTTGTCGGAAACGGAGAGGTTGCGGGGTTGCCACCACTTTCGGGGAGCCGTGCTGTCGGCGTGCGCGCGGATGTAGCGCACGATCAGGCGGGTGACCAGGAAGGTGACGATGAAGGCGATCAGGCAGCACATCAGCGGCACCCGACCCGGCGCGATGAAGTCGAATCTCAGATTCAGAAATGAGTCCGGCACGGGCGAGAACTTACGCGCAGGGTTGTCCGCTGCAGAGGTTGGTCACCGATAGTCTGTTCGGGTCATGAGTAAGCAGCGCGTCGCGTGGCGGGTGTTCCAGTTGCTTGCCGCGGCCGCGTACGGCTACGCGGCGTGGCGGCTGCTGGGCCACACGCCCTACCGCATCGACATCGACGTCTACCGGATGGGTGGCCGGGCCTGGCTGGACGGCCAGTCGCTCTACACCGCCGACGCGTCGTTCCACACCCAGGCCGACGTCGATCTGCCGTTCACCTACCCGCCGCTGGCGGCGATCGTGTTCGCGCCGTTCGCCCTGCTGTCGCTGCCCGCGGCCAGTGCGGCCATCACGGCGACGACGCTGGTGCTGCTGGTGGTCTCGACGGTCATCGTGCTCACCCGGCTCGACGTGTGGGACGGGCCCGGCTGGGCCGCCGTCACCCGCGAGCCGGCCTGGCTGCGGCGCAGCTGGCTGGCGTTGGCGATCGTCGCGCCCGCGGCCATCTACCTCGAACCGATCCGGGCCAACTTCGACTTCGGTCAGATCAACGTCGTGCTGATGACGCTGGTGCTCGCCGACACCGTGCCACGGCGAACCCCGTGGCCGCGTGGTCTGCTGCTGGGGCTGGCCATCGCGCTGAAGCTCACGCCCGCGGTTTTCCTGGTGTACTTCGTCGTCCGCCGCGACGGACGGGCGGTGCTGACCGCGCTGGTGTCGTTTGTCGGCGCGACGCTGCTCGGTTTCGCGCTGGCCTGGCGCGACTCGTGGGAGTACTGGACGACGACGATCCGCGACACCGACCGGATCGGCACCGCGACGCTGAACACCAACCAGAACATCGCCGGAACGCTGGCACGGCTCGGTTTGACCGACGGCGTCCACTTCGCGGTGTGGACGGTGGGCTGTTTCGCGGTGCTGGGCCTGACGGTGTGGGCCGCGCGACGGCTGCTGCGGGCGGCCGCGAGGTCGCAGACCGAGGGTTACGAACCGGTGCTCGCCCTGATCTGCGTGGCGCTGTTCGGCCTGGTGGTGTCGCCGGTGTCATGGTCACACCACTGGGTGTGGACGCTGCCGACGCTGGTGGTCACCACCGTGCTGGCCTACCGCCTGCCGCAACGTGGCGCTGGCCGTGGTGACGGCGGTCGGGGTGGCGCTGATGGTGTGGACGCCGATCCTGTTGATGCCCGAGCACCGGGAGACCGAGGCGTCGCTGTGGCGCCAGCTGGCGGGTGCCTCTTACCTGTGGTGGGCGGTGGCCGTCATTCTGATCGCGGGCCTGACCGCGGCGCGGCCCGGCGTCAGCCCGCCGCCGTCTGCGGGACCCGGGCCGGCGGCTGGGCCGCAGCAGACCCCGAAACCGGCTTTGCACCCTCTTTGAGGCTGGCCGCGTAGAGGTCGACGTATTCCTGACCGGACAGCTGCATCAGTTCGTAGATCACCTCGTCGATGACCGCTCGCTCGATGAAGCGGTTTCCGGCCAGCCCGTCGAACCGGGCGAAGTCCATCGGCTTCCCGATGCGCACCGTGACCCGACCGCTCCGCCACATCTTGGACCCGGGCGGGTTGACCGTGTCGGTGCCGATCATCGCGACCGGGATCACCGGGACGCCGGTCTGCAGCGCCAGCCGCGCCAGCCCCGTCTTGCCCTTGTACAGCCGGCCGTCGGGCGAGCGGGTGCCCTCCGGATACATGCCGAGCAGCTTGCCCTGCGACAGGATGCGCTCCGCGGTGTCGAGTGCGGCCTGCGCGGAGTCGGCGTCGGTGCGGTCGATCGGGACCTGCCCGGCCACGGTGTAGAACCAGGCGAGGAACCGGCCCTTGAGGCCGGTTCCGGTGAAGTACTCCGCCTTGGCCAGGAACGTGATGCGGCGGCGCACCACCAGCGGCAGGTAGAAGCTGTCGGCCACCGCCAGGTGATTACTTGCCAGGATCGCCGGACCGTCGGCCGGAATGTGTTCGAGTCCTTCGACTTTCGGCCGGCCGAGCAGCGACAGCAGCGGGCCCATGAAGACGTACTTGAACAGCCAATACCACATGGACCCTCCGCTCAGGGACGCACCGGACTCGCTCTTTGGAGCGGCGCTCTGCGCCAACCTTACCGACCCACTGTGTATGTCACCACAGCTCAGGCCCGGATCACTCTTCGACTGTGATGGGAATGTGCTGGTAGCGGCCGTTACCCGGCGGCGGCACCTCGGGCGGTTCGGGCGGCGGCTGATCCGGGTCCGGTGTCGGGCTGCCGTCCACCGGTGGCGTCCGAATCGTCGAGCACGGCACGCACGACGGTCAGCAACCCGACGCTGTGCTCGGCGATGACGGTCAGCAGCGGGTGCTCCTCCCCCGTCGCCAGTGCGGCCAGCGCACAGAACGGGCACCAGACCTGCTGGCACTTGCCGGGCTCGTCGCCGGAGCGGGCGGCGGCCAGGGCGGCCATCGAGCGCACCGCGGGGTCGAGGCGGTCCAGGATGGTCTGCGCAAGCTGACGCAACTCGGGTCCGATGTCGCCGTGCCCGGGCGGCGGTTGCGAGCTCATTTGGGCCACACCTCCGGATTGGGTCGAAAGCGCACTGTCAGCTCGGTGCCCTTGAGTTGGGCATCCATCACCAGGCAGCGCCGCAGCACCGAGGCCAGCCGCACCCGGCGCCGCATCCCGCCCACTCCGATGATGAGATCGTCGTCGACACGGCCGAGCGTCAGCGACCCGGTGTCGACTTGCGGCAACTCTAGCCGCATCCGGTACACCGACCCCAGTCCCGTGCCGGACTCCAGGTCGACCACGGCGCGCAGCGGTCCCGGCGGCGCGGCGCCGCCCCGCCGGCGGGCGCAGTCGAGCAGGTCACCGAGCGCCTTGGGGCCGATGGGCTCACCGGCCAGATGCGGCACCAGGACCAGTTCGACCTCCCCGGTGGTGGTGGCGATGTCGTCGAGGACGGTCTGCTGCTCGGCGATCCGCTCCGCATACCAGTCGAAGGCGGGGTGGTCGGGCAGATTCCGGTATTCGTATGAATCATCCCGCACCAGAACCTGATTCACGATCAGTTCCTCGACGCGGACGCCCATCAGGGACAGCGAGCCCAGCGTGCGGACGGCCTCGGCGGCGACCACGCGTTCGGCGGTGAGCACCAGATGCGCGCCGACCGCCGAGGCGTCGGTCAACAGGGTGGACAGCTCCTCGATGCCGGCCGCGACGCGTTCGAGCAGATCCACCACCGCGGCCGACGGCCCGTCGTCGGCCAGGGCGCTGAGCCGGCGGTGCCGCGGCCACGCGCGTTCCAGATACAGGCCGAAGGTGGACGGCAGGGTCAGCATGCGCATCGCATCGGCGGTCGAGGCGCAGTCGACGACGACGTGGTCCCAGTTCCCGGAGCCGGCCAACTCGCCGACCTCGTGCAGGCCGAGCACCTCCTGGATACCGGGCAGTGCCGAAAGTTCTTCCGGCGCAACGCTACCCAGATCGGACTGCGGAAACCTCCCGGCGAGCGGAGGGGCGATGTCACGCCATCTGGCCTCCAGCAGCGCCAGCGTGTCCAGCGCCAGGGCGTCCAGGAACCCGCCGCCGGCATCGGCGTCACCGATGTCCAGGTCGGCCAGCACCCGGACCGGAGCGCGGTCCCCCGTCGGGGGCACCGGGACGCCGAGCACGTCGCCGAGCGAGTGCGCCTGGTCGGTGGACACCACCAGCACCCGCTGACCCGACCGCGCGTCGCGCACGGCGGTGGCGGCTGCCAGCGTCGACTTGCCGACCCCGCCCTTGCCGACGAACAGGCTGATGCGGGCCCGGCCTGCAGTGTCAGCCTCGCTGGACTCCGTCAGCCCTCGACTCGATTCTTCAGATCCTTCAACGCGGTGTCGGTCAGCCGCCGCTCCGCCTTACGTTTGAGCAACCCGATCATCGGGATCATCAGGTCGACCGCCAGCTCGTAGGTCACCTCGGTGCCGGATCCCTTGGGCACCAAGCGATATTCGCCGTCGAGCGCCTTGAGCAGCGAACTGGACACCAGCCACCACCGGACGGACTTGCGGTCGGCCGGCCACTCGTACTCCAGCACCATGGTGTCCTTGAGCACCGCGGCGTCGAGCACCAACCGGGCCGTCCGCGGATAGCCCTCGGCGTCGGCGTCGAGGACCTCGGTCTCCTTGTACTCCTTGACCCATTCGGGATAGGAGCCGATGTCGGCGATGACATCCATGACCGTGCCCGGGTCGGAGTCGATGTAGATGGTCTGCGCCGTCTTGTCCGCCACGTGAACGCTGCCTACCTCTTCACTTCCAGTGCGTGTCTTTTGGGGGCTCTTGCACGGCCACGGTACCCTCCCGGGCACCGCTCCGGCCCGATATCAGGGCGCCGGGGCCGTCCCCACGGGGCGGGCGGCTTCGAGTTCGTTCTTGATCTCGAAGGACATCCGCTTGCCCGCCACCCTGCGCTGATGCGTGATCTTCGCGAGGTCCGTCGCGGGCCACCTCGCGCCGGTCGGTTCGGCGTGCAGAAAGTAGTGCAGGATCACCCCGTCGAGCATCGACTCGAGCCAGATCTCCATCGTCCCGGTCAACGGCCCGGCGACGGTCCACCGGATGCCCTTGTCGGCGCGGTCCTCGATCACGTCCAGTCGCAGATCGGGCCACCACCGTCGCCAGCGGGCCGGATCTGCGACCGCCGCGCCGACCCTCGCGCCGGCAGCGGCCACGAACGTCTCGTCGGCCACCTGGATGCTGTGCATCGCACTAGCTTCACATATCCGCGGCCGTGCCCTGCGCCGGGTCCGAACCGTCAAACCGCCGAAGGCCCCCACACTCGCCCGCTCCGTCCGACTAGTCTGAACGCGACCTGGTCTGTCCGCGATATGCCCCCCACCTGGAGGTCTGAGGAATTGCGCGAGTTGAGCGTTCCCGCATCCTTTACTGTCGACGAGAAGGACAACATCGCCTCGGCGGTGTTCGAACACGAACGCGACGACCCTGACTTCCCCATCTACCAACGCCTGGTGGACGGCCGCTGGCAGGATGTCACCTGCGCCCAGGCTGCCGCGCAGATCCGTTCGGCGGCACAGGGTTTGATCGCCCTTGGCGTGCAGCCCGGTGACCGGGTCGCGATCCTGAGCGCCACCCGTTACGAGTGGGCGATCCTGGATATGGCCATCCTCACGGTGGGCGCGCCTGACGGTGCCGATCTACGAGACGTCCTCGGCCGACCAGGTGCGCTGGGTACTGCAGGACTCGGGCGCCGTGCTGGCCTTCGCCGAGACCGACGCCCACGCGGCCATCGTGTCCGAACTGGCCGGCGAGATGCCGAATCTGCGCCGGTACTTCACCATCGACGCCTCGGGCCCCAAGGCGCTCGACGAGTTGGCCGAGGCCGGCGCGTCGGTGGATCCCGCCGAGGTGACAAGGCGTGTCGAGGCAATCAGGGCCGACGACCCGGCCACCCTGATCTACACCTCGGGCACCACGGGCCGGCCCAAGGGCTGCCAGCTCACCCACTCCAACCTCGTGTACGAGATCCGCGGCGCCAAGGCGTGCATGCCGACGCTGCTGCAGAAGGGGCAACGGCTGCTGGTGTTCCTGCCGCTGGCCCACGTGCTGGCGCGGGCGATCACCATCGGCGCGTTCCACAACAAGGTGACCGTCGGCTTCACCAGCGACATCAAGAATCTCGTGCCGATGTTCGGGGTGTTCAAGCCGACCATCGTCGTGTCGGTGCCGCGGGTGTTCGAGAAGGTCTACAACACCGCCGAGCAGAACGCCGCCAGTGACGGCAAGGGCAAGATCTTCGCGATCGCCGCACAGACCGCCATCGAGTACAGCGAGTCACTGGACCGCGGTGGACCGGGCCTGCTGCTCAAGCTCAAGCACGCGGTGTTCGACAGGCTGGTGTACGGCAAGCTCAGGGCCGCTCTGGGCGGCGACTGCTTCGCGTCGATCTCCGGCGGCGCACCGCTGGGCGCCCGGCTGTGCCACTTCTACCGCGGCGTCGGCCTGACCATCTACGAGGGCTACGGCCTGACCGAGACCAGCGCCGCCATCACCGTCAATCAGGTGGGCGCCATCAAGGTCGGCTCGGTCGGAAAGTTGTTGCCCGGCAACAGCATGCGAATCGCCGACGACGGTGAGCTGATGATGCGCGGCGGCGTGGTGTTCCACGGATACTGGCAGAACGAGACGGCAAGCGCCGAGGCCATCGAGGACGGCTGGTTCCACACCGGCGACCTCGGCGAGGTCGACTCGGACGGCTTCTTGAAGATCGTCGGCCGCAAGAAGGAGATCATCGTCACCGCCGGCGGCAAGAACGTCGCGCCCGCGGTGCTCGAGGATCAGCTGCGCGCCCATCCGCTGATCAGCCAGGCGATGGCGGTCGGCGACGCGCAGCCGTTCATCGGCGCCCTGATCACGATCGACCCCGAGGCATTCGACGGCTGGAAGCAGCGCAACGGCAAGTCCGCGTCGGCCTCGGTGGGCGAGCTGGCCACCGACCCCGACCTGCTCGCCGAAATCGACGGTGCGGTCAAGCACGCCAACCAGGCGGTGTCGCATGCCGAGGCGATCCGCAAGTTCCGGATCCTGCCGGTCGACTTCACCGAGGACACCGGGGAGCTGACGCCGACGCTGAAGGTCAAGCGCAAGGTGGTGGCCGAGAAGTTCGCCGACGAGATCGAGGCGCTCTACCGCAAGGACTGAGCGCTCTCGCCGCGCCGAGACCAGTTTCTCCCCGCGAAACCCCAGGACAGTGCGGGAGAAACTAGTCTCGGCAACCAGCAGGTTGCCCATGCGCGCGGCCAGGGTGTCCCAGCGCCACTGCGCCATCACCCATTCGCGGCCGCGGGCGCCCATCCGGGCCGCCGCGTCCGGGTCGGCGAGCAGGCCGCTGACGGCGTCGGCGATCGCCGCGACATCGCGGCCGTTGACGACGTGTCCGGTTTCGCCCTCCAGCACCGTTTCGGGCGCCCCGCCGGAATCTCCGGCCACCACGGGGATGCCGGTGGCCGAAGCCTCCAGGAACACGATGCCCAGGCCCTCGACGTCCAGGCCCGCGCCACGGGTCCGGCAGGGCATGGCGAAGACGTCGCCCAGCGCGTAATGCGCGGCCAGCTCGTCGAACGGCACTCCCGCGGTGAAGGTGACGTGCTCGACAACACCGGTATCGGTGGCCAGTCGCTGCAGTGTTTCGAGGTGCGGCCCCCCGCCGACGATCGACGAGCGCGGCCCCGTCGACACGGTCGCGGATCGCCGGGAGCGCCCGGATCAACATGTCCTGCCCCTTGCGCGGCACCAGCCGTGACACGCAGACGACCGTGGGGCGGTCACCCAGTCCGTAGCGGGCACGCAGTTCCGCGCGCGCCGACGGGTCCGGCCGGAACCTGTCGGTGTCGACGCCGGGCGGCAGGTGCTCGAAGGCCGTCCTGCGGTCCGAACGCCGACGGCGAAGCGGGACCGGGTGTAGCGGCTGACGTAGGTGACGACGTCGGTGCCGTCACCGATCCGGCGCAGCGCGGACCGCGCCACCGGCAGCATCGACCACCCCACCTCGTGACCGTGGGTGCTGGCCAGCACCCGTGCCACCCCGGCCCGCCGAGCGCTGGGCCCCAGCAGAGCCAGCGGTGCGGCCGCGCCGAACCACACGGTTTCGATGTCCGCGCTCCCCGATCAGTCGGCGCATCCGTTTGTCGACGGCGGGTACCGGCAGCATCAGCGTGCCGGGGTGGCGGACGATCTCGAGACCCGTTGCACTCCGGGCCTCTTCGTCATAGACGTCCGCGCCCTTCCATTGCGGCGCGTACACCGTCACCTGGTGGGCGCCGGTTGCCGCCAGCCGGCCGACCAGATTCTCCAGATAGGACTGGATGCCGCCTCGGCGCGGTGGAAAGTCGTTGGTTACCAGCAGCACTCTGCCGTCGAGAACCACTTTCTACGCACCCTGTCCTGGCATTTTGTGTGCCGAAACTTCTTCTCGGCGCGGGATCAACGGCGTGCCCACTGCCGCCATTGCGCCAGCACGGCATCGGGTCCGACGCCGAGCACCTCGCGCAGCGCCGTGGGTACGCCGACGTGGCCCGCGGCGCACGCGCGCAGATACAGCCGGCGCAGCGCCTGCGGGCCGTAACGGTCGGCGACGAACCGGGCGAACAGCCACGCGCGGTCGTATGCCGCCGACAACTCCGCGGGACCGCCGGTGAAGTCGTCGTCGGAGGGCAGCGCGGTCAGCGTCGAGCGCGACCGGCCCAGCGGGAGCGGGCCGGCCCACGTAGTCGGCGACGCCCTCGGTCAGCCACCGCGGGGCGTCAACCGCGGTGTCGGCGCGGGAGGCGTAGTGAAAAAGCTCATGCCCCAACACAATTCGCAAGGCCTCATCGCTCATGGCGGCGGCGCCGGGCGCCAGCACCACCCGCTGACCGCTGACCGTGTGCGACGCCGGGTCCACCCTGTCGGCCACCGCCACGGCCGCGGTGTCGAACCGCCCGGCCGCATCGCCGGCCTGTGCGGCGAACTGGGCATCGGAGCCCGTGGCCACCACCAGGATGTCGTGGGTCCAGTCGGTACCCCAGAAGTCCTCCACCGCCGCGACCGCTGCCCCGATGTCACCGGCGACCCGCGTCAGGACGGCGTCGGTGTCCGGCCCGCCCAGGCTGACCAGCGTGACGGTGCGATCGTCACCGACGATGAGCGGTTGCGTCCCCGCCGAAGCCGGCCCCTGCGAAAGGTGCGGAGGTGCCGACGTGCGAACGGCGGTCACCGCGGCTACCAGCAGAACCACGGCGACAACCGCGAGCAACAGCCACTTGACCCGCGGCGGTTGGGAGCGATCAGTAACGACGTGCGTTGTAGAACGGGCCGGCGCCGTCAAGCGGCACCACCTTCACGGGCACACCGTAGGTGGACGCGTGCACCACCATGCCGTTACCGACGTAGAGACCGGTGTGCGAAGCGTCGGAGTAGAAGTTCACGACGTCGCCGGGTTGCAGCTGGTCCCGCGACACCGGCATGCCTCCCGAGGCGAGTGCCTGGCTGGAGTGCGGAAGCGCGATGCCGGCCTGCTGGTAGGCCCACATCACCAGACCCGAGCAGTCGAAGGCGCCGGGCCCGGCGGCTCCCCACGAGTACGGGGATCCGACGCGGGTCAGCGCTGCCTGCACCGCGATCTCACCTTCACCCGTGCCACCGGGGGACGGCGTCACCGCGGCCTCGGGCGGGGCGATGTCGCCCGGCGGAATCCCTTGGGGTGCAAGGACATCCGGGGCCGCAGCCAGCACGTCGGGGCCGGGCGGCGCGGCAGGCACCGGTGAGGGCACCGAGAGCGCCACCCGCTGATTGGGCGTGAGCACCATGTACTGCGACTTCACGACGGCGATCTGCAACTGCAACTGGCTCTGCTTGGACTGCAGGTCGGCACGCACGGCGGCAGCCTGCTCGGCGGCTGTCTTGGCGTCGGCGGCCGACTTGGCCGAGGCGGCCTGGGCGGCGGTTGCCGCGGCGCTGAGCTGCTGGTAGTTGGTCATCTGCGCGGACATCTCGGTGGCCATCACGCGCTGCATCGCGAGCTTGTCGATCAGCCCCTGCGGCGATTCCGCGGTGAGGATGGCGGCCATGCCGTCGGTGCGCCCGCCCATGTACATCGCGGCAGCGACCTTGTCGACGGAGGACTGGAACATGGAGAGTTGGGCCTGCGCCGAGGTGACATTGGCCTGGGCGTCGGTGAGTTGCTTGTCGGCGGTCGCCTGGACTTCCAGCTTCTTGCCCAGATCCAGCTGAGCGGCGTGCATCGCTTCGGTGGTTTGCTCAGCCTGCCGGGAGAGCTCGTTGAGCTTCGCCATCGCGTCGTTGGCAGGGTCGGCATGGACGTTCGCCGCGAGCATTCCACTCAGCACGGCTGCCCCGGCAACGACACCGATTACCGGTCGTTGGACAAGGCGCTTCTTCCGATGCGAACCGTCGAGGGTCAAGATTGCGTGTCCTTAAACTGCCTTCGACGTGTCGCTGCTGCGCCACCTCGAACCGCCTTAGGTCTCAGATAGGTTACGAAACGGCATCGGCGTTGTCCAACAGGAGACCTAAATTTAACAGTGAGTGGCCCTGGATGGGTAAACCGCCACGTGTGGTTCAGGCCACACCGGGCTTGGTGTGATGGTGTATCGGCACCAGCCGCAGCCGGGGTGCCAGGCCCGCCTCGGCCAGTACCTCCAGGGCCGCCCGCTCGTCGGCCAGCAATGTCTCCGGCATCCCGAGCAAGACGCTGACGACGCAATCCCGGCATCCGGGACCGCGGACAGCACAGTCGTCGCAGTCGATGACGACGGCGTCCACGGGTTCGCCCGGATCTCCGGGTGGGAGTGTCTGTCCCATGTTCGGTGTCCTCTCGATGGGTCCTGCCGCGGACGCTAGACCCGGCCACCGACAAGTCCGTGGGGCGCGTGGGCCGCACGGGACGGCAGTGGCGGCTGCGCCGGGTGAGTCTGTCGGGGCCCAGGCCTAACGTGTGCCGGCGTGGGACGCAGTGACGCCGTGCAGTTGAGCTTCACCGACGTCGACCCGTCGGGCGGCGACTTCGATGTGTCGCTGCGCGCCACCACATTCGTCGTCGTGGACCTCGAGACCACCGGCGGGCGGGCCCGACCCGGCGCGGCCGGCGGACCGTGCGACGCGATCACCGAGATCGGTGCGGTCAAAGTGCGCGGCGGGGTGATCCTCGGCGAATTTGCCACACTCGTCGATCCGCGCCGCGACATCCCGCCCCAGATCGTCCGGCTGACCGGAATCACGACCGCGATGGTGCACGACGCCCCCGCGATCGACGCCGTGCTGCCGATGTTTCTGGAGTTCTGCCGCGGCGCGGTGCTGGTGGCGCACAACGCCGGCTTCGACATCGGCTTCCTGAAGTCCGCCGCCGCACAGTGCGACATCGCCTGGCCGAACCCGCCGGTGCTGTGCACGGTCCGGCTGGCCCGGCGGGTGCTGTCCCGCGAGGAGGCGCCCAGCGTGCGGTTGGCGGCCATGGCCCGGCTGTTCCGTGCGGCGTGCGAACCGACCCACCGCGCCCTCGACGACGCCCGCGCCACCGTCGACGTGCTGCACGGGCTGATCGAGCGGGTGGGAAACCTCGGTGTGCACACCTACACCGACCTGCGGTCCTATCTGCCCAACGTCACGCCGGCCCAGCGTCGCAAGCGTGTGCTGGCCGGCCACCTGCCGCACCGGCCCGGCGTGTACCTGTTCCGCGGACCGGGCCAGCGAGGTCCTCTACGTGGGGACCGCGGTGAACCTGCATCGCCGGGTCGCCCAGTACTTCACCGGGGCCGACCCGCGCGGCCGGATGCGCGAGATGGTGGCGCTGGCCGAATCCGTCGACCACGTCGAGTGCGCGCACGCCCTGGAGGCCGGGGTGCGCGAACTACGGCTGCTGGCCGCCCACGCGCCGCCCTACAACCGCCGGTCGAGGTTTCCGCACCGCTGGTGGTGGGTGACGCTCACCGACGAGGCGTTCCCGCGGCTGTCGGTGGTGCGCGCACCGCGGCACGACAGGGTCGCGGGTCCGTTCCGCGTCCGCGCCGACGCCGTCGAGACGGCCGTTCTGCTGGCCCGGTTCACCGGAGTGCGCACCTGCACCACCCGGCTGGCGCGGACGGCGCTGCACGGGCCGTCCTGCCCCCAGCGTGAGGTGTCACCGTGTCCGGCCGCCCGGGACGTGTCGGCCCACGACTACGCACCGGCGGTCCGGCGCTGCCGCCGAGCTGATCGCCGGGGCGCGATCCCGCGGCGCTGGCGGCGGCCGTCGATCAGGTCCGGGCGCTGGCCGAGCGCGGCCGCTACGAGAGCGCCGCGCGGCTGCGCGACCACACCGCGGTCGCCATCGAGACGCTGTGGCGCGGGCAGCGGCTGCACGCCCTGGCCGACGGTCGCCGAGTTGGTGGCGGCCCAGCCGGACGGCGCCGGCGGCTGGCACCTGGCGGTGGTGCGGCACGGCCAGCTGGCCGCGGCGGGCAACGCCGCCCGGGGGGTGCCGCCGATGCCCGTGGTCGGCGCCCTGTGCGCCGGCGCGCAGACCATCCTCTACGCCGACGCCCCGCTGGGCGGTGCACTCATCGAGGAGACCGCGCTGCTGGCCCGCTGGCTGGCCGCTCCGGGCACCCGGATCGTGCACGCCAGCGACGGCTGGGCCTCTCCCCTGGGCTCGGCCGGCCGCTTCGGTGGGTGGGCCGCGACCGCGCGTTCGGCACGGTTGGCCGCCGCGCAGTGGCCGGAGGCGCGTCAGAGCGACTGGGTGAACCGCGCCCAGCGGTCGAGCAACTCGCCCGCGGCCCCGCTGTCGATCGCTTCCGCAGCGCGTGACAACCCGGCCTCCCAGGCCGGCAGCCACTCGGCGGAACTGGACAGCCCGGCGTGGGCGACCATCGCCCCCGCCGCGTTGAGGACCACCGCGTCGCGCACCGGGCCCGTGGCGCCGGAGAACACCGACCGCGCCTCCGCGGCGTTGAATTCGGCGTCACCGCCGACCAATTCGGACAACTCGGCGCGGGCGAAACCCGAATCCGGCGGGGTCGAACGTCAGCCGGTCGATGGTGCCGGCCTGCACCCGCCAGATCGTCGACGTCGTGGTGGTGGTCAGCTCGTCGAGGCCGTCGTCGCCGTGCACCACGAGCACGCTGCAGCGGCGCGTCGCGAACACCCCGGCCATCACCTCGGCCAGGTCGCCGAACGCGCAGCCGATCAGACCGGCCCGCGGCCCGGCCGGATTCGTAAGCGGTCCAAGCAGATTGAATACCGTCGGCACCCCGATCTCGCGGCGCGCCGCACCGGCGTACTTGTACGACGGATGGAACACCGGCGCGAAGCAGAACCCGATGCCGACCTCGGCGACGCAGCGGGCCACCTCGTCGGGCCCCAGGTCGATGCGCACCCCGAGGGCCTCCAGCGTGTCGGCCCCGCCGGACAGCGACGAAGCCGCGCGGTTGCCGTGCTTGACCACCGGCACCCCGCAGGCGGCCACCACGACCGCGGCCATGGTGGACAGGTTGACGGTGTTGGCGCCGTCGCCCCCGGTGCCGACCACGTCGACCGTGTCGGTTCCGATGACGTCGGTGGGCACCCGGCGCGCGTGGCTGAGCATGGTGTCGGCCAACTCGCTGACCTCGGCCGGCGTCGGGCGCTTCATCTTCATCGACACGCCGAACGCGGCGATCTGAGCGGGCGTCGCCGCCCCCGTCATGATCTGGTCCATTGCCCATGCGGCCTGCCCCGGCGCGAGCGGCTCGCACTCGGTCAGGCGGGCTAGGACCTGCGGCCATGTCGGCACCTGCGCAGCGGCTGTCACCCGCCGATCGTCCCATGTCGGCCACCACGTCCCAAAGACCGGGAGCAGACCGGAAAGAAGACACAAAAACTCAATTGGCTCCCCGGGTGGAGTTCGACAACTACAAAGCGTCATACTTCTTCATGTGACGAGCGCTGTAGGGACCTCGGGGACTGCAATCACGTCGCGCGTACATTCGCTGAACAGGCCGAACATGGTCAGTGTCGGCACCATCGTGTGGCTTTCCAGCGAGCTGATGTTCTTCGCCGGACTGTTCGCGATGTACTTCACTGCGCGCGCTCAGGCCGGCGGCGACTGGCCGCCGCACCCGACCGAGCTGAACCTCGCATTGGCGGTACCGGTCACCCTGGTGCTGATCGCCTCCTCGTTCACCTGCCAGATGGGTGTTTTCGCGGCCGAACGCGGCGACGTGTTCGGGCTTCGCCGCTGGTACCTGCTGACGTTCGTGATGGGTGCGTTCTTCGTCAGCGGCCAGGGCTACGAGTACATCCACCTTGTGAAGCACGGCACCACCATTCCCGGCAGCGCCTACGGCTCGGTGTTCTATCTGGCCACCGGCTTCCACGGCCTGCACGTCATCGGCGGTCTGGTCGCGTTCATCCTGCTGTTGGCCCGCACCACGATGAGCAAGTTCACTCCGGCCCAGGCCACCGCGGCCATCGTGGTGTCGTACTACTGGCACTTCGTCGACATCGTCTGGATCGCACTGTTCGCCACCATCTACTTCGTCCGATGAGGCAGCATCCGATGAGAAAACAGCGACGTCCCATGAACAGGAGTGCTGGGTTGAAGATCTGCGGTTGGTCGGATCGGCCAGCGATCGGTCGCGCAGACGTCTGCGCCGCCGGTTGTCGGCCGGGTTGCTGCTCCTGATTGCGCTCGCCTTTGCAGGCGGCCTCGCCGCGGTTCTGACCCCGCGGCCCCAGGTCGCCGTCGCCGACGAGTCGCAGTCGGCACTCCTGCGCAACGGCAAGCAGCTCTACGAGACGTCGTGCATCTCCTGCCACGGCGCCAATCTTCAGGGTGTGGCCGACCGCGGTCCCGGCCTGATCGGCGTCGGCGAGGCAGCGGTGTACTTCCAGGTGTCCACCGGACGCATGCCGGCGATGAGCCTCAACTCGCAGGCGCCGCAGAAAGCGCCGAACTTCGACGACGCCCAGATCGACGCGCTCGGCGCCTTTATTCAGGCCAACGGCGGCGGTCCTCTGGTCGTGCGTGACGCCAACGGTGAGATCGCGCAGGAATCGCTGACCCACGGCGACGTCGCCCGCGGCGGGGACCTGTTCCGGCTCAATTGCGCCTCCTGCCACAACTTCACCGGCAAGGGCGGCGCGTTGTCGTCCGGCAAGTACGCCCCCGACCTCGGCAACGCCAGCCCCCAGGTGATCTACACCGCCATGCTGACCGGGCCGCAGAACATGCCGAAGTTCTCCGACCGCCAGCTCTCGCCCGACGAAAAGAAGGACCTCGTCAGCTACGTCAGGCACGCGGCCGAGGCGCGCAGCCCCGGCGGCTACGGCCTCGGCGGCTTCGGACCGACCACTGAGGGCATGTTCATCTGGATCGGCGGGATGGTTGCCATGATCGGCATAGCGATGTGGATCGGAGCACGGTCATGACCGCGAGTCGACGATGCGCGACGAGCGCCAGCGAATCGCGAAGAGGAGCGAGCGCATGAGCGGCGACGCAGACGGATCGCCCCGGCCCACCGAGGCTGAACTGGCGGCGATGTCCAACGACGAGCTACTGGCCCTCGGCGGCAAGCTCGACGGCGTCGACATCGTCTTCAAGGAGGAGCGCTGGCCCGTCGAGGGCACCCGTGCCGAGAAGCGCGCCGAGCGTGGGGTGGCACTGTGGCTGCTGCTGGGCGGCGTGTTCGGACTGGCGCTGCTGCTGGTGTTCCTGTTCTGGCCATGGGAGTGGAAGCCGCCGCACGACGCGGGCGCGTTCTGGTTCAACCTGGCGACGCCGATGTACGGCCTGACGTTCGGGTTGTCGATCCTGGCCATCGGCATCGGCGCGGTGCTGTTCCAGAAAAGGTTCATTCCCGAAGAGATCACCATCCAGGACCGCCATGACGGCGCCTCCGCCGAGATCCACCGCAAGACGATCGTGGCCAACCTGACCGATGCGCTGGAAGGCTCAACCATCAAGCGCCGCAAGATGATCGGCGCCACGATGGGCCTGGGTCTCGGCGCGTTCGGACTGGGCACGCTGGTCGCGTTCGCCGGTGGGCTGATCAAGAACCCGTGGAAGCCGGTGGTCCCCACCGCCGAGGGCAAGAAGGCGGTGCTGTGGACGTCGGATTGGACCCCGCGCTTCGGCGGCGAGACCATCTATCTGGCCCGCGCCACCGGGGACAGCCACTCGCCCTTCACCAAGATGCGGGCCGAAGATCTCGACGCCGGCGGCATGGAGACGGTGTTTCCATGGCGGGAGAGCGACGGCGATGGCACCACCGTCGAATCGCACGAGGCGCTGGGCCGAATCCTGATGGGCGTCCGCAACCCGGTGATGCTCATTCGTATCAAGCCCGCCGATATGCCCAGGGTGGTCAAGCGGCAGGGGCAGGAGAGCTTCAACTTCGGCGAGTTCTTCGCCTACACCAAGGTCTGCTCACACCTCGGCTGCCCGTCGTCGCTCTACGAGCAGCAGACCTACCGCATCCTGTGCCCGTGCCATCAGTCGCAGTTCGACGCATTGCACTTCGCCAAGCCGATCTTCGGGCCCGCTGCCCGCGCGTTGGCGCAGCTTCCGATTACCATCGACTCTGAGGGATACCTGGTCGCCAACGGCGACTTCATCGAACCGGTCGGGCCGGCTTTCTGGGAGCGCAGATCATGAGTCCGAAACTTGGCGATACCCTGGCCAAACAGGGCGATGCGATGGATTCGCGGTACCACCCCTCGGCGGCGGTGCGGCGCGGCATCCTCAACAAGGTCTTTCCGACGCACTGGTCGTTCCTGCTCGGCGAGATCGCGCTGTACAGCTTCATCGTCCTGTTGCTCACCGGTGTGTGGCTGACGCTGTTCTTCGACCCGTCGATGGCGGAAGTCACGTACAACGGCGTCTACCAGCCGCTGCGCGGCGTGCAGATGTCCCGCGCCTACGAGACTGCGCTGGATATCAGCTTCGAGATCCGCGGCGGGTTGTTCGTCCGGCAGGTCCATCACTGGGCGGCGCTGCTGTTCGCCGCCTCGATCATGGTGCACCTGGCCCGCATCTTCTTCACCGGCGCGTTCCGGCGGCCCCGTGAGGCCAACTGGGTGATCGGCACACTGCTGCTGATTCTGGCGATGTTCGAGGGGTTCTTCGGCTATTCACTGCCCGATGACCTGCTTTCCGGCACCGGCGTCCGGGCCGCACTGTCCGGAATCACGATGAGCATCCCCATCATGGGTACCTGGTTGCACTGGGCACTGTTCGGCGGTGACTTTCCCGGCGATATCTTCATACCCCGGCTCTACGCCCTGCACATCCTGCTGCTACCGGGCATCATCCTGGCGCTGATCGGCGCGCACATGGCGATGGTGTGGTTCCAGAAGCACACCCAGTTCCCCGGTCCCGGCCGCACCGAGAAGAACGTCGTCGGCGTACGCGTCATGCCGGTATTCGCCGTCAAGTCGGGCGCGTTCTTCGCCATGACGGTCGGCGTTCTGGGCCTGATGGGTGGCCTGGTGCAGATCAACCCGATCTGGGACCTGGGCCCCTACAAGCCGTCCCAGATCTCGGCGGGCAGCCAACCGGACTTCTACATGATGTGGACCGACGGCCTCATCCGAATCTTCCCGCCGTGGGAGTTCTACCCCTTCGGCCACACCATCCCGCAACCTGTCTGGATCGCGTTGATCATGGGGCTGGTCTTCGTGCTGCTCGGCGCATATCCGTTCCTGGAGAAGCGGTTCACCGGTGACAACGCGCACCACAACCTGCTGCAGCGTCCTCGCGACGCTCCGGTACGTACCGCGATCGGTGCCATGGCGATCTCGGTCTACATGATCCTGACCTACGCGTGCATGAACGACATCATCGCGCTGAAGTTCCACATCTCGCTCAACGCGACGACATGGATCGCTCGCATCGGCCTGGTGATTCTGCCGCCTATCGTCTACTTCATCACCTACCGGTGGGCGGTCGGCCTGCAGCGCAGCGACCGTGACGTCCTCGAGCACGGCATCGAGACCGGCATCATCAAGCGGCTGCCGCACGGTGCCTACGTCGAGTTGCACCAGCCGATCGGCCCGGTCGACGAGCACGGCCACCCGATCCCGCTGGAGTACCAGGGTGCTGCGCTACCGAAGAAGATGAACAAGCTGGGCTCGGCCGGTGCACCGGGCTCGCGGCAGCTTCCTGACCGCCGATCCCGTGTCCGAGGACCGCGCGCTCACCGAGGCGGCCCACGCCTCCGAGCACCGGGCTCTCACGGCACTCAGGGAGTACCAGGACGCCGGGAACGGAAGCGGTGCCGTGACCCTGCTGGAGCACGAGGTCGCGACGACACACGCGTCCGGCAACGGCGGGTCCCCGGTAGAGGTGGTCTACGAGAACAACGCACTCGGAGCAGAACCAGTCGGCTCGCGTCGACAAGAGCGATTCGATCGACGACTAGTACGGCCGCCAGTCGGTCCTGACAGCGAAGGGCACCGGGTGTTCCCGGTGCCCTTCGCTGTTGCCGGGTGGCGGAATTGCAGCCCGCTCCCGCCCGCTGCGGCCCGCCCGCGGAAGTCGGCGCGGCTCAGGCTGGGAAGCTCACGCGTCGTCGAGGGCGGCGTTCAGCTGGCGCAGATAGAACACCGGGATGGCCGCCATGGCCACGGTGATGACCGCGGCGACCGCCAGCGCGGCCCACGCCCCACCGTCGGACTCGACCGACAGCAGGTAAGCGGCCAGCGCAACAGCCACCATGGCCGCACCCGTGGCCGTCAGCACGCCGATGCCGCAGCGCAGCCACATCCGGTCCAGCATCTCGGCGGACAGCGCCGAGGTCGAGTGCCGGGCCGGCATCGGACCCGGATACCCGGGTGGATCGCGGTCCACCGAGGCCACGGCGGCCGCCGAAGTCGGCACTGACGATGCCCGCGGGGGTGTGCTGACAGCCCCCATCTCGCTGAGCGCGTTGCGCCGGGCCCGCAGCAGCAGCGGTATCGCCAGGGCGATCACCAACGCCGAGACGGCGATGATCACGTACAGCAACCACGGTGTGCTGGAACCGGTTTCACCCGAGGGGTGGCCGCGGCCAAGGTCGACCAACGCGACCGTCGCCGCCACGCCCATGCCGAGCGCCAGCAGCCAGATCACCGCACACGCGGTGATCAGCGCGCGGTCGACGGTCTCCGGGGACCCCGAGATCCGACTGCTCAACGGGTTCGCGCCCGATAATCCACCTACTCGTGTCATCAGCAGCTGGTCTGCGCCGAGTTGCTTGCGTTTGACGACAACACGGTGCCGTCACTGGTGGTGATCGAGCAGTTCAGCTTGCTCACCAGGAACAGGCTGGATGCTTGCACCGAGCCGACCTCCGACTGCGAAATAGGTGTGACCGTGAGGGACCACGGAATGTAGACGTTGCGTTGGGTGCGCTGCCGGCCCGAGGCGTCGATGTAGGTCACCGAGATGATGTCGCCGGGCGCCTTCGTCCCGGTGACCGAGTACGTGACCTGTCGGGGTCCTGCCTGCGTCGTGGGCGGCGGCGGTGGAGGCGGCGTCGTGGCGGGCGGCGGGGGCGGTGCCTCCGTCGGCGCCGGGGGTGGCGGCGGGGCCACCGGCTCGGGCGTCACCGTCACCGTCTCGGGCGGTGGCGGTGGCGGCGGTGGCGGCGGGGGCGGCTCCTCGGTCGGGGGCGGCGGCGGTGGCGGTGTGGTCGTGGTGATCTCGTCCTGCACGGGCGGCGCCGACGTCGTGGTGGGTGCCGGGGTGGCCAGCGTGCTGGTGTCGTGGTTGGTCACCAGCAACGCCACCGACACCACCAGCGCGATGGCGGCGATGATGGCCGTGACCCCGACCACCCACGGCCACCGGGGCGGCCGTGGCTCTTCGACCACCTGGCCCGCGGGGTCGTAGCTGTCGTAGTCGTAGAGGTCGGTGTCCGCGGGCACATAAGGGCCACTGGTGAACTGCTCGGATTCCGGCGCGGAGTACGCCTGGGACGACGAAACCTCGGAGCTGGCGGCGATCCCGTCGTCGATCTCACGCGAGGGTTCGCCACCCGCACCTGATCCGGCTTCGTCCTCCGGGGAATTCGGCCCGCTCATTACCGCCTGTCCTTTTCGACTACTTCCCGCCGGGAAACACTACCCAACCCGCCGGGCGCAGCGAATGTGACAGAACCGTCGCGGACAAACTCGCGCCACGATTGTGACCTTTTCTGATGGCTGGACCGCTGAGGCCGGTCAGTGCTTCTCGGGGCCGAGGTAGTACTCGAACACCAGGCCGGAAACCGCGCTCAGCACCAGGACGATGCCGGCGACGATCAGCCAGGGCAGCCAGAGCGCGGCGCCCACGGCGGTGGTCGAGAAGGCGAGCGCGATCAGGATCGGCCACCAGCTGTGCGGGCTGTAGAAACCCAGCTCCCCTGCGCCGTCACTGATCTCGGCATCCTCGTAGTCCTCGGGACGGGTGTCGAGGCGCCGGGCCACGAACCGGAAGAACGTACCGGTGATCAACGACAGGCCGGCGCTGAGCACCAGTGCGGTGGTGCCGGCCCATTCGATGCCGCCGAGTGGCGAACAGTGCGGTCAACACGCCGTAGCCGATGGCCGCCAGCACGAAGAAGGCGGTCAGGATCTCGAAAATTCTCGCTTCGATATGCATTCCGCTGCCGTCCCTAGTTCCGTACCGGGGGTGCCTGCTCACCGCGACGCGTGTCGAACGGATGCGTGGTGACCGCGACGGGTGACTGATTGATGGCCTGCAACGCTTCGGCGTTCGTCTTGCCGGCGGTGCGCTGCTGCAGGTACGCCTTGAAGTCGTTGGGTTCGACCACCCGGACCTCGAAGTTCATCATCGAGTGGTACGTGCCGCACATCTCCGCGCAGCGACCGACGAACGCGCCGGTCTTGGTGATCTCGCTGACCTGGAAGATGTTGTCGGAGTGGTTGGCCTCCGGATCGGGCATCACGTCCCGCTTGAACAGGAACTCGGGCACCCAGAACGAGTGGATGACGTCGGCCGACGCGATCTGGAACTCGATGCGCTTACCCGCGGGCAGCACCAGGACCGGGATCTGGGTGCTGGATCCCAGCGTCTCGACCTTGTCGAAGTTCAGGTAGGTGCGGTCCTCGGGGTTGAGGCCGCGAATCGCGCCGACGACCTCCTCGCCGTGGGCGTCGACGCCCTCGGGCTTGGAGGCCATCGCGGCCTTGCGGGCCGGGTCCGCGCCGTCGAATTCCAGCGTGCCGTCAGCGAAGTCGACCTTCTGGTAGCCGAACTTCCAGTTCCACTGGAACGCCGTGACGTCGATGACGACCTCGGGGTTGGGGTCCTTGTGCAGCATCTTCTCCTGCACCACCACGGTGAAGTAGAAGAGCACCGAGATGATCAGGAACGGCATGACCGTCAGCACGAGTTCCAGCGGCATGTTGTAGCCGAACTGACGCGGCAGTTCGGTGTCCGTGGCCTTCTTGCGATGGAACGCCGACGTCCAGAACATCAGGGCGTAGACGATGCCGCCGATCACGAAGGCGGCGATCACCGAGTAGATCCACAGGTCGTAGTTGACGTGGGCCTCCGGGGTGATGCCCTTCGGCCAGCCCAGGGCGATGGCCTCCTGCCAGCTGCAGCCGCTCAGCGACACCGCGAGGGCACCCAGCGTGACCGCGAGACCCACCATCCGGAACCGACGAGAACGGCCCTGCGACAAGGCCTGCCCGCGGGTTTTCACGTCGGCGCCTCCTGTGTGAGTTCCAGCTCGGTGACATCGCATGCGCGCGCAGCGCGAATCGAATACTACGCAGCGTAGACCACGCCCACTCCGCCAGGCTCGACACACCGGCCGTATCCATTTCGCGGCGTGGTCCGCGATGCGACCGGGGTACACCGGTGGGGCATACTTGGCGACGATGTGCGGACTGCTTGCCCTGCTGTGTGACCCGGCCCGGTCCGTCACCGATGACCTCGTCGACGCGGTGGCCGGCGCGTCGCACCTGATGCGCCACCGCGGACCCGACGAGCCCGGGACGTGGTCTGACGACCGCGTGGTGCTGGGCTTCAACCGGCTGTCGATCATCGACATCGCGCACTCCCATCAACCGCTGCGCTGGGGTCCGGCGGACGCCCCGGACCGCTACGTGCTGGTGTTCAACGGCGAGATCTACAACTACCTGGAACTACGCGCGGAACTGCGCCGAGCGAGCACGGCGCGGTGTTCGCCACCGAGGGCGACGGGGAAGCCATCGTCGCGGCCTACCACCACTGGGGCCCGGAGGCGCTGACGCGGCTGCGCGGCATGTTCGCGTTCGCCATCTGGGACACCGTGGCCGGCGAGCTGTTCTGCGCCCGCGACCCGTTCGGCATCAAGCCGCTGTTCATGGCGACCGGCCCCGGCGGGACCGTGGTGGGCAGTGAGAAGAAGTGCCTGCTGGATCTGGCCGGTCCGCTCGGCATCGACCTGGCCATCGACCGCCGCGCCGTGCAGCACTACACGGTGCTGCAGTACGTGCCCGAACCCGAGACGCTGCACGTCGGTGTGCGCCGGCTGGAGTCGGGGTGCTATGCCCGGGTCACGCCCGGCCGGGCCCCCGTGGTGACCCGCTACTTCGTCCCCCGGTTCACCGCCGTGCCTTTCCCGCCGATTCGGCTGCGGGCCGCGAACAGGACCGCTACGACGAGATCACCGCGGTGCTGGAGGACTCGGTCGCCAAGCACATGCGCGCCGACGTCACGGTGGGCGCGTTCCTGTCCGGCGGCATCGACTCGACGGCCATCGCCGCACTGGCGATCCGGCACAACCCGAAGCTGATCACGTTCACCACCGGGTTTCGAGCGCGAGGGTTTCTCCGAGGTCGACGTGGCGATCGCCTCGGCCGAGGCGATCGGCGCCCGGCATGTGGCGAAGGTGGTCAGCCAGGCCGAGTTCGTCGCCGCACTGCCCGAAATCGTCTGGTATCTCGACGAACCGGTGGCCGACCCGGCGCTGGTGCCGCTGTTCTTCATCGCCCGCGAGGCCCGCAAGCACGTCAAGGTGGTGCTCTCCGGCGAGGGCGCCGACGAACTGTTCGGCGGCTACACCATTTACCGGGAACCGTTGTCCCTGAAGGCTTTCGACTACATCCCCCGGCCGATGCGGCGCTCGCTGGGTCAGGCGTCGCGGCCGCTGCCGGAGGGGATGCGCGGCAAGAGCCTGCTGCACCGCGGTTCGCAGACGCTCGAACAGCGCTACTACGGCAATGCCCGCAGCTTCTCCGACGACCAGTTGCGCGCGGTGCTGCCCGGCTTCCGCGCCGACTGGACGCACACCGACGTGACGGCGCCGATCTACGCCGAATCGGCCGGCTGGGATCCGGTCGCCCGCATGCAGCACATCGACCTGTTCACCTGGCTGCGCGGCGACATCCTGGTCAAGGCCGACAAGATGACGATGGCCAACTCGCTGGAGCTGCGGGTGCCGTTCCTGGATCCCGAGGTGTTCGCCGTCGCGTCCCGGCTGCCGTTCGACCAGAAGATCACCAGGACCACCACCAAGTACGCGTTGCGCCGGGCCCTGGAGCCGATCGTGCCGGCGCACGTGCTGCACCGGGCCAAACTCGGTTTCCCGGTGCCCATCCGGCACTGGCTGCGCGCCGGCGAGTTGCTCGAGTGGGCGTACGCGATGGTGGACACATCGCAGGCCGGCGAACTGGTCGACCTCGTCGCCGTGCGCCGAATGCTCGACGAACACCGGACCGGCGCAAGCGATCACAGCCGGCGACTGTGGACGGTGCTGATCTTCATGCTGTGGCACGCCATCTTCGTCGACGGCAGCGTGGTGCCGCAGATCAGCGAGCCCGCCTACCCCGTCGAGTTGTAGCGCTACTTCCGCCCAGTCGACATTCGGGCGTGGAAGATCGAGTGGTACGCCATTTCGTCGACTGCGTCGGCGACGGACTTACAGCAGCGCGGCCGCGATCTCGCTCGCGGCGGTGGTGCCGTAGGCGTCCTTGAGCCGGGTGATGCCGGCCTCGCGGTTCCAGGTCCAGTTCTGGGTGCCGGTGGACTCCAGCACCAGCACGGCCACCAGTGAACCCAGTTGCGCCGCGCGCTCCAGGCTCAGTCCGGCGCTGCGGCCGGTCAGGAATCCCGCCCGGAACGCGTCGCCGACGCCCGTCGGATCCACCTGGCTGGTCTCCGGGACGACGTCGACGTGGATCGTGGTGCCGTCGGGGTCGACCACGTCGACGCCCTTGGCGCCCAGGGTGGTGACCCGCAGGCCGATCTGGCCCATCACGTCGGCTTCGGTCAGTCCGCTCTTGGACAGCAGCAGATCCCACTCGTAGTCGTTGGTGAACAGGATCGCGGCCCCGCCGATGAGACCCCGGATCTCCTCGCCCGACAGCCGGGCCAGCTGCTGCGACGGGTCGGCGGCGAACGCCAGGCCCAGCTCGCGGCACTCCTCGGTGTGGCGGAACATCGCCTCGGGGTCGTTGGCCCCGATGATCACCAGTTCCGGTGTGCCACTTGCCTTTACAATCTCGGCCAGGGAGATGTTGCGGGCCTCCGACATCGCCCCCGGATAGAACGACGCGATCTGCGCCATGTCCTCGTCGGTGGTGCACACGAACCGGGCGGTGTGCGCAGTCTGCGAGACCAGCACCGGCGAGCAGTCCACGCCCGCGGCCTCCAGCCACGCCCGGTACTCGCCGAAGTCCACGCCCGCGGCGCCGACCAGTGCGGCATTGCCGCCGAGCACGCCGATGGCGTAGGCCATGTTCCCGGCGACGCCGCCGCGGTGCACCACCAGATCGTCGACGAGGAAGCTCAGCGACACCTTCTGCAGGTGTTCGGCGAGCAGCTGCTCGGAGAAGCGGCCGGGAAAGCGCATCAGATGGTCGGTCGCGATCGACCCGGTCACCGCAATGGTCACGAAGCTGCACCCTTCATTCGTAAGCTTGTCTAGCTAACAATACCCAACCCGTACGGGTCGCGCTGATTGCCGCCAGTGTGCGCTAACCTGCCTAGCAGAGCCAGCGGACCACCGGACTCGCATCCGGTGACACGTCCACGTGCACGCAAACCCCGGGAGAAGACCAATGGCCGGCCCTTATCAGCCGCACCAGGGTACCGATCCCTACCCCAGCCAACCGCTGCCCTACCCCGAAACGTCCGGCGCGCTGTCCCCCGCACCGTCCTATCCGGGCACGTCGTATCCGGGCACGTCGTATCCGGGCACGTCGTATCCGGGTACGTCGTATCCGGCCACGTCGTATCCGGGAACCCTGCCCCCGCCGCTGCCGTATCCGAAGCGGCGGCGCGGCCGCACCATCGCCGCGGTGCTGGTGAGTCTGGCGGTCGTCGCGGGAATCGTCGTGGCCGCGGTGTTCGCCGGGGCGCGACAACGCGACCAACCAACCGGCACTGCTGACCCCCGCCGCCTCGAAGGCGGCGATTCAGAACTACCTGGACGCCCTGTCCGACGGTGACATCCAGACCATTTCGCGCAACACACTGTGCGGTCTCTACGACGGAGTGCGGGATCGCCGCACAGACGACGCGCTGGCACGCCTGTCCAGCGACGCGTTTCAGAAGCAATTCTCCAAGGCCGACGTCACGTCGGTCGACACGATGGTGTTCGCCTCACCCAACAGCGCGCAGGTGCTTGTTCACGATGAAGGTGATGCCGGCGGCGGGCAGCCGCGGAAACGATGGAACCGAGCGTCAGGCGGTGGCCCAGCTGCTCACCCACGACAACGAGATCCTGGTGTGTTCCTACGTGCAGCGCACGGCCGGAACGTTCTGACCGACGAGCCGGTCGACCGGCAGCGTCAGTTGAACGAGTCGCCGCAGGCGCACGAGCCCGTGGCGTTCGGGTTGTCGATGGTGAAGCCCTGCTTCTCGATGGTGTCGACGAAGTCGATGATCGCGCCCTGCACGTAGGGGGCGCTCATCCGGTCGACGGTCAGCGTGACGCCGCCGAAGTCCCCGGTCAGGTCACCATCCAGCGAGCGGTCGTCGAAGAACAGGTTGTAGCGCAGGCCGGCGCAACCGCCCGGCTGGACGGCGATGCGCAGCGCCAGGTCGTCACGACCCTCCTGGTCCAGAAGCGACTTCGCCTTGCTCGCGGCTGCGTCGGTCAGAGTCACGCCATGAGTGGTGGTGGCCGTCTCGTCCTGAACAGTCATTGCGTCTCCTCGTGGCTTGCGTGTACGGGCCGACACCGGGTGTCGCCGAATACCTCAACGGTACCTTGTTCGGGCGCTATTCCCGAAGTGCTGCGTCGCCTGGGGTTCAGCCGGGTCGCAACTCCTCGGCCGTGCGCCGCGCCAGTCCGGTGAACTGGTTGACCGCATCGCCGACGGCCGCGGCACCGAACCCCCGCCCGGATACCCCCGCGCCCGTCATCCCAGACGATTAAGCGTGGTCTCCGGCGGGTGCATGCCGGGCGCCCGGCGGTGCGAAGTAACCTGGCAGATGTGAAGCTGCTGGGCCGTAAGAAGGGCGACGGCGACAACCCGGACGACAAGGATGGGGCCGGCGCGGCCGCGTCGCCGTCGGCGGCGGAGCTCGAAGCCGCGCCGGGCGAGCCAGACGGCACCCAAGGGCCGGCCCACCCCCAAACGCGCGGACAACCGCCGTCGCGGACCGGTCGCACCCGCACCGATGACCTCGGCCGAGGCCAGGGCGCGCCGCAAGGAACTCGCGGGCCCCAAGCTCAGCAGGGCGGAGCGCAAGGCCGAGCGGGCCGAACGCCGCGTGCGGATGGACGACCGCCGCGAGAAGATGATGGCCGGCGAAGAGGCCTACCTGCTGCCCCGCGACAAGGGACCGGTCAAGGCGTACGTGCGCGACATCGTCGACTCCCGCCGCAACCTGCTGGGGCTGTTCATGCCGGCGGCGCTGTTCATGATCTTCATCATGTTGGGCGTCCCGCAGGTGCAGCTCTTCATCTCCCCCGCGATGCTGGTCCTGATGGCCATCATGGCCATCGATGCCATTCTGCTGGCCCGCAGGGCCCGCAACATGGTCGACGTCAAGTTCCCGGACAACACCGAGAGCTCCTGGAAGCTCGGCACCTATGCAGCCGGCCGCGCATCGCAGTTGCGCCGGATGCGTGCCCCACGGCCACGGGTCAACCGCGGCGACAAAATCGACTGACTGCCCGGCAGTTCGATGCGCACCCTGGTGCTCGGCGGTATCCGGTCGGGCAAGTCCCGCTGGGCCGAACAGGCCGTCGCCGGGTTCGTGCCACCGTCGGCGCCCGTGCGGTATCTGGCGACCGGACCAGCCGCCGACTCCGACCCGGCCTGGGCCACGCGCGTCGCCGCCCACCGCACCCGCCGGCCGGCGAACTGGCAGACCGTCGAAAGTGCCGACGTCGCAATGCAATTGCGCGCCGAGCCGGAAATCGCCACGCTGGTCGACGACGTCGGCGGTTGGCTGACCGCCGCGATGGACCGCACCGATGCATGGGCGGCGGGTTCGGTCGCCGACGCCGTGACCGATCTGACGGAGGCGGTGGCGGCGTATCCCTCGCCGCTGGTGCTGGTCAGCCCCGAGGTCGGTCTGACCGTGGTGCCCGCAACCGAGGCGGGCCGACGGTTCGCCGATGCGCTGGGCGAGCTCAACCAGCGCCTGGCCGCCGCGTGCGACCGGGTGGTGCTGGTGGTCGCCGGAGTGGCCGTGCCGATCAAACCGGAACGAGGGCTGTAGATGGATTCCCCCGCTGACATTCACGACGTCACGGCGCCCGACGCCGACGCCGCCGCCGCGGCCCGCGCGCGGCAGGACACGCTCACCAAACCGCCGGGGGCGCTGGGCCGCCTGGAGGACCTGTCGGTGTGGGTGGCGTCGTGCCAGGGCAGTTGCCCGCCGCGACAGTTCGAGCGGGCCCGCGTGGTGGTGTTCGCCGGCGACCACGGCGTCGCAAAGTCGGGTGTGTCGGCGTTTCCGCCCGAGGTGACCGCGCAGATGGTGGCCAACTTCGACGCCGGCGGCGCGGCCATCAACGTGCTGGCCGCATCGCCGGTGCCACGGTGCGGGTGGCCGACATCGCGGTGGACGCCGACCCGCGTCAGCGGAGATCGCCGCCCACAAGGTGCGTCGCAGCAGCGGTGACATCGCCGTCGAGGACGCGTTGTCGCAGGACGAGGTGTCCGCGGCGGTCGCGGCGGGCCGCGCCATCGCCGACGAGGAGGTGGACGCCGGCGCGGACCTGTTGATCGCCGGCGACATGGGCATCGGAAACACCACGGCGTCGACGGTTCTCGTTGCGGCACTGACCAACACCGAGCCGGTGGCGGTGGTCGGCCGGGGCACCGGTGTCGACGACGCGGGGTGGATCCGCAAGACCGCGGCCGTGCGTGACGCGCTCTACCGGGCGCACGCCGTGCGGTCCGACCCGATCGGTCTGTTACGGGTGGCCGGTGGCGCCGACCTGGCCGCCATGGCCGGCTTCCTGGCGCAGGCCGCCGTCCGGCGCACCCCGGTACTGCTCGACGGCGTGGTGGTGACCGCGGCCGCCCTGGCCGCCGAGCGATTGGCGCCCGGCGCGCGGGCGTGGTGGCAGGCCGGGCACCGGTCCACCGAACCGGCGCACACGCTGGCGTTGGCGCAGCTGGAACTCGAACCGATTGTCGACCTGCGGATGCGGTTGGGCGAAGGCACCGGGGCCGCGATCGCCCTGCCCGTGGTGCGGGCCGCGATCGCGATACTCACCGATATGGCGACATTCGACTCGGCCAGTGTCTCCGGCCGCAGCGATCCATGATCCGTGCTGTCGCAGCGGCTTTCGCGTTCGCGACGGTACTGCCGATACGCAGCAGCCAACCGCTGGGCCGCGGGACGCTGACCGCGCTGCCGGTGGTGGGCGCGGTGCTGGGTGCGTTGGCGGCCGGCGTGACGTGGGGTGCGGGCACGCTGTTCGGCGCCGGAAGTGCGATCAGCGGGGTGCTGGCGGTGGCGGTGCTGCTGTTGGCCACCCGCGGCCTGCACATCGACGGCTTGGCCGACACGGTGGACGGCCTGGGCTGTTACGGCCCGCCGGAGCGGGCGCTGGCAGTGATGCGGGACGGGACGGCGGGACCGTTCGGCGTCGCGGCGGTGGTGCTGGCGATCGTGCTGCAGGGCCTGGCGTTCCCCCTGTCGACGGCCGTCGGCGATCGTCGTCGCGGTGACGGCGGGCCGGGTGGCCGTGCTGGTGGCATGCCGGCGGTCGGTGCCCCCCGCCCCGGGAAGCTCACTGGGGGCCGCGGTGGCCGGAACACAGCCGCTCTGGGTGATCGTGGGGTGGACGCTGGCGGTGGCCGCCGCGTCGGTCTGGGCGACCCCGCGCCCGTGGCAGGGCCCCGTCGTGGTGCTCGGCGCACTGGCGGTGACCGCCGTCCTGGTGGCGCACTGCGTGCGTCGGTTCGGTGGGATCACCGGCGATGTGCTGGGTGCGGCCGTCGAGGTGTCGACGACGCTGGTCGCACTGGGCATGGCGGCCGGCTGAGCGTCGATGGTCAGTCGAGCCGGGCCATCCAGCCGTGCGTATCGGCGAAGGTGCCGCGCTGAATGCCGGTCAGCGTGTCGCGCAGCGCCATGGTGACCTCGCCGGGTTCGCCGTCGGCGACGGTGAACTCGCCGTCCCCGTACTTGACCACCGAGACCGGCGTGATGACGGCCGCGGTGCCGCACGCGAACACCTCGGTGATCTCGCCGGTGGCCACCCCCTTGCGCCATTCCTCGACGTCGATCTTGCGCTCCTCCACCGCGATATCCGGCGTCAGTTGCCAACTGCAGCAACGAGTCCCGCGTGATACCGGGCAGCAGCGAACCCGACAGCTCCGGGGTCACCAGCCGGGCCGAACCGCCGCTGCCGAACACGAAGAACAGGTTCATGCCGCCCATCTCTTCGATGTAGCGGCGTTCGATGGCGTCCAGCCACACCACCTGGTCGCAGCCGTGATCGGTGGCCTCGGCCTGCGCCAGCAGGGAGGCGGCGTAGTTGCCGCCGAACTTGGCCGCGCCGGTGCCGCCGGGGCTGGCCCGCACGTATTCGGTGGACAGCCACACGCTGACGGGTTTGATGCCGCCCTTGAAGTACGCGCCGGCCGGCGAGGCGATCACCAGGTAGCGGTACTGGTTGGCCGGGCGCACACCCAGCCCGGGCTCGGTCGCGAAGATGAACGGCCGCAGGTACAGCGACGCCTCGCCGCCGGCGGGTGGCACCCAGGCGCCGTCGACCGCGATGAGTTGGCGCAGCGACTCGATGAACAACTGCTCGGGCAGTTCCGGGATGGCAAGCCGGTGGGCCGACGAACGCAGCCGGGCCGCGTTGGCCTCGGGCCGGAACGACACGATCGAACCGTCGGCCCAGCGGTAGGCCTTGAGCCCTTCGAAGACCTCCTGCGCGTAGTGCAGCACGATCGCCGACGGGTCGAGTTCGATCGGCCCGTACGGAAGCACCGCGGCGTTGTGCCAGCCGGCACCCTCGAGGTAGTCGATCGACACCATGTGGTCGGTGTGAAAGCGGCCGAAACCCGGATCGGCCAGGATGTCGCCGCGTACCCCGTCGCTTGCCGGATTGGTGTTGCGGGCAAGCGAGAATTCGAGGGGGCCGTCGGTCATGACGTCGATTCTATAACTGTGGGCTAGCGGGTTTTCACTTGCTACGAACGGCGGCTTGACGACCTCGCACTCCACCGGCCTGCCCCGCACATCGACGGTGACGCGCCGGCCGTCCTCGATACCGGCGGCCGTGTCGATGAGCGCCAGCGCGATACCGACTTTCAATGTCGGCGAGAAGGTTCCCGACGTGGTCACACCCACCGGCGTCGTACCGTCGAGCACGGTCAGGTCGGCCCGCAGCACGCCGCGTCCGACCGCCTTCAGCCCGCGCAGCAATCGGCGCGGCCCCTCCTGCTTCTCGGCCAACAGCGCGTCGCGGCCCCAGAAGGCGTCCTTGTTCCAGCCGATCGCCCAGCCGCAGCGCGCCTGCAGCGGCGAGATGTCCAGCGACAGTTCGTGGCCGTGCAGCGGGTAGCCCATCTCGGTGCGCAGCGTGTCGCGGGCACCCAGGCCGGCCAGCTCGCCGCCGGCCTCGCCGACCGCGGCCACCAGCGCGTCGAACACCACACCGGCGGAGTCCCAGGGCGGCAACAGCTCGTAGCCGTGCTCACCGGTATAGCCGGTGCGGCACACCCGCGTCCTGATGCCGTCGACATCCGCATCCGCAAAGCCCATGTAGTCCATGTCGGTCGGCAGGCCGAGCGCCGTCAGCACCTCTGCCGACTTCGGCCCCTGCACCGCGAGCACGGCGTAGGAGCGGTGCTCATCGGTGATCGTAAGTTCCTGCGGTGCAACGGCTTTCATCGCCGCGACCACCGCCGCGGTGTTGGCGGCGTTGGGCACCAGGAAGACCTCGTCGTCGGCGACGTAGTAGGCGATCAGGTCGTCGATGACACCGCCGGACTCGGTGCAGCACAGGGTGTACTGCGCCTTGCCGGGCCCGATCCGGCGCAGGTCGTTGGTGAGCGCGGAGTTGACGAACTCGGCCGCGCCCGGGCCGCGCACCAGCGCCTTACCGAGATGGCTGACGTCGAACAGGCCGACGGCGTTGCGGGTGGCGTTGTGCTCGCTGACCGTTCCCGCGTAGGAGACGGGCATCAGCCAACCGCCGAACTCGGCGAAGCTGGCCCCCAGTTCACGGTGGCGGTCCTCGAGCGGGCCGTGCAGCAGGTCATCAGTCACGGCCAACCAGACTAATCGGCGGTCGTTAGGGTGAACCGGTGAGCACCGAATCCGGTTACCAGCCCCCTGCCGTCACCGTCGCCACCTCGCTGCCCAAACGCGGCGCGGGTTCGGCGGTTCTGATCGTCGCGGTGGTCAGCGGCGACCCCGACAGTCCGGATGCCACGACGACGGTGGTCACCAATCCGTTCCTGGACGCCGAGGCGACCGGCGAGATCGAGGTGGCGCTGGCGGCGCTGGGCGCCAAGGGCGGCGCCGAACAGGTGACGCGGCTGGTGGTGCCCGTCACTGCCGGTGGCCAGCGTGCTCGCGGTCGGGTTGGGCAAGCCGCGCGACGAATGGCCGGCCGACGTGATCCGCAAGGCGGCCGGGGTCGCGGCGCGTTCCCTGAACGGCACCGAGACCGTCATCACCACGCTCACCGAGCTGGATCTCGAGGCGGCCGTCGAAGGTCTGATCCTGGGCGCCTACCGGTTCACCGACTTCCGCAGCGCCAAGACCGCGCCCAAAGATCCCGGCCTGCGCAAGATCACCGCGCTGTCCACGGCCAAGGACGCCAAGAAGCAGGCCGAGCGCGCGACCGCCATCGCCACCGCGGTGGCCACCGCGCGCGACTTCGTCAACACCCCGCCCAGTCACCTGTTCCCCGCCGAATTCGCCAAGCGCGCCAAGGCTTTCGGCGAGGCGGCGGGCCTGCAGGTCGAGGTGCTCGACGAGAAGGCGCTGGAGAAGGCCGGCTACGGCGGCATCATCGGCGTGGGCAAGGGATCGTCGCGTCCGCCGCGTCTGGTGCGGCTGACGCATCGCTCCGGCAAGAAGAATGCGAAGAAAGTCGCGCTGGTGGGCAAGGGCATCACGTTCGACACCGGCGGCATCTCGATCAAGCCGGCCGCGTCGATGCACCACATGACCTCCGATATGGGCGGGGCCGCCGCGGTGATCGCGACCGTGGCCATGGCCGCGCAACTGAGGCTGCCCGTCGACGTCATCGCGACCGTGCCGATGGCCGAGAACATGCCGTCGTCGACCGCGCAGCGTCCCGGCGACGTGCTCACCCAGTACGGCGGCATCACCGTCGAGGTGCTCAACACCGACGCCGAGGGCCGGCTGATCCTGGCCGACGCGATCGTGCGGGCCTGCGAGGACGACGCCCGACTACCTGATGGAGACGTCGACTCTGACCGGCGCGCAGACCGTGGCGCTGGGCGCCCGGATTCCCGGTGTGATGGGCTCCGAGGAGTTCCGCGACCGCGTCGCGGCCATCTCGCAGGACATCGGTGAGAACGGCTGGCCGATGCCGCTGCCCGACGAACTCAAGGACGACCTCAAGTCCACGGTGGCCGACCTGGCCAACGTCAGCGCGCAGCGCTTCGCGGGGATGCTGGTGGCCGGGGTCTACCTGCGGGAGTTCGTCGCCGACGGTGTGGAGTGGGTGCACATCGACGTGGCCGGACCGGCGTACAACACCGGCAGCCCGTGGGGGTACACCGGCAAGGGCGGCACGGGTGTGCCTGCGCGCACCATGTTCGCCGTGCTGGAGGACATCGCGGCGAACGGCTGACCGGGGTCAGCTCTCGAGTTCCTCGCGCAGGGCGCGCTGGCGCTCGATGCGCCTACGTGCGTCGTGATCGCGCATCCGCTGCGGGTAGCCGACCTTCTGCACGTCGTAGACGGGGATCTGCAACTGCCCGGACAGCCGCCTGGCGTCGCGCTCGCTGCCGACCTTGCGGCGGGTCCACTCGCCGTCGCCGGCCACGAGCACGACGGTCAGATCGGTGACCGTCGTCTTGGGCTCGACGAAGCCTTCGACCCCGGATCGCTGGGCGACCCAGTCGCGCATATAACTCAGATCTGAGCCGGGGCGGTACGGCGACGAGGCGCGGCTGCGTCGAAGCCGGTCGAACAGTCCCAACGGGTGATTCGCTCCTCTGCCGGTAACGGGGTGGTCTCTCTTTCGATAGTGCCAGAGGGTGTGTGGAAGGATTGGTTCGCGAATCCGCTTGGGTACCCGACTCGAAACACGACGCTGTGGTAAGCCAGAGGTCGACCCGACTGACCGTTGGAGGAGTCAAACGACATGGCCGTGTCTGTACAGATGCCCGCACTCGGCGAGAGCGTCACCGAAGGGACCGTGACCCGCTGGCTGAAGCAGGAAGGGGACACGGTCGAAGTCGACGAGCCCCTGCTCGAGGTGTCCACCGACAAGGTCGACACCGAGATACCTTCTCCCGCCGCCGGCATCCTGACCAAGATCGTCGCCCAGGAGGACGACACCGTCGAGGTAGGTGGCGAGCTCGCGGTGATCGGCGACGCCGGTGAGGGTGGCGGTGACGCTGCGGCGCCCGCACCCGCCGCCGAGCCAGAGCCCGAGCCTGAGCCGCAGGCCGAACCCGCGCCCCAAGCCGAGCCCGAGCCGAAGGCCGAGCCCGCGCAGGCAGCGCCTGCCGCGTCGTCGGTGGGGCGGCCACCTCGGTGGTGATGCCGGAACTCGGCGAGTCGGTCACCGAGGGCACCGTCACCCGCTGGCTGAAGAAGGTCGGCGACTCGGTCGAGGTGGACGAGCCACTCGTCGAGGTTTCCACCGACAAGGTCGACACCGAGATTCCGTCGCCCGTGGCGGGCACGCTGGTGTCCATCACGGCCGAGGAGGACGACACGGTTGCCGTCGGCGGCGAGTTGGCCAAGATCGGCGACGCCGGCGCGGCACCCGCACCCGCACCGGAGCCCAAGCCCGAGCCGCAAGCCCGAGCCCAAACCCGAGCCGAAGCCCGAGCCCAAACCCGAGCCCGTCGCTGCGCCGGCACCGCAACCCAAGCCCGAGCCCAAGCCGGAACCCACATCCGGCTCCGGCCCCGGCGGCGGCCGCCCCTGCCGCGGAACCGGCCGGGGACGGCAGCCCGTACGTGACCCCGCTGGTGCGAAAGCTCGCCACCGAGAACAGTGTCGACCTCGCCGCGGTGAAGGGCACCGGCGTGGGTGGGCGCATCCGCAAGCAGGATGTGCTGGCAGCCGCCGAGGCCAAGAAGGCGCCGGCGCCGGCCGCCGCCCCCGCCCGCAGCCGCTGCGCGCAGCGCTCCCGCGGCGTCGTCGGCTCCCAGCCCGCTGGCGCACCTGCGCGGCACCACGCAGAAGGCCAACCGGATCCGGCAGCTGACGGCCAAGAAGACCCGCGAATCGCTGCAGACCACCGCGCAGCTCACCCAGACCTTCGAGGTCGACATGACCAAGATCGTGGCGCTGCGTGCCAAGGCCAAGAAGAACTTCGCCGAGCGGGAGGGCGTCAACCTGACGTACCTGCCGTTCATCGCGCGCGCGGCGATCGACGCACTCAAGGCGCACCCGAACATCAACGCGAGCTACAACGAGGACACCAAGGAGATCACCTACTACGACGCCGAGAACCTCGGCTTCGCCGTCGACACCGAACAGGGCCTGCTCTCGCCCGGTCGTGCACAACGCGGGCGATCTCTCGCTGGCCGGCCTGGCGCGTGCGATCAACGACATCGCCGAGCGGGCCCGGTCGGGCAACCTCAAGCCCGACGAGTTGTCGGGCGGGACGTTCACCATCACCAACATCGGCAGCCAGGGCGCGTTGTTCGACACCCCGATCCTGGTCCCGCCGCAGGCGGCGATGCTGGGCACCGGCGCCATCGTCAAGCGCCCGCGGGTGGTTGTCGACGAGACCGGCAACGAGTCGATCGGCGTGCGCTCGATCTGCTACCTGCCGCTGACCTATGACCACCGCCTGATCGACGGCGCGGACGCCGGGCGTTTCCTGACCACGGTCAAGAAGCGACTCGAAGAAGGGGCGTTCGAGGCCGATCTGGGGCTGTAAGGGAAGGCTTCCACCCAGTGGCATCAGCCACCATCGCAATTGCGGGCTCCTCGGGCCTGATCGGCTCGGCACTCGTGTCCGCGCTGCGCGCCATCGACCACCGGGTGCTGCGCATCGTCCGGCGGGCACCGTCGAATTCCGATGAGCTGCACTGGAATCCCCATGCCGGCACCCTGGACCCCAGCGTGCTCGCCGGCGTCGACGCCGTGGTGAACCTGTGCGGCGTCAGCGTCGGCGGCGGGCGCTGGTCGGGCGCGTTCAAGCAGAGTCTGCGGGACAGCCGGATCGATCCCACCGAGGTGCTGGCCGAGGCCGTCGCCGAGGCCGGGGTGCCCACCCTGGTCAACGCCAGCGCGGTCGGCTACTACGGCGACACCCGCGACCGCACGGTCGACGAGACCGCCCCGGCCGGCACGGGTTTCCTGGCGCGGTTGTGCATCGACTGGGAAGCGGCCACCGAGGCGGCAGTCGAAGCAGGCGTCCGGGTGGTGACGGCGCGGTCCGGGTTGGTGCTCGCGCCGTCGGGCGGAGTCCTGGGCCGGCTCAAGCCGCTGTTCTCCCTCGGGCTGGGCGCGCGACTGGGCAACGGCCGCCAGTACATGCCGTGGATCAGCCTCGAAGACGAGGTCCGCGCCTTGATGTTCGCGATCACGCACGACGAACTGTCCGGGCCGGTGAACCTGACCGGCCCGGCACCGGTCACCAATGCCGAGTTCACCGCAGGCGCTGGGCCGCGCGGTGAACCGCCCGACACCGATGCTGGTGCCCGGCATCGCGTTGCGCGTGGTCATCGGGGAATTCGCCGGCGAGGGCCTGCTGGCCGGTCAGCGGGCGATCCCGGCGGCACTGGAGCGCTCCGGCTTCCGCTTCCATCACAACACCATCGGTGAGGCGCTGGCGTACGCGACGACACGCTCATGACGGCCACGGCAGCCGGGTCGATCCGGTCCAGCGCCGATCCGATCGAGGTGCACCAACTGGGCCGCGTCGACTATCAGACCGCGTGGCAACGGCAACGCGATCTCGCCGACGCCCGGGTCGCCGGCGGCCCGGACACGCTGCTGCTGCTGGAGCATCCCCCGGTGTACACCGCGGGGCGCCGCACCGAACCGCACGAACGGCCCGTGCACGGCACGCCCGTCGTCGACACCGACCGGGGCGGAAAGATCACCTGGCACGGGCCCGGCCAGCTGGTGGGCTATCCGATCGTGCGGCTGACCGAGCCGCTCGATGTGGTGAATTTCGTTCGGCGCCTGGAGGAATCGCTCATCAGCGTGTGCGCGGAACTGGGGCTCGACACCGGCCGGGTGACCGGGCGATCCGGGGTGTGGCTGCCCGCAGGCGGCGGCCGGCCGGAGCGCAAGGTCGCGGCCATCGGCGTGCGCGTGTCCCGGTCGACGACGTTGCACGGGTTCGCCCTGAACTGTGACTGCGATCTGGCCGCGTTCGAGGACATCGTGCCGTGCGGCATTCCCGACGCCGGCGTGACGTCGCTGACGGCGGAGACCGGTCGCCGCATCCGGGTCGACGACGTCCGCACGCAGGTCGCCACCGCCGTCTGCGACGCGCTGGACGGGCGGCTTCCGGTCCGCGGGCACGACCTGACCCGCGTACCATCGCAGGCGTGAGCGTCGACCCCGGTACCCGCAAACTGCTGCGACTCGAGGTCCGCAATGCGCAGACCCCGATCGAGCGCAAGCCGCCGTGGATCAAGACCCGCGCCCGGATGGGCCCGGAGTACACCGAGCTGAAAGCCCTGGTCAAACGTGAGGGTCTGCATACGGTGTGCGAGGAGGCGGGCTGCCCCAACATCTACGAATGCTGGGAGGACCGCGAGGCCACGTTCCTGATCGGTGGCGAGCAGTGCACCCGTCGCTGCGACTTCTGCCAGATCGACACCGGCAAGCCGGCCGACCTCGACCGCGACGAACCCCGCCGCGTCGCCGAGAGCGTGCAGGCGATGGGGCTGCGCTACTCGACGGTCACCGGCGTCGCGCGCGACGACCTGCCCGACGGTGGTGCCTGGCTGTATGCCGAGACGGTGCGCTTCATCAAAGAGCTCAACCCCGGCACCGGCGTCGAGTTGCTCATCCCCGACTTCAACGGCGACCCCGACCAGTTGCGACAGGTGTTCGACTCGCGGCCGGAGGTGTTGGCGCACAACCTCGAGACGGTGCCCCGGATCTTCAAGCGGATCCGGCCGGCGTTCCGTTACCAGCGCAGCCTCGACGTGCTGACCGCCGCACGCGAGTACGGCCTGGTGACCAAGTCCAACCTGATTCTCGGCATGGGTGAGACCCCCGAGGAGGTGCGCACCGCGCTGGTCGATCTGCACGGCGCCGGATGCGACATCGTCACCATCACGCAGTATCTGCGGCCGTCGGTGCGGCATCACCCCGTCGAACGGTGGGTCAAACCGGAGGAATTCGTCGAGCACGCGGAGTTCGCGGAGCGCATCGGGTTCGTCGGCGTGCTGGCCGGGCCGCTGGTCCGGTCGTCGTATCGGGCGGGCCGGTTGTACGCCCAGGCAATCGAGCATCGAACCGCCGTCGATCGCTGATCGCACCGCCGTATCCTTGCTTCATGGCAAAACGTCGTAACGCCGCCGAAACCAAGGCCGCCAAAGCTGAGGCGAAGGCCACCCGCAAGGCCGCCTCGAAGCAGCGTCGCAGCCAGCTCTGGCAGGCGTTCCAGATGCAGCGCAAAGAGGACAAACGGCTACTGCCGTACATGCTCGGCGCGTTCCTGCTGATCGTCGCCCTGGCGGTGGCGGCGGGCATCGCCGTCGGCGGGTTCACCATGTACATGCTGATCGTGCTCGGCATCGTGTTGGGCGTACTGGTCGCGTTCATCATCTTCGGCCGGCGCGCCCAGAAGTCGGTGTTCACCAAGGCCGAGGGCCAGACCGGGGCCGCCGCGTGGGCACTGGACAACCTGCGGGGTAAGTGGCGGGTCACCCCGGGTGTCGCGGCGACGGGCCACTTCGACGCCGTCCACCGGGTGATCGGCCGGCCCGGGGTGATCTTCGTCGGCGAAGGTCAGGCCAGCCGCGTCAAACCGCTCTTGGCGCAAGAGAAGAAGCGCACCGCGCGACTGATCGGCGATGTGCCGATCTACGACATCGTCGTCGGCAACGGCGAGGGTGAGGTGCCGCTGGCCAAACTGGAGCGGCACCTCACCAAGTTGCCCGCCAACATCACCGTCAAGCAGATGGACTCGCTGGAGTCCAAGCTGGTGGCGCTGGGCAGCAAGCTGGGTCCCGCCGGAATGCCGAAGGGCCCGCTGCCCGCACAGGCCAAGTTGCGTGGCGTCCAGCGCACGGTCCGGCGCAAGTAGCGCGGCGACCCGCAGAACGTGTACCAGGAGTTGTGGGATGCCGACATCGATCCCGCCAACTTCCGCCGCAGCCTGACCACCGCTCCGCCGGATCAAGCCACGGCAGCGCCGGCCTCAGGCACCTACGTCGAACCGACCGGCGAGCGCGCCAACGCCAGCCCGCGCGGTGGGCGCCCGCCCGAACTGTTCCGCGCCGGCACGGCGTGGCTGGCGCAGCCTCCCGTACGCCGGCCACGGAAACCGAACCGCCGGACCGACAAAGATTGATCGGGCGGGTTCATCGCCGCACGACGGCGGTGAACGTGAACCGGTCGTGCAGGCCGCGGCCGTCGGCGTCCATGAACAACGCCGGAATGACGAACGCCAGCAGCAGTCCGCGCACGACCGCCCGGCCGAATCCGGTGTGCTGACGCCCGTCGACGGGCACCACCATCAGTCCGAGCGCGAATTGTCCTGGGCTGAACCCGAACAGCCGCACCGACACCGCCCCGACGACAAACCACAGCAGCAGCACGGCGGTCGACAGCATCGCCAAGGAGATCACCCCGAACGACATCAACAGCGCCGCCAGGCCGTAACACGCCAACCAGTCCACGCACAGCGCCGCCAGCCGCCGCCCGGTCCGGGCCAGTGACCCCGAGCCCGGATTCGGGCAGCCCGAGCGCCTGCCCCGGATAGGCGTCCTGAACCTCCGGGCCCCCAGGTTCGGGACCGGACAACCAGGACGAGAGCGCGCGCGGCATAGTGCCAGCATAGGGCCGACGAGGATGGCGTAACGTCGGCGCAACGTGTGGTTGATGGCAGTGCAACATCAGCTTCATAGCGTCAAACGCGGGTTACAACAACAACTCGGTGTCAAAACATGCGCGCAGAAGGAGTTAGTAAGTGGCAGACAAGAACGCTGACGACATCTTCAAGCAGATCAAGGACGAGAAGGTCGAGTACGTCGACATCCGGTTCTGCGACCTGCCCGGTGTCGTCCAGCACTTCTCGATCCCGGCGTCCGCATTCGACGAGAGCGTGTTCGAGGACGGGCTGGCATTCGACGGCTCGTCGGTTCGCGGCTTCCAGTCGATTCACGAGTCCGACATGATGCTGTTGCCGGATCCCGAGACCGCGCGCATCGACCCGTTCCGCAAGGCCAAGACGCTCAACCTCATGTTCTTCGTGCACGACCCGTTCACGCGGGAGGCCTACTCGCGCGACCCGCGCAACGTGGCCCGCAAGGCCGAGAACTACCTCACCAGCACCGGCATCGCCGACACCTGCTTCTTCGGCGCCGAGGCCGAGTTCTACATCTTCGACTCGGTGAGCTTCGACTCCAAGATGAACGGCACCTTCTACGAGGTCGACTCCGAGTCGGGCTGGTGGAACTCCGGCGAGCCGTTCGAGGCCGACGGCAGCCCCAACCTCGGCTACAAGGTTCGCCCCAAGGGTGGCTACTTCCCCGTCGCGCCCTACGACCACTACGTCGACCTGCGCGACGACATGGCCACCAACCTGCAGAACTCCGGCTTCACCCTGGAGCGCGGACACCACGAGGTGGGCACTGCGGGCCAGGCCGAGATCAACTACAAGTTCAACACCCTGTTGCACGCGGCCGACGATGTGCTGCTGTTCAAATACATCATCAAGAACACCGCGTGGGCGGCGGGCAAGACCGTCACCTTCATGCCCAAGCCGCTGTTCGGTGACAACGGTTCGGGCATGCACGCCCACCAGTCGCTGTGGAAGGACGGCAAGCCGCTGTTCCACGACGAGTCGGGCTACGCCGGCCTGTCGGACATCGCGCGCCATTACATCGGCGGAATCCTGCACCACGCGCCGTCGCTGCTGGCGTTCACCAACCCGACGGTGAACTCCTACAAGCGCCTGGTCCCGGGCTACGAGGCGCCGATCAACCTGGTGTACAGCCAGCGGAACCGGTCGGCGTGCGTCCGGATTCCGATCACCGGCAACAACCCGAAGGCCAAGCGCCTCGAGTTCCGTTGCCCGGACAGCTCGGGCAACCCGTACCTGGCGTTCGCGTCGATGCTGATGGCCGGAATCGACGGCATCAAGAACAAGATCGAGCCGCTCGCCCCGGTCGACAAGGACCTCTACGAGTTGCCGCCGGACGAGGCCGCCAACATTCCGCAGGCGCCCACCTCGTTGTCCGCGGTGATCGACAAGCTCGAGGAAGACCACGAATACCTCACCGAGGGCGGCGTATTCACCGAGGATCTGATCGAGACCTACATCTCCTACAAGCGTGAGAACGAGATCCTGCCCGTGCAGATCCGGCCTCACCCGTACGAGTTCGCGCTGTACTACGACGTGTAGATCGTAAGCCGGCAGGAAGGGCCGGGCGGCTTCCCCTCTCGGGGTGCCGCCCGGTCCTTTCGGCGTGCCGGATGCAGAGAACTGTGCTGTCACGGTGGGATGGCCTGCCACCCGGTATTGCATCCGACCAGCACCGATGCCGGTCACCGCACACCCGGGTCAACAGCAATTATTTGCGTTTTCAAGTAAACGCCAACAGTTAACTTCTCACCTGCACAGCGAGGTCTCCGATTTTGGTAGAGTTCCCGTGATCGGGCATGACGACTAAGACCGTTCCCAACGCCGCCCCGCCAGACAGCGCGCGGGGGGCGGTCAGTTTTTATTCTGGATCGATGAACCGAGTGGACGGGCGTAGCCGTGATGGGTAGACATCGCCGCGACATACCGGATTCCACCGCGAATCAGATATTCGGCAACACCGTCGGCCGGCACCGCCTCAGTGCACATTCAGCAAATCAGTTTCGCCCGGTTGATGCCGCTTGGGCGAAGAACAGCTCGAGGGATTTCGCGGGGTACATCGGCCGGGTTGGCGCATTGGCCGTCGCGCTGGGGATCGGCGCCGCCGTCGCAGTCACACCCGGCACCGCCCGGGCTGACACCGTCAAGGATGCGCCGAGCACGCCGTCCGACCCCGGCCCGGTAACGGGCGGCGCAACCGCGACCGACCCCTCCGCACCGGCCCCACCGGCCCCGGATTCGCCCCCGGCCGTCAAGAGCCCGAGCAGCAATGACGCGCCGGAGAGTGCCCCCGGCGCCACCTCACCGTCGCAGTCCACGGTAGATCTCGGCGACGGCGTCGTCCTCTCCAGTTCAGGTGGGGCACACACCAGTTCGGACAGCACCGCAAAGCCCCGGGTAGATCTCGGCGACGGCGTCGTCCTCTCCAGTTCAGGTGGGGCACACGCCGGTTCCGACAGCACCGCAGGCCCGGCACCCGCGGGCATCCCCCCGACCACCAGGGAAACGGCTGCCCTGGCCGCGGCCGTTGCACCGAGACACCCGGACAACAAGTCAGGCCACGGCGGCCTGCCGCCCGAATCGGTACAACCGCACACGCCGCACAACACCCCGGTCGCCGGCACGCCGGTGGTGTCAGCCGCCACCGTATCCATCGACGTGGACTCCCGCGATCGGATCGCCGCGCACACGCAACCACCGGCCGTAACGGTGGTGGCGTCGCAACCCGTCCCCGTGAGGTCCGTGTCCGGCAGCGTGCCCATCATCCGGGCCGCCCCGGCGCCGCCGACCGATCCCGCGTCGGAATCGGTTGCGCAGAAGGCGCTTTCGGCACTGTTGGGTCCGTTGGTGGCGCCGGGTACCAATGGCCCCATCGAGATGCCGATCATGTGGGCGTTGCTGGCCGCGGCACGGCGCCAGGTCGGTCCCGATACCCAGTCGATGTCGTTGTCCGATGGAAACCTGTTGCGCGCCAACGTCGAGACCGCTGACCTTATCGGCGAGCTCGGCGCCGCCGAATATGTCAGTGTTCTCGACTGGAACTCCGGGTCAATCCCCTTCAGCGTCGACCGATCCATCGGCCACTGCAGCCCACACGACTTCGGAACCGTCACAACCCTTCTGACCGGCGTCCCGCTCGAACTCCATATCACTCCTGACGGCGCGCACATCTTCACGTTCATCGAGACCGACGCCGACGGCAACACCGACTACAGCGTCCTCGCCATGGACGCCGCGACCAACGCCACCCAGAGTCTCCCTCTGCCGGGGTACCCCGGCGGATTCACCGCAAGCCCCGACAGCGCGCATGTCTACTTCTTCACGATGACCGGTGACGCCAACACCGGGCACGACTACACGTTCATGGCCGTCGAGTCGGCCACCGGCACCGCCAACAGCATCGCCCTGCCGGATTCGGTCGGCAGCATCGCGGTCAGCCCCGACAGCACCCGCGTCTACGTCGCGACGGGCAATGTCGTCATGGTGTACGACCCCACTTCCGCTGCAACGCACAACATCCCGATCGCCGGCCTCTCGGGTGCCGGCTATGTCAGTTTCAGTCCCGACGGCTCGCACGCATACGTGACGGGATGGAATGACTCCGCCGAGACCTTTGCCGTGGCAATGATCGACACCGCAACAGAGCGTGCGCAGAGCTTTGCACTGCGCGGCTTCCCGACTGCCCCCGTACAGGTGAACGACGACGGCAGGGCCGTTGTCCTCACCCCGAATGGTGAGTACGGTCGTGCCGCCACCCCGTACCACGATGTCACGGTGATCGACCCGGCCACCGCGACGGCGCGACGAATCCCCGTCAACGGCAAGGTGACTGCATTCATACCGGCACCCGACGGGGCCCACCTCTATGCCGCGTACGAAGGTTACGGCCACCGCCCCGACGCAGCGGGTGTATACATCATCGATCCCGACACGGAAACGGCACAGGACATCTCGCTGTCCGGGTGGGGCCCCAACCTCACTGTCAGCCCGACCAGCGCGCATGTCTTTGCGTCCACGTACATCAACGGCGAATACGAACTGTCGGCACTGGACACCTGCACCAACACGGCATCGCCACTCGGGCGTATCGGGAATCCGTCGTCCTTGGTTGTCAGTCCGGACGGCTCCCGCGCGTACTTCCTCACCGACACCGATGTGGGCGGAGGTCAGTACCGGTATGACGTCACCGCTCTTGATACCGCCACCCACGCCGTGGAGCGCATCGGCGTCGGGCAGGCCACCCGGCTGGTCGTCAGTCCGGACGGCAGGTACATCCTGGCTCCGTCGACCACCTTCGAACCGGGCGGCGGGACCTACCAACACGAACTCGCGCTCATCGACACCGCGCGAGGCACCATGTCGAGCACCGCCATTCCCATGACTGGCTCTGTGGTCGACATCGAGTTCAGCCCGGACAGCTCGACCGTCTACACGACGAACTGCACCGTTGAGTCCGGTGCTTGCGGGTTCAGCCTGACGGCTATCGCAGCGCCCCGTCCAGATGCACGGTCAGCGCGGAGGGTCATCCCGCTGAACACGGTCGCCGTCTGACGGTGAGGGCGCACGGCCGGCGGGCCGTGCGTGGGTTCACGGGCGACGCTGCGGGCCCGGTTCTGGACATTGACGTGCAGTTCTGGCGAATTCGCATGTCAGGTGTGACGCCGGGTGCCGGTCGCGTGGCGGAGATCCGAACGGAGTCCCGAACCGGGCGGTAACCAAAGTTCAGCGCCATTCGTGCCGCGGCGCTCGGTCGGGCACCGTTCCGTTGCGCTGTCCCGTCTCGACGATGCGGCGCGCCACCAGCAACGATTCAGAAGTTAGAACCTCATTCCGGAAATCTTCCCCGATCGCTGGTAATTTGGCGTGTCGATCAATTACCCTCAGGCCGAGTCGGAGCAGCAGGCTCCGGCTTCATACACAGACACGTGTCCGGCGCGCGGTCGTCCAGGGGCTCGGGGAGGAATCTTCGTGGGATACGCCGAATACGCACGCTTCGGTCGGTGACCTGGCAGGACGTCGCGACGACGATGTAGCGCCGCGTCGGTCAGCCGAGATCGGTCCGGCATCCAGACTCTCGACGGCTGAGGCACCCCCTCGCCTCAGCCGTCGAGCCGGATACCGACTCGACATCGGGATGCAGCTCTGGCGAAGTGGCACCACCCACGTCATACCGCCCCGGAGGCATGGCGATTAGCTCACATCAGGCCGCATCCGCCGTCGGACCGCAGGTCAGCATCGGCGTCCTCTCGCGGACGACGTCAGCACTCCCGCGGAGGCCCATCCCGAACTCGCCCGATCGCGCGGTATCAGCAACAAATTTTCGACTCAGAATGCCGTTCTGGAAAACGGCGCGTTTTTGTATCATTTTACGTAGCGATCAATTAGCCTCAGACCGGGTCGGGACGCATGTCAACCCACACCAGTTCACCGTCACCAGGCACTTGCGGGTCACAGCGCGCTCTGCTGCGACGCTCAGGGAGGAAACAACGTGGGATACGCCAAGTACGTCGGCCGTGTCGGAGCGCTAGCTGTCGCGCTGGGGATCGGGACAGCGGTGACGTCCACTACCGGCGTCGCGTGGGCCGCATCCGGCGAGTCGGACTCGAGCACCAGCACCGGCACCGCGAACGACACCGCGAAGACCACCACCGACACACCCTCCACCAGCGGCACACCATCGGCCGGCACGGGCGCCTCCGCCACCGAGTCGAAGTCGGACGCGGTTTCGGATACCGCCGACCCGGCAGCGGATGCGGGCGATGCCACGCCGACGTCACCGTCCGCCTCGACGAACGAAGTCGCGCCCGGCGTCGTCGTGTCCAGCTCAGGCGGCGCGCACACCTCGAACGACGACACCGCGAAGGACGACACCGCAGAGCCGGCGAAGGAGTCCGGCGGCAAGCACCGCAAACGGGAAGTGACCGAGCCCGGACTGTTGCAGACGTCGTCGGTCAGCCAGCCGCCCGGCGCTGACTCATCGACCGACCCGGCCGACACGCCGAAGCCCGCGCCCGCCCCTTCACCGCAACCTGCCGCCGACGCCGGGCCGGCCACCGAAACCCTTTCGGCGACGTCGGTCGTCGCCGTCACGGCGGCAGCCGAACCGGTTGTCGAGCACGTCTCCCCGACTCCCGCGGTCGCCGTCCTGCCGACCGAAACGGTGACCACCGGCGTGGTCACCGGACTCTTGTCGACCGTGCTCGGCGGCACGTCGGACACACCGAGCGACTCACCCGCCGAGTGGGCGCTGCTGGCCGCCGCGCGTCGCGAGATCGGCGCGAGCACTGAAACCACGACGACCACCGCGGCCGCGGCCGCAGTCACCACCTCCGAAGTCGCGGCCCTGTCCGCAATGGACGCGATCGCCGGCGCACAGCCCCAGTTGGAGGTCACCGGCTCGATCCCGGCGGGCAGTTCGCCATCCGGGGTGAATGTGGGCCTACTCGGCAACAAGCTCTACATCACCAACAGGGACACCGACACCGTGACGGTGGTCGACCGCACCACGGGCGCGGTGATCGCGACCATTGCGGTGGGCGACGCCCCGTCGGCGGTGGACGCGACGCTGACGATCTCCTCACCGCCGTTCAGTGGCACCAGTCAGTGGATCTACCAGGCATATGTCGCCAACAGCGGTTCGGGCACCGTGACGGTTCTCGACAGCACCGACAGCGTGATCGCCACCGTCAAGGTGGGCACCAATCCGGTCGCGGTTGCACAGAGTCCAGAAGGTAACCGGGTCTGGGTTGTCAACGCCGGATCGGACTCGGTCACGAAGATCAACACCGTCACCAACACGGTGACCACCACCATCAAGGTCGGCAGCAACCCGTCCGGCATCGCCTTCGACACCAAGAACGCGTACGTCACCAACGCGGGCAGCGGCACCGTCTCGGTGATCAACCTGACCAGCAACAAGGTCACCACCATCAGCGGCGTGGGGGGATCCCCGACCGGCGTCACCGTCGCCGGCGGAAAGGCCTATGTCACCAACCTCGACGGCACCGTCGCGGTCATCGACACCACCGCCGGCACCGTCACCAGCCACATCACCGTTCCGGCGCCGGCCAACTCCGCGGTGTTGAGTTCCGACGGCGCCCGCCTTCTCGTTGCCGGCACCGACGGCACCGTCTCGGCAATCGACATCGCCACCAATACGGTCGTGCAGACCCTGCAGACCGACCCCACGCCCGACAGTGGTGCGCCTGTCATCGTCCGAGACGGCGACACCTACTACCTCACCGACGACACCGACAGCGTGGTGCGGGTGATCGCGTACGCCACGGTGACGCCGCCCGCGAACAGTCCGCCGCAGGTCGGCCTCCCGGTGGTCGGCGCCCCGGACACGGATACCGGTCTGGTGACGGGGTCACTACCCGCATCCGATCCCGACGGGGACTCGTTGCAGTACACCGTGTCCGACAAGCCCGACCTGGGAAGCGTCGCCTTCGACAGCCTCACCGGAACATTCGCCTACACGCCGACGGACGCGGCGCGACTCGCTGCAGGTCAGACGCTCGGCCCGGACACCGACACCTTCACCTTCAGGGTGTCCGACGGAAAGCTTGCTGTCGATGTCCCGGTAACGGTGACCATCGCCCCGAGCCAACTGGTCAGCGGCAGCACGGCAAACGTCGGACCCGATCCCGCGGGGGTGGCGGTATCCGCCGACGGCAGCCGGGCCTACGTCACCAACCGCACCGCGAACACGGTGTCGGTGGTCGACACCGCCACCAACACCGTCATCTCGACCATTGCCGTGGGAAGTTCTCCCGCGGCAATTGCCCTGTTGCCCAATGGAACTCGCGCTTATGTCACCAACAGCGGCGCAGGCACCGTTTCCGTCGTCGACACCGCTACCAATACCGTGGTGGCCACCGTCAAGGTCGGCCTGAACCCCACCGGCATCACCGTCAACGCCGACGGCACCCGCGTATGGGTCGCCAACTCCGGGGCCAACACCATCACCAAAATCAACACCGCGACGAACATCGCGACGGCAACCCTGAAGATCTCCAACTCCGCCACGTTGACCAATCCGGTCGACATCGCACTGAGCACCGACGGCAGATACGCCTACGTCGCCCTTCAGAACAGCAACGCCATCGCGGTGATCACCCTGGCCACCAATACCGTTTCGACCTTCGGGGCAGGTACCTCACCGGTCTCTGTCACCGCAGGCACCAACAGCCTGGAGATGGTCTACGTCACCGGACTCGACGGCACCGTCACCGTCCTGTACCCGAGTGGCAGCAGCGTGCGCGCCTCGGTCGCCACTTCCGGCCCGGCCACCTCCGCCGCGCTCTCCGCGGACGGCAGCACGCTGCTCGTCACCCACACCAACGGGTCGGTCACGGCGATCGACGCGAACACCAACGCGGTCATCGCCACCCTGCAATCCGACCCCACACCCGGCGCCAGCGCCGCCGCGGTCGTCGCCGTGGGAAACACCTTCTATTTCACCGACAGTGCCGACGGCGCCCTGCGCACCGTGAGCATTCAGGCCGGGTCCGGAGGACCTACCCTTCCGGTCAATCACGCGCCCCAGGTCGGGGAGCCGGTGACGGGCATCCCCGCGACCGGCACAGGGCTGGTGAACGGCTCGATCGTCGCCACTGACGCTGACGGGGATGCGTTGTCCTACAGCGTGATCAGCGGTCCCAGCCGGGGCAGCGTCGCCCTGGATTCGGCGAGCGGGACCTTCGTCTACGCGCCGACCACCTCCGCGCGGCTGGCCGCGGGCCAGGCTGCGATCATCGATCACTTCACCGTGGCGGTCACGGACGGCACTGCCACCGTCGAGAAGGTCGTACCGGTCACGATCGCTCCCGCCCACCTGGGCACCGGCACCGACGCGGCCACCGGCACCACGCCGACCGGGGTGGCGGTGCTCGGCGGAAAGGCATACGTCGTCAACAGTGGTGAGGACACCGTCTCGGTGATCGACACGGCGACCCACACCGTGACGGCCACCATCGCCGTCGGCAGTGCGCCGTCGTCGATCGCGATGTCCCCCGACGGCAGCCGCGCCTACGTGACCAACAACAGTGCGGGCACCGTGTCGGTGATCAGCACCGCCACCAACGCCGTGCTGGCCACCGTCAAGGTCGGCGCCAAACCGGTCGGTGTCACCGTCAGTGCGGACGGCGCTCGCGTCTGGGTCGCGAACTCCGGTTCGGGCACGATCACCAAGATCAACACCACCACCAACCTGGTGACCACCACAGTCACGGTCGGTGGCGCGCCCCAGGCTGTCGCGCTCAGCGCGGACGGCAAGTACGCGTACGTCGCGAAGAACACGACCAATGACGTCGCGGTCATCACCGTGCAGTCCAATGCGGTGAAGACGATCACCGACGTCGGAGTTTCGCCGGTCAGTGTGATCCTCGGTGGCGGGGGCAAGGGGTACGTGACCAACCTCGACGGCACCATCGCCGTGCTCGGCACCGCCCTCAATGTCGTCACCGGCGTCATCACCACCCCCGCCCCGGCTGTCGCGGCGGCGCTGTCGGCAGACGGCACGGTGCTGCTCGTTGCCCATCCGAACGACACGGTGACGGCCATCGATACCGCCACGAACACCGTCATCGGGATACTGCAGACCGATCCGAGCCCGGAATCGACGGGCACACCCGGTCTGACAGTGGTCGGCAACACCTTCTACCTCACCGACAGCACCGACAACGTTCTGCGCACGGTGACGTTCCAGGACGTCGCGGCGACACTCTAGCGCCACGTCCGTGAGCCGGCCTCCGTCCGGCATCCAGACCCTCGACGGCTGAGGCCACACCCCCTCGTCTCAGCCGTCGAGCCGTGTCGTGGGTCGCCCGTTGCGAGCGACAATGACCGGATGCGGGTACTGGTGCAACGGGTGACGTCGGCACATGTGGTGGTCGGCGGTGAGGTGGTTGGCGCGATCGAACCGGCGACGCAGGGCCTGCTGGCGCTGGTGGGCGTCACCCATGACGACGACAGCGCAGTCGCACGAAGGCTGGCCGAAAAGCTCTGGTATCTCCGGATACTCGACGACGAACGCAGCGCCGCCGATATCGGCGCACCGGTCCTGGTGGTCAGCCAGTTCACCCTGTACGCCAACACCGTCAAGGGCCGGCGGCCATCCTGGAACGCCGCCGCGCCAAGACCCGTCGCCGAGCCGCTGGTGGTCGCGTTCGCCGACGCGTTGCGCGGCCTGGGCGCCGAGGTGCAGACCGGGGTGTTCGGCGCCGACATGGCGGTGTCACTGGTCAACGACGGTCCGGTAACGGTGCTGCTCGAATCGTGACCGGTGCTTCACCTGCGCCGTGACCCCGGTGGCCTACCGTCGGATCATGAGCGGACTCGATTCTCGTCTGAATGCTGTTACGCCCACGGTGCTCAGCCTGTTCCGGATCGTCATCGGGCTGCTGTTCATCTGCCATGCCACCCAGAAGCTGTTCGGGTGGCCGACGGGCCCGCGGGTTTCCGTGGGCACCTGGCCGTTCTGGTGGGCCGGCATCATCGAACTCGTCTGCGGCATCCTGATCACGATCGGATTGTTCACTCGCCCGGCCGCTTTCATCGTCTGCGGTGAGATGGCGTTCGCCTTCTTCACACAGCACTTCCCGAAGGATTTCTGGCCCCTGGTCAACGGCGGCGAACTCGCCGTGCTGTACTGCTTCGCGTTCCTGTTGCTGGCTTTCGCGGGTCCGGGCTGGCTCGCGGTTGATCATTTCATCCGTCGCGGAGCGCCGGACACCGTCGAACGGGCTGACCGCCTGTAGTCCGACCGACAAGCCGCCGGAGGTCAGCCGTCGAGCCGCATGTCCTTCCGGAACCGGCGCATCGCGTCGATCTTCTCGGCGAGCGTCGACTGCGGCCCGGTGTAGAACATCCACGGCATGGTGACAATCCCGGTGATGCCGCCGGCCTGCGCCCGCTCGTAGTGGTCGGGGGTGAACGCGTCGGTCAGGGGCGTGATGACGGCGAAATCATCCATCGTCAAGCCTTTTTCGGCCCGCAGTTCACGTAGCGTGTCGATCCGCTCGAGTGCGCGCTCGGTGGTGATCAGGTCGCCGATCCAACCGTCGTGGCGCGCCGCGCGGCGCAACGCGATGTCGGACAATCCGCCGACGTAGATGGGGATGTGCGGCGGCGTCGGCTCCATCTCGAGACGCGGCGTGGGGTAGAACTCGCCGTCGAACTCCGTCCAGCCGGGCTGCCAGAGGGCCTTCATCAGTTCCAGCATCTCGTCGGTGCGCTTGCCGCGACGGTCGAACCGCTGGCCCAGCAGTTCGAACTCCTCGCGGCACCAGCCCACCCCGATGCCGAGTTCCAGTCGCCCGTCGGCCAGACAGGCCGCGGTGCCAATGGCTTTGGCCGCCGAGTACGGGTCCCGCATCGCGGGCAGGTAGACCGTCGTCACGAACTTCAGCCGCGAGGTCACCAGGGCGATGGCGCCGATCATCACCCACGGGTCGGGCCAGTCGGTGAACGCCTCCCACCGGCGGCTGCCGTCTTTGGTGTAGGGATAGGGCGTCTGCAGCGTCTCCAGGTTGATGACGTGATCGGGAATCCCCATCCCGTCATAGCCGAGATCGTCTGCGGCCCTGGCCACTTCGACGACCTCGCGGGTGTCCAGGAACGCGGTGCTGATGTAGAACTTCACTGCTCACGCGCCCACGCCGGCTGAATGAACACACCTTCGGCCTCCACGGTGGGACCGCCGGCGTCGGCAATGAATCCCGTTGCGTACGTTTTGATTCCGTCGATACGGTCGATCCAGGCCTCAGCTCGTAGCGATCCCAACGGTGTGCCGCGCAGGTACCGGCACGAGATCGTCCCGGTGAACAACGGCTTGGTGAGCCCCCCGCTGGCCACTTCACCGAGGATGTGGTCGAGGATCAACGCGCTGATTCCGCCGTGGACGTGACGGGGCGGACCCTCGTAGGCCGCACCGAGCTCGAACTCGGCCCAGCACCGCAGATCGGCGTCACGGTGGATCTCCAACGGCGGTGCTATCGCGTTGTGTACGCCGATAACCGGATTGCTCCACGTCATGCTGCGCCCGTCTGCGGTGAACCGCACACCGCGCGGCCCGTCGGTCTGCGTGGCGCGCAGCTTGGCGGTGGCAGCGTCGATCGCCCGGCGTGCCTCCGCGACGGTCTCCTCGTCGGCGCGGGTGCGGATGGTGGCGTCCAGCAGTTCGCGAATAGAACACGCCAATGGTTCGTACAGCGCCAGCTGGCGGTCGAACTCGTCGACGTCCATGGCCTCTTTGGAGAACTCCACCCGGCCTTCATAGCATCGAGGGTTCTACGAAACCCGGCCGGGGTTGTCCTTTCCCCGCGCGAGCGCCGCACTGCGCGCCCCGCAATCGGGACCCCGCATCACACGGCAACGGGGTATTAGCCGCCGAACACCTTGCGCACGACCTGCTTGGCGCGGCGGGTCACCCGCAGGTAATTGTCCAGGAACTCGCCGCCGTCGTCGTCGTGCCAGCCCGCCGCCACGGCCACCGCGTTCAGCAGCCGTCCGGGTCCGGGCAGCTGGTCGGTCGGCTTGCCCTTCACCAGCACCAGGGCGTTGCGGGCGCTGGTGGCCGTCAGCCAGGCCTTGCGCAGCAGATCGATGTCGCCTTCGGCGATCAACTCGGCGGCGCCGATGGCGTCCAGCGACTCCAGCGTCGACGTGTTGTGCAGCGCCGGGATCTTGTCGGCGAACCGCAACTGCAGCAGTTGCACCGTCCACTCGATGTCGGCCAGTCCGCCGCGGCCCAGCTTGGTGTGGGTGTTGGGGTCCGCCCCGCGGGGCAGCCGCTCCGCGTCGACGCGGGCCTTGATGCGACGGATCTCCTGAACCGTCTCGGCCGATATCCCGCCCGGCGGGTAGCGGATCGCATCGATCATCAGCAGGAAGTCATAGCCCAGTTCCTGATCACCGGCCACCCGGTGGGCCCGCAGCAGCGCCTGCACCTCCCACGCCTGTGCCCACTGTTTGTAGTACGCCTCATAGGACGCCAACGTCCGGACCAGTGGCCCGTTGCGGCCCTCGGGCCGCAGGTTGGCGTCCACCTCCAGCGGCGGGTCGGCGCTCGGTGTGCCCAGCAGCGCGCGCACCTGCTCGGCCACCGACACCGACCACTTCACCGCGACGGCCTCGTCCACCCCGGAGGCCGGTTCGCACACGAACATGACGTCGGCGTCCGAGCCGTAGCCCAACTCGCCGCCGCCGAGCCGGCCCATGCCGATCACCGCGATCGACGCCGGCGCCCTGCCGTCCGAAGGCATGTTCTCGCGGATCACCGCGTCCAGCGCGGCCTGCAGCACGGCGACCCAGATCGAGGTCAGCGCCTTGCACACGTCGCGGACCTCGAGCATGCCGAGCAGATCGGCCGACGCGATCCGGGCCAGTTCCCGGCGGCGCAACGTGCGCGCCGACGCGATCGCCTTCACCGGGTCGGACTGCCGACCGGCCGCGGCCACCAGGGCCTTGGCCACGCTCTCGGGGTCGGTGTCGAGCAGCTTGGGGCCGGTGGGTCCGTCGGCGTAGGACTGGATGACCTCGGGTGCCCGCAGCAACAGATCCGGAACGTACGCCGAGGTGCCCAGGACGTGCATCAGCCGCTTGGCCACCGCGCTCTCGTCGCGCAGCGTCGCGAGGAACCAGCGCTGCTCGGCCATCGCCTCGGACAGCTTGCGGTACGCCAGCAGCCCACCGTCGGGATCGGGGGTGTCCGACAGCCAGTCCAGCAGCGTGGGCAGCAGCACCGCCTGCACGCGACCGCGGCGCCCGCTCTGATTGGTCAGGGCCGCAAGGTGAGTCAGTGCGCTGCGCGGGGACTGGTAGCCGAGCGCCGCGAGCTGGCGTTCGGCGGCCTCGGCCGACATGCCCGGCGCCAGTTCCAGCGACCCGCCCACCGATTCCAGCAGCGGCTGATAGAAGAGCTTCGCGTGCAGCCGCGACACCCGCACGCTCTGGCGTTTGAGTTCCTCGCGCAGCACCCCGAGCGCGTCGTGCTGACCGTCGGGCCGGACATGCGCGGCGCGCGCGAGCCAGCGCAGCGCCTCGTCGTCGTCGGGGGCGGGCAGCATGTGGGTCCGTTTGAGCCGCTGCAGTTGCAGGCGGTGCTCGAGCAGCCGCAGGAATTCGTAGGACGCCGTCATGTTGGCGGCGTCGTCGCGGCCGATGTAGCCGCCCGCAGAAAGTGCGGCCAGCGCGTCCACCGTGGAGGTCACGTGCAACGACGGGTCGTTGCGGCCGTGCACGAGTTGCAGCAGCTGAACGGCGAATTCGACGTCGCGCAGCCCGCCGGTGCCCGAGCTTGAGTTCGCGGTCGCGCACGTCGGCGGGCACCAGTTCTCGATCACCCGCCGGCGCATCGCCTGCACGTCGGGGACGAAGTCCTCCCGCTCGCATGCCGTCCACACCATCGGCATCAGCGCGTCCATGTACTTCTCGCCGAGCTGGACGTCGCCGGCGGCGGGCCTGGCCTTCAGCAGGGCCTGGAACTCCCACGTCTTGGCCCAGCGCTGGTAGTAGGCGATGTGCGAGTCCAGGGTGCGCACCAGCTGGCCGTGTTTGCCTTCGGGTCGCAGCGCCGCGTCGACCTCGAAGAACGTGTCCGAGGCGAACCGCATCATCTCGCCGGCCACCCGGGTCGCGACGGCATCGGCCTCTTCACCCACGAAGATGACGTCCACGTCGCTGACGTAGTTCAGTTCCCGCGCACCGCATTTGCCCATCGCGATGACGGCCAGCCGCGGTGGCAGGGTGTCGTCCTTGCACACGGTGGCCACCGCCACGTCGAGCGCCGCGGCCAGAGCCGCGTCGGCCATATCGGACAGGTGGACGCCGACGGTCGCGAACGGCAGCACGGGCTCGTTCTCGACCGTGGGAGCCACGTCGAGCGCGGCCAGCACCAGCAGCCGATCCCGGTAGAGCCGCGCGCAGCGCGGTCTGCACGTCGGGCAGCGGCGTCTGCGCGACACAGTCGGTGAACGCGCGCCTGAGCTCGGCCGCCGACGGCAGTGCCACCTTCTTTCCGGGCGCGTCGTGCAGCAGGTGCCAGGACTGCGGGTGGGCGACGAGGTGGTCACCGAGCGCCAGCGACGAACCGAGCACACCGAACAGCCGCCCGCGCAGGCGACTTGGCGGTCAGCAGCACCGCGTTCAGTTCGGGCCAGTCCGGGCCGAGCGCTTCGGACAACCGGACCATGGTGCGCAAGGCGGCGTCGGCGTCGGGCGCCCGCGACAGCGACCACAGCAATTCGACGTGCGCCTCGGTGTTCCAGCCGAGCTGCGACAGGTCGGCGGAGGCGGTCGGCTCGACCAGTCCGAGCCGACCGACGCCGGGCAGCTTGGGCCGCTGCGTCGCGGGTTTGGTCACGACATGACGGTAACGCACCTGGGCGACGCGCCGAGAATCGCCGCCGGGCAGCTACCGCGGCACCTACAGAGAGCGGTTACAGCGACAGATAAGTCTTGAGTTCGAACGGCGTGACGTGGCTGCGGTAGTTCTCCCACTCGGTGCGCTTGTTGCGCAGGAAGAAGTCGAACACGTGCTCCCCCAACGCTTCCGCGACCAACTCGGAGTTCTGCATGGCCTCCAGCGCGTTGCCCAGGCTGCCGGGCAGCTCGCGGTAGCCCATCGCCCGGCGCTCCTCGGTCGTCAGGCTCCACACGTCGTCCTCGGCCTGCGGGCCCAGCACGTAGCCCTTCTCGACGCCGCGCAGACCGGCGGCCAGCAGCACCGCGAACGTCAGGTACGGGTTGCACGCCGAGTCGGGGCTGCGCACCTCGATGCGCCGCGACGACGCCTTGCTGGGCGTGTACATCGGCACGCGCACCAACGCCGAACGGTTGGCCGCACCCCACGAGGCTGCCGTCGGCGCCTCGCCGCCGTGCACCAGCCGCTTGTAGGAGTTCACCCACTGGTTGGTGACGGCGCTGATCTCGCTGGCGTGCTCGAGGATGCCGGCGATGAACGACTTGCCGATGTCGGAGAGCTGCAGCGGGTCGTCGGCGCTGTGGAACGCGTTGGTCTCGCCCTCGAACAGGCTCATGTGGGTGTGCATGGCCGAGCCCGGGTATTCGCTGAACGGCTTGGGCATGAACGACGCCCGCACGCCCTCGTCGAGCGCGACCTCCTTGACCACGTAGCGGAACGTCATCACGTTGTCGGCCATCGACAGCGCGTCGGCGTAGCGCAGGTCGATCTCCTGCTGGCCGGGCGCGCCCTCGTGGTGGCTGAACTCCACCGAGATGCCCATCGATTCCAGCGCGTCGATGGCGTGGCGGCGGAAGTTGGGCGCCGAGTCGTGCACGGCCTGGTCGAAGTAGCCGCCGTTGTCCGCGGGCACCGGCAGCGAGCCGTCGTACGGGCCCGGCTCGCAGCAGGAAGAACTCGATCTCGGGATGCACGTAGCAGGAGAAGCCGAGGTCGCTGGCCTTGGCGAGCTGGCGCCGCAGCACGTGCCGGGAGTCGGCCCACGACGGCGAGCCGTCGGGCATGGTGATGTCGCAGAACATCCGGGCCGAGTGATGGTCGCCCTTGCTGGTGGTCCACGGCAGGACCTGGAAGGTCGACGGGTCCGGCCGCGCCACGGTGTCGGATTCGGAGACCCGGGCGAAGCCCTCGATCGACGAGCCGTCGAAGCCGATGCCCTCCTCGAAGGCGCCTTCGAGTTCGGCGGGCGCGATCGCCACCGACTTGAGGAATCCGAGCACATCGGTGAACCAGAGCCGGACGAAGCGGATGTCCCGTTCCTCCAGCGTGCGCAGCACGAATTCCTTCTGGCGATCCATGACCGCGAGCGTAGGCACCGGCTGTTAAATCCGTGTTACAACAGCGTCGCTGACCGATTTCGACTGGCGTCAGCAGCGCAGATCGCCCGGCAGGACGCCGTCGACGAAGTAGTTCACCACCGCCGTGTCGACGCACTCGATGGCCGTTGAACACCGCGGTGTGCTGGGTGCCCTCGAACGTGATCAGCGACGCGCCGAGCTGGCGGGCCAGATCCACGCCCGCCTGATACGGCGTGGCCGGGTCGTGGGTGGTCGAGACGACGACGACCTGGCCGGGCGCCGCCGGCGTCGCCGCGTGCCGGGACGACGTGGCGGGCACCGGCCAGAACGCGCAGATGTCCCGCGGCGCGTACCCGGTGAACTCGCCGTAGGACAGGAACGGCGCGACCTGCCGGATGCGCCGGTCGGCGTCGACCCACGCCGCCGGGTCGGTCGGTGCCGGGGCGTCGACGCAGCGCACCGCGTTGAACGCATCCTGCAGATTGCGGTAGTGCCCGTCGGCGGCGCGGCCCTGGTATTCGTCGGCCAGCGCCAGCAGGTCGCCGGCGTCGCCGCCGCGCTGCAACCCGAGCAGGCCGCTGGTCAGGTACTTCCAGAACGTCGGGGTGTACAGCGCGTTGACGGTGCCGGTGATCGCGTCGGCGTAGCTCAGGCCGCGCGGATCGGAGGTGTGGCCGGGCTTGGTCACCAGCGGGTCGACCAGCTGGTGGTAGCGGTCGACCCACTGCGCCGGGATCCTGGCCCAGCGGGCAGTCGGCGAACTGCGCGCAGTCGGCGGCGTAGTCGTTGAAGGCCGTCTGGAACCCGGCCATCTGGCGGACGTTCTTCTCGACGGGGTCCGACGCTGGGGTCGATCGCGCCGTCGAGCACCATCGCGCGCACGTGGTCGCCGAACTGCTCGACGTAGGCGGTGCCGATCTCGGTGCCGTAGGAGAAGCCCAGATAGTTGATCTGGTCGTCGCCGAGCGCGCTGCCGCACGGCGTCCATGTCGCGGGCGACCGACGCGGTTCCGACGGTGGCCAGGAAGTCCGTGCCCATGCGCTGCGCGCAGCGGTCGACGAACTGCTGGTACAGCGCCTCGATGTGCGCGACGCCGGCCGGGCTGTAGTCGACCATCGGCTCGCGCCGCCAGGCGTCGAACTCGGCGTCGGTGCGGCACCGCAACTCCGGCGTGGAGTGGCCGACGCCGCGCGGGTCGAAGCCGACCAGGTCGAAATGCTCGTTGATGGGGCTGCCGGTCAGTGCGGCGCCCATCCCGGCGACGGCGTCCACCGCCGAGGCGCCCGGCCCGCCCGGATTGACGAACAGCGATCCGATCCGGGTGCCGTTCCGCCGGAATGCGGATGACCGCGAGGTTCGCCTGGCCCTGCCGGACTCGCCAGTCGACCGGGATCATCGTGCGCAGCGCGCGGTCGGGATGTCGCTGGTGTCGCCGAAGAACGCCGCGCAGCTTCCCCAATTCTGTTGCGGCACAGACTGGATCAGGCGTCAGTCGCCGAGGCGCTCGGCGCGGCCGCACCGACGTCAGCAGCGACTGTGAGCAGCGCAGAGCCCCAGAGTCTCGTGCGCTGCATGGCGCACATGGTCGCACGCCCGACCACGCGGCGATGTCCCGGGAAGGTCACGCTGGGATATCAAACCGTCCGGACGCGTCAGCGGCAGACTCGCGCCCGCCGGCGGCAGGGTGCCGTCGAGCAGGTAGCCGGCCGCGTAGTCGTCCACGCAGTTGTTGCCCTGGAACACCACGGTGTGCTGGGTGCCCTCGAACGTCAGCAGTGCACCGCCGAGTTGCTTGGCCAGGTCGACGCCGGCCTGGATACGGCGTGGCCGGGTCGTGCGTGGTGGACACCACCAGCGGCGGCGGCAGTCCCGGCGCCGACACCTGGTGCGGCTCGCTGGTCGGCGGCACCGGCCAGAACGCGCAGGTCGGCATCGGCGCGTGGCCGGTGAACTCGCCGTAGCTCATGAACGGCGCCACCTCGCGCATCTGGCGATCCTCCTCGATCGACCTTGGCGCGGTCGGTGATCGGCGGCTGGTCCACGCAGTTGACCGCGACCCGGGCGTCGGTGGCGTTGGTGTAGTGGCCCTGTTGGTCGCGCCGCATGTACATGTCGGCCAGCGCCAGCATGGTGTCGCCCGTGGCCGTCCCGCAGCTCCACCAGCCCGTCGGTCAGATGCCGCCACAGGCTCGGCGAGTACAGCGCCATGATGGTGCCGACGATGGCGTCGCTGTAGGACAGCCCGCGCGGATCCTTGGTCTTGGCCGGCTTGTCCACCAGCGGATCGACCATGCTGCGGTACACCGTCAACGGATTTCGACGGATCGGTGCCCAGCGGGCAGTCGAGGATTTGGCGCAGTCGGCGGCGAAGTCGTTGAACGCCTTCTGGAACGCCGCCGCCTGGTCGAGGTCGGCCTCGATCGGGTCGGCGTTGGGGTCGACCGCGCCGTCGAGAATCATCGCGCGCACGTTCTGCGGGAACTCCTCGGCGTAGGCCGCGCCGATCCGGGTGCCGTAGGAGTAGCCGAGGTAGGTCAGCTTGTCGTCGCCGATGGCGGCCCGGATCGCGTCGAGATCCTTGGCGACGTTCGCGGTGCCGATGTTGGCCAGGAAGTCGGTGCCCATCTTGTCGACGCAGCGCTGGATGAACTCCTTGGTCTCGTTCTCGATGTGCGCGACACCCTCGGGGGTGTAGTCCACCTCGGGGTCGGCGCGCAGCCGGTCGTTGTCGGCGTCGGAGTTGCACCACAGTGCCGGGGTCGACGAGCCCACCCCGCGCGGATCGAACCCGACGAAGTCGAACCGCTCGCGGACCTCCGTCGGCAACGACTCGACCATGCTGATCGCCGCTTCGATGCCCGACTCGCCCGGGCCGCCCGGGTTGATGACCAGTGAGCCGATCTTCTCGCCGGTGGCCGGGAAAGCGGATCATCGCCAGGTTGGCCACATCACCGGTCGGGCTTGGCGTAGTCGACCGGCACCGCGATCCGGCCGCATTCGGTATCCCGCGGCAGTTGCGGTCTCGACGCCGCCGGTGAGCCGGCACTTGCTGCCACTGCACCGGTTCGCCGACGCGCGGCCCGCCCAGCACCGCACGACCGTCGACCACCCGCGCGCAGCCGGCCGAACCGGCCACCAGCGCCGCCACGGAGGCCACGATCACAGTCGTGCGCAGGATCCGGCGGCGGCGAAGCAGGCTCATGGCAACACATGCTGCCATGAGCGGCGCGGCCGCCCGGAACCGCCGGTCCGCGCCCTGAGCGCGTCAGTGTGCCGCCGCGAGCAATTCCTCCATGCCCGCCGCGAAATCGTCGGCCAGATCCCAGAGATCCGGCAGCAGTTCCGGGCGCGAGATCAGGCCGACGTCGAGCTTGCCGTTCAGCGACATCACGGTGATGTTCAGCCCCGAGCCGTGGAAGATCGGCCCGAGCGGGTACATCGCCTTGACCTCGGCGCCCAGGAAGTACAGCGGCCGCTGCGGGCCCGGCACATTGGACACCACCAGGTTGTGCACCGGCCGCGCCTCGGTCAGCCGGGTGCTGGCGTAGACCCGCATCGCGACGCCGAACACGGCGGGCGCGGCGAACTGCGACCAGTCCTGCAGCAGCGACGCCGCGATCGCCGAACTGTGTTCCTTGGCAACCGAACTGCGCCTCGGCGATGGCCTTCGAGCCGCTCCGCCGGGTCGTCGATCTCGGTATGCAGGCTGGAGAACATGCCGGACACCTTGTTGCGCCCCGGCCGATCCGACCTGCCGTGCACCGACACCGGCACCATCGCGACCAGCGAGATGTCCGGCAGTTCGCCGCGGTCGAGCAGGAACTGGCGCAGCACGCCGGACACCAGCGCCATCACCACGTCGTTGACCTTGACGCCGAAGTGGTTCTTGACCGTCTTGACGTCCTCGAGGTCCAGCTGGGCGAAGGCGACGTTGCGATGGCCGGTGATGCTGGCGTTGAACGCGGTCTGCGGCGCGGTGAACGGGCTGCGCCATCGCCGTCACCGGCCACGGCGCGCGCGCACGGTGTCGACGACGGTGGTCACGGTCGCCGGGCAGCACCTTGGTGGCCAGATGCACCGGCCGGGTGGCGAACCGGACCAGCCCGCGGACCGCGATCTCCAGTTGGCTGGCGCCGCCGGAGCCCTTCGACCGGCGTCCGGCGGCGGCGGGTCGGGCTTCGGTGCTGCACAGCTGCGACATCAGGTTGGCGCCGGTCACGCCGTCGACCGCGGCGTGGTGCACCTTGGTCATCACCGCCATGCCGGCCACCGGCATGGGCATCGGTGCCGCGACGCCCTCGATCACCCACATCTCCCACAGCGGCCGGCTGCGGTCCAGCGGCAGCGACGCGATGTGCCCGCAGATCTCGGACGAGTTCGGTCCGGCCACCCGGTGCGGGCAGGCCGATCCGGTGCAGATGCCGGTCGACGTCGAAGTCGTTGTCCTCCACCCACACTGGATGGTCGAGGTTGAACGGGCTGTCGGCCAGCTTCTCGCGGAACTCCGGCATCGCCTTGATGCGCACCGCCAAGTTCGTCGCGCAGCCGGTCGAAGCTGTAGCCGCCCGGGATCGTCGAGGTGTCCAGTTCCAGGATCGAGCACACGTGCAAGCGGTTGGGCGGCGGTCTCGAGGTAGAGGAAGCTGGCGTCGAGGCCGCTGAGCCGTTGCATGACCGCCGATGGTATGTCGCGGCATCGCGCGGGTGTGAGGAAGTCCACTCAATCGCGTGTTCACCTTACCGCGTCGGGATGGCAGACTGGAGAGGTCAGACGAACCCGGGGACCCGATCAGGGCCTCGAGGATCGACCCGACCAATGAAGGGACAATGATGTCTTCAGCGAAGCTGAGCTCATGTCTACGGCGCTGCCACCGATTCGGCCAAACCGCGCACCAAGGTGCGCACCCACCACCTGCAGCAGTGGAAGAGCCGAGGGCCACAAGTGGTCCATGCTCACCGCCTACGACTACTCCACCGCGCGGGTGTTCGACGACGCCGGGATCCCGGTACTGCTGGTCGGCGACTCCGCCGCCAACGTGGTGTACGGCTACGACACCACCGTGCCGGTCTCGATCGACGAGCTGATCCCGCTGGTGCGCGGCGTGGTGCGCGGTGCGCCGCACGCGCTGGTGGTGGCCGACCTGCCGTTCGGCAGCTACGAGGCCGGCCCGCACGCAGGCCCTCGCCACGGCCACTCGGTTCATGAAGGAGGCCGGCGCGCACGCGGTGAAGCTGGAGGGCGGCGAACGGGTCGCCGAGCAGATCGCCGTGCTGACGCAGGCCGGCATTCCGGTGATGGCCCACATCGGCTTCACCCCGCAGAGCGTCAACGGCCTCGGCGGTTTCCGGGTGCAGGGCCGCGGTGACGCCGCCGAGCAGACCGTCCACGACGCGATCGCCGTCGCCGAAGCCGGCGCGGTGGCCGTGGTGATGGAGATGGTGCCCGCCGAGCTGGCCACCCAGATCACCGGCAAGCTGACCATCCCCACCGTCGGTATCGGCGCCGGGACCCAACTGCGATGCCCAGGTGCTGGTCTGGCAGGACATGGCCGGTATGACCATCGGGCAAGACCGCCAAGTTCGTCAAGCGGTTCGGCGATGTGGGCGGCGAATTGGGCCGCGCCGCAGCGCAATACGCCAGCGAGGTGGCTACCGGCGCGTTCCCCGCCGAGGAGCACTCCTTCTAAGCGAAGTTGGGCGCCCGTTTGTCCAGGAACGCGTCGATGCCCTCGCGGCCGTCGGCGCAGTCGGCGTTCTGCGGCGATCAACCGGCCCTCGAGGTCCATCTGCGCCTCGATGGCCGTTGTCGAACGTCGCCAGCAGCAGCTTCTTCACCGCGGCGTTGGATCCGCCTGCGCCGCGAAGCGATCTCGCCGGCCAGCGCGTCCCCGCGGCGCCCAGCTCGGCGTCGTCGACGACGTAGTTCACCAGCCCCCACTGCTCGGCGCCTCGGCCGCGCTGACAGCTTGCGGTTGGTCAGCATCAGATCATTGGTCGCGACGCACACCGACCAGTCGCGGCAGGTAGTAGGACGCGCTGCCGTCGGGGCTCAGTCCGGCGCGGGTGTAGGCCATCGTGAACGACGCCGACGACGCGGCGAGCACCAGGTCACCGCTGACCGCCAGCGAGAAGCCCGCCCCGGCCGCCACTCCGTTGACCGCGGTGATCAGCACGGCGTCCATCCGCGCGAATGTCGAGATGGCCCGGTGCAGGTCGTCGGCGATGCCCTTGACGAACGGCCCCGGCCCCAGCGGTGAATTCGCCATCGCCTTGAGATCGCCACCCGCACAGAAGAACCGGCCGGCGCCGGTGATCACCACGACTTTTGGGGCCGGGGCCTGACGTCGCAGCGGGCGGCCGCGTCGGCGAGTTCGGCCGTCATCGCTTCGTTCATCCCGTTGGCGGCGTCGGGCCGGTTCAGGGTGATACGGGTGATGGGTCCGGACTGCTCGAACAGCAGGGTCTCATAGGTCACGCGGTGACATTAACCGGTGGCTGGTCGAGCCGGTCAGCGCTCCCCCGCCGGAGATCGGCGACGTCGCCGCGCCACCCGAGGGTGCGCAATGCCCCGTCGGCGATCACCCATCGCTGATCCGGCCCGCAGGCGCCGTCGTCGGAGCGTCGGTTGATGACGGACTCGACCAGGCGGAACGGGAGATCAACCGCATCGACGTGGCCGTCGCATTCGGCGATGACCTGCTGCGACAGCGTGCGGTAGTGCGTGCGCAACTCCGCGCGGACCAGGTGGAACTTCTCGAACCGCGGCACGCGGAGTTCCGGCAACAGGTACAGCGCGCCGAGGTTCCAGCGGCTGGCGCACAACTGGTCGACGTCGGTGGCCACCAGCAGGTGCAGGCGCGCGGCGGCCGGGCCGCTGTCGGTCAACAACTCCTCGGCCACGCGCAGCGGCGCGTCGACCGTCCCGGCCAGCAGGGCGTCGAGGATGTCGTCCTTGGTGGCGAAGTGGTGATACAGCGACGCCTGCCGGATTCCGACGGCGTCGGCGATGCGCCGGGTCGACGTACTGGCGTAGCCCAGCGTGGTGAACAGCTCCGCCGCCGCATCGAGGATCTCCTCGCGGGCGGTCTTGCCCGGCCGCCGCGATTGCTCGAGGCGTGGGCGTCCCCGGCTCTCACTGGACATCGCGACATTGTCGCACCCGCCCCTGGTGGCGAACGTCACCACATTCGGCGCGCACGAATATCTATCGTTTGATAGAAATACTGACGGACGCTTCTAAACGAGGACTTAACAGACGGGATACCCGGCCGGAACCGGGGTCGGGAAAACTTTCAGTCGACAGTTAAAGGGAGAACAGATGAGCACCGCCTCGACAGACGGCTCCCGGGCACACGCCCGGGCCCAGGCCGCCGACGCCGACATGGGCACCCCGGCCGCACCGGCCGGCGTCGACCCTCGCGCCCTGGTCTGGGCCGAGTCGGTCCCCGCCGGCTCGTACACCACCCGCGTGCTCGGGCGCGGCACCCGGATGCGCCTGGCCGACCCCGACGGCGGCGCGTGCGCCCACCTCCTGCTGTTCCGCGCCGACGCCCCGTGGGAGCGCCTCAACGTCGCCGACACCATGAAGGTGCCGTGGCAGGCCTACCTCGGCGCGGGTCATCCCTTGATCTCGGATCAGGGTCGGGTGCTGGCGACCATCGTCGTCGACTCGTCGGGTCGGCACGACACGCTGTGCGGCATGACGCCGGCCGGGCAGCAGGCGATGCTGCTGGGCGCACTCAAGCACGGCCTCGACGTGCGCGACGTCGCCCCGTCGGTGGCGTTGTTCAAGGGTGTGCGGGTCGCCGAAACGGGTGCGTTGGAGTTCACCGGGACGGCCGGACCGGGCGCGGCCGTGGAGATCCTGATCCACCTGCCCGTCGTGGTGGCGCTGACCAACACCGCCCACCCGCTGGATCCGGCACCGACGCTGACCGCACTCGACGTCCTCGCGTGGCGCGCCGACGAGCAACTGGCCACGCCCATCAATGATGAGCCCGAGTACCTGCGGGCGCTGTTCAACACCGAAAGCACCTGGGCCGCAAGTCAGAACGACGCCGCCTTTCAGAACAACGTCGCCCTTCAAGACAACTAGGACAACACATGACACTCACCACCGACACCCAGATCGTCGCCGACGAGATCGTCGCGGCGTGCGCACCGTGGTCGGCCATCCTGCAGGCCGGCCAGCAGTTGCAGATCATCGACCTGCACGGCAACCAGGCCGTCGACACTCTGTTTTATGGCGTCCGTGGTCAGACCCCCGATCCCGCACTGCGCTACAGCGCCCAGGCCACCGTCGCCGCACAGGGCAACATCTTCCTGACCACCGGATCGGTGCTGCGCGCCGCCGACGGCACCCCGTTGGTGACAATCGTCGCCGACGAGGTCGGCAACCACGACACCATCGCCGGCGCATGCTCGAAAGAATCGAACACGCTGCGCTACGGGCATCACACCGTGCACCAGCACGCGTGTGCGGAGAACTTCCTGGCCGAGGCCGCCCGGTGGGGAATGGGCAAGCGCGACATCGTCTCCAACGTCAACTTCTTCATGAACGTGCCGGTGGAAGCCGACGGCACGCTGGGGATCGTCGACGGCCTGTCGGCGCCCGGCAAGTCGCTGACGCTGCGCGCCGACACCGACACGCTGGTGCTGGTGTCCAACTGCCCGCAGATCAACAACCCCTGCAACGGGTTCGACCCAACGGCCGTCCGAATGGTGATCTCGCAGTCATGACCACCCCCGCTTCCATCGAGGTCGTCGCCCCGGGCATGCTGACGACGGTTCAGGACTGGCCCGGCCGCGTCGGCTACTGGCACATCGGCGTCCCGCCGTCGGGCCCCATGGACGACCTGTCGTTCCGCATCGGCAACCGGGTACTCGGAAACCCCGAAGGTGCGGCGGGACTGGAGTGCACCCGCGGCGGGCCCGCGCTGCGTTTCCCCGTCGGCGGCCGGGTGTGCGTCACCGGCGCACCGGTGAGCGTGACCGTCGACGGCGCCCCCGTTCCGCAGTGGCAGTCGGTGACCGTCCCCGCCGGGGGTGTGCTCGAGGTCGGGACGCTGACCGGGCCCGGGATGCGCTGCTACCTGCTGGTGGCCGGCGGGCTATGTGAACCCGAGTACCTCGGCAGCACAGCCACTTTCACGCTGGCCGCGTTCGGCGGCCACGACGGGCGGACGCTTCGCGCCGGCGACGCGCTGACCGCCGGCGTCGACCCGGGACCGCACGAGTCCCGCCCGGACCGCGACGCCCGGGCCGCGATCGAAGAGCAGCCCAGCATCGGGCATCGCTGGGAGGTCGCGGTGACCGAGGGACCGCACGGGGCGCCCGAGTTCTTCACCCGCACGGACTTCGACACCATCGTCGGCACCGACTACACGGTGCACTTCAACTCCGACCGCACCGGGGTGCGCCTCGAGGGGCCGAAGCCGCAGTGGGCCCGCACCGACGGCGGCGAGGCCGGCCTGCATCCGTCGAACATCCATGACAACGCGTACTGCGTTGGCGCACTGGACTTCACGGGTGACACTCCGATCCTGCTCGGCCCCGACGGGCCCAGCCTGGGCGGGTTTGTCTGTCCGGTGACGGTGGTGGGCGGCGACCGCTGGAAGCTCGGCCAGATGGCGCCCGGGGACACCGTACGGTTCGTCCCGGTGCGCGCCGACCGCGCGCCGTCGCTGCGCACCATCGATATCGACCGCCGGGCGTCGTTCCCGTTGGTGCTGTCGAGCGCCGGTGACGGCGACGACGGTGTGCTGAGCCGGTTCACCACCGGTGGCGGCACCGACGTCACGCTGCGGCGGTGCGGCGACGGCGGTGTCCTCGTCGAATACGGGCCAATGGCACTGGATCTCGCGATGCGGGCCCGCGTACACGCGCTCGACGAGACGCTGCGCGGGATGGCGGTGCCTGGCCTGGGCGAGCTGACCCCCGGCGTGCGGTCGCTGCAGGTGCAGTTCGATCCGGGTGTGCTGTCGATGCGTGCGGTGACCGATCTGATCGGTCGCCTCGACGCCGACCTGCCGGCCACCGACGAACTGGTGGTGCCGAGCCGCTCGGTGCGGCTGCCGCTGTCCTGGGACGACCCGTCCACGCACGAGGCCATCCAGCGCTACATGCACGGTGTGCGATCGGATGCGCCGTGGTGCCCGGACAACATCGAGTTCATCCGGCGGATCAACGGCCTGGACGACGTGTCGCAGGTGTACGACACGGTGTTCGGCGCGCAGTATCTGGTGCTCGGGCTCGGGGACGTCTACCTGGGCGCCCCGGTGGCGACTCCCCTGGATCCGCGACACCGGTTGGTGACCACGAAGTACAACCCCGCCCGGACCTGGACACCCGAGAACGCCGTCGGCATCGGCGGGGCGTACATGTGCATCTACGGCATGGAGGGTCCCGGCGGATACCAGTTCGTCGGTCGGACCACGCAGGTGTGGAACCACTGCCACCCGCACGACGCGCAGTCCTTCGAGCCGGGCACCCCGTGGCTGCTGCGCTACTTCGACCGAATCAGCTTCTACCCGGTCAGCGCCGAGGAGCTGGCCGGGCTGCGCGCCGACATGGGGGCGGGCCGGGGCGCGGTCGACATCACCGACGGCAAGTTCTCGATGCGCGAGTATTCGGGCTTCCTCGCCGAGCACGCGGAGTCGATCGGGGCATTCCGGGAGCGGCAGGGCGTTGCGTTCGCGGCCGAACGGGCAGCGTGGGACCGCGCCGGGGAGTTCACGGGACAGATCGCGAGCTAAACGACGCGCACAGCCGCCTGTTCACCTGGATATGGCACCCTGTTCACCAACTGGGACCGGGACCCAATTCACACCGAAGGCGATGATGTCTGCGAAAACGAGTCGGCACAAAGAGATCGAGCGCAAATTCGACGTCGTTGAGGCAACCGTGTCCCCCTCGTTCGACGGGCTGTCCGCCGTCGCGCGCGTCGATCGCCTGCCCACCCAGACGCTCGACGCCGTGTACTTCGACAGCCCTGGCCACGACCTCGCGCGCAACCGGATCACCTTGCGGCGGCGCACCGGCGGGCCGGACGAGGGCTGGCACCTGAAACTGCCCGCCGGCACCGACGCGCGCACCGAGGTCCGCACCCCGCTCACCGATTCCGATGCGGTGCCCGACGAACTGCGCGACGTCGTCCTGGCGATCGTGCGCGACCGGCCGTTGGTCCCGGTGGCACGCATCTCGACCATCCGCAACGTCCAGATGCTCTTCGGCACCGACGGCACGGCGCTGGCCGAGTTCTGCGACGACCAGGTCACCGCCTCGGCGGGTCCCGACGACGAGCAGCAGTGGCGGGAATGGGAACTCGAACTCGCCGAGAACTGCGACGACGTGGACCTGCTGACCAGGCTGGGCAATCGGCTGCTGGACGCCGGTGCCGCACCCGCCGGCCACGGCTCGAAACTGGCGCGGGTGCTGGCTGCCGTGCGGCCGGCCGCCGACGACGCACCCGCCGCCGTCCCGGCCGATCCGATTCACCGGGCCGTGGCCGAGCAGGTCGCCGAACTGGTCAGCTGGGACCGCGCCGTGCGCGCCGACAGCTATGACTCGGTGCACCAGATGCGGGTCACCACCCGCAAGCTGCGCAGCCTGCTCAAAGAATCCGAGGAGTCTTTCACCCTCACCGACGACGCCTGGGTGCTCGATGAGCTGCGGCAACTCGCCGCGATTCTCGGGGTGGCCCGCGACGCCGAGGTGCTCGCGGGAAAGTACGAGAAGGCGCTCGACGAACTCCCCGCCGAACTGGTGCGCGGCCCGGTGCGCGAACGCCTGGTCGACGGCGCCCGGCGCCGATACGACACCGGGTTGCGGCGCTCACTGGTCGCGATGCGCACCACCCGGTACTTCCGCCTGCTCGACGAGCTCGAAGCCCTGGTGACCGCCGAGCCCGCGCCCGCCGCACCGGGCGAAGAGCCCGCGCCGGTCACCATCGACGCCGCCTACAAGCGGGTGCGCAAAGCGGCCAAGGTGGCCAGGTCGGCCGCCGAGGAGGGGGCCGAGGACCGCGACGAGGCGCTGCACCGAATCCGCAAGGGCGCCAAGCGGTTGCGCTACACCGCGGCTGCCACCGGAGAGAGCGGGGTGTCCGACGCCGCCAAGACCATCCAGTCGCTGCTGGGCGACCATCAGGACAGCGTCGTCAGCCGCACGCACCTGGGCAAGCAGGCCGAGACCGCACACGCTGCCGGCGAGGACACGTTCACCTACGGCGTGCTGTATCAGCAGGAGGATGACCTGGCGCACTCATCGCGCGAGCAGTTGGACGCGGCGCTCAAGAATCTCGCCAAGGCGGTGCACAAGGCCCACTGATGAGGTGTCGCGCAGACCGCTCCGCGAGCCATACTGGTGGCATGCTGCCGCCCGCGCGCTATCTCATGCGCGCCAAGGATTTCGCTGACGCGCGCTACGCCGAGCCGATCACGGTCGACGATCTGGCCGCGGCCGCCGGTCTGTCCCGGGCCCACTTCAGCCGGATGTTCACCCGCACCTTCGGTGAGTCGCCCAGCGGGTATCTGCAGACCCGGCGACTGGAACGGGCCGCCGCCCTGCTGCGCTACACCGACCGGTCTGTCGCCGACGTCTGCGCGATGGTCGGGTTCAGCAGCGTCGGCTCCTTCACCACGACATTCGCCCGCGTCTACGGCAAGCCCCCGGCCGCCTACCGGGCCGCGATGCCACCCGCAGCGACGTATGCACGGGTACCCAACTGCATCGTGCGCCTACACACCCGTAAGACAGCACAGTAGGAGAAGACGGGCGCCGGTGCCGCGCCGTAAGTTCGGTCCATGTTGAAAATCGCCAGTGCCCAGTTGTGGGTCCACGACCAAGATGCCGCCTGCACGTTCTGGACCGAGAAGGTCGGAATGGAAGTGCGCCAAGATGTTTCGTTTCCCGGGATGGAAGGGTTCCGGTGGCTGACGGTCGGCCCGCCCGGCCAGGACGACGTCTCGATCGTCCTGATGGCCGTACCCGGCGCACCGGTGATGGACGACGCCACGCGAAGTCAGGTTCTCGAGGTCGTCGCAAAGGGCTTCGCGGGCACCGTGTTCCTGACCACCGATGACTGCCAGGCCTCCTACGAGGAGATGACCGGGCGCGGCGTCGAATTCACCGAGGCGCCGTTTGAGGCCCCCTACGGTATCGACGCCGGCTTCCGTGATCCGTCCGGCAACTCCATCCGGCTCACCCAGCTGGCCGAGTTGCCGGTTACCTGAGGCCGGGGCGGCATGCTTTCCCCGGGCGTCATCAGGTGTTGACGCCCGGGGAAAGCAAGGCGTCAGGATCGGCGGGGGCGAACGAGTTGGCCTGTAAGCCGGATTCTGTGCTGAGTGCACGCACTCAGTGGCGACCATCCATCTGGACACACCGTTGCCGGGTGCCTCAAGCGGCCTACCCGCAGGCTCGGGCGAGCAGCCCTCGAACGCCTGCGCAGTCGCGCCTTTCGGCGCAACCTTCTTGGCCTTGCTCCGGGTGGGGTTTGCCTAGCCACTCCGGTCACCCGGAATGCTGGTGCGCTCTTACCGCACCGTTTCACCCTTACCATTTCTGGCGGTCTGTTCTCTGTGGCACTTTCCCGCGAGTCACCTCGGATTGCCGTTAGCAATCACCCTGCTCTGTGAAGTCCGGACTTTCCTCGAATCTCTCCGCGGCCGCCCAGCCAACTCGTTCGCGCACACCAAGCTACCCGACAGATGTCGCGTGGCAAACCACCGCGGCTCAGGTGGCCGCGCCGCCGGCAGAGGAGCCGACCGCCGACGATTTGGGAGCCGCCGCGGGATCGGTCTTGCGTTTGGAATCGTCGCGGCGCACGGCATTGCCACGTTTGGCGTTGTCCGGTTTGTCGGCCGGCTTGGCGCCGGGCCTGGTGCTCTTCTCCCCCGGATTCGGACCGGCCGCTGCGATGCTGTCGTCGTCCTTCTTCGCCTCCGCCTTCTTGACGGGCCTCCTGACGGCCTTGGCGTCCTCACCGTTCGGCACGGTGGTCGCGGACTGGCTAGCGCCGCTTTCCGACGCGGCGCCCGGGTCGCTCGACGCTTCGGTCGCGTGGGCTTTCATCGCTGGGGCTTCCGTGGCCTTCGTTGTTTCCGTGGTCTCCGTGGCCTTCGTGGTCTCCGTGGCTTCCGGGGCGTCCGTGGCTTCCGGGGTGGCCGCGACCTCCGTGCGGTCAGGTGTTTCCGCAACGTCCGTGGTCCCGGTGGCTTCCGCGGTTTCGGTGGCTTCGGCGGTTTCGGTGGCCGCTGGGTCCTCACTGGCTTCGGGGGTCTCGGCCACGGGTTCGGTCGCCTCGTCGACTGCCGCCTCGTCCTTGTTGCCACGTTTGGCCGTGGCCGACGGGTCCCCGGCTCCAGTCACCGACTTGCCGGTGCGGGGCGCCACGGCATCGGCATCGGTGTCACCGGCGGATGCGATGTCGCCTTCGGCCGCTGCGACTTTCGCCCCCCAGGTGCGTTCCGCACTCTCGCTCGCCGCCGCCAGCGCCTTAATCGACGGCATTGCCGAGGCGGTGCTCTTCGGATCCATCGCGTCGAGCGCAGCCGCCAACGACTTGAGCACCGTATGAACGGCGTTCACGACGAACAAGTTCACCGCAACGACGGTCGACGCGACATGAAACATGAAAGCCACAGCTGCCGGCGACAGCCCGGCACCGGGCCAGGAGGGCGTGGTCGGCCAGCTGGGCCACGTGGGATCGGTCGGATCGGTGGGAACAGTCGGATCAGTGGGATCGGTCGGATCGGTCGGATCAGTGGGATCGGTCGGATCCGTCGGATTCTCGGTCCCGGGGTGCGCTGCAATCCATGCCTTGACGACCGCGGCCGCTTTCTTCGGACCCCAATCGGTCTCGAAGAGGCCGAAGGTGTCCTGTGAATTCGACGATCCGGTGTCACGATCACGTGTGGTGTAGAAGAACATCGGCCCCACACCGGTCAATGACGACCAGGTGTTGAGGAAGTCCCGGATGAAGTCCGCCTGCTTCGATTCACTGACGACGGAGGTCGGCAACCCGTACTCGGTGGTCCAGATCAGCTTGTCGGCGTCTCCGTTGAGATCCATCACCTGCCTGAGCGCCAATGCCTGCAGGTATGGCGACTGCGGGAAGTCGTCGCCGTCGGAGAACTCCATCTTGTTCTGGTACGGGTGGAACGACAGAGCGTCGAAATACCCCTCGGCGCCGGTTTTGTACATGTCCGCGACGAAGTCGACGGGGTTGATGGTCAAGTCGCCCGCACTGAAGCCGGCTCCGACCACCCCGCCGACGACGAGGGCCGACGGATCGGCCGCCTTGATCGCGGTGTAGGCGGCCTTGAGCAACTTCGTATACCCACGAGGGTCGGGCGACGGGAACCAACCGATCGCGCCGTTGGGCTCGTTCCATACCTCATAGGCCGAGATCTTCGACTCACCACCGTTGGTGTCGGCGCCGTAGCGCGTCGCGAGATCGCCGACGAAGTCGCTGTAATCCTTCACCGCCGAATCGGGCGCACGGTTCGCGGCTAGCAGACTGCCGCCGGCCCAGTACGGCGTGCTGGTGACCGTCGCCAAAACCGCCATCCCGCGGTCGGCGGCCGCGTCGACAACCTTGTCGACTTCGGTCCAGTTGTATTCCCCCTCGTAGGCCTCCACAAGCGCCCAAGGCACAAGAATCCGAACCTGATTCACCCCCAACGCCTGCAACGTGTCCAGCGTGACGGCCACGTCGGAAGGCGACATCGCGTACAGGTCGGAGTCCGCGACGCCAACCGCAGTGGACGACGTGTCGATCGCCGCCGTAGTGATGAATTCGTAGGAAACCTGTCGGATCTTGCTCGTCGGTAATGCGATCAGATGGGAAACCGCACACGCCAGCGCAATGGTCGATAGCGCCACCGCCGCGGACACGAAACGCCCTGCCAGGCGATGCGTAAAACCTGATCGTCGCTGCCTGTGCGCAGACATAACTATTCCTGCTCCCATGGATCGGATGGAAGTCGACGTACCCGGACACTGGCGGTTGACGCTAGCGTGCTTCACAGCTTATTGCTAGCTTTGCGATCAACGAATTCGACTCGGGAGCACCAATCATGTTGTGCTCCAGCACATTATCTTGAGCGAAACAAGCGGGAGCGCAAGCGACCCACCCGCAAACTCGGGCCAGCAGCCCTGAACGCCTGCACGGTCGCGCCTTTCGGCACAAGCCCCGTGTCTCCGCGACCGCCCAGCCAACTCGTTGGCGCACACCGAGTTACCAAATTGGAGGCGGCCCGGCAAACCGTTCATCGATCCTGACGGCGCAGCGGAGCTACTCCGAATCGCCGCCGGACGCGCCCGAATTCGACGACTCGGATCCCTTCGCGTCGGACGCGGACCCGGTGTCTGTCTTGACTTTGGCCGTTGCGTCTTTCGGCGTCTTGTCCGTGTCTTTAGCGGTCTCGTCCGTCGTGTCCTTGTCGGTCTTGTCGGTGCCTGCTTTGTCTTTGGCCGTCGCGGCGTCATGCGTAGACGATGATGCCGATCCGGTGTCACCGTCGTCGGCCACGCTCGCGGCGTCCGACTCGGGCTCGGCGATCGGCTCCTCCGGGTCCGGCGACTCGGTCGATGGCGCGGTCGCCTCAGCAGACAGTTGGGCTTCGGTGACGTCGGCACCCTGGGCCGCACTCTCCACCGCGGATTCGGCCAGCGCGGGCTCGATGGCCGGTGCGTCTGCATCCGCAACATGATCGGACACCCGCGCCGTATCGCCATCGGGGGCAGGCGCCGCCGGCTTGGCGACCGCTGTGGTGTCACTGTCCAGCGCCGCAACCGGTGCGGCACCGTCGAACGCGGCCGCCGTCGAGTCGGACACCGCAACGCTATTCGGCTGGAACAGCCCGGCGATCCCGGACACCACCGCGGTGACGACATCAAAGATTGCGCCGGCGACCCAGGCTACGGTGTTCACGGCCGCCGACACCACCCATCGGACAGCGTCGACCACGGCATCCACGACAAACTTCGTCACCGCGATACCCGCGTCCACCACGGCGCCGATGGTGTTCGCCACCGCCGCGAACGCGGCCGCCAGCCAGGTGCTGAACCCGGGTTCGTCGGGAATGTCCGGAACCGGGAGGGGTTGGCCCGCAATCCAGGCCGCGATCACCTCGGCCGACAGTTTCGGGGTCCAATCCGTCTCGACGATCCCGAACGTATCCTCGGATTCCGATGAGCCCGTCTCCCGATCACGGGTCGTGTAGAAGAACATCGGGCCGACGCCCGGCAGGTCCGACCAGGTTCTGAGGTAGTTCGCAATGAACGCCGCCTGATAAGCCTCGCTGACCACTGACGTGGGAAGCCCGTATTCGGTTGTCCAGATCAGCGTGTCGGCATCGCCGTTGTCGTCCATGAGTTTTCGGATCCGGGCGATCTGACGATAGGGCGATCCGGGTAATCGTCACCGTCGGACAACGTCATCTTGAACTGGTACGGGTGCACCGCAATGGCGTCGAAGTAACCATGCGCGCCGGCGTCGTACATTCGGTCGATGAAATCGACAGGGTTGATGGTCAGTCCCAGAAAGCTGAACCCCACTCCGAGCCCGGCCGCGACAACCAGCGTCGACTTGTCGACCTTCTTGATCGCCGTGTAGGCCGCCTTGAGCAGTCGCGTATAGGCCTCGGGATCCGGCGAAGGGAACCAGCCCGGTGCGCCATTGGGTTCGTTCCAGATTTCGTAAGCCGCGATCGTGGCGGTGCCGCCGTTGTTTTCGGCGCCGTAGCGCTTGGCGAGTTCGGTGACGAATTCCGCGTAGTCATCTTCCGATCGGGGTGCGGAGTTGGTACCCAGATGGTCAGAGGCCCATCGCGGTGTACTGGTGACCGCCGCCAGCACAGCCATACCACGTTCCGCCGCGGCATCGACCACCTTGTCGACGGCGTCCCAGTTGTAGCGGTCTTCGAACAACTCGACGGCTGCCCACGGAACGAATATCCGTACCTGATTGACCCCGAGGGCTTGCAGTGCATCCAGCGTGGTGGCCACGTCGCCTTCTGACATACCGATCAGATCGGAGTCCGCAAGCCCTACGGCGGTCGACGACGTGTCAATCGCGGCGGTCGGGGTAAACGCATAGGAGACCTGCTTCACCCGCGGCGGTGACGATACGTAAAGGTGCGCAACCCAACACACCAGCGCGACGATCAGCAGCGGCACCCCGGCCGCGGATAACCAGCCGCCGAGTCGTTTCCAACCAGTCCTCAATGCCCCACCCCTTTGTGTGACCGAAGGTGTAGATATCGCCACGCAGCGATGTCGTTGAAGCTAATGCGAACCGCTATTGAGCGCGGGCAAATATCAGTACGAACCTCAAATACTTCGATTTGGTACGTTCGCACCAGAAAGTTGTTTGGCAAACTTCGAAGACGCAATAGAATTCGACCAGGATATCGGATCCACCTCGGCGCTCTGAGTCAGAAGATACTGTCTTACAATATATTTCGATCCGATACGAACAACGCTGGCGGCACAGTGCAGAACACACTTGCTGATTTTCTGCAATTACAGGTAAGTTTTAGGAGCCACTATTCATTGACCGTGGCAAACAGCTGTCCGCCGCAATCATTGCTGTGACAAGGGTCGACATGGCATATCGCCGAGATCGGCGAAAAAGTTGTGAATCGCCGTCGATTCAAGGTGATGTCTGCACCGGATGCCGACGGCCCAAGGGAGCCCTGGGCCGTCGACGATCGCGATTTTTCAGGCGTCCGCACCGCCGTCGGACTACCCCTCCGACTCACCCTTCGAGGATTCGGATGCCTTCGCGTCGGATGCGCTGTCCGTCACGCTCTTGCGCTTGTCGCTAGACAGGGAACCCGGCTTGTCGGTCGACTTGGTGACCGGCCCGGTGCTCTTCTTCCACGGCTTGCGCGGCTTGGGAGCGGACGCCGGTGTCGAGCTTTCGTCCTTTTTGGTCGCCGTCGTGGAGTCGGCCGCCGTTCCCGGGGCGTCGTCGCTCTTGGCCACGGTGGCGGCGTCGGGTTCAGTGGTCTTGGGCTCCACTGGCGCTGAGGCTTCGGTCGTGGCGGTCTCGGCCACCGGTGCGGTCTCGGCCACCGGTGCGGTTTCGGTCACCGGCTCCGGGGACGCGACCTCGATGGCCTTCGTCACCGGTTCGGCGGCCTTGCCGTCGTTGCCCGCTTGGGCCGTCACGGTGCGCGACGCGTCGGCGGCAACCGTCGCGGTCTTCGTGTCGGCTACCGCCGCGCCGGCAGGGTCGGCAACGACTGCCGGCGCCGCCCCGGATGCCTCAGCGATTGCGCTCTCCGCGACCACCGGTGCCAGGCGCGCCGCCACCGACGACGTCGTCACCGTCTGGGCTGCGGCGGCCTTCGGGTTCAGCGCGGCCGCCAGGGCTTGAAGCCACGCGTTGAGGGCATCCCCGACCTGGGCGACGAACGCGGCCAGCGGATCCGTGGGTGTCGTCGGATCGGTCGGATCGGTCGGATCGGTCGGTCGGATCGTCGGAGTCACTGCTCCGGGGTGCGCTTCGATCCACTCCTCGATGACCTGCACAACCTTCTTGGGAGTCCAGTTGTTGTTGAACAGTCCGAAGTTGTCCTCGCTGTCGTACGAGTTCGCCTCACGGTCGCGGGTGGTGTAGAAGAACATCGGCCCGACACCGGTGAGGCCCGACCAGGTGTTGAGGAGGTCCTGAACGAATGCCGCCTGGGTGGCCTCGCTGACGACCGACGTGGGCAGTCCGTACTCGGTGTTCCAGATCAGCTTGCTGCCGTCCCCGTTCACGTTCATCAGGTTCCTCATCGCCTGCAGCTGCTGGAGGGGGTAGTTGGCGTTGTAGCCCGCCGAGAATTTCGTCTTGTTCTGGTATGGGTGGAAGGACAGCGCGTCGAAGTAGCCTTCCGCTCCGTTGGCGTACATCTGCTGCAGGAAGGTAACGGGGTTCACCGTCAATGAGCCGAAACTGATACCGGCACCCAAAACACCGCCCACCACGGTGGTGGTCGGATCGGCCGCCTTGATCTGCGGTGTATGCGGCCTTGAGCAGTGCGGTGTAGGCCTTGGCATTAGGCGACGGAGACCAGCCCGCGAACCCATTGGGCTCGTTCCAGACCTCGTAGGCGGAGATCTTGGCCTCGCCGCCGTTGGTTGCGGCACCGTAGCGCGTTGCGAGGTCGCCCATGAATTGCGCGTAGGCGGCAGTGGAGTTCGGGGCGGTGTTCGGCGCATAGGTCGTGCCGCCGGCCCACTTCGGCGTGCTGGTGACGGCGGCCAACACAGCCATACCGCGCTGGGCCGCCGCGTTGATCACCATGTCGACCTTGGACCAGTCGTAGACGTCCGCCTTCGCCTCGACCGCCGCCCACGGCACGAACACGCGCACCTGGTTCACGCCCATCGCCTGCATCACGTCCAGTGTCGTGGCCACATCGGCGGCCGACATGAAGTACAGGTCAGAGTCGGCGATCCCCACGGCGGTCGACGATGTGTCGATCGCGGCGGTTGGAATGAAGTCGAGTGAGACGTTCCTGATCTTTGCCGATGCCGGCACGTACAAATGGGCCACCGCACACACCAGCGCGACGACGAGCATCGGGATGACAGCCAGCACGAGTCGGTTCGCAAACCGATCCAGAGAAGTCCGCATAAGTCGCTCCATGTCCGAATGAATGTCAGCACGCTAACTCAGGCAACGCCATTACGCGGAGTTTGCCGGAAATCAATACGGACCGTCTTGTCACACAATTGTTATCGCCATCTCAGGTTAGAACGCGGCTCTATTGTGCGATAAAGCGCTATTTTGGCAAACTATTATTTTATTACTCTGCGGTCATATATAAAGTGAATGTGACTGGCATTATTCTCGGGACATCTTGACTACCAATGTTTTTCACCATGCTACGAGGCACTATCGCACCGGCTGGAATGCGATTCATGGGCGGCCATCACGACTTCCAGGAAACTAATTAGCCGTGCGATCAGTCACGTTAGAGACACAATGTGCAGGGACTGCCAGTTCCGCAATGTCATCAGTACGTTATTTCACTTCACCACTTGGCAGCAAACTTCATCCAGTGAGGTCGCGGGGCGCTGACGAGCTTCGATGGGCCCTGACCGCCGCAAAGGCAATCGAAAGGGCGATTACCACCGTTGCCGAACCGCGCGTCGTGCGTCAGTCGGCTCGGTTGTGCCGACGCAGAAAGATTAGGTTGTCCAACAGCGTTGCTTCGGTGCCGTCGGGTCCAATCGCCCAGCGCTCTGACGGTCCCACCCGGCCGCGAATCCACCCGGCCGCCGGCAGGTGCGCGCCGTGCAGTACCTCCCGGCGGGCGGGAAGTGGTGTGAGGGCCGTGTTTCTCGGCCCATGGCGACGCAGCACCACCGGTCCCAGTGGTCCCGCGCACCGCTCACAGGTACGCCGTCTGGTTCACCAGCCGCACCGACGCCGCGCCGTCGGGATAGAACTCCGCAATCGACAACGACGCCAGATCCAGGTGCAGCCGGTAGAGCATGCCCGGTCCGGCGTCGAGCGCCATCCGCAGCAGGGTCTTGATCGGAGTCACGTGCGACACCACCAGCACGGTCGAGCCGCCGTACTCGGTGATGATGCGCGCCCGCGCGCGCCGGACCCGGTTGTGCACCGCGTCGAAACTCTCCCCGCCGGGCGGGGTGACCGTGGTGTCGCGCAGCCAGCGCCGGTGCAGATCGGGATCGGTGTCCGCGGCCTCGGTGAATGTCAGCCCCTCCCAGTCACCGAAGTCCGTCTCGATCAAATCGTCGTCGACCACCACGTCGAGCCCCAGCGCCTTACCGGCGGCCTGTGCGGTGTCGTAGGCACGCTGCAGCGGCGAACTGACAACCGCCGCGATCCCGCCCCGGCCACCCAGGTAGGCCGCGGCGGCGTCGGCCTGCCGCCGGCCGAGTTCGGTCAACGGCGGATTGCCTCGGCCCGAATACCGCCGTTCCACCGATAGTTCGGTCTGCCCGTGCCGCAGCAACAACAGCCGGGTCGGCGCACCCGGTGGCGCCCGTCCAGCCCGGCGGCGACGACTCCACCTTGTCGGGCGGAGCCGGCTGTTGGTCACCTGCGTCGGCCGCGATTGCGGCGGCCGCGTCCATCGCCTCGTTGGCCAGCCGGTCGGCGTGCTTGTTCTTCTCGCGGGGGATCCAGGTGAAGGTGATGCGGTCGAACTGCGACGCCAACCCGCGCGCTTCACGGTTGAGGTCGATGAGGTCGGGGTGCTTGACCTTCCAGCGGCCGGACATCTGCTCGACGACCAGCTTGGAGTCCATCGACACCGCGACCTCTGTCGCGCCCACCAGCGCCGCCTCCGCCAGACCCGCGATGAGGCCGCGGTATTCGGCGACGTTGTTGGTGGCCTGCCCGATGGCCTGCTTGCTCTCGGCGAGCACCGTGCCGTGATCGGCTGAGAACACCACCGCCCCGTACCCGGCCGGCCCCGGATTGCCGCGCGAACCGCCGTCGGCCTCCATCGCCACCCTCACGCGCCAACTCCAGTGACCCGCAACAGGATCGCGCCACATTCCGGGCAACGCAGCACGTCGTCTTCAGCGGCTGCGGCGATGCGCGACAGTTCGCCGCGGTCGATCTCGATGCGGCACGCCCCACAGCGCCGCCCCTGCAGCGCGCCGGCCCCGACGCGCTCGTACAAGGACGCCAGCTCGGGAGCAACGGTCTCGCTGACCTGCGCACGGCGGGTCACCCGGTCACCGCGGGTCTGCTCGATCTCGGCAAGCGCCGCATCCCGCGCCTGGCGGGCGGCGGTCAACTCCTCGGCCAATCCGTCGACCGCGGACTGCCCGGCGGACTGCTCGCCCTGCAGCTGTTCGCGGCGCTCCATGACTTCGAGCAGCGAATCCTCCAGCGACCCCTGCCGGCGCTGCAGCGTTTCCAGTTCGTGTTGCAGTTCGGTGAGCTGCTTGGAGTTCGTGGCCGGTGAGTCCAGCAGCGCGCGGTCGCGGTCCTCGCGCTGACGGACGCCGTCGATCTCGGACTCCAGCCGGCCCACCTGCCCGTCGAGGTCCTCGATGGCGATCGCCAGCACGGCGACACGGTCGACCGCGGCGCGGTGGTCGGCCTCCAGCTGCTCACAGCGCTGTTGTTCGCTCAGGTTGGCGGCGCGGTGTGCAATCCGGCTCAACTCGGCATCGAGCTCGGCCAGCTCGAGCAGTGAATGTTGTTGCCATACATCGGCTTTCATTACGTGCGCTCCAATATTCCAGGGATCGGTGCGGATCGTCGAGACGCGCACCCGCAGGGTGTCGGCGAAGTGCGCGCGCAGCAGCGCGGCGGCCTGGCCGCACCACGGGATACTCGCTGGCCCAGTGCGCGACATCGACCAGGGCGACGTCGGAGGCCCGGCGGTGCTCGTCGGCGGGATGGTGGCGTAGGTCCGCGGTCAGGTAGGCCTGCACACCGGCGCGTGCGGCCGTGGCGAGCAGCGAATCCCCCGCGCCGCCGCACACCGCGACCCGCGACACCGGCAGATCCGGGTCGCCCGCCGCGCGCACACCCCACGAGGTGGCGGGCAGCCGGGCACCGGCCCGCGCGACGAAATCGCGCAGCGGCTCCGGTTGCGGAAGTTCGGCGATCCGGCCCAGCCCGACCCCGGCGGGCAGCGCAGCCAGCTCGATGACATCGAACGCCGGCTCCTCGTACGGGTGGGCGCCCCGCATCGCCGCCAGCACCGGAGCGCGCAGCCGCGCCGGCGCGATCACCTCGACCCGGTCCTCGGCCAGCCGCTCCACGGTGCCGACCCGGCCGATCGCCGGGGTGGCGCCGTCGTGCGGGAGGAACTGCCCGGTGCCGGAAACACTCCAGCTGCAGCAGGAGTAGTCGCCGATCTGCCCGGCGCCCGCGTCGAAGACGGCGGTCCGCACCGCCTCGGCGTTCTCGGGCGGCACGTAGATCACCCACTTGTCCAGGTCGGCACCGGCCGACCGGATCCAGCACGTCGACCACCGTCAGGCCCAGCGCGTCGGCAAGGGCGTCGGAGACGCCCGGCGCGGCGGAGTCGGCGTTGGTGTGCGCGGTGAACAGCGCGCGGCCGGTGCGGATCAGCCGGTGCACCAGCGCGCCCTTCGGGGTGCTGGCGGCGACGCTGTCCACGCCGCGCAGCAGCAGCGGATGGTGGGCCAGCAGCAGACCGCGGTCGGGAACGTCGTCGACCACGGCGGCGGTGGCGTCGACGGCCACGGTCACCGACTCGACGGCCTCGGCGGGGTCCCCGCACACCAGGCCGACGGAGTCCCACGACTGCGCCAGCGCCGGCGGATAGGCGGCATCGAGCACCTCGATGATGTCCGCCAGCCGCACCGTCACAGTGAAGAACAGTAGTGCGCCCGGCATCGGAGGCGGCAGATCGGGGACAATGGCACGCGTGACTGAAACGCTGTCGGCCGGGGGACCCCAACTGGTGCTCTTCGATCTCGACGGCACCCTGACCGACTCGGCGGCCGGCATCGTCGCGAGTTTCCGCCACGCGCTCAGCGAGATCGGCGCAACGGTTCCCGACGGCGACCTGGTCGCCCGGATCGTGGGCCCGCCGATGCATCAGACGCTGCGCGGGATGGGGCTCGGGGACCGCGCCGACGCCGCGGTCGCCGCGTACCGGGCCGACTACACCAGCCGCGGCTGGGCGATGAACCGGCCGTTCGACGGCGTCCCGGAGCTGCTGGCCGACCTGCGGGCCGCGGGTGTGCGGCTGGCGGTCGCCACCTCGAAGGCCGAGCCCACCGCCCGGCGCATCCTGGCGCACTTCGGCCTGGACGGGCACTTCGAGGTCATCGCCGGAGCCAGTGTCGACGGCGCCCGCTCGTCCAAGGCCGAGGTGGTGGCGCATGCGCTGGACCAACTGGCGCCGCTGCCGCAGCGCGTCCTGATGGTCGGCGACCGCAGCCACGACGTGGAAGGCGCGGCGGCCCACGGTATCGACACCGTCGTCGTCGGCTGGGGCTACGGTCACCAGGACTTCACCGACGGCGTCCCCCGCGGCCGCCCACGTCGGCGACCTCGCCGCGCTGCGCGAGGTGCTCGGTGTCTAGATCTGAGCCGCTGCATGTGACGTTCGTCTGCTCGGGCAACATCTGCCGGTCGCCCGATGGCCGAGAAGATGTTCGCCCATCAGATCCGCGAGCGCGGGCTGGCCGGACGGGTCCGGGTCACCAGTGCGGGCACCGGGTCGCTGGCATGCCGGCGAGGGCGCCGACCGGCGGGCCAAGCAGGTGCTCGCCTCGCACGGCTATCCGGCCGATCACCGGGCCGCCCAACTCGACGACGATCATCTGGCGGCGGATCTGGTGATCGCGCTGGGCCGCAACCACCTCCGGATACTGCGGGATCTGGGCGTCGACGCCGACCGGGTCCGGATGCTGCGGTCGTTCGATCCGCGATCGGGTGCGCACACCCCCGACGTCGAGGACCCCTACTACGGCACCCACGACGATTTCGAGGACGTCTTCACCGTCATCGACGCGGCGCTGCCCGGTCTGCACGCCTGGATCGACGAGCAACTGGAGAAGTCCATGAAGCGGCTGACCGTTCCTGCTGCGGCCGGGCTGGATCGCCCTGGCCCTGGTCGTGGTGGCGTTCGCCTATCTGTGTTTCACCGTGCTGGCACCGTGGCAGCTCGGCAAGAACACCACCACCTCGCGGGAGAACCACCAGATCAGCTCGTCGCTGACCGCCGCGCCGATTCCGGTGACTTCCGTTTTGCCGCAACAGGATTCGTCGGCGCCGGACGCGCAGTGGCGCCCGGTGACCGCCACCGGCCACTACCTGCCCGACGCCCAGGTGCTGGCCCGGTTGCGGGTGGTGGAGGGCGAACCCGCGTTCGAGGTGCTGGTGCCGTTCGTGGTGGACGACGGGCCGACGGTGCTCATCGACCGCGGCTATGTGCGCCCCGAGGGCGGGTCACGGGTTCCCGGTATCGCGACGCTGCCGACCGGCACCGTGACCGTCACCGGCCGGCTGCGCGACTCCGAGACCGTCCCGCCGGGTAAGGACCCCTTCACCGAGCAGGGCTACCGGCAGGTGTACGCCATCGACACCCACCAGGTGTCGGCCGTGACCGGCGTGCCGCTGGCCGGGTCGTACGTTCAACTGATCGAGAACCAGCCCGGCGGCCTGGGCGTGATCCCGCTGCCGCACCTGGATGCCGGTCCGTTCCTGTCCTACGGCATCCAGTGGATCGTGTTCGGCGTCGTCGCGCCGATCGGTCTCGGGTACTTCGTCTACTCCGAACTCAAGGTGCGCCGCCGGGAGCGTGAGGAGCAACAGGCGGCAGCGGGCCGGGACGTGGACAGCACCGGTCACGGTCGAGGCAGAAACTGGCCGACCGCTACGGCCGGCGCCGCTGAACCAGCGCCACGGCTACCAGCCACCGCCAGCCCGCGCGGCCGCCTGCACCACCCGTGACAGCCGCACAGCCCGGCGCAGATCGGCCACCTCCGGCGGGCGACCGTCCCCGAGCGTGGGCCGGATCTGCAGTTCGTGGCGGTACTGGGTCGGGCCGCCCAGGCGCACACCGAGCGCCCCGGCGAACGCCGCCTCGACGACGCCGGCATTGGGGCTCGGGTGCGCCGCGGCGTCACGACGCCACGCGCGCCACGCGCCCGACGCCGACCCGCCGACCACTGGCGCGCAGGCGACCACCAGCGCGCCGGCGACCCGCGCCCCGGCGTAGTTGGCGACGTCGTCCAACCGCGCTGCCGCCCAACCGAATCGCGCGTACCGCGGCGAGCGGTGCCCGATCATCGCGTCGAGCGTGTTGACCGCCCGGTACAGCAGCACCCCCGGCGCTCCCGCGCCCGCCGCCCACAGCAGCGGCGCCACCTGGGCGTCGGAGGTGTTCTCCGCGATGGACTCCAGCGCGGCCCGGGTCAGACCGGCACGGTCGAGGAACGCCGGGTCGCGCCCGCACAGCGACGGCAGCACCTCCCGCGCCTCCGTCGATGTCGTCGCGGTCGAGCGCATCGGCCATCGCTCAGGCCGGTCCGCGCCAGCGACGTGCCGCCCAGGCTCACCCACGTCGCCGCCGCGACCGCCGCCGCCGACCGTCCCGCCAGGCGCCGCCCCGGCACCCAACGGGATCAGCAGCAGTGCGGTGTGCAGCGCACCGGCGGCCCGGCGGTCGCGATACGTGAGGCGTTCCAGCCGGCCGGCGACGGCGCCGAACCCGGCCACCGGATGGCCGCGCCGCGGATCACCCAACGCCACGTCGGCGAGGTAGCCGAGCAGAATGCCGACCGGCCGTCTGGGAAACATCCCCGGCAGCGTCTCACAAGGTGGTGTACTCGCTTCCATGCGCCGTCCCACCCGGGTCGCCGACCTGATCAACCCGGCCTCGATGCTGCTGCCTGCGGCCAACGTCATCATGCAGTTGTCGGCGCCCGGCGTCGGCTACGGCGTGCTGGAGAGCCCGGTCGACAGCGGCAACGTCTACAAGCACCCGTTCAAACGCGCCCGCACCACCGGCACCTACCTGGCGGCGGCCACCCTCGGCACCGACGCCGACCGCGAACTCATCCGCGGCGCGGTCGACCACGCCCACCAACAAGTGCGGTCGACCGCATCAAGCCCGTTGTCCTACAACGCGTTCGACCCGAAGCTTCAGCTGTGGGTGGCGGCCTGCCTGTATCGGTACTACGTCGACGCGCACGAGTTCCTCTACGGCCCGCTCGACGACGAGGCCGCCGACGCGGTGTATCAAGACGCGCGGCGGCTGGGCACCACGCTGCAGGTGCGCGAGGACATGTGGCCCGTCGACCGAGCCGCGTTCGACGACTACTGGGAGCGCTCACTCGACGACTTGCGCGTCGACCCGCCCGTGCGCGAGCACCTCAAGGGGGTGGCCGAGCTCGCCTTCCTGCCGTGGCCGATGCGCGCGGTCGCCGGGCCCTTCAGCCTGTTCGCGACCACCGGCTTTCTGCCCGCACAGTTCCGCACGATGATGGCGCTGCCGTGGGGCGCGGGCCAGCAACGCCGGTTCGAGCTACTGATCACCGCGCTGCGACTGGCCGACCGGATCATCCCGCGGCGGACCTGGCTGGCCGGCTATCAGCTGTACCTGTGGGACATGCGGATGCGCGCCAGCCTCGGCCGGCGGATCGTGTGAACCATCGGGCCGCCCGCACACGTACCTACAATCAAGCGATCCACCCGCGACAGGAGCCGTCATGCCCGAATTCCCCGCTCTGACCCACGTCGCCGTCACCGTGCGCGACCTGTCGATCAGCACGCCCTGGTACCGCGCACTGTTCGGCAGCGACCCGGCGCTCGACGAGGACACCGACGCCGGCTTCCACCATGCGGTGTGGGCGCTGGGCAGCGGCACCCTGTTCGGTATCCACCAGCACGCCACGCCCGCACCCGACGAGAAGTTCAGCGAGTTCCGGGCCGGGTTGGACCACGTCGCCTTCGGCTGCGCGTCGCGCGCCGAACTCGAGTCGTGGGCGACGCGCCTCGACGAACTGGGCGTGGCGCACGGTGGCATCGTCGACGCGCACTACGGCTCTGGGTTGAGCTTCCGCGACCCCGACGGCATCGCCCTGGAGTTCTTCGCGCCGCCCGCGTAGACAATGACCGCATCTGGACGACCGTCAGGCCACGGGGTGTTGCTCAGCCCAGGATGGGTATGCCCACACCCATGATCAAGAAGGTTCTCTCTGCATCAGGTCAGGTACTCGATGGACTCGGCGGCATCGTCGGTATCCGTGTCGGCACCGAGGAACCCCACTACGTGGGCGAACGACTCAACGATCGGGTGGAAATCCGGCGCTACGGGCCCCGGATCGCTGCGGAGACAACTGTCTACGCCGATGAAGAAGCGGCCCGCAGCACCGGCTTCCGGCGACTGGCCGGCTACATCTTTGGCGGCAATCATCGCCACACGAAGATCGCCATGACCGCCCCGGTGGCGCAGGGCCGCGACAAGATCGCCATGACGGCGCCCGTGTCACAGGCGACCGGCCCCGACGGCGGATCGGTGATCCGGTTCTTCATGCCGTCGAAGTGGTCGCTGGAAACGCTGCCGGAACCCGACGACGACGCCGTACGCCTGGTCGAGGTGCCCGCCGAGACAGTCGCCGTGCTGAGGTTCTCCGGCGACCGCGACCCCGAGTCCGTAAGCGAGCGCATCGATGAGCTGTTGAAGACGTTGCGGGACAGCAACCTGGAGCCGTCCGGCGAACCTGTGGCGTGGTTCTACGACCCGCCGTGGACGGTGCCGTTCCGGCGACGCAATGAAGTGGCCGTGCCGGTCACGAAGTAGGCACGACTAGGAGCGTCTGAGCAGCATCACGTTGTCGGCGATGGTCGCGACCTGACCGTCCGGTCCCGTCACCTCGCGGTGGACCGCCGAGGCGCGGACGCGCTGCCAGACGGCCGGATCGAGCTTCAGCGCTCCCAGGACCTCGGTGATGCCGGGGAACGCGTGATCGTGATGGTCGGACCACGGTGGCGCCGAACCGTGATCGACGATCAGGAGCAGCCCGCCCGGCGCGACCGTTTCGGCCGCGGCCCGCAACAGAGCGTTTCGGTCCAAGCCCAGGCCCTCCGGCGAGTGCAGAAAGTGCGCCGAGGCCAGGTCGAACGGGCCCGGCGGCACGCCTTCGGACAAATCGGTGTGCAGGAATTCGATCCGGTTGGCGACGCCGCGAACGGCGGCGTCCCCTTCGGCGCGCGCAAGGGCAACCGGCGACACGTCGGTCGCAACCACACGCCAGCCGTGCTCGGCGAGCCACATCGCGTCGCCGCCTTCGCCGCAGCCGAGGTCGAGGGCGCGGCCCGGCGGTAGTTCGGCGACCACCTCGGCGAGCCTTGCGTTCACCCCTCCGCTCCAGATCCGTTCACTCGACCCGTACAGGCCGTCCCAGAATTCGGCGGCCGACTGGCCGGGTTCAGGCATGCGCATAGTTGTTCTCCTTGGTGCTGTTGACGTTTGGCCAGGGCGGGACGGGCAGGCCGACATCGCCGTTCAAGAGGGTCTGCATCACCGCGGCCGGCCGAGCACCAGTGCGGCGCTCAACCCGGCGGCGCCGCCGCCGACGATGACGCAATCCCATTCCTTGTCCATGACGTCGAGCTTGCCTTCGGATGGCAGAAATGCCAATCTTATTTGCCGTGCAGGCAAACGAGGATTCGGTCGACGCCCGCGTTCGCCGGCGGTTACGGGAGTTGCGCACCGAACGGGGGCTGACGCTGGAGGACGTCGCGACCCGCGCGCAGATCGACGTCTCGACGCTGTCCCGGCTGGAATCGGGTAAACGCAGGCTTGCGCTCGACCACCTGCCGCGGCTGGCCGAAGCGCTGTCGGTGAGCACCGACGATCTGATGCGCGCCCCCGAGCGAACCGACCCGCGGGTGCAGTCGAACTCTTTCACCCGCGATGGCGTCACGTACTGGCCGCTGACGCGGCAGGGGCCGGCCGGCGGACTGCATGCCTACAAGATCAAGGTAAGCGCCCGGCGGCGCACCCCACCCGACGAGCTGCCGGTGCACGAGGGCCAGGAATGGCTGTACGTGTTGTCCGGGCGGCTGCGCCTGCTGCTGGGCGAGGAGGAATTCACCATCGTGCCCGGCGAGGCCGTGGAGTTCTCCACCCGGACACGGCACTGGTTCGGCGCCATCGACGGCCCCGTGGAAGCCATCGCGATTTTCGGCGTGCACGGCGAGCGCGTGCACCTGCACACCTGACCGGCGACGGGTCTACCCGGTTCGCGCAGATCACCGAAATGGCCTAGACCGCCGAAAGGCCCGCTTCGGCCCGCGCCAGTTCCGGCCACCCGTTGTCGGCTGGTATCCGCCCGGCTGCATCGATGAGGGCGGCCCGCGCCGGCTGACCCCGAAGCTCGAAGTCATCGAGAGCCGCGCGCAGTTCGAACAGGGTCGCCCCCTGGCGGCGCGCGAGGTCGAGGGCCGCGGCGAGGTCGGCTCGACGAGCGTCGGGATCGGTGTGGGTGCGGGCACGAAGCCGCAACAGCTCCGCGTCGTAGAAACGCATCCCGGTCCCATCGGCCAGCTGCAGTGCGGTGTCCAGGCGGCCGCGGGCTTCGTCGAGTTGCCCGGTGGCGGTGAGCAATCGGGCGAGATAGCCGTCGAAGAATGTGCGGTACATGTTCACCTCGAAGGCCTGCCACGTCTCGAGCAGCGCGGTGATGGTCGCGATGTGGGTCTGCAGTGTGGTCGGGTCGGGGTCGTCGGCGGCGAGTGCCGCCATGCCGTCGGCATTGGACTGCAGGGTGGCCCCGAACAGGAGCCAGAGGTCGAATCCATGCTGTTCGGCCTGATTGGTCAAGTCCGCGGCCAGCATCGCGGCCCGATCGAGTTGGCCGGCTTCGATACACACCCGGATCTCGAATGAGCGGGTATAGGCGAGGGAGAACGGGCCCTGCGGGAAGCCGAGTTGTTCGGCCCAGTCTGCCGCCCGCGCCAGCTCGGCCTGGGCGCCGGTGAGATCGCCGCGGACGAGGCCGATCATGCCCAGGTGGATGTACGCGTTGGTGATCTGGTCGCCGGGCACCAACCACACGGCGTCGACGTCGCGACGGTCTGCTGTGGTCTGGCCGGCGGTGGCGGCCTCGAGATGAATGCGCGCGTCACCGAATTCGCCGCGCAGACACGCCACCAACCCCGACCCGGTCTCCAGCACCGGGCGGAACCACTGCCGGCCCTCCTCCCCGAGGTTCGTGCGCAGGGCCTCGTGCACCTGGGTGGCCCGGCCCAAGTCAGCGCGCATGAAGTAGTACACCGTCACGGCGAGCAGGGTCGCCACCAGGTCGGCTTCATCCAGATCGGGACCTGCCAGCTGCAGGCACCGCTCGAAATCGGCTGCGGCGGCGGGGCTTTGGCCGCCTTCGACGATGGCCGCGAGGAATCCTCGCTCCAGTCGCAAGGCGATCTCGCGCCCGTCGCGGTCCCGGCCGGGTGTGGCTTGCTCGAGCCCTGACAGGGCCAGAGTCAGATAGGTTCGGGCCTCGGCCCCTGCGCCGCGCAGGCGGGCAGCCGTTGATGCCTGCCGGTAGGCCGAGGCGGCCTCGTCGAGTCGCTCGGCCCGCTCGTAGTGGGTGGCGATCAGCCGCCAGTCCGGCTCGCCTTCCGCACCGTTGACCAGGGCGTCGGCCACCCGGGCGTGCAGCCCGCGGGCCACGCTCGGTGGCGCCAGTTCCGCAGCGACCTCGCGCAGCAGCTCGTGGCGAAACCGCCAGCCGTCGTTGTGCCACGGCTCCAGAACCAGGGCATTCTCGAGTTCGTCGATGACGTCGTCGATCTCTTCGTTGCTCAGGTCGACCACAGAGCACAACAGATCTCGGTCGACGTGGCGGCCGATGATGGCGGCCGCTTCCACGACCGGCACCGATTTGGCGCTCGCGCCCAGGCGGGCGAACAACGGCTCGTACAGCGCCTCGGGAACCCCGGTTTCGGCGATGCCGGCCACGACTTGCTCAATGTAGAACGGAACCCCGTCGCAGCGGCGGGCCACCGCCGCGCGGTTGTCGGTCGAAAGCGCCGGACCCAGCGTCGCGATCAGGGCGTCGGTCTGCTGCTCGGACAACGGTGTCAGGTCGAACACCTCGACCGGCCACGTGGCGGGCAGCCAGTCACCGGGGCGCCCCGTGATCACGACCAGCAGCCGAGCCCGGGCCGCATTGTCGAGCAGTGCGCCGAGGACCTCGAGGGTGGTCGGATCGAACAAGTGCACATCCTCAGCCACCACCAGGCCCGCACTGTCGCCGACACAAGCCAGCAGATAGCTCTGGACCGCCTGCGCGATCAGCTCGTAGAGTTTGCGGCCCTCGGCGGGCACCGGCTCATAGCCGGCCGCAGCGCCGATCCCCATCACCGGCGCCAACAACGGCACCACGGTGACGGGATCCAGGCCGACGGCCGTGACCTCGGCGTTCAACAGCCGCAGGCGATGCTGCTGGTCGCTCAAACGGTCTATCCCACAACGTTTTTCGATAAAACCACGCACGGGATGCAGGCCCGTGTCGGTATGGAACGGCGACCCGATCAGTTCCGGCAGGACGACGCCGGAGTCGGCGACGAAGTCCGCCGCCGCCGACGCCAGGCGGCTCTTGCCAATGCCGGGCTCGCCCCGGAACACCACCCCCGGCGTGGGCAGCGTGCCCGCCAGCGCGCGCGCCCAACTGCTCTCGAGGTACTCCAGTTCGCGGTCGCGGCCCACCAGCGGACCACGGGTGATCGTCGCCTGCTCGGAGCGCTCCCCCACCACGAGGTGGTGGGCGATCAGCCCGTCGACCCCCTTGACTGTGGCAGCGGGCAGGGCCTGCAGCTCGAAAGCGTCTCGCAGCAGCGGCTCGATCGCATCGGAGACGACGACTGTCCCCGGCGGTGCAAGCCCCGAGACCCGCGCCGCCAGATTGGCCGCCAATCCGTACACGTCGTCTTGCGCGGTGTCCAGATACACCAGCCCGCGATGCACCCCCACTCGGACAGTGAGCTCAATTCCGAAGCGCCGCTTGGCCTGCTCGCTGAGCCGGGACACCTGGCGGGTGATCTCCAACCCGGCCAGAACCGCCCGGCGCACATCGTCCTCATGAGCGCTGGGGTGACCGAACCCCGCCAGCAGTCCGTCACCCTTCGTCGAGCCGACATGGCCCTCGAAGCGATTCACGATGGACACGACCTGATCGCGGTAACGGCCGACCAGCAACCGGTACGTCTCGGGTTCCACCCGGGTGGACAACACCGTGGAATCCACCAGATCCGCGAACAGGATCGTCAATCGTCGGATCTGGCCGGCGTCATCCGGCGTGGCAAGCAGGTCCTCGGCATCGGCGTTGTCGCGGTCGACGGCCAGCACCTGCCCGGCCAACGCCGTCGCGGCAGCGCGATCACCACGGTTGATGGCCGCCACGGCGCCTTCGAGCAACTCGTCGATCGAAGCCCCGGCGGCGGGACTGGCGCGGCGGATCACACTGTCACTCACGCCATGATGGTGTCATCTTTGGTGCGATATCGAAGGCCCCCGGGGCCGGCGTCGTCGCCCGTGTGCCCGGGTCAGCGATATCGTCACTCGGCATCAACCGTTCAGTGCCAGGACCTTGATGGTGCTGTCGTTGTAGTAGGCCACGTAGGCGTGGGTACCGTCGGGACTGATGGTGATGTCCCAGGGCTGGCCGCCGATGACGGTGCCGGCGAAGGCCTTGGTGGCCGTGTTGATGACGGTGATGGTGCCGGTACTGGTGTCGGTGACGTAGGCGCGGGTGCCGTCGGGACTGACGGCGATGGCCCAGGGCTGGCCGCCGACGGTGATGGTGTCGGTGACGATGTTGGTGGCGGTGTTGATCACCGAGACGGTGCCCGAACCGGTGTTGGTGACGTAGGCGCGGGTGCCGTCTGCACTGAGGGCGATCGAATAAGGTTGGGTGCCAACGGTGATGGTGGTGGCGACGGTGTTCGTGGCGGTGTCGAGCACCGACACCGTGCCTGCGCCGGTGTTCAGAACATAGGCCTTGGTGTTGTTGGGGGTGACCGCCACCGCGGTGGGGTTGGTGCCGACAGGGATGGTGGTGGTGACGGTGTTGGTGGCGGTGTCGATCACCGACACCGTGCCTGCGCCGGAGGCGGTGACGTAGGCGTGGGCGCCGTCCGGGCTGACCGTGACCGCCCACGCCCCAGCGATGTTGATGGTTTGGTTGGTATTGGTGGTGCTGTCGTGGACGGTGACCCTGCCCTCGATCGGGTTGGCGACATAGAAGTGGGTGCCGTCGGGGCTGACGGCGATGTCGGTCATCCCGCCGATGGTGGCAGCGAGCGTCGGAAGCCAGATGGTGGTGTTGGTCTTGGTGGTGGTGTTGATGACTGACACCGGCCACCCCTGCTGGGTGCCCAGATTCGGGAAGTGGCTGACGTAGATGGTCGAACCGTCCGCGCTGAGTGCGACCGCCCACGGGTGGGCGGAGTCGGCGATGGTGCCGACGACCGTGACACCCGGCGTGGGGTTGGTGGCGGTTCCATTCGCCACGGTGACGGTGCGCAACAGATTGTCGGTGCTGTCGGTCAGGTAGAAGGTGTTTCCGACCACCGCCAGTGCGGGGGCGCCGAGCTCGGGGGTGGTATCGGTCTGCAGGGTGTCGATGACGGTGTTGGTGGTGGTGTCGATGGCGGTGAGGGTGTCGTTGGTGTGGGCGACGAGGAGCATGGTGCCGTCGGCCGACAGCGCGGCGGCGTTGGCCGGGGCGCTGGTGGTGATCGTCGCACTGACGGTATTGGTGGCGGTGTTGACGACCGCGACGGTGCCGTCGAGATTGGTCACATAGGCCTTGCCGCCGGTGCCCAGGGTGAGGCTGGTCGGTGAATCACCCACGCCGGTAATGGTTTTCACGGCATTGGAGGACACGGTAATGACCGACACCGAATCACCGCCCTTGTTGGTGACGTAGGCGTACTTGCCGTCGGCGCTGACGGTGATGCTCGAGGGGTTGGTGCCGACCTTGATCGTGGTGGTCACGGTGTTGGTGACGGTGTTGATCTTGGTGACCGTGTTGGAGCCCCCGTTGGCGACCCACGCCCGGGTGCCGTCCGGGCTGACCGCGACACCTTGGGGGTTGGTGCCGACGTTGACGGTGGCGATCACCGTGTTGGTGGCGGTGTCGATGACCGACACCGTATTGGCGCCACGGTTGGCGACATAGGCCCGCGTCCCATCGGCAGACACCGCCACCGCCGACGGCGAACTGCCCACGGTGATCGTCGCACTGACCGCTTTGGTCGCGGTGTCGACGACGGACACGGTGCCCGCAGCACTGTTGACGACATAGGCGCGCCCACCTGACACCGCCACCGCGGTCGGCGTCGAACCGACGGTGGTGGTCACGCCGGTGGCCAGGTGGGTCGGTGCGACGGTGACATTGACGCTGACGCTGACGCTGTCCCGGCCGTCGGATATCGTGACGATGAAGGAATCGGTGTCCGCGCCCGCCGTCTGCCCGGCCGCCAGCCGGGCAGCCTGCCCGGGGGTGTAGATGAACGTCTTGGTGATCGAGTCGACGCTGACCGTGCCCCCGCTGGGTGCACCGGTGACGGTGTAGGACAACGCGTCCCCGTCCGGATCGGACGCCGGCAACAACCCGGTGACCACCCCGGTATTCACATTCGGCGCACCCACGACCGGAGCACCCGCCACCGGCGGGCGATTCGACGTGGCGGTGCCGTACTTGACGATGCGCACGGTGTTGTCGGTGTTGTCGGTGACGTAGATGGTTCCCGCGGCGTTGACGGCGATCACCGGGGCGCTGACGGCGTCTGGGGTGGGGTCGGTCTGCAGGGTGTCGATGATGGTGTTGGTGGTGGTGTCGATGGCGGTGAGGGTGTCGTTGGTGTGGGCGACGAGGAGCATGGTGCCGTCGGCCGACAGCGCGGCGGCGTTGGCCGGGGCGCTGGTGGTGATCGTCGCACTGACGGTATTGGTGGCGGTGTTGATGACCGCGACGGTGCCGTCGAGATTGGTCACATAGGCCTTGCCGCTAGTGCCCAGGGTGAAGCTGGTCGGTGAATCACCCACGCCGGTAATGGTTTTCACGGCATTGGAGGACACGGTGATGACCGATACCGAATCACCGCCCTTGTTGGTGACGTAGGCGTACTTGCCGTCGCCGCTGACAGTGACACCCGACGGGGCGGAGCCGACCTTGATCGTGGTGGTCACGGTGTTGGTGACGGTGTTGATCTTGGTGATCGTGTTGGAGCCGCCATTGGCCACCCACACCCGGGTGCCGTCCGGGCTGACCGCGACGCCTTGCGGATTGGTGCCGACCTTCACGGTGGCGATCACCGTGTTGGTGGCGGTGTCGATCACCGACACGGTGCCCGCGCCACGGTTGGCGACATAGGCCCGCGCACCATCGGCAGATACCGCCACCGCCGACGGCGAACTGCCCACGGTGATGGTCGCACTGACCGTGTTCGTGGCGGTGTCGATCACCGACACCGTGTTGGCGCCTCGGTTGGTCACATAGGCCTTGCCGCCGGAGACGGCTATCCCGGAGGGGGCGCTGCCCACCGGCACCGACCCGGTGTTGATCAGTTCGGCCGGGTCCACCGCAGCCTGCACCGCGACCGTCGACATGACAGTCGGGAGATCGGACAGCGTTTCACTGGTCAGCACCGGATCGGCTACGGGTTCGGCGGCTTCCTTGGCTGCCTTGGGTTGGCCGAACTGGCGGCGCGCGGCGGCCAGCAGCGCCCACATGGCCGGCGGCTCCACCGGGGCGGCCGGGCCCGGCGCCACCAGGGGCGCCAACACCGACGCCAACACGGTCTCCACGATCCCGGTCGGTTCGGGGTCAGGTTCGGGTGCCGCAGGGACGCTTGCCGGGGTGACCGGTTCGAGCGAAATCGACTTCGGGGACGCAGCTTGGACCTCCGGTACGGGGTCCGGTTTCGGCGCGGTGTCCGGGGTGTCGGCACCGGTGGACTCCGCTGGCGCGGTAGCGGCGGCCCGCTCGACGGACGGCGTCGATACCGATGGCGGCGTGGCGGCGGCGCGCTTGGATTTCTTGCGGGCCGGCTCGACCGCGTGGGTCGGCTCTGGTGCCGACTCGGCCACGACCGGCTCGGTGTCGGTGGTTGACGCCGCAGCGGGCTGCTTGGTGGGTTCGGGGTCCGCAGGCGCCGACGGGTTCGTCGTGTCGGTGGAGGTGTGCGCACCGCCCGAACTGGACAGAACCACACCCGGGGCTACTTCGGTGCTGCTATGCGAGGGTGACGACGACGCACCGGCCGGCGCCGAGGACGAGTCCGCCGCGTCCAAGTCCGATGTCGATGTCTTCGATGTGTTCGAGCCGGTTACCGCCGATGGCGAGACGGCGGGCACCTGCGACGGTGACAGGTCGGTCTTCGGGGTGCCGGCCGAATCATTGTCGGCCGCGGACGAGGCTCCGGCATCGGTCGGCTCGGCCCAGGCCACGCCCGGGATTCCGGTCGCGACCGCCGTACCCACTCCCAGCGCCACTGCCAGCGCACCGACCCGACCCACATGTTTGGCGTAGCCCATGCCGTAAACCTTCCGGTGACCCCCACCAAACCCCGCGCGCAGTTTGGCATAACAATCGCATTGCCGCGCGGATATGGCAAAAAATACGGGCGAGATTCAGCTGTTCGGCCAATTGGGGCTGGTGGTGCGCGATCCTGCCCGGCAAGCGATTTCGGTAACTCAGTTTTTACCAACCAGATCGAGACCAAATCTTGTGGAAATGCATCTGCTCCAGTAGATTTGCCCGCCCACCACGACTCCGCCACCAGTATTCGACGGCATGCATACCCGTCCCGGCTTCCCCGGGCCCGTGGGGAGTTCACCTCCGACATGGAAGAGAACACACCAACGACAAGCAGAACTGGCAAAGAATCAGTCAACCGGGAGCAACGCCGGCTTCACCCATCTACGTGACGGACTCGGGATGCGCCAAACCGTCCGCGGTCCGGGCGAACGCGGCACAGGTGTGCACCGCGCCTCACCGCGACGGCGCAGCGGACTCGTGGATTCGCGTCAGATGCCCGCGATGTTCTCCAGTAGTTCCACCGTCGGGTTCACAGGTTCCGGGCAATTTCTCCGGCGTCTGCTTCGGGTGGGAGTCCGAGCAGCGTCCGGAGTTGGTCAGGTGAACCCCGAAACGCATTGGCATCCAGTTTCTTTCCAGCGATCAGCGCCCTATCGGTGAACTGGAGAATGTCGGGCTGGCGTCCGCCGTACGCTGCCCACCTGATCGAGCCGTCACCCGGGTACAGCACCGATGCGAAGCCGGTGCCGCTCACATAGCTCGACTGGATCAAGCCGGGCACCCGCGACAGGTCGGGCCTGCCGATGCGGTCCCAGTACCAGCGTGGGATGTAGGACAGCGCCACGTGCACGCCACGGGCCTCGATGGCCTGCAGCACCGCCCAGAAATTGTCGATGCCGCCGCTACCGTCCTCGAAGTCGAGCATGGCCGGGACAGACCTGTCGCCGAGCTGGTCGACGAACAGGTCAGCCTGCCGGTTCGGATCGCTCGTCCGGATGTAGTGGTATCCGGCCAGGATCAGGCCGATTCTGCGCGCCCAGTCGCGGGTGCGTGGCCAGTAGGTGTCCCGGAAGATGGCACCCTCACTGACTTTCGCCCACACGAACTCGAAGCCCTCGGCCTTGACCCGGTCGAGGTCCACCACACCGTTGTTGTTGCTGATGTCCGGGCCGAAGATGGTCGCGGCCGCCGGTGGTTCCAGCGCACCGGCCAGCCATGGAATCGGATCGATCTTGGCTTTCGGGTTGTACTCGCGCGGCATCACCGACAGGTGCACGTGCGGTGCGACGCCGCCGTTGGTGGCCGAGTCGGGGTTGATGCGGGCAATACGTTGTCCAGCCGTCACGCGGTCGCCGCGGGCAACCTCCCGGATGATGTGGCCGTATTCGGTGCAACCACCTCCAACCGCGGCGGGATGGTCGACGACAAGCCAACCGGCGGGATCCGGCCCGCCGTAGCCCTGTGCGGCACCGGCGTAGATGACGGTCCCGCTGGCACAGGCGTAAACCGGCTTGCCGGCTGACCCGCCGGGAAATCCGAAATCGGTACCCGCGTGGAATCCACCGGCACGGGGACCGAAAGGACTGGTGATGATCCAGCCGGTGCCCAGTGGCCAGTATCTAGCCATCAGGCCCACTCCACGAGCGTGTAGTCATCTCCCCCTTCTAGGTAGTGGTTTGCGAACCACTCTCCCGACGAACGACGCCGGCAGCGACTGCGCGGTCGACGCTGTCCGGTTACAGCTCCGGCGGCGGACTAAAGGCTGGCACGACAGCCGCCGGTCGCAGCCGGGCGATGATGCCGTTGATGTCGATGGCGAACATGTCGGGCCGGAAGATGTGGCCGCCGGGCTGCTCATGCCATTCGTGCGGGATGCCGGCGTTACGGAGGAGTCCGCGGAACTCCCGCTGGCCGGCCAGGACCTGGGTCTCGTTCACGCTGTCGAACCAGTTGAGCGGGTCCGGGCTGGTGCCGGCGACCAGGAAGATCCGCTTGTTCCGGTAGCTCTCGATCCGCTCGATCGGATTGTCGGCGCTGACCCTGGCCTGGTTCCAGAACGGCGCGCCGTAGACGGTGCCGCCGGCCAGATCCAGGGCCGCCGAGGTGATGTTCGCCCAGTGCACGACCAGGCCGAAGTCGCGGCGCAGACTCGCCGGGCCGGAGTGGGCGCTCACCGAGGCGAAGTGGCCGTAGTACTTGGCTGCGTACTTCAGCGCACCGAAGCCACCCATCGAAAACCCGCCGACCGCACGGCCGTTGTACTCGGCATACGTTCGGAAATTCGCCTCGATCCAGGGCAGCAGCTGGGCGATGTGGAATGTCTCCCAGTTCCGCGGGCCGACGAACGAGGTGACCGGGTTGGAGTACCAGCCCGCGTGCCCGCCGTCGGGCATCACGACGATGATCGGCTTTCCGGCGGTCAGGTCGCGGATGCCCAGAAAGTCGAACTGGCGGAAGTCGTCGGCGCCGCCGTGGAACATGTAAAGGACGGGATAGGTGCGTCCGCTGGTTTGGTAGCCGTCGGGAAGCAGGACGTTGACGCCGGGATTCCAGCCGATCGCGCTGGTCTGGAACCGGTAGTACTTCAAGCGAGGGTCGTTCTCGTTGCGATCCACGATCGTCAGCCCGAACCCGTCGCTGACTCCGGCGAATATGACCAGTGACTGCCCGACGTCGATGGAGTCGGGATCGGCGATGCCGTTGACGGCGGCGATCAGCGGGTAAAGGGACGCGTCACCATAGAAACGGGCAGCCAACGCCGACAACGTGTCCCCCGCGACCACCGTGTGTCTCGTGATTTCCGGGATGATCAGCGATTGCCCCACATCGATCGCGTCGGGATTGGTGATCCCGCTGGCGGTGGCGATCAGCGGATAGAGCGAGGCGTCACCGTAGAAACGCGCAGCCAACGCCGACAGCGTGTCCCCGGCGACAACGGCGTATCGCGTGAAGTCGGGGAAGGCCAGCCGTTCCCCCACATCGACGAGGTCGGTATCGGCGACCCCCTTGGCCAGGGTGGCGTCGCCTGGGGTGGCGATGCCGCTGGCCGTGGTGATCAGCCGATGTAGTTCCGCGTCACCATAGAAGCGCAACGCCAATGCCGACAGCGTCTCCCCCGCGACAACCGTGTGCGTTCTGATCATCGTTGACTCCTTCGGTCTCAACTGGCTCCGGACGGATATGTGACGGTGGGGGCTGCCGTCAGCACGCGCGTCCTGGCCGGTAGAGCCACAGATGTGGGAGACCCCCAGTAAAGGAGCGTACGAGTCTCGGTTTGGATTTGAGGCACGATCGGTGATCGTGGAGGCACGAGATTCCTAGATGAGCAGAGTGGGCGTGGACGGGATCGAACCGCCGACCGCTGGTGTGTAAAGCATGCACAAGGGATCGAATGGTGTACGAATGCGTCTCCTCGGTGCAGTTCAGGGCGCTCGCTTTGTCTCCAGTGTCTCAACGGCATGTCGGGACCGCTCAGTCCATTCCGCTGACCGCAATGGCGACGGGCCCAGCGCATAAGGACACTTGCCGCCGACTGCTGCCGCAGGGACGGCGACTCGATGGTCAGCCGCCGGCTGCGGGGATCGCACCTCGGCGGCGAGTGCTGCGGCGATGCCGCTGTGCGTTCCAGTGCGTATCCGCTGGCTCAGCCGGGGCTGGCGGAGCTGCGCGGCGCGAACTTCGCGTCCTGGGATGCGATGCGCGACAGCAGGGGTGGCTCGGCGGTCAGTACGGAGTCTTCGATCACTCCCGTTGACATACAGGGTGTCTGCCGCAATCGGCGCGCGCAGCGACCGCGCCGGCGGGGCAGACATGCTCCTGCGCGAACACAACGATTTTCGCGGACCATCCGCATCAACACCGCTCAGCCACGCCGAAAACCGCGCCACTAAATGAGCAACGTCCTAGAAACGAGACGTCGCCTTGGGCCTTAAGGCAACTGGGACTTTCCCGTCGGACAGATGTCTTACTGCCGGAACCGCGGCTGTCACGACGCTGGCGGCGACGGAAACGGCAGCCAGCAGCAACATTCCCCCGGTCAGCCCGATGTAGGCCGCCAGCGGACCGATGGCAACGTAGGCGACCGGCGTGAGCAGCGTCGAGCCGAACTCGTCGATCGACCTGACCCGGGAGAGAACCGTCAGTGGTATCCGTTCCTGCAACAGGGTTTCCCAGTACACGATCGCCATCGACATCGCAGCCCCGGACATCACGCTGTACACGCCGATAGTCGGCAGCCCGAACCCGCTGACCAGCATCGCCGGACGCGCTGCTGCGACAGCCAGCAGCACCGCGCAGGCGGTCGCCGGGGAGCGGGCGGGTACACGCATCGCCACCGCGCTGCCGAGCATCGCGCCGCCGGCGAAGGTCGCCATGATCACCGCCCAGCCGGCCGGGCCGCCGAAGTCCCGCTTTGCGGCCAGCGGGCCCAGCACCAGCACAGCGGGCCACGCCACTGCGCTGAATACGGTGAAGTTCGCGATCGACGCCCAGACCCAGGTTCGGGAACGCACTTCGCTCCAGCCCGTACGCAGCGCAACCAACAGGGGTTCGCGTGTTGTTCGCTCGGTTGCGGACATTCTGCGTACGCCCATCAGCGCAACGGCGCTGACCAGGAAGCTGGCGGCGTCCATTGCCACGGCCGCGCCCGGCCCCGCCGCCGCGATGAGCACCGCGCCCACCGCCGGGCCGGCGACGCGGAGCAGGCTGGTGGACGTCGATACCAGCGCGTTCGCCTCGCGCAACGACGATGACGGCACGATTTGCGGCAGGATCCCGCCGAGCGCCGGTGTAAAGAACGCTTCCGCGCTTCCGCAGATCACCTGCAGTGCGATGACCTGCCACAGTTGCGCTGTGCCAATTAGGAGCAGGACAGCCAGCACTGCCTGCGTGGCCGCCCGCGCGAGGTCCGACGCGATCATCAGCTCCCGGCGCGGAAATCGGTCTGCGAGTACCCCACCGAGCAGGAGAAGTCCGGTCAGCGGCACGAAACGCGCGGCGAGCACGCAACCGAGCGCAGTAGCCGATCCGCCGATCTCCAATACGAAAAAGGTGATCGCCAGCATGGCGGGGGCGTCGCCGGCCCCAGACGCGGTCTGGCCGATGAACAGCAGCCGAAAGTCGCGCTGCCGCAATATCTCACGGGCGCTCATCGAGCCATTCGCTGACAATGACGGCGGCCTTGTCCGGAGGGGCCATCGAGACACCGTCGCCGTGGGCGCCTCGCCACATTTCGTACACGACACGGGATTCCGGCTCCACCACAGTCTCGCCGTCCTCTCGCAGGCTCGCCACGTGCCGTTGGATGACGGGCTTGTCCCACATCACCTTGTTCATGTGGGGAAACCATAGGCATGGGCGGGGGGCCGCGAGCAGCGTCGTGGCAGCAGGAGTCGACGCGAGTCCCAGCGCCCTGGCGGCCAGCATGTGGGCTGTCGCGGGGAGCACCACGATGCCCTTAGAGGTCAGGGCGAGTTTTATCGGATTGAGAGTAGGGCTGTCGGAGGTGATGACTTCGTCAGCCAGCCAGCCGACCACTTCTCGCGGCACGAACCGTTCCGCGCTCCGCGTGAGCAGGACAACGATCTCACCTTGGGTTTCGCGAAGCTCTGTCAGGTAGAGCGGCAAAACCAGGGATGCGCTGGCACCTGCAGCGATCACGACGAGCGCACCTTGTTGCATGACTTTTCTCCTCGGGTTGGGCTTGGCAGATCGGGAGGGGGGTCGCCCGGCGGTGGCTGGGCGACCCCCCTCGGGGCTCAGCAGGTCGGGCCACGGAAAACGGGTGGAGCAATCATTTGGTCACCTCCTTTCGGTTGAGCGCGGACGGGTTTCAGAACGGGCAGTTGCCCGGGTTCGGTGCGCTGACGCCAGGATCCATGCCTGCCGGCGTGATCAGAACGACGTCGAGCTTCAGCGGCTTGTCCGTCTGGTTGTGGACGGTGTGCACATGGTTCGGGTGCTCGACCCAGCCTTGCCCGACGCCGAAAGTGGCCGGCTGGCATTGCGTGTCGTCGGCCTCGTATAGGGTCGCGGTTCCGTCGGCGACGTTCACGAGCACGTCACCTGGATGTGTGTGCCAGCCGACGCTTCCGCCCGGTTCGACGGTGAGGACGGAGAACTGGATGTCGACCGGGCCATCAGGAGCGATGCGGACGTGTTCGACTGTCGCTTTGCTGAGCTGCTCGCCGGTCACACCGACGTTGGGGGTGGCTTGGGCCTGCAGTGTCACCGATGTCAGCGAGACGACGCCAATGAGCGCCGCGCCGGCGCAGCCGACAAACCACCGAGCGTTTCGAGACATGGATCGATCTCCTTGGTCTTAGATCGGATGGAGGGAAGAAGACTTGGCGCAATTTCGTTTCGTACCAACGGATTTGACCACCGGGTGTGCTGATCCACTCAGTGGTAGCCCGCACGTTAAAGGCCCCGAGCCAAAAGTCATGACGTCTTGTTCAGTGGGGATATCGTGCGGGAGCACGAACATGAATCCCTGCGCTGTGCGCCCGCCGGCTGCCGGACATGCCTTCTTGTTGAGGGAACCGTCGAATAACATCGAGAAATACTGGTTACAAAAACGCCACGCTAGTTGACCCATTTGAATCCCCCCAGATGACTGTAACTGACCCAGAATTTTGACTGTGTGACCCAAAATCCTGTCCGATGCCAGATTTCGACTAGAACATGTCGGACTTTATGGGCGGTATCCAGCGGTTGCATAGGGTAGCTGACTACTCGACTACCCATTCCGCGGTACTCGTACAGGTTATGTACAGCTCTCTTGATGGAATTGATCAGGTTTTGTCAAGCTCTAATTGGTGGGCCGCGAAATCAACTCGGCGCCGTCGCATTGCCATGTATTCCCGCGGGCCACTGGATCAGCAGAAATCAGGTGAAGTCCCAAATGTCGACACGCTGACCCAAGCGCCCAGCTCAGCTAACCGTCATGCTGCGCAGTTAGCTTGAAAAAGGTGCCGCGCTGAAGGTGTCATGGCACACCCACCCGACATGCTCAACCGGCAGCAGCTGGCGACCACCGAACGCATCCGCGGGAACCCGAAAGCATCAGCGTGCCCTCACACTCCAAAGTCCCCGCGGGCGACGCCGACGGCAGCGGGAGCGAGATTGCCTGCGTTTTGGCCGTCAGCTGCTGCTCACTGATTTTGCGAACGCGGCTCAAATACCATTGTTGTTTTCATAGGGGCGAATATAGATCGGAGTGATGCGCAGCTGGGTCATATTGATCGACGCGATACCTGTAGTCTGCTTCGCATACCGGAAGAAATAGTCCTTGGCAGGTCTGCTCGCCAGGTACGCCGAAAGGTAAGCCGATCATCGCGCATCCGCACTCGAAAGATGTGATTTTGCTGAAGGCAGAGCGGTAATTCATCCCGCCACACGGTCCCGCGGCCGAGTTTGTCAGGGTCGCCGCCTTCGGTCAGAACAATATCGCCGGCGGCGAGGTCATATCTTTCGATCTCTTTTCCTGTGGCCTCAATCGCTTTTACTTGCTCGAGGTTCAAATGTCCCGCCTGAAACGTTGACGACTGCGAGATACGGAGTCACCTTTGTTGCGGCCGAGGAGGCCGCCCGAGATCTGGTCCGCACCCGGGAAGCCGCCCGAGCGGATTTGATGCGGGCTCGAGTGGGGTTGTGGGCCTCCGAACTATCGTCAGGACCGAAAGCGGTCGGAAAGGGCGGACACTCATGGACATCTTCGCGCAATGGTCCAGCGGCGCAACGACATTTGGCTGGCAGTCGTCAACCCCAGCCAACGAAAGACAGGAGGTCACCGTGTTCACCCGGCGCGCTGGCACGCCGGGCGCACCTGCCCTGGTGTGTGTTCACGGCTTCCCCACCTCGAGCATCGACTATTTCGCACTCGTAGGTGAACTCGGCGCCGAGTTCGACATCTTCCTGCTGGACTTCCCCGGCTACGGGTGCTCGGACAAGCCACCAGCACCCTATGTCTATTCGTTGTATGACGACGCGCGTCTACTTGTCCACGCCATCAGCCAGGTATGGAATCTCACCGACTACGCGATGATCACCCACGACCGCGGTAGCAGTGTCGGGATGATCGCCCTAGGCATACTCGCAGCCGAACATCCACAGTTGGTACCGACGGACGTCATCATCACCAACGCCAACATCTACCTGCCACTGGGCAATCTCACCGCGTTCCAAACCGCGCTGCTCGATATCACCACCGGACGTGCCACCGCGGCGGCGACGACGCCGGAGATGTTGGCGGCAGGGCTGGGCGCGAGCACCTTCATGCCGCGGCGCACCCTGGCCGACCCCGAGATCGCCGCCCTGGCGAAATGCTTTGCCTACAACGACGGCGTCCGCGTGCTGCCCGATACGATTCAATACTTGCACGAGCGCGCCGCCGATGAAACTAGTTGGCTCACTGCACTTTCGACCAGCGACATCAACACCACGCTGGTGTGGGGTCTGCACGACAACATCTCGCCGGTGCGCGTCGCGAACTACGTGTGGCAGGCCTTTCTCAAGCACAAACCCGGCACAAACCGTTACTGGATCGTCCCGAGCGCCGATCACTACCTGCAATCTGACACCCCCGATCAATTGGCGCAGATCGTGCGCCTCACCTGCGGCGGCGCCGATATCGCGCTTCAGACACTCGGCGATCAGTGCGACGGCGCAGTCCTAGTGGACCACACCCCGGGCAGCACTGCGACAGAAGTCGGACCGCCGGGGAAAAGGCCGTAGCGCAACTTATGTTGCACGGACGACGTCGTCGCGGAACTCTCCTAGCAGCCTCGACCTCGCGCTGGCGCGCACGCTCGGTCAGATGTGCCCACCTTTTGCTGGGTCGCGATCGGTCTTCTGGCCGGCGGCGTCGGCGCGCGACGCGTCATTTTCGATCGCACGCACGTCGCGCCGATTAGCGTTACTTCGGGCGGACACATCTCGACCATGGGACTGCCTGATGACTAGATGGATTGTGACGATTAGACAGTGGCGGCGCCGACTTCACGGGATCGCAGCTGTGGCGCTGCTCATTTCGGCATCCGGGTGCGGGAGCGGTTCGACGTCATCGGAATCATCGGCCCTGGCGACACCGGGCACAACAAGCGCCGAAGCAGCCCAGGACATAGATGGCGGCGTCGCCCAGAGGCTTGATGCCGCCATCGACCAGGCGATGACTGCGGCCTCGATCCCCGGCGCGATCATCGGTTTGTGGGGTCCCGAGGGTCGCTACGTCCGGACAGTCGGAGTCGCAAACAAGGCCACAAGCGCGCCCATGAAGGCCGATTTTTATAGCCGGATCGGCAGCATGACAAAGACGTTCACCGTTACCGCGATACTGCAGCTCGCCGAGCAGGGCAAACTCGGCCTCGACGATCCGACCGGCAAGTACATCGACGGTGTCCCTCAGGGCGACAAGATCACGCTGCGACAGCTGGCATGCATGCGAAGCGGACTGGAGAACTACGCCAAGACGCCGGGATTCCAACAGGCATTCGTCGCCGACCCGTACCGCAACTTCACGCCGCAGGAATTGCTGGATTACGCGTTCGCCGCGCCCATGCCGTTTCCACCTGGCGAAGCCTTCGAGTACTCCAACACCAACACCGTTTTGTTGGGGCTGGTAGTGGAAAAGGTCAGCGAGCAATCACTTCCGGACTACATCAAGGACCATATCCTGACCCCGCTGAGCCTAGACCACACGAGTTTTCCCACCACAAACGCCTTCCCAGAGCCGCACGCGCAGGGCTATGCCAACACGACCGCCGACGGCGCGGAGACCACAGCAACGGACTGGAACCCGTCGTGGGGATGGGCGGCAGGCGCGATGATCTCAACGTTGGATGATATGCACATCTGGGCGCCCGCGCTGGCGACCGGCAAGTTGCTCAGCCCTGCGATGCAGGCGCAACGGCTGCAGACACGGAGCACTCCCGGCCAGCCGCCAGGTCAGGGATACGGGCTGGGGATCTTCAATCTCGGCGGATGGATCGGTCACAACGGCAGCGTGCCCGGCTATGAGGCGGTCGCGGTGTACCTGCCCGAGAAGCAAATGACGCTGGTGATCCTCCTCAACACCGACATCCACTACCAGGGCAGCGAGCCAAGCTCGGCACTGGCGACCGCGATTACCAAGGTCATCACCCCCGAGCACGTTTACACGATCGCCTGAGGCGACGGAACCTGTGTGACGTCCACCGACAACACCCCGAGCCGTTGAGGACGAGATGGGGCGCCAGGGGGTCGGTGTCGGCCCGCTTAAGTTATGGGAGACAGACGACCCCGGCGTTTTTGCAGACCGGCCCGAACATGCCATCGAGGTGGACACGCCCGTACTCATCGACTGGCCCCGGATCAGGAATTAAGGGCGGGTACGGCGACGCAGACGGCTTTGGCCGCGCCCCCGCCAAGCCGGTCCACGGCCCGATAAGAATGAAACTCAGGCCACCTCGACCCACGCCGCGACTGGCCCGAGAGGGTTAGCAGACATGGTTAGACGAATGGCCCTGCTGGTCGTATCGCTGATCCTTGCGATCACATGCGCGCCGATACCGTTGGCAGCTGCAGAAAATGGCCGTTCGACCAGCTAGTGCAACAGTGGTGTCCGGTCGAAGAAGACCTCGTTGCGAGTGATCAGGCCGTCCTCGACGGTGACCGTGCACACGCCGTCGCACTCGACGACCCGCGCGCCGTCGGGGATCACGGCGTGCCAGTAGTTCAGGAATCCTCCGCTAAGTGGTCGCACCCGCGTGTTCGTCCACACCCAGTCCGGGTAGCGGGCCAGCAGACGGTGAAAGTACCCAAGGATCTCGTCGTGGCCCCGCACGCCATTTGGGACAGCCGGATCGGAGTAGACCGCGTCGTTGGAATAGAAGGTGACTAGGCCTTCGGGATCGTTGCCGGTCCACGCGGGCAGCCAACGATCGGCGAACGCTTTCGCCTCCGTCTCGGACATTCCCGTAAAGCTCGGCATGGCTAGATCATTCTGTATCGCGCCAAGATTTGATGGGTGAGCGGCGATATGCGCAAAGGTGCGCAACGCTCAACAACATCGGCGAAATCGCGCAAAGCGCGCGCATTGTCGGCGTCGTCTGAAAACTGACCCCGTGTCGACGCGGTGGGTTCTGACCCCCTTCGTCTGAGTCTCGGCTTACGAGCCGAGAGGAGAAGCGAGTTGTTGTCAGCGGAGGGGGCTGAGATCCGCAGGCTGCATCGAGCGGAGGGATTACCCATCAAGTTGATCGCCAGGACGTTGGGGATCGCCCGCAACACCGTGCGGGCGGCGTTGGCCTCTGACGGGCCGCCGAAGTATGAGCGCAAGCCTGCGGGGTCGGCGGTGGATGGGTTCGAGGATGCGATCCGTACCCAGCTGTCGGAGGTGCCGACGATGTCGGCTTCGGTGATCGTTCAAGAGGACGCGTGCTGACAAAATGCCGGGACGACCGCCCGGGCGATACGGCTGGACGCGGTCGCGGATTCAGAGCACACTGCGCCTCGTGGCGGGCGATGTGCGGCTGACGCCGGTTGACGAGCAGACCCTCGAGCCGCTGTTGTCTGTGGCGATCGCCGAGACCGAACCGCACGAGGTGATGCCGCCGGTCAAGGCGCCAGCGGGCTGGTCGCAGGTGTGCCGGGAAGCCTTTCGTGAGTTTTACCGGTCCAGCTACGGCGGGCTGGACGGGCCGACGCGCACACTGATGTACGCAATCATCTGTGACGGCGACGTCGTCGGCATGATCAGGATGGCTCGCCGGGATGAGCCGGACACCATGGAGACCGGGATGTGGGTCGGGCAGTCAGCCCGAGGTCAGGGGATCGGCGTGGCCGCCCTGCGGTTACTGCTCGCCGAGGCGGCGCGTGCTGGAAGCCGCCGCGTCGTGGCCAAGACCACCTACCACAACACCGCGGCACTTGGGGTGCTGCGCCGCTGTGGCGCCGTGCTACGTCACGACGGTGCGGGGGTTCGCGCCGAGATCCCAACCCATAAGCCCGATGACGCCCTTCAAACGTGAGTTGAGCCGCTGCTGTTGTCGTCATTCGCCCCTATCGTCACGGCAATCTTCGTCCCGACGTTCTTGATGCAAACCGACCCGCCGAACAGCGGATTACCAAACCGTGCGTCCTGACTCCCTGGTTCGTGCCCGTTTTTGCCTGCGCGACAACCGATTGACCGTCTCCAAGCCCCAGTGAGAACCTAGCGATTCCGGTCGATTCCCAGTCATTGGCGGTGAATAAAACGACGACCGCAACACGGCGTGTTGCGGTCCTCCCCTGGCCGTCCGCGGCAGCGGTTCCCGAACCTCCCGCACGGGTTCCTCAACCTGCTCGTCGATTCGGACGCCGAGCGGGCCGCCGCCGAGATCGGCCGCGGGATCGGGGAGCGCGTCTGATCACAGCCGGGTGGGGCCGAGGTTCGGCGTTGCCTGCTCCGACGCCGACCTTTGTTCGTTAGCCGATCGACATGGCGGGCGTCGAGCCTGCATCGGCGACCCTGGCCTACACCGAGTTCCTGCTTGCGACCGCCGCTACGGCCGGGTTGGGCACGGTGTTCGCGGCCTGGCTCCGTGCATGCGGCTCTACGCATGGCTTGGCGCGGCACTCGACGCGGGCGCGGCGGGACCGTACGCGCAGTGGGTGCAGACCTACGCTGACCCGAATTTTGAGGTATCGGCCACCCGGCTGGAACGACTGCTCGACGAACAGGCAGACGACAGGCCCGCTGAGCGCGCGGCCTACCGGCGGGCGATGCACCTTGAGCTGGCTTTCTTCGACGCAGCACTCCTACCCTCAGGCTGAGCACCACCGCGGCCGCGCTGCGCCTAGACGACCTACTGCTCGACGCCCGAAGCAAACCGGCCAGCGCCGCATGACACTCGTTCCCCGATTACGACGCGGCACAAGAGCTCAGTGCTGTACGCCGACACGCCGACCCATGCACGAGGTGATGTGACTTCGACACTCATGTCCGATGAAGCGGCCGATCAACCAGCACCCGCTGTCCGTCTCGCCACTGAACGACTCTCATCTGATGGCCGGTTTGCACACCGGTGACTGGGTCGACACGAAACCGACCGAACAAGGTGGTGGTGTCGAGTCGCTGTGACGCGGCCCGCACGGGCAAGGATTCAACAGTTCCGGCCTCCTTCACGCAGCGCTGCCAAACGACACCCGCGGCGAAGGCCGCAGCAGCCGGGTAGGGCGGCTCCGTACCGTTCGCGTCCCGGTAACAGTGGGTGAACCACTCGCTGTTGGGTCCGACCGCGGGATCATCTGTCCCGTCGTTGAACCACTGGCACGGTCCGTACAGCCCCTCAACGCGATCACCGATGGCGCTGCGGAGCTCATCGACTCCGGCGGCGACCATTCCAACTGCGCGCCAACGACGTTCGCTGACCCACTGCGCGATGGCGACGTCATCGTCGAAGGAACCGGCCGATAACAGCACATCGCCCGCTGGGACTTGCGCCAGCACGTCTCTGGCCCGGCCCGGCCGAAAAGTGACCGACCGCCGCAAGAGACCGAGTCGCCGGGCCGCCACCGCCGCCCCTTCAGCCACCTCGCGGCCGAACCCCGTGTCGACGTGCATGATTACCACTTCCGACCCCTCACCAAGACCGGCGGCGGCAAGGGTTTCGAGCACCGCGGCCAGATAGCGGTACGCGGGAGACTCCACGTTGACGACACGCGGATACGCCGGGCGCGCCAGCCGGGCGGTGGCGCCACCCTGGTTCCAGATGACCCCTTTGCTGGCGGCCGCGGCCGCCAGCGCCGGCCCCGAACCGTAGGGCCCGAACACCACGTCGGGCCGGCTAGCCTCTGCGGCCCCTATCGCGGACGCCGCGGAGGGGTAAGCGTCGATGACCTCCAGAGTTACCGCGGAACGCTCGGCCCAGATAGCGAGGGCGTTCGCCCCTGCTTTCCCGAATCTGGCCAGCGGCCCCGACATTGGGGTAACCAGGACGGCGCGAGCTGTCACGCCCACAACTTAAGCGTGTCGAACAACCGCCCACTCCCCCGAGACGGTGCAGGTGCTGCGCGAGCTGAACAGCGCCGGACGGACAACGGTGCCGATGCAGGCCACCACGACGGTCGCGACGCCGTTCGTGCCGGCCCGCTGGCGCGGCTATCTCGACACGACCCGCGGTCAAGGCCGCGGAAGGAACGTTTCGATCGGCTTGAGGAATCCTCGGCGGTGATCAGCGGGGAAGAGTCAGCGGAGCGTGGCCCGGCCCGACCCTTGTGGACCGCGGGGTCGGCACCGACCAAATGGTCGAAGGCGAGCAGATGGGGGTAGCCGAGCTGCACAACACCCTGGGCGTAGGCGCCCACGGCTCCAACATCGCCACCGAACTCGTTCCGGGGGAAGACGACGCCGATCTGCATCACACGATCCAGCGTGCCAGTCGACCGTCGGCCTCGGCCCCGGATGGCTCGACCGCCCCCGCGGTGCTGGCCGTCCGGCGAGTGAAACTGATAGGTACGCCGGGAAACATAGCAGCTGCGCGATCGGGGTGACCTGGCCATGATGGGCATATGGCTGAGCGTGATCGCGACGAATCCGGCCGGGCTCGAAGCGCCCGCCCGCGCGAGCCCTTGGTCGGCCACTTCCGCCGGGCAGTGTGGGTGTTGCACGCATCCCGGATGACCTCGAGTTGCCCCCAGCCGAAACCCTCGCCTATGCCCAGGACTTGCTGGACCGGGGCCCTGGCATTCAACGCGCACGGGGTGTTGGAGGCCGCACGGAAAAACGGCCCCGCCGATGAGCGGATGCTGTGGCAAGGCCTGGCCCAGCTCGCTGTCGGCATCACCCACGTTCAGCGAGGGGCAACGTCAAGGGTGCGCTCACGCTACTTCGCCGCGCATCGGCAAAACTTGCCCACAACGAGCACCCGGTGCCCTACACCATCGACACCGCTGGTTTGGTCGCCTACGCCGAGGCGCTGATCGACGACCTTAGGGCAGACACCAAGATGACGCCGAAGCGCCCGCGACCCCGACTGGTTGCGTCCGACAGCTAACGGATTGTCGCGAAGAACGCGCGCTGCCTTCAATACCTTGGCGCGGCGCAGCTCGGCGATCCGCTAGCGGACGGCATGGCCGGACTAAGCCGGCACGGGGCTCCGTGCCATGTTGGCGTCGGACCTGGGACACTGGGACGTGCCCGATGCGTGCGCAGTCCTCCCCGAGGTGGGAGCTCGTCGAGCGCGGGCACGTTACGGCAGACGACGTCGAGGCCTTCACCCACGACAACGCACTCGCACTCTGGGGAGACGAGATGGTCGCCAACACCGTCATGGCAGCCCGATGACTGCGCGCTGGCAGACCGGGACCGTCGCGTGCGGCGGCGAAGAGATCTATTACGAAGTCAGCGGCGACGACGATCTGCCCGCAATCATGCTCACGCACGGCGCCGGCGGCACGCATGCTGCGTGGTTCCAGCAGGTGCCGACGCTGGCAGCCAACGGATTCCGGGTGATCACGTGGGACTGCCGCGGCTTCGGCAACTCGACGTTCACCTCCGGCGTGCACGGCAGCGCGGCGGCGGTCGCCGACATGGCCGCAGTTCTCGATGCGACGGGCACACCGGGCGCGCACCTCGTCGGCCAGTCCATGGGCGGCTGGTGGGTGACCGCCTTCACGGTCGCCCATCCGGCGCGCACGCACTCGCTCACACTGTCGAACACTGTCGGCGGGCTCTGGACGACTGCGCTCCTCGAGTACTTCCGCGAGTGGACGACCAAGGCGGCCGCGAACTTCGGCGCCGCACAGCGCATCGGCGCGCACCCGGCCATCTCCCCCACCTTCGTGGAACGCGACCCCGCCCGCGCCTTCCTCTACCAACAGCTGAACACCTTCCACACGCCCCCGATGGCCGCGGTCGGCGCCGCCCTGCCCGGCGACGTGGTCGCGCACCAAGACCTCGACGCCACCGGCGTTCCCGTCCTCGTGATCACCAGCACCGACGACGACCTGTTTCCGCCGCACCTGGTCATCGACAGCGCGCAGCGCCTCGCCAACGCGTCTATCGTCGAGATCGCCGGCGCGGGCCACTCGACGTACTTCGAGCGGCCCGACCTCTACAACGACGCATTGATCGCGTTCATCGAGAAAACGGGACGATAAGCGAAGTAGTGCCGGCGAACAGATCGAAGCGTTCCGCACCAACGGCTTCGTCGTGGTCGACGACCTGCTGACCGGCGACGAGCTCGACACGTTCGCGCCGCTGCTCACCGCCGCGGTCGCGTATCCGTTCGGTCAGCGACGAGCGCACGCTCGACGAACACTCGCCGTACCAGCAGTCGTTCCGGCAGTGCATGGACGAGCGCGACAGTGCCCGGACAGATTTTCACTGAGGTGATGGAGGCATTTCGGGCGCACGGAAACACCATCGACGCGGCATCCCAGGATCTGCAAACGTTGGACGACGGGGGCGGCCTTCCGGTGGGCGGGGGGCCATCGTGTTGTTCATCCTGCGCATGCTCTTCCTCATAATTGCGGTAATTGCGCTGGCCGTTGACTGACTGATAAATGGAGCGTAAACCGCTCAGAGCTGTGCTCGACCCACCGATCGTTATCAAGAAACGCCGTTCATCGTTACCAAGAAACACCGTTCAAATGCACGTAGGCGTCGGCGGCATTACCGCACCATAAGTGTTCACGTGCCGCGTTGTGGGGGAACATCGCGCCACGCTGATCGGTTCGGCACGGCTGGAATGGGAAGGAACACATGCGCCAACCAACGGCCGCACTTGCTGTTGCAGCCTGCGTTCTGATCGCCGGGTGCGCCAGCACAATAGGCAACGCCGAGTCGCCGACGACCACCCGATCGATGATTCCGCGTCCTCTTGTTGAGCGTGAGCTGGCCGGGTTGCTACTCAGCCCCGAACAGGTGAACGCAGCTATGGGCGCGACCGGAATGGCGGTCACAAATACCCAGACCTCGATGTCTGACAACAGCGCCACCATGACGCCTCCGGAGTGCCTCGCCATCGACGGCGCGGCGGAGGCCCCGGTCTATGCCAACAGTGGCTTTTGGGCCGAGCACGATCAGAGCCTCAACGACGGCGACAACTTCACGCACTATCTCAAGCAGGCAGTGGTGTTATTTCCTATCGCGGAAAAAGCTGGCGCCTTCTTCGATGCCTCCGCCCAGCAGTGGCCGGCCTGCCGCCAGTACGCCCATACGCAGAGCGAGTCGCAGTGGTCCGTCGGGCAGATCTCCAACGCGAACGGCACACTGAGTACCACCGTGACTCAACAGAATGCCGGTGCCTCCGGCTGGGGCTGTGGACGCGCGCTGGCGCTCGCGAACAATGTGATTGTCGACATCAACACGTGCAGCGCTAACCCCGCCGACTCGGCGTTGAAGATTGCCGAACAGATCGCTACCAACGTAGCTGCGCGGTGGTAACCGCTGACCCGAACGGCGTGATTCTGAGGTGCTCAAGTGAAGAGCGGGCAGGAGCTTGCGGCGTGCGGCGGTCCGGCGCCCGCCAATGGAGGGCAATGTCGACACCGACCCCGAGGACGAGTGCCAAGCTTGACTCACCATCACCCGACGAAGATGAGAACGCCATGGCAGATGCGCGCAGCGAGACAACGATTGACGACGAGCGGGTGCGCGTCACGACCTGGTCGTTCGAGAAGGCAGGCGATAGCACGGGTGCGCACGTGCACGAATACGACTATGTGCTGGTGCCGATCACCGGGGGGACGCTGACGGCCGTGTCGACAACCGACGGCTCCGCGCGCATGATCACCCAGGTCGCGGGTTCGCCCTACACCGGTCAAGCCGGCCTCGCCCATACAGTGACTGCCGACGCCGACGGGATCGTTTTCGTCGAGGTCGAACTCAAGAACTGAACCGCATGGCGCAACTTGGTGATCGGACCTGATGAACTATGACGTCCTCTTCTACACGGAAGGCCCCGATCTCGGTACCATCCGCCGTCGAATCACCGGCCGACGCAATCCACCCGGGCCTTACCCCCGTGTGTTGGACACGCTCAATCCCAGGAATGCTCTGGGGGAAGCGAGATGATCCAACCCGATGGCAAGGAAAAATTATCCAGATGAGTTCAAGCGTGACGCGGTTGCGCTGTATCGGGATACCGAGGGCGCGACGATCACCGTGATCGCCGCTGAGCTCGGTGTCAGCGAGGCGACGTTGTCGACGTGGTGCAAGGCCGCCGGGGTGGCGATCCGGCACCGCAAGCCTGGATCCGGGCCTGTCTCAGCACCCGGTGCGGAGACTGTGGAGCAGAAGCTGACCCGGTTGCAGGCGGAGGTCTGCGAGCTGCGTGCCGAGAAGACCAAGCTGGCCACCGAGCGCGACATTCTTCGTTCGGCGGCCAAGTATTTCGCCGGGGAGACGAACTGGTGAGCCGCTTCCAGTTCGTTGCCGACCACCGAGACACCTTTGAGGTGAAGTGGCTGTGTGCGGTCCTGGAGATCGCGCGTTCGTCGTTCTACGCCTGGTGGGCAGCTGCAGGTGGCAGGGATGCCCGCGCTGCCGCTGACGAGGTGCTGGCAGGGCGGATCCGCGTCGTGCACACCGAGGACAACACCTACGGTGCGCCGCGGATCACCGCTGAGCTCAACGACGGTGTGCCCGACGCCGAGCGGGTCAACCACAAGCGGGTGGCCCGGGTGATGCGCGCGGTCGGGATCGCCGGCTACCGGCGTCGGCGCCGGGTCAAGACCACGGTGCCTGATCCGGCCAATCAGAAGGTCCCTGATCTGCTCAAGCGGGATTTCACCGCTGAGCAGGTCAACACCCGTTATGTCGGGGATATCACGTACCTGCCGCTGGCCACCGGCTCGAATCTGTATCTGGCGACGGTGATCGACTGCTGCTCACGACGGGTCACCGGGTGGGCGATCGCTGAGCATATGCGCACCGAGTTGGTCGCTGACGCTCTCAAGGCGGCCGACGCGCTGCGGGGCGGGTTGGCCGGTGCAATATTCCATGCAGATCACGGAAGTCAGTACACCTCAAAGGATTTCGCGCAACTCTGCAAAGAACTGGAGGTCGCCCAATCCATGGGAGCGGTCGGAACGAGTGCCGATAACGCGCTGGCCGAGTCGTTCAACGCCGCACTCAAACGCGAAGTTTTGCAGGACCGTAGCAGCTGGGCCGACGAGACGACCTGCCGCCGCGAGGTCTTCCGATGGCTGGCCCGCTACAACACCAAACGGCGCCACTCCCACTGCCGTCATTCCAGCCCCGCCGCCTACGAAAGGACCCTGACACCCGCTACGCTGCCCGAAGCCGCATAACCACGAATCCCGTGTCCACTACATGGGGTCAAGGCCCCGCGACGAGTCAGGTCCATTCGAAAGTAGGCAATCCTGCCCGGCCAAGAACCGCTGTTTCAGACCGCGCAGTATTCGGGCATCCGCCGGGGTCCGCGGATTCGACATCGTGTGATTCTCGGGTACGGGGTTGCTTCGGCTACTGGGTCCGTTTGTCCAGCAGTCCCAGAAGAGGACGCCGAGCAGTACAGGATCGAATTCCGCAACTTCATCCGACTGGCCGCCGCACGCCAGCAGTGACGGCCACGAAACACGTTGTATCGCACGGGCGGAACGGCGCCTAGCTGCCGGGGATTGCCGACCGCATGCCGGGCTGCGAAACCATCTAAACGAATATGCCGCTTACACCCGCGTGACGAGTGGCGAAACTCAGTGGTGCGATCAGACTTCAACAACTGCCCGGTAACCGACTCCGCATCCAACAACTCACGCTGACCATCAGACCGACTCTGCCCCCACCAATTATCCGAAACCCCAGGACGACCACACCCCGCCACGCGGAATTGATTCAGCAGTGGGCTTGACCCCGTTTGGTGGACACAGGGTCAGGCGGCTTGTGCCGTCTGATTGAATCGCTCTTCATAGTCGACCGGACTGATCATACCCAGGGCGGAGTGCCGTCTGCGCCGGTTGTAGACCCGTTCGATCCAGTCTCCGACAGCCAGCTTGGCCACGGCGCGGCTGGGCCACAGATATCGGTCGTAGAATTCGACTTTCAGTGTTGCCCATAATGATTCGGATGCAGCATTGTCCCAGCACACCCCGGTGCGCCCGACTGAGCGGGCCAGGTTGTGCCG